>JAURJT010000019.1 GCA_030832095.1 Gammaproteobacteria bacterium | reverse complement strand
TCTGCAGTTAATGGCGGGCTTATTTTGGGATCTTGGCGACGAGGGCGCGCAGATCGCTGCAGCGGGTGTACCAGCGTAGATTTGCGAATAGTCAAGGGGTGAAAGACCTGTTGAAATCTTCTTTTAACTGCTAGTTCGTGCACGTTTTAATGCGAGGCTCTAGGGCCTCATATTTATTTTTATTGCACTTAGTGGTATAGTTTAGGAAGATTTGCATGCAGGTATTTGTGACAAAAACCTTTGATCGGTGGATGCGTAAAAGCAGGCTCAGTGAAGAAAGAATATTGTTAACTGCTCTCGAAACTTTTTCAGGTTTGAGCGTGGTTGATTTAGGAGCAGGACTTATTAAAAAGCGGATCGCAATCGCTGGTCGCGGAAAGCGCAGCGCCGCACGAGTCATTATCGCCACGCGCAAGCACGGTCGGTATTTTTTTCTTCACGGGTTTCATAAAAATGAGCGTACAAATTTAGACGAACATGAATTAGATTATGTTCGACGGATCGCGAAAGATCTTTTAGATTTGACGCAACAAGAACTGGCTGTAGCGATACGGGCTGGTCAGATTATTGAGGTGAACCATGGCGTCTAAAAAAGCTAACAATCGGCTGATTGAAGAATTGCACGAGACGGCTGAAGGCTTGCACTCGCTTGGCCTAATCACTAAAAAACGCATGCTTGAATATGAATACTTAAGAAACTTAACAGTACAGCCGATGCCTGCAGCAAAGATCAAATTACTTCGCGAACGGATGCGCATCAGTCAAGCGGTGCTTGCCGCCGTACTCAATACCAGCGTGTCAACAGTGCAAAAGTGGGAGGTTGGCGATAAAAAACCTAGTGGGCCCTCGCTTAAGCTGCTGTCGCTGATTGAGCGCAAGGGACTCAACGCAATACTCTGATGTGGCGCGTAAGTTGACGCATCAAATCACCTCAGTCTTAAACCATTCACGCGCAAGGCGATCCCAGAATTGTGCGCCAACACCTAAGATGTCGTCATTAAAGTCATAGCCTGCGTTATGCAGGCTGATGCCCGGTTTGCCGCCTTTGCCATTGCCGATAAAGCCATAGGCGCCTGGCACTTTAAGCAGCATGAAGCTGAAGTCTTCGGCCGTCATTGCGGGTGGGATGTTATCGAACGCGTTTTCAACGCCAACGGTGGCGGCCATCATTTTCGCCATAAACGCGGCTTCTTTTGGATGGTTGTCAGTGCTGGGATAGCCCGGCTTGAGAATAAATTTTGCGGTCGCGCCATGCGCTGCAGCGATATGCTCACTGATTCGCTCAAGACCCACCGTCAAACGATTCAAGGTCTCTTGGGTTAACGCACGAGTGGTGCCATAAATGATGGCCTCATTGGGAATAATGTTTTCAACGGTTCCCGACTCGATCTTACCAACGGTGACGACTGCGCTATCTAGTGGGTCGGTGCCGCGCGACACGAGCGTTTGTAATTGACCGACAATGGTGCAGGCCACAGGGATTGGGTCGATGCCAATGTGTGGTTGCGCGGCATGACCACCCTTGCCGCTGACGCGAATTTCAAAGCGATTGGCGGCCGCCATGATGGGGCCAACGCGCACGCCCATTTGACCGGCGGGTAACACGGGCCAGTTATGCAGAGCAAAAGCCGCCTTGGCTGGAAACTTGTCAAACAAGCCGTCTTCGATCATGGCGCGCGCACCTGCGCCGCCTTCTTCGCCCGGCTGAAAAATAAAATGCACGGTCCCGTTGAAGTCGGGGTTGGCCGCTAGCAATGTGGCACCACCCAACAGCATGGCGGTATGACCGTCGTGACCGCAGGCGTGCATGCGCCCGGCGTAGGTGCTGGCATGCTCAAACTGGTTCAGTTCTGTGACAGGCAAAGCATCCATGTCGGCGCGGAGGGCGAGCACGCGCGCAGGGTCGTTGGCCTGGGCGCCGCGCCCACGCAACGTAGCCACCACACCGGTTTTGCCCATGCCGCGGTGAACGTCCAAGCCTAGTTCGGTCAGGTAATTGGCGACTTGGTCTGAGGTGCGTACCTCTTCAAAGCGTAGTTCTGGGTGAGCATGCAGATCGCGCCTAAAGCGAATCAGTTTGCCAAGGTAGGGTGTGATGTCGGTGACATCAATCGAAGCCGTATCAGAAAACACTTGCATAAAAACCTCGGTACGCGTGAACGCGTTGCGTGAGAATTTGGCGGGACAGCGTCAGCGCGGCATTGGCGCTTAAACTCCGATCCCTGTTAGATTCAGTATATAGTTTTAGATTCATGTTGGCGATCAGTTCAAATACCCTTAAAAATCAAAGGGCTTGGGCCTTGTTAATCGCTCAAAATTACAAAAAGGGCCTTTCATGCAGACTTCTTATGATCTTTTGATCCGAAATGCCACGATTGTGGATGGTACCGAGGCGATCCGCTACACTGCCGATATTGGCATCAACGGCGATCGCATTGTTAAAATCTGCGATCTGTCAGCATCTTCTGGTAAAAAAGAGATTGATCTTAAAGGGCAAGTGGCCGCACCTGGTTTCATTGATGCGCACACGCATGACGACCGCTTAATGCTTTCAAACCCAGAAATGACCCCCAAGGTCAGCCAGGGTGTGACCACGATCATTGGTGGTAACTGCGGGGTCTCTCTAGCCCCCATGCCTCGGCCAATTCCAGATCCGGTGACGCCACCCCTAAATCTGCTCGATGACGAGGGTAAGTGGTTCAAGTTTGGAACCTTCAAGGCCTATCTGGATGCCTTGCGAGCGCAACCATCAACGACTAATCGTGCCATGTTGGTTGGTCACACCACGCTGCGCGTGGCCACGATGGACGACCTTGAGCAACCCGCCAATGCGGCGCAAATCGCAGCGATGCGCGAGTTAGTGGTTGAAGCCATGCAGGCCGGCGCCATCGGTGTATCGACTGGTTTGTTTTACGAACCGGCGGTTGCAGCCCCCACCGAAGAAGTCATTGAGATTTGTCGCCCGCTAAAAAAATACAACGGTCTGTATTGCACACATATGCGCGACGAAGCTGATGGTGTGATCGACTCGCTCGAAGAAACCTTCAGAATTGGGCGTGAAACGGATGTGCCGGTGGTGATTTCGCATCACAAGGTGATTGGTGCAAAAAACTATGGTCGCTCAGATGAGACGCTTGCTTACATCCAAAAAAATATGGCCAAGCAACCCATTTGTCTGGACTGCTATCCCTATACCGCGGGCTCAACGGTTTTGTCATATAGCCGTGCTGAGACCTCATCGCGTGTGATTGTGACCTGGTCAAAACCCTTGCCGCAGTATGCAGGACAAGACCTCGACAAGATCGCAAAACAGATGGGCGTTTCAGAAAAAGAAGCGGTCGACAAACTATTGCCAGCGGGTGCAATCTATTTCAGGATGGATGAAGGCGATGTGCAAAAGATTTTGCAATTTGCCCCCACCATGATTGGCTCGGATGGCTTGCCGCACGATGCTTCGCCGCATCCAAGATTGTGGTCAACCTTCCCGCGCGTGTTGGGCCACTATCGCCGCTCACTCAAACTGTTTTCGCTTGAAACCGCGGTGCATAAAATGACTGGTCTAACCGCAACCAATTTTGGTTTGACGGATCGCGGTGTGATCAAAGAAGGTGCGTTTGCCGACTTGACCTTGTTTGATGAAGCGACCATCGATGAAGTGGCGACCTACGACAACCCGATCGCCTTGGCCAAAGGCATTCATACGGTGATTGTGAATGGTGAGGTCGTTTGGGCGCAGGGCAAAGCGACTAGTGCGCGACCAGGTCGGGTGTTATCGCGCGCGCTGCCTGCTTAAACGAGTCGTATTGGGTGCGTTGCGCACGAATTAGTGCGCTAACAAACTCAGTGCCACGGCCTCGGCCACTTTGATGCCGTCGACCCCGGCCGACAAAATGCCACCAGCGTAGCCCGCGCCTTCGCCCGCAGGGTAAAGGCCTTTGATATTGAGGCTTTGAAAATCTGCCCCGCGTGTGATGCGTAGTGGTGATGAGGTGCGTGTTTCAACACCAGTCAAGACGGCATCGTGCATTGAGAACCCTTTGATCTTTTTTTCAAAGGCGGGCAGGGCCTCGCGAATGGCATCGATGGCATAGGCCGGCAGACTGCTGGCTAAGTCAGTAAGGTGTACACCAGGCTTGTACGACGGCGTCACGCTGCCAAACGCGGTTGACGCGCGTCCCATTAAAAAGTCACCAACCAGTTGCCCTGGCGCTTCGTAGGTGCCACCGCCCAGTTCAAATGCTTTCGATTCAATCGCGCGTTGATATGCAATGCCGGCCAGGGGGCCGCCGGGATAATCTTCAGGCGTAATCCCCACCACGATGCCAGCATTGGCGTTGCGTTCGTTACGAGAGTACTGGCTCATGCCGTTGGTGACAACGCGATTCGGTTCTGAGGTGGCGGCTACCACTGTGCCGCCGGGGCACATGCAAAAGCTATAGACGCTACGGCCATTGTTGGCGTGGTGCACCAGTTTGTAGTCGGCAGCGCCAATCAACGGGTTGCCAGCATGTGGCCCCAGCCGCGCGCGATCAATCATTGATTGTGGATGCTCAATACGAAAGCCGACTGAGAACGGTTTGGCTTCAAGGAAAACACCCGCCTCGTGCAAGGCTTCAAAGGTGTCGCGCGCGCTATGGCCAAGCGCCAAAATGACATGATCTGCAGCGATGTGCTCACCGTTTTCAAGCTGCACGCCACGGATCTGCTCGGCCTCAATATCAAAGCCAGTCACTTTTTGCGAAAACCGAATTTCACCGCCCAGTGCGATGATTTCTTCGCGCATGGTTTCAACAATGCCGACTAAGCGAAACGTACCGATGTGAGGCTTCGCGACGTACAGAATCTCTTCGGGGGCGCCTGCTTTGATGAACTCTTGAATCACTTTACGACCATAAAACTTTGGGTCTTTGATTTGGCTATAGAGTTTGCCATCTGAAAACGTGCCCGCGCCACCTTCGCCAAACTGCACATTGGATTCAGGATTTAGAACGTTTTTACGCCAAAGTTTCCAGGTATCTTGTGTGCGTTCGCGTACCGCTTTGCCGCGCTCAAGAATGAGTGGTTTGAGGCCCATTTGTGCCAGCAATAAGGCAGCAAAAATCCCACAGGGACCAAAACCAATCACAATGGGTCTAAGCTTTGGGCGAGGTGTCTGCTCAGTGACCCGTGCCACGAAGTGATAACTAGTATCGGGCGTTAAGCGAACTTGCGGATCGTCCACAAAGCGCTCAAGGACTGCGGCCTCGTTTTTGACGACGACATCAACAATATAGGTAAACGACAGGGCAATATTTTTGCGTGCGTCGTAGCTTCTTTTAAAGATATCGATCTTTAAAAGGTCGTTGGCAGGGATGCCCAGACGTGTAACGATTGCCGCCGACAGTGCCTCGGGCGGGTGATCGACGGGTAAGCGAAGTTCGATAATGTGGATCATAGACTGCAACGATACACAAAAACTCAGAATTAGATATTGAGGCCTAGCGAGTTACTGTGGCTCGGTTTTACTGCTTTTCACGACCGCATCCCAGCGTTTGATCTCACTCGCGAGGTAGGTGCCATACTCTTCGGGCGTTGACCCTAAGACTTGAGCGCCCTGCGAAAGTAACTTTTCTTTGGTCTCGGGGTTCATGAGGACTGCCATGATGTCTGTGTTGAGTCGTTTGATGATCGAGGGGGGTGTTTTGGCGGGCACCATAATGGCTTGCCAGGCGCCCAACTCAAAGCCCTTTAAGCCACTTTCGTCGAGCGTTGGCACGTTAGGCAGTACCGGCGAGCGAACCAGGGTCGAGACCGCAAGCGGTCGTACGCGCCCTTCTTTTGCATAGGCTAACCCCACTGAAATCGGTTGCATATCAAACTGAATTTCGCCACCGACCAGGCCAATCATGGCGGGGCCACTACCCTTATACGGCACATGGTTCGCCACTAATCCTAATTTTTCTAAGACTAAAAAGGGCGCGAGATGGGTGATGTTGCCAACCCCAGCTGAGCCATACGAGAGCGAATCAGGCTTGGCTTTGAGTAGTGCGACAAACTCTTTGAAATTGGTGACGGGTACCGAGATGTTGACATTGAGCAGCATCGGGACAACAGTAGTAAGAACCACTGGCGCCAAATCTTTTTGCACATCAAAGCTTAAATTTTTATACAGCGCAGGGCTTAACGCGACAGATGAACTGTTGTAGATCAAGGTATAGCCATCAGGCTTTGAGCGCACCACATACTCAGCGGCGATGTTGCCATTGGCACCCGCTTTGTTTTCAATGACGACGGTGGCTTTCATGTGTTCAGCCAAGCGTTGCCCGACAATGCGGGCAATGATGTCAGAGGCCCCGCCCGGTGGAAACGGCACCACGAGCTTGATGGGTTGCGTCGGGTAGCCGTCGATCACCTGCGCTTGAAGACTTGAGACGCTGGCAGCCGATAAGGCGAGAAGACTGAGTGCAATCACTTTTAAAGAGGACATTTAACAAGGCCTTAGTGTGGGAGTTCAATGGGTGTAAGACTGCCCAACCGTTGATTGTCTGAGAGATTTTTTTGGTTGTCTGAGAGATTTTTGAATATTATGGAGGTTAGCCCATTTCACAGCAAGTGATTCAGACAAAAAGGATAAGGTATGGACTATCAACTCAAGGGCAAAGTCGCTCTGGTGACCGGTGGCTCAAAGGGAATTGGTTTCGCGATTGCGAAGGCGCTGGCAGCTGAGGGCTGTTCGTTAAGACTAGTGGCGCGTGATTTGGTCTCTTTAGAAGAGGCCCGTCGGCAAATTCAAGCGCAACACCAAGTCGAGGTCTTGATCGAGTCGGTGAATTTATCCGAGCCAGGCGCAGCCGAAGAGCTCGCCGCGGCTTATCCCGAGACCGAGATCTTGATTAATTCTGCTGGTGCGATTGGGCGTGGTGGTTTACTTGCGATTGACCCCGTTGATTTTCGCGATAGTTTCGAGGGCAAGGTCATGTCGACCATCATGCTGAGCCGCGCGCTGTATCCGCACATGATCGCACGCAAGGCTGGTGTGATGATCAACATTATCGGTATCGCAGGCGAACGACTCAACGCTAACTCGATTGGTACGTCGGTTGCCAACGCTGCACTGATTGCGTTTACGAAAGCGTTTGGTTCAGAGACGGTCAATCATGGCGTGCGCGTGGTTGGGATTAATCCTGGCTTGATTCATACTCCTCGCACCGAGAGCTTGCTGCATCCCCGAAACGATACCGATCGACAGGCGTATGCAAAAGTCATGGCGAATCTGCCTTATGGTCGGATGGGGACGCCTGACGAGATTGCAAATCTTGCGGTCTTTTTTGCTTCAGATGCCATGTCAAAATACATAAGTGGCGATGTCATCTCGATTGATGCGGGGACACGTTTTCGGCAGTAACTCAGTTGCTCGCTTGGCATGCGCAAGGCGTGTACGATTACCAACTTGTTATCGCACCACGCCCTTGCGGCGTGTGGTGGATGACCTGAGCCTACGTACCAAATATGCGGTACGTTGGCTCAGGTTGCAGTGAAGTTATTCGGGTTGAATCCCAATGGCCTTCACTAGGTCTCCCCATACTTTATCTTCTTTCGCTAAAAACTGAGCGAACTGTTCAGGCGTATCTTTGCTGCCTTGCGCGCCGATGTCAGCAATGCGTTTCACCATCTCGGGTGAAGCCATCACCGTCATGACCTCTTTGTGCAACCGAGTCACGATCTCTTTGGGTGTGCCAGCCGGTAAAAACAAGGCGTACCACTCATAGAGTTCAAAGCCGGGAAACCCCGATTCAGCAATGGTGGGCACGTCTTTGAGTGCAGGAGGGCGCGTTGCACCGGTGGTGGCCAACGGGCGCAACTTTCCGCTATTGACATGCGGAATCGTTGAGGTGGGGCTATTGATCAACATTTGAATATGGCCGGCTAGCAGATCCACCAAGGCTGGCCCGCCACCCTTGTATGGAATCTCGACAATGTTGACGCCAGCGAGCTTGATGAGATATTGCATCGACAGCTGCCCTGAGGTTAAGCCTCCGGGTGTGCCATACGACAGAGTGCCGGGTTTCGCTTTTGCGAGTGCGATCAATTCTTGCACGGTGTTAGCGGGGACAGAAGGGTTCACCGTTAAGAGACCCGGCATCAGCGCCAACATCGCTAAAGGAATGAAATCCTTTTTAGAGTCGTAGGGCAGGCTCTTGGCGATAAAAGGGTTGATGGCGTGCGCACTAATAAACAACCCAATGGTGTTGCCATCGGGTGCAGAGCGTGCAACGTCTTGGGTGGCGATAACGCTATTAGCGCCTGGCTTATTGACCACAACGACCGGCACCCCAAGCCCAGCGGATAGCGGTGGTGCAATCGCACGGCCTAAGACATCCGAGGTGCCGCCAGGCGCAAAGGTGACGACGATACGGATCGGTTTGCTTGGCCAAGGGTCAGCACTCGTTGCGACGCCTGGGAGCAGTGCCGCGATTGTTAGCAGACAGAAAGACGTTATTTTTTTCATGATTTCCTCAGGCACATCTTTCTCTTGATCGTGATGTGCGTATCAAATGTTTTTTGTTTTGTGAATGTGATTGCGATTACAACTATGAGCGAGATTGTGGCTGTGGTTATGTTTGCAATTGTAAAGTGCTTCACCTAGCTTATTTCAGAATTTCTTGCGTGTGTTGGCCTAAATCAGGGCTGCTTTGCTTTTGTTGCGGGTTTAAGAATACCCCGCTAATCGGAGTGGGCAGGGCAGGTATGGTTTTCCCTGAGGCGGTCGCGATAGTTCGGTTAAAAACGCCACGCGCTTGAAAATGGGGATCCTGCACAGCTTGTTCGAGCCCAATGACTTCACACACACAGGTATCTTGCCCAGCGAAACGCGCGTTCCAGTAGGCGACCGGCTGCTGGGCGATAATTTTGGCGATGCTGGCCTTCACTAACGCGGGGTTGTCGATGTGCTGCAACTCAGTTGCACCGAGTACCGTTAAAAAGTTACCCCAAAACTTCTCTTCTAAGGGCGCCGCGGTCAAAAACTTGTTATCGGCGGTTTGGTAGATCTGATAGCGCGGGCTACCACCCGTGACAAGCTCGTTGCCCGCACGTGGCCATTGTCCTGCAGCCCAGCCGTCTCCTAAACCCCAATACATGAGCGGGAACAGGTTGTCAGCCATTGAGATATCAAGATGGCAGCCTACCCCTTCAAGGTCACGCTTGCGCAGGCCCAGCAAGATATTCATGACAGCAGGGTAAGCCCCACCTGCGAGATCAGCGGTTAAGACGGGCGGTACGCTCGGTGCACCGTTGGCATCACCGCTCAGCCCGACCATGCCGGTTTGCGCTTGATAATTCATATCGTGCGCGGCCACTTGGGCATACGGGCCGGTTTGACCGTAGCCAGTAATTGAGCAGTAGACAATACGTGGATTGATTTTCGCGACCGCATGGTAACCAAGCCCAAGGCGGTCCATCACACCCGGACGAAATTGCTCAACGAGCACGTCTGCTTGCGCGATCAGTGCTTCAAGTTGCTTGATGGTTGCTGCCGACTTCAGGTCTGCGACAATCGACTTTTTGCCGCGATTCAGCAGAGCAAAATTCACACTATCTGTACCGAATTTTGGCGTGTACGAGCGCATCTCGTCGCCGCTACTGCGTTCAATCTTAATCACGTCTGCGCCCGCATCGGCGAGCAGAAGCGTACACATCGGGCCCGGTAGTAAGGTACTAAAGTCTAGTACCTTCACGCCCTCAAGAGGCTGCATCATCATGCTCTTGAAATTGTTTGAGCCAGGCGTTCCGTGCACGGCGCGCGGGGGCATAAGCTTCTTGACCGAGTTGTTCGTACAAGTCTTGTGTGACTTCAAAGTGATGATGCAGGCCTGAGCGATTTAAGAGGGCGATCGGCCCTTCTGGATAGCCCAACCCTAAACGCAGCGTCATATCCATGTCGTTGGCCGAGGCCAAGCCTTCATCTAAACGGCGCAGCGCAGCGTTGTAATACGGGCGAATCAGGCGATTGAGGATGCGACCAGGAAAATCACCACAGACAGCAACGACTAGGCCAGCGGCTTCGAAAGCCGCTTTGGCTGCTGCCAACGCAGCTTCAGAGGTGTAGGGCATGCGCACGAGCTCAACCAATTGAGTCGGGGCGTCATCGCCTAATCTAAAACGTGCAAAGCCGACAACGTTCACAGGACCGTCGTCATCGGCAATGTGGACACCCAAGCATTCGTTTTCGAGTTCGAGGGCCACAAAACTTGCCGCTGCGTGTTGTTCGCGAGCTTCGTCAAAGGCCTCGCCCGCATCTGCGCCGATGTAGACCACGCCGGCGCCTTCTTTACTGGCACGCTCAAAAAACGCGTGCGCTTCAGGAAACGAGCGACTCTCTTGGGCTTGAATAATTTGATAGCTCATGCTCAGGCTCCAAAAATCTTGCTGCTGTCGTAGGTGTGAAACCCTTGACCTGTTTTACGACCGAGGCGACCCGCGCCAATCATGCGTTTAACCAGCGGCGGGCAGGCCGCACGCGGCTCGTTCGTGAGGCCGTGCATCGCGTCGCACAGCAATAGCTGAGTATCCATGCCCACCATGTCAAGCAACTCTAGGGGGCCAAGCGGATAGCCCAGTGCGGTCTTAACGGCCAAGTCAATATTCGCAGCGTCGGCTACGCCTTGATCAATCAAATTGATCACATCATTGTTAAAAGGGATCAAGAAGTAATTCAAGATGAACCCAGGTGTATCGCGCGTACGGACCGGCTTTTGACCGAGTGCCTCGCACAGTTTCCAAGCCGCCTCAAAGGTTGCGTCAGAGGTGTTCATCCCGGGCGACATTTCAACTAGTTTCATCAATTGTGCAGGCAGACAAAAATGCATGCCAACGAAACGATCAGCGCGTCCAGAGCCGCCGGCGATCTCGGTGATCGAGATGGTTGATGTGTTTGAGGCAAAGATTGTGTGCGCTGGGCAAATATCATTCAGTTGCTTGAAGATCGAATGCTTGACCTTGAGATCTTCAAACACTGCTTCAATCACCAGATCGCAATCCGCAAACTCTTTTGCGTCAGTCGTCGTTAAAAATTGCGCCATGATCAGTGCGTCTTCGCCCGCAGCGAGTTTGCCGCGTTCGACCGATTTTTTTAAAAATGCTGCGGCTTGTTTACGCGCGTTTTCAAGTGGTTCGGGTTTGAGATCATAAATACGTGTTTTAAAACCTGCGCGTGCGGCAACGATAGCAATGCCCGTGCCCATCGTGCCACAGCCGACAATGCCAATGGTTTTTGAAGCGTTCATCGTTTTTCCTTTTGCAGAAAGCTACGTCCAATCAATTGACGATGAATTTGATTGGTGCCTTCCCAGATTTGAGTAATTTTTGCATCGCGCATGAGTCGCTCGACGCGATAGTCTTTGCAGTAACCGTAGCCGCCTAAAAACTGCACGGCATCGGTGGCAATGCGCATGGCAAGATCAGTGGCTTTGAGTTTTAGGATTGAGGCCTCGATCCCGACATTGGGGGCGTTGGATTCAATCAGTGCAGCCACACGCCACAACCACGACTCAACCATCACAAGTTCAGCGGCTAAGTCAGCTACGTTAAATTGCAAACCTTGAAACTCAAGTAAGCGCTTTCCTGACTGACGGCGCTCATTCATGTAAGCGATCGAGTCTTTGAACGCGGCGCGCGCAATGCCGAGCGCATGTGCTGCAACGCTTGGTCGCGATTTGTTTAATGAGGCGAGTAAGATTTTTAAGCCATCGCCGGGGTCGCATAATAAGTTTGCGCGAGGGATACGCACCTGATCAAACGAGAGTGAGGCAGTTCCTGAGGCACGAGTTCCCATTTTGTCTTCGGTGCCGGTGATGCTAAAGCCTGGGGTGCCTTTTTCAAGTACAACCGCTGAGATCGATTCTTTATCACCCGCGATTTCGCTCCACTTTCCAAACACGATATAAAGATCTGACACATCGCCATTCGAAATAAAGATTTTGCTGCCATTCATGATGATTGAATCACCGTCAGGCGTGAAGGTGGTTTTCATTCCGGTGGCGTCTGAACCTGCAGTGGGTTCGGTAATCACCAGGGAAGCCAAGCCGCCTTCGGCCATACGAGGCAGTAGTCGAAGTTTCTGCTCTTCGTTACCAAAATCCATTAAGGGCTTGATGGCATGAAAGTTAGTCGCCCAAATGATGCCAGTTGAGGCGCAGGCCTCGCTGATCTCGCGCACACACGCTAGATAGCATGCGTACGATAAGGGCGCGCCACCATAGGCTTCAGGGATGAACATGGCGTTCAAGCCCAAATTGTTAATCTCTTTAACGTTATCCCACGGAAACTCTGCGGTCTTATCGTAATGGGCAGCGCGTGGGGCAATTTTTTCAGCAGCCAGTTGCTTGACTGAATCGAGCAGCATGGTTTCTTCTTGCGTCCACGGCTGCGCGGCATCTAGTCGTTCTAATATGTTCATCTTTTACTCCGTAAAACTTCGCCGTTCTGGATGAGACTGGCGTAAAAAATTTTTGTGTGACATGCATCGACGGGCGAATTGACTGCAGTCGCGCACCTGAGTCTTTCGCAGGCCAGTCCAACTATCATTGCAACATGCCGTGCGCGCCATCAATATAGATTGTTTCGCCTGTCATATAAGGTGAATTTAAGACAAAGAGCGATGTCACGAGATTACCGATATCTTGCGCCTCGCCGGCCACACCAGACGGAATCCGCTTTGCCAGATAGTCAGCGAGGGGCCCTTTTTGAATCATCTCGCGATTAAAGTCTGTCATGACATAGCCAGGAGCGACGTTGAGCACCCGAATCCCCTTGGGCGCCCATTCGACCGCCATGCAGCGTGTCATCGCACCTACCGCGGCTTTGGTGGCGCAGTAGGTCAGGTGTTGTTTGACGCCAAGCTTGTCGTAAAACGAACCGATATTGACGATCATGCCGCCTTTGTTTTCTAGCAGGTGAGGGTAGATGGTTTGACTCGCTGCCAAGACTGAGTAAGCATTGACATCCATCACGTTTTTGAACTCTTGTTCAGCGATGTCTTGCACACGATCTTGCGAGTGAATGCCGGCGTTATTGACGAGGCCAACTAGCGGCTGGCCCGAGCGCTGTGCAATGTCAGCAAAGGCTGCTGTCAATTGTTCAGGGCGACTGACATCGCACTTGGCGCTGAACCAGTGTTTGGCAAGCTCTGGTGTTGCGCCTGTGATTTGGGGTGTCTCGCCCGAGCGTGACAGGCAGCCGACCGCGTAGCCCGCTTGCGCAAGACCAAGCGCGATGGCTGCGCCGATGCCGCGACTGGCGCCTGTGACGATAATGCAACCTTTTTTTGCTGAAGTGCTCATGTTTTGCCTGAAGGGGTCATAAA
The DNA here is from genome assembly GCA_030832095.1 of Gammaproteobacteria bacterium. GTDB lineage: Bacteria > Pseudomonadota > Gammaproteobacteria > Burkholderiales > Burkholderiaceae_B > Zwartia > Zwartia planktonica. The sequence goes on along the minus strand of JAURJT010000019.1, from coordinate 64,571 downwards.
TAGAAAGTGAGTCTAGGTTAACAAGTGGTGCGCGGCGCTGGATAGTGAGTCTGTTAAAAATCCTGCCGCGGGCACCATTTATTTTTCAGTCAACGAATTAATGATCCTTAAAGATGGCGGGTCGCTTCTCAACAAACGCGGTCATGCCTTCGTTGGCGTCAGCAGTTTGAAAAATTAACGTTGATAAATCACGCTCAATTTTTAGACCTTGTTCGAGGGTTGTCTGCACGCCTCGCGAAATCGCCTGGCGTGCCATCTCAAGTGCCAAGAGCCCATGCTTAAGATAAGGCGCTAAAAATTCGGCGCCAAGGGTGTAAGGATTACCATCGTCGACCAAGCGCGTGACTAAGCCAATACGTTCGGCCTCAGTGGCTTCGACGGTGCGCCCTGACAGGATGATATCGAGTGCGCGTCCTTCGCCAATCAAGCGGGGTAAGCGTTGTGTGCCGCCGTAGCCTGGGATGAGGCCGAGTTTGATTTCTGGCAAGCCCATCTTGGCGCGCGCTGTCGCGATACGAAATGTGCATGACAGCGCCAGTTCAAGACCACCGCCAAAGGCATAGCCATGGATCACCGCTACAGACGGGATACGCAGAACGCTGATTCGATTAAAGACCTCTTGCCCGAGACGTGCGCCTTCGTGTTGCTGCACAAGGGTTCGCCCGAGCAGTTCAGGGATATCGGCCCCGGCACAGAAAGACTTTTCGCCTGCGCCCGTAATCACCAAACCGCGTACTTGTTGCTGCTCGATCTCTTGTTCAAGTTGAGCAAGCGAGTTGTTCAGGTCTTGCAAGATCCCAAAGCTTAAGGCGTTTAACGCCTTAGGGCGATTGAGATGCAGGTGGGCCAAGCCTTGGTCAATTGAAAGTTCTACTGCCATGTTCGACTGCCTTTAAGTTGAGAACAACCTGATACTGGGTTAAGCGACATGCACCTCGCACGGTTTAAGGTGACTGCGATTTGTGCGAAGTTTTGTTGAGATGAAAACATCGCCACTATCAAGCAGGCGCCTTCCAACGAACCGGTAAGGGCTTGATGTCTCCGCGCTTAGTCATTTCAATGAGTTCGCGTTTTAAAATCTTGCCGCTGGCCGTCAGAGGAAAGGCGGGCAGTACGATAAAGTATTCAGGCATGTCGTATTTTGATAAACCAACCTCGTGCAAGTGCTGTAAAACTTGTTGAGGGTCAATCGTGGCGCCTGCCCGCTGCAAAATCGAGAGGCAGACGCGCTCGCCTAAGCGATCATCGGCAATCGGAAATACTGCGGCCTTCACGACATCAGGGTGTCTGTGCGTCAAGTCTTCAATGCGCGCGGGGTGAATATTGTGCCCGCCACGAATAATCAAATCTTTTTTACGCCCAACGATTTGCAGACAGCCTTGTTCGTCAAACACACCGAGATCGCCGCTCATAAACCAGCCTGAGCGATTAAAAGAATTTTCAGTGGCAGTTTGATCGTCAAAATAGCCAAGCATCAACAACCCACCGCGCCCGCCAATTTCACCGACCTGACCTTGCGCGACCTCATGGTCCGGATGCTCGGCATCAAAGATTCGCACTTCATAGCCTTGCGCAGCTCGTCCGCACGTGGCCACAATCGTACTGGTCGGGTCGGTGGGTAAGGTGTATTGATGCGAGCCGTTTTCGGTCATGCCGTAGACGTTTTGTGGTGTGACGCCAATCCGCAAAAATTGTTCAGCGACTTCACGTGGAATCGGAGACCCCGCCATATAAAACGACGTCACCTTACCCATCGCGGTCAAACTACGACGACGAACATCTTCAAGAATATCCATCGCGTGTGTCGGTACACCCATCACATAGGTGCCTTGGCTTTCAATGATCCAGTCAAGCGCAGGTTTGCCGGCAGCAAAATTATGGATGACGAGTTGCAAGCCTGCAGCAAGCCATTGCTCGATGGAAACCGTACCAATGTGATGACTTAAAGGGCTGAGCGCGACAAGAATTGAGTGTTGATCGTGATGCCAATCACGCACCATCATGCGGCCGTTAGCCAATAAAGTGTTGTCGCTGTGCATCACTCCCTTGGGTAACCCGGTGGTGCCCGAGGTGAAGGCTAGGTAAACAATTTTGTCGGGGTTCGTGTCGGCAGGGGGTAAGCCCGGTGCCGGGGCGGCCCCGGCAATCGTCTTCAGCCCGGTGGTGCCTTGGTCAATTGTCTGATGCGGAGTCGTTTGATGTTCAACCGCCTGATGCTCAATCGTTTGCGTGGCGTCGGCAAAGGTCGCTCCATAGAAACAGGTACGGATTAACGTGGGCACTTCGCTCAGCAAAGTCGCAATCGGCTGAGTGGCTGCGTCAGAGCCATAGCCTAGTGTCGTAAAAAACGCTTTGCAACGAATGCGCTTTAGTAGCGTGATGATTTCGCCAGAGGTGTAGCTTTGATGAAGCGACGGGCAGCACACGTAGCCGTTGCGTGAACAGGCCATAAACACAAGCACGCTTTCAACGCGGCTAGGCAGCCAGATCGCAACGCGGTCACCAGCGCTTAAGCCCGCTTGATGCAGCTCTAAGGCAAGTTGCTCAACCGCTTGCAAGACTTGTGACCAGGTTAACGTCGTAAACAGATCCCGCAGGGCAATACTATCTGGGCGTGCGTGGGCGTGCTGTTGCAACAGGCCGAACATGGTGTCGGCATGCCAAGCCCCCGAGGCATAGTTCTCGCGGGTTTTTTGCGGATCGTGCAAAGTCAACATCATGTTCGAAAACCTAAGCGCGGTATAGAGAAAGCCTGTTGGCCAAAGTAGAAGGCCTTTGGGCTGAGTTAAAGAGTTTCGAGGCTAACGTAGAAAGCCTTCGTGCTGAATTAAAGATCCTAGTGACCAAAGGTCGACGAATCAGGTTTACGACGTTCGGCAAACGACGCTGAAAGCTCATCGTGTTCTTTGGTGTCGAGGTAGCCACGCAGTAACAGATCGTGCGCCATACGCGACAAGCCACTGACACCGCCATGACGTGCGTTAAACGCGGCCTTGACTGACGCTAAGGCAAACGCGCCACGATCGGCGATCTCGAGGGCCCACTTACGGGTTTCGGCACGCAGCTCTGCGGCGGGCACAACGCGATTAATCAGGCCCATTTCAAGGGCTTGCTTGGCAGGGATCTTGGGATTTGAAAACCACATTTCTTTTGCGCGTTTCTTACCGACCAAATCTTCAAGATACCAAGTGCCGTAGCCAGCATCAAAGCTGCCCATCATTGGGCCGACTTGCCTGAAGGTTGCGGTATCTGAGGCAATCGTCACGTCGCAGACCATTTGCAGCACATTGCCACCACCGACGGCAAAGCCGTTGACTGAGGCGATAACGGGCTTTTGCAGGCGGTCAATGCTTTCGTACATCTCAAGGGTCGGCAAGACGCCCGCATACAGCTGAGTGTCTTCCATGCCTTCTTTGCGACCACCGATACAAAAGAAACGATCACCAGCACCAGTTAAGACAATCACGCGAGTGCGTGTTTCGCGACGAATCTCGTTGATACAGTCACGAATCTCATGGCACATTTTTGGTGTGAACATATTGCCATCATGGGGGCGGTTGATCGTAATCGTGCCGATTGGGCCGTCTTCTTCGTAAAGGATTTCGTCAAATTTCATAAATGTCTCGTTAGCTGTCAGTAATTTTGTTATTCGACCGTCTTGATAATTGTCGTGGGACAATCGCTTCGGTTAGTTCTTTCTTGCACGTATGCTCTTACCGTAAATTTTACTATTGCGGTGGGTCTTTGGCAGGGTACTCATTGTAGCTAGGCCAGCTCGGTCTGTAGCAAGTCGACCACCTGGGCTATTCATTCACAATTTTTGCCTGTTGCAACTGTGCGATTTGAGCCGGGCTGAGCTTGAGTCGTCCGCGCAAAATCGCTTCCGTGTCTTCTCCGAGTGTTGGTGGTGCTTTACGGTGCACGTGGTGCTGACCATCAATAGTAATGCCTAGCCCCACTTGGGGTACCTCGCCATAGCCAGAATCACTTTTATAAAAAAATTCTTTAGTTAAAAGGTCTTGGTCTTTTGTGACTTCGTCTACGCGATTGATGGGGCCCGCGGGGATCCGATTTTTGGCAAACAGCGCGAGCCATTCATCGCGTGGTTTGGTAGCTAGCACCTCTGCGATTCGCGCCACAATGGTAGGCCGGTGCGTGCGGCGGCCGGCATTACCGGCGTACTCGGGCTTCTCAGCAAAGGCGGGATCGCCGACCGCCTGCCAAAAGCGTTTCCAGATGGCATCGTTACCCAGCCCAAGTGATAGCTGTGAGTCGGCCGTGTTGAACACCTGATAAATGGCGATCACCGAGTCTTTGCCCCCCGAGCGGCGCGGAACCTCGTCCGATCCTAGATAGGCGACTACGCGAGGTGCGGTAAAGCGAGTCATGGTAGAGAGCATCGAGATGTCGATGCTAGAACCCTTGCCAGTGCGGGCGCGGCCGTGAATGGCGGCCATCACGGCCATGGCCAAGTCTTGTCCAGCGAGCATGTCGGCTGCAGGGGTACCCACTTTTTGTGGGTCGTTTTCGCTTTCGCCTGTCAGATCCATGATCCCCGAGTAGCCTTCAGCGATCAAGTCGTAGCAGGGGTGGTCGCTGCGACTGCCGGTTAAACCAAAACCTGTCAGGCTGGCATGAATCAAGCGTGGAAACCGTTCTTGGAGCTTGGCAAAATTTAAACTCAGCTTATCCTGAACGCGGGGTGTCATGTTAAGCACCAGCACATCAGTGGTTTCGAGCAAAGACAGCAAGATCTCCAGGCCTTCGGGTTGACTGATATCAAGCGCCATACTGTGTTTATTGCGATTGACGCTTAAAAACCAGAGCGAAGCGCCGTTCAAAAAGGGTGGGCCCCATTGACGTGCATCGTCGCCTGTGCCGGGCTTTTCGATCTTGAGTACTGAGGCACCAAAATCGGCCAGTAGTTGGGTGGCGTAGGGGCCAGCGACCGAAGTGCTGAGATCCAGCACTTGAATCCCTTCGAAGTGCGAAAACCCTTGAGCGGCCTGTACGTGTGGCAAGTGTTGATAGGGCAGAGTCATTGCGGACATTATCCTGAGGCGAAGCCGTGTTTGCGCTTCTTGTTAATATTGAACGTAATCATAACGAATCGACTCTCGCTGCACCTTTCAGCCGACGAGTCGCAATTATCGGAGACCCGCATGCTCAATCCCCTTAAACCCTGTCTGAAGGGTGTCTTTACCCTTATGGTCTTGGCCACGCTCAGCGCCTTGCCTACCGCCTATGCACAGTCGGCCAACGATAAGCCGATTAACGTCGTGATCCCCTTTGCCCCAGGCGGCGGCACAGATGTACTGACTCGGATGGTGATGCCTAAGGTGGCTGACAAGCTCGGCGTAACTGCTGTGATTGAAAATCGCCCTGGTGCTGCGGGGGCGATTGGCGCGCAGTTTGTGGCCCGTGCGAACCCCGACGGCAAGACGTTATTGGTGGGTTCGGTCTCTGAAATTGGTATCAATCCGAGTATTTATCCAAAGCTTGCCTACAGTGTTGAGCGTGATTTTGTAGCTCTCACAGCCTTGGCGGCGGCGCCCATGGTGCTGGTGGTGCATCCTTCGTCACAGATCAAGGTGGCCTCAGACCTTGTGAAGTTGGCGAAAGAAAACCCAGGAAAAATTAATTTTGGTTCAGCGGGGACTGGTTCGGGTGCCCACATGGCGGCCGAGCTGTTTATTTTTGAGACCAAAATTAAACTCACCCACGTGCCTTACAAAGGGACGGGTGCCGTGACGGCTGACATGCTGGGCCAGCAGCGCGATATGGTGCTCTTTGCACCCTTGCCTGCGGTGGCTGGTATTGTGCGCTCAGGTCAACTTAAAGCGATCGCGTTGACCGGAAAACAACGCTCGTCGGCCATGCCTGAGGTGCCCACGTTTATCGAGGCGGGTATCCCTGGGTTTGATATGGATTATTGGTATGGGTTGATGGCCCCGGCAGGCACGCCAGAGCAGGCACGCAATGCGTTGCATCTGGCGGCGCTTGAGGTGCTAAGCCGGCCAGAGATGATCGCTGATTTGTCAAAGCAGGGCTTGGTCCCAACCATCACAACTGAAAAAGAGTTCGCCGCCTTCGTGCGAGCCGACATGGCCAAGTGGGCGCAGGTTGTGAAGGCAGCTGATATCAAGGCCGATCAGTAAGCTGCGCAGACAGACCGTTTTTTTGATAAGTTAGCGGCGTTTCGTAGACAATCTGGTTAGCCGATTCACAGAACACGAATCGGCTAACCACCATCGCTTAATCAGCGACGAGTGGCGCTCAGGGTTGCTGTCTTAGCCTTGAAAATGCGCCGCAGCTCGACCGGCGATACGACCTGAAATAAACGCCCAGCCTAAGTGATGGCCGTGACCTTCAAGTAACAGACCGCCTTGACCTGCCGAACCGGCGGCATACAGCCCGGGGATCACCTGCCCGTCGGTGCGCAAGACTTCAAGCTTGTCGGTGATCTTTAACCCACCATCGGTAAAGACGACGTAGCTTTTAATGGGGCCCAGCGCATAAAACGGCCCTTGCGTAATGGCGGGGCGGGCACCGCGGTCGTGTTGGTTGTAATGCGCGATCGTTTCAAACAGTGCCTGCCCAGTGACCCCCATGCTCGTTGCCAAGCCTTCGAGCGTTGGCGCGCAATGAAAGATGTCTGGCCGGTTGCGCCGGTAATCGTCAATATAGGCATAGGCTACGCCGGGCGCGGTCGAGATGTAATACGGCCAAGCCGAAAACTTTTTGGCAACCACGCTATCCATGACAATCCAGCCAATCCGCTCAGGCTGCTTAGCCATGTCTTTGTTCGGCTTATCGAGTTCGTTGGTAAAGCGCTTACCGTCTTTATTAATTAGCACACCACCTTCGCGATATAAGTCTGTCGAAGGGCTGACTGCAGTCGTTAAAAAGCTCATCAAGAAAGGGCGCAAAATCCACTGAGGCAGCCACGTTGCTGACCAGGCAATCAACTGCGCAATGATTTTGGTTGGTGGTAAGCGTTGCAGCAGATTGGCACGTGTTGGCGCTAAAAATCGCATGATCGGACCACGCACAATATCGCCATTCACCACAGAGGCACCGAGCGCCATCGCCATGCGATGACCATCGCCTGTGGCGGTGGTGTTAATGGCGTCGACCAAGGCGACTTCTGGGTTGGCCAATTGGGCTTTTAAGTCAGCCGCTGCACTGTAATCGCCACTGGCGAGCACCACGCCGTGACGCGCCTTAAAGGTATGTAATGCGCCATCCGGCAAAGTGGCCTCGACACCCACGGCGCGCGCGCCCTCAAGCACAATGCGTTGCGTCGCAGTGTTTAACCTCAGGTCGACCCCGAGGCTGCGACAGCGGCGCGTCAGATGGTAGGCAAACGACCGCGAGTTAGGTACCACGTTGTGCATACGTGCGACACGATGGGGCGGTTCTTCTTCGGGGCCTACGAACACGACACCGAGCTTCATGAGCCAGGCGATCATGTCAGCGGTGTTGTCGACCAAGATGCGCCGTAAAGCAAGATTGTCACGTGGTGCTAGTGCGCCAGCGTGTTTTTCCATGTCTTCAAAATGTGCGTCGGCGCTATCTTGTATGTTGGCTTTGCGTTGATGAGGGGTGCCCGTAGCGGTGATCGAACCGACTGACCACGAGGTTGAGCCACCCGTGTCAGAGTTTTTCTCAAGCAAGATCACTTGGCGTCCGAGTTCTGCGGCCTCGATCGCGGCCGCTAACCCGGTACCACCACCGCCAATAATTAAGACATCAGTATGCGTTGTTGCTGACACAGCTTTTGCTCCACCCTGTTAAGGGATTATTTTGTGTTCGCGAAAATAATCAAAACCGCCAGTGAACATCTTTGGCGTGTTGATGGTTTCAGTAAAGCCATCGCGTTGCGCTTTGGATATGTCAGACACGACATCCCACTGCAGTGACAACACATAGTCACCATACGGCCATTGCGCCACTGTTTGCAAGTCAGTTTTTTTCAAATCGTATTTTTTGATCATCGCTTGCCAAAGAGCATCTTTGTCAAAGGCAAACTTGGCAAAGGTACCTGAATTCGGCTGACCGACTTCCATCTTGAAGTATTGTGCAAAGATAGGCCAAAGCTCAGACCAACTCATCGGGTCGCCGTTGACGATGTTATAGGCTTGGTTGGCACATTGAGGTGCAGTCATCATCCAAACCGCTGAGCGTGCGAGTGTTGGTAGCCACGAAAATTGTGTTTTCACTTCAAAGCTGCGAGGTGTGCCTGGAAAATGTAATGGCTCGCCGAGCTCACGCAAGATCGAGGCATATAACCCCAAGACCAACAGCATGTTGCGCGCTTCATCGGTGCGATAGTTGCAAAACGCATGGGGGCGCGAGATTGACCAAGACCAATCCTGACCGTGTTGGCGTTGTTCGACTAACTGTTGCTGTTCAAAATAAAAGCTCTTGTAGTTGCCGCAGGCGTCATCTTCGCGATACGGCGTCCGGCGCTCTTTCACCGTGTGGCCATAGTACTTGGTGCCATGCACGAGGTGAATATGTTGCAGCTCGATTGAAGTGTGCTCGAGCGCATCAAGCAGGTGTCTTAGCATCGCGACGTTGGTGTCTTTGGATTCAAGCTCGCCGCCAAAATGATCAAAGCGTGCGGTGTACAGTACATGCGTGATGCCCTGCAGGTGCGCTAGTTTCTGCTGACAGTCGTTCGCATCGGTGAGGTCGACCGCAAGCATTGGGTAGGGCGCGTGTGCGTCGGGCGTGCGCGCCAAGCCCAAGGGCCCCCAATCACCTAGCCCCATTAAATGCATGCCAACGCTCGAGCCGATCTGACCGGTTGCACCAGCGATCAAAGTCTTGCGTGGTTTGGGCTTGAGGTTCAACGTCATGGCTCTTAAAAGTGTTGGTGTGAGTGAGTGCTAGCCGAGTTGCGCTGACGCATATAGCGCAACGTCAGCGCGTGTTGGCAAGTCGAGTGCTCGCGCGTGAAGTATCACACTGATCCCACGGTAAGGCGTTGACTGATCAAGGCCAACTGCGCGCAACCAAATAAAGGTTACGCCTTCAAACGCTGGTTCTTGATGAGCAAGCGTAGGCTGCGCTTGATCGGTGACGACTATGGCACAGTCTGCAGGCACCTCAGGCGCCATGATGCCTGCCTGTTCTATACCTTCGAAAAGATTACGCTGGTAAAAGCGTTTGTCTATCAAACTGAGCCAAGGCCCCATCCCCCGAATCTTTTGATAGTACGGATCGACAAAGACCTCGGGCGAGCGAATTGAATACATCGCAAGAGATGGCGGCCAGCCCGGCGCTTTCGTTTGAAAGCGTTCGGCTGAGGTGATGCCGTCGACGGTACGCATAATGCGTAAGTGCTCGACATACCACTGTGCCCATTGCGGCTCTTGAGTGGGATCGGTGATCCCACTTTGGCTCATAAAAATCATGACTTAGTTAATTTGCAGCCCGGATTTCTTAATCACCGGACCCCACTTGATCGTTTCTGCCTCAATCAGCGCTGAGAAGAGTTCGGGAGCACCCCCGACTAGCTCAAAGCCCATTTTTTCAAGTCGCGCGCGAATCTCTGGGTCATTAATGGCCTTGTTAAAGGCTGCGTTCAGTGTTTTGATGGCCGCAGCAGGGGTGTTGGCGGGTGCCAGTACACCGTTCCAAGACGTGACTGCATAGCCGGGCACGCCCGCTTCGGCGATCGTGGGTAGCTCGGGCAAAGTGAGCGAGCGCTTTTCGCTGGTGACCGCGATTGCTCTGAATTTGCCACTGGCGATATTCGCTAAAAGAGTGGCCGGTTCACCAAAAATCATATCGATCTCGCCAGACAGCAAAGCCGTCGCTGCGGGGGCACCGCCTTTGTAGGGAACGTGCTGTAACTGTACGCCCGCCATGTCGGCAAACAGTTGACCCGTCAAGTGATTGATCGCACCGTTACCACTTGAGCCGTAGGTGAGTTTGCCAGGGTTGGCTTTTGCGGCGGCAATGATGTCTTTGACCGACTTGAAAGGTAGGTTGCTATTGACGACCAGCACTTGTGGCACTGAGGCTAAGAAAATGACCGGAGTGAAATCTTTTTCTTCAAAGGTCATCTCTTTATAAAGGTGCCGGTTGATCGAGTGTGTACCCGAATAGGCGAACGCGATGGTGTAACCGTCTGCTGGCGCGCGCGCAACCGCGGTGGCACCGATGTTGCCTGCCGCCCCGGCGCGGTTTTCAATAATCACGGGTTTGCCTAACGCTTCGGCAACAGGGTTTCCAAGCAAACGTGCCATGACGTCACCGCCACCACCGGGTGGCCAAGGCACAATCCAGCGAATCGCCCGATCAGGAAACGTCTGAGCGTAGCTGGTTTGTGTTGTCGAAAATAATGCGACTGCAATCAAGACTACGCGCATGAAGGCTTTGAGCATAGTGGTCTCCGAATGAAATTTTTAAGCTCAGGCTATTGACGCCTGAGTCTGTGGTTTTGAGCTGATCCTGCAAATTTAACCGATCTAGTTCGATTTTTTTGCCATGTTTAGTAGGGACCAACCCTCGCCCGCGCAATGTAGGAGTGCCGCGCAAGCGTCGGCGATGTTGACCTGCGCTCTTGCGGTGTTCAGGACGATTACAGCTGCACTGACGTCATGCCAACGCCGTCAAAGCTCGCTACGACTAAGTCTCCGGATCGAGCTGCTGGTACACCACACCATGTACCGGTGGTCACGACGGTGCCTGCCGGTACTGAAGCGCCGCCCGCGGTGACCTGACGTAGCCAAAACGGCAAGAGCCAACGAGGGTCTTGCATCGAATGGGTGCCGACAAATTCTTGGGCGGGCGCCTGACCGATCTTGACGGTACAACGTTGGCGCGCCCAGTCGCGCTCAGCTTCTTGCGCGCTGTAAGGCATCCAGTTGCCAACCACCAGCGCGCCGTGGGTTTGCAAATCTGCGAGTTTTAGCAAAGGTTGCAGTTGTTCGGTTTGCTGCCAGCGTGAGTCAACCACCTCGATGGTGACCGCCATCGCGCCAATCAAGGCATGCGCTTGTTCGTGCGTGAGCGTCGCGGCCTCGGTGGGCGACACAAGCCGATTGGTTTTGAGAGCGATTTCGATTTCAATTAAGCGCATATTGAAAGGCCAATCGCGCGCTTGAGCGGGGCTAGTCCAGACGCCTGAGTCTAAAAGAGCGCTCGACAATAAGCTGGCCTCGCGTGAAGAGGCGCCTGATTTCCAGTACCGACTCACGGTGGCTTGCTCGGGGGCTAGTTCTTTGCGCACCATTTCTTGCACCGCGTAAGCCTCGTCGTTAGATTGCAGTTGATCGATGTGCAGGGCAGGGTCGGCTGGCTGGCGGTCACGGCGAGCCGCTAAAAGGGTTTGGGCAATGGCGGCAATATGGGGATTTGTCATTAAAAAAGGCTCTCAATCAGATAATCAAGGATAATCCACTTCTTGACTTCGCACAGTACACACTAGATTTATGGCCCTACGCGCAACTATCTATAAAGCCGAGCTTAACGTAGCCGACGCCGATCGCCACTATTACGGCAGTCATGCCCTGACGCTTGCTCGGCATCCTTCAGAGACCGAAGAGCGCTTAATGGTGCGTGTGTTGGCGTTTGCACTGCACGCGCACGAAGATCTTGCCTTTACAAAAGGCTTGAGTGACGCTGATGAACCCGACATCTGGCTTAAAGACCTAACTGGCTCGATTGACCTTTGGATTGAGGTTGGGCAGCCTGACGAGCGGCGCATCTTGAAAGCCTGCGGCCGTGCCAAACAGGTCGTTGTGTATTGCTATAGCGGCCAAAACAGCAAGATTTGGTGGGATGGCATTCGCAACAAGCTCGAGCGGGCGCGTAACTTGACTGTCGTGTGTTTGCCTTCAGAGGATACTCGCGAGTTAGCCGCACAGACCCAGCGCAGCATGATCTTGCATGCCAACATTCAAGATGGTGAAATTTTTATTTCAAATGATCAAGGTCAAATTACCTTTGTGCCAGAGGTCTGGCGCGAGGCGAAAGACTAAGCGCTGTTGTGTCAAATGAAAGACTAGGCGCTGTTGTGTCAAACACGATCGTTACGATTGAAAGAAAGCCGTGGCCTCGCTCAGCGCGCGCGGCTTCGCTGTTGCGGCTGGCCGTTGTTGTTGCCGTGCACGGCGCGGTGATCGCTGCCTTACTGAGCTGGTCGTGGCCGCCCGCTCCGATTGAAGTTTCGATTTTGAGTCTCGAAGATCTTGGGGGCGATGTGCAGGCCTCATCAGAGGAGTCTGCGCCAGAGCGTTTTATGCCTGACGTGGAAGCTGCAGCGCCAGCCAACGAGATCTTGCCGACAGCCGTTGCGCCCGCGCTTGAACTTGCACAGACTCAGCAGATCGATATCGCACTTTCACAGCTCGTGCCTCCCGCGCCCGATTCGCAAGTCGCATCCGAGCGCGCACCCGAACAGTTGCCTGAGGCGCAAGCACAACCTACTCAGACTCCGGATATAGCACCGATCGCACCGACTGAACCGACTCCAATTACTCCCTCTACTCCCTCTACTCCCTCTACTCCCTCTACTCCCTCTACTCCCTCTACTCCCTCTACTCCCTCTGCTCTCTCTACTCCCACACAGACTCCAACCAAAGCGGCAACGACATCGACCGTGCGGCCAACGCCCGATCTTGACGCCTCCGCGCGGCCTAAATCTGCTGCCCAAGTGACGACACCCAGTGGGGGGGGGACGACTGCAACGGCTAACTCGGCCTCAACAGGCACTAAGGGTCTGGCTGGTCAGGCCAGTGGTAGTACTCAACCAGGCGCAGGCACCGAGCCTATTTTGACGGCGGCGCGTTTTGACGCTGATTATTTACATAACCCAGCGCCCGCCTACCCTTCGCAGTCGCGACGTCTGAAAGAAGAAGGCACCGTACTGTTGCTCGTGCGAGTGAGCGCCGAGGGCACGCCGCTCAGTGTCGAGATCCGCAACTCAAGCGGGTTCGAGCGTTTGGATGAGGCTGGCTTGCAAGCGGTGCGCCAGTGGCGTTTTGTACCCGCCAAGCGCGGCAGCGATAACGTGTCCGCTTCGGTGCTCGTGCCGATTCAATTTAAACGGCAATAGAGAGCCGTCAGAAGCTACCGTTGCGCTTGTAGCCAAGCGCGAATCTGCTCAAAATTTACCGCCCCGCGTATTCGTCTGACTTCACCCTTCGCGCTCACTAACATCGTAATTGGTAGCTCACCCTGCCATTTTGGGTCAATCTCATGGCGCAGGTATTCATCAAAGACGGCAGCACTGGCACGATTGTCTCGATGTTCAAGGCCTGCCTGAGCGAGCGCTTGTGCCGCTGTTGCCAACGGCACCTGATCGACTTCGATGAACACAGTTTTTACGCTTGCAAATTCTTTTAAAAACTTACCCCAGTGTGGTAATTCTTCGAGACAAGGTCCGCAGGTGAAACCCCAAAAATGTATGATTTGAGGCTTGCCACGACCGGCGGTAAGGATTTTTTTCCAATCGCCCGGTTGATACAGAGCTAGCTTTGGGCTGTCGACCTCGAGCTTAAGCAAACGATAGCCCTGCGCTGCTGTCAACCAAGACAGGTAGGCAATACCCTCGCGTTGAATGAGTAAGGGATGATCAGAGTAGCCCACCGTTTCAGCGATCATTTTGGGGGATGACCATTGCACGCCATCGTCAGTTGAATACTGGGCAAAGACTGCAGTGCGTTTGCCGTCAAATTCTTTCCAGGTCAACCAAAGTGCTGATCGAGTAGAGAGTAGGTATGGGCGCCCTGGCATTGCTTCGGGGTTACCGATGGCAACGGGGTTTGAATAGGTTTTTCCCTGATCGGTCGAGCGTGCATAAAAACTTCCAGTCCTAGCGCTGCCCTGCGTAAACCAGGCGACGTGTTGCACGCCTGCTGCAGAGACCGCGAGCGCTGGGCCGTGATGTGGGCAGCTATCGGTCGCCCACGCATCCACTGCAACGCGGCGAGTCGGGCCCGGTTGTGTAGGCGTTGTAAACGTTTGTGTTGCATGATCACGCACCGAGCCTTCAAAAATTGCACGATACAAGATCACTGGTAAGCCCTCTGGGGTCAGCGCAGACGCAATTCGACAACACTCGCAACTGCTCGCTTGCGCAATGCTCTCTTGCGAAAATGTTTGCGCACCGTCAGGTGACCATGCATAGGCGATTGAGCCGCCTAACTGTTTTTTACCCGACTTGTTTGCTTGAGCGACTAGGCGCTTATCAATCCAACTCGCAAAAATCTGGCCCTGCGGGTCGGTCAGTAAGCTAGGAAACCGCTGGCTAGTTGGATCTTGGCTGATCGGTGCCGGCGCAGAAAAGTTCTTTCCGCCATCGACAGAGCGTGAAACGTTGACCTGTGCATTCCAGTTTTTGTCGCGAAAGAAACCATAGGCAATGATCAGATTATTTTGTTTATCGCTGACCAACTGTGGGCGCGCATCGGGGCCCGTATCTAGAAAAGCGCCGTGTTGAGCGATCTCTGTGCGAGGCTCAAAACTGACACCAAGGTCTGTCGAGCGAGCGATTGAAATCGCTCCGCCGCCCGCCCAGGCTAGCCACAGTGCACCGTCTTGAGTAAAGAGTGGTGTTGCGGCGCGTGCGCACTGTAGCGTTGTATCTTTGCATTGTGCCGCTGTACTCGTTCGGGTTGCAGGGCTTGCCGCGATTGTTGTCGCTTGCGCTCCGTGAGAGTGCTGCGCAAAGGCGATGGGCTGAGCGAGTATCCCCCCCGCGCTCACCATACCTGTGAGCCACAGGCTTTGAGCAAGCCTTAACGTGGAACCGAGTGCTAGTTGCTTCATGTGCATGATCAGAGCCATCTGCATATTTCCATTTGCTTATTTATTAGAACCATCTGCTCAGTGATGAGAGTCTTCTGCTTTTTCATCAGACTCATCTGCTTGTTCAATAAAGTCACTTGCTTAACCAAAGTGAGGTGAAGAATCGAGACAGCCTCTCTACAAAATGAGAAAGGCTGTTGCACGACGAATTAAAACGTTGCCCTGACACCCAGTGTGAACCAGCGCGGTGGGCCCATGCTTGGTACGCCTGACGAGCTGATCGCACTGCTTTGATAGGCGGTATAGGTCATGCCCTGTGCTAGATAATTGAAGTTAAACAGGTTCTGGACATTGCCATACAGCTGCACTGTTTTATCAAGTTGGTACCTAAAACCAAGATTGACGAGGGTGGCGCCGTCATTTAACTGAGTGTGCGCAGTGCTGTTCCAGAAGGACGGAAACGACTGTAGTTGACCAGATAAGGCTAACTCGGGCGTCGCTTGCCATTGAACGCCTGCATTGAGCATCCAAGGAGGAACTTGACCAAGCTGTTCATTGGTGGGCGATGCGACATAATCAGACGAAGTCAAATAAGCCCACGTCTGCGTAAAACCTAGATTGACTTTGACTGTTTTGGATAGCGTGGCTTGACCCAAAATTTCGTAGCCACGAAGCGTTGCGCTACCTGCATTAACGTTTTGTCTCAAGCTTGTAATGCTACCCGCTGCAAGGCCGGTTCCTGCGATCAGTGGGTTACAGGTAGCAACCGTCGTGCACATCGTTGCTCCATCGATAAAGTTGCTCAAGTTATTGTTGAGCACCGTCACCGAGAGGCTTGCATCTTTTTCTTTGGTGCGCAGATCAAAACCAATTTCTTGTCCAAAATTGGTTTGTGGTGCCAAGTTGGGATTAGCAATCGTGATCGAAGAGCCGCTCAGAAAGGTTCGATACAACTGATTCATACCCGGTGCCGCAAAGTTTCGATAGACTGCCGCACGCAGATCAAATTGATCGTTCACATAGTATTTAATACCCAAGGTGGGATTAAAGCTTGCGTAACTATTGTTTGCGAGGGGTGCATTGATTGGCGTTGGTGCTTTGCCTGCTGTGTAGATGTTGCCAGTCAAGCTTGAGTTGGTGACCTGATAAAAATCTTCGCGTAAGCCAAAGTTGATGTCTACGGGCGCATCTTTAAACTTGTAGGTACCAGTGACAAACAGACCTTGAAAGCTATTTTGACCCTTGTTGATCAGATTGGCAGAATTGAAGCCGTTTGCGGCGTACTGATTGATGTTGTCATCTGATGAAATGATTCGACCATCCACACCAAATTTCACGTCTTTAAATTGACCAAAATCTTTTTGATAAAAAACAGACATCCCAAAGTTTTGATAGTTGTCTGTTTCGTCTTGGCTCATATACGGTACCCCTCTGCTCGGGGTGAAGATATTGAACGTTGGCGTTTGGGCTGAATTGGTGGTTTTCATTTGTTGAAACGCACCCCAGGCATTGAAGTTGATGCTGCTGTTATCTGCAAAACGTGTAGTGCCGCCCGCAGACAGCACGTAGTTGTTCCATTGGTTGCTGGCGTTTTGCCACGTCGCGCTGGTTTCTGACGTTTCGTTCAAATTAAGTTTTGCGTAATATTTAGAAGCTGTGCTTGGTGTGAAGATCGAATAAAGCGTCAAGTTATTGACTTGAGATGCCGTAGCGGTCATGTAAGGATTTCGATAGCGCTCGGGCGTGGCGTTATATCCTTGAGTTTGCGAGCGGTCATAGCTAATGCCCAACGACATTTTGTCTGTTTTAAAAATCCGTCCAGAAAAGCCTGCGTTCAGCGTGCTGTAGCTACCGTAGTCGGAATAGACACTCAGCTTGTCTTCTTGCGGGGGGCGCGTCACGATATTGACGACACCACCCATGGCCAAGTTACCCCACAGGCTGGTCGCGCCACCGCCGCGAATGACCTCGATGCTTTCAATCGAATTTTTTGGGATACGTGCCCAGTTGACCGTGCGAAAAAATGGATCGTTAAACGGGATGCCATCGACCATCACCAAGGTGTTGACGTTAGTACTGGTGCCAAAACCACGAATACTAAAGGTGCTACCGGTTGGGTGCAGTGAGGTTGAAGGGATTTGATTGACAAAAATCCCAGGGATTTTGTTGATGATTTGATCGGTTGAAGTCTCGGGGCTGTCAATGACGTCTTCGCGGGGGATGACTGTTGTGCTGAATGGCAAACTTTCTAATTCAATCCCACGGCCTGCGGACACCGTCACAGGGCTGAGTGTGGTGATCTCAGTCGGGGTGGTGGTGTTTGGGGTGTTCTGTGCTGTAGAAGTTGCGGCTACCGCGAGCAATGATAGGGCGGCCCAGGGTCGGCGTACGTATGTTGTTCTCATGATTCAATCCTAAGGTCTGCATAGAAAGACTGGTCGCGCGAGGGGCGTTAACCAGTGTTCAAGTCAAAACAGACACGTAAGACAGCAAAAGCCTTGCGAGTGTCGCAATAAAAGTGCGATGGCAAGTCTGATGGTTGTCCCGTGCCGCGTTAAGCGGCGACGGGGGGCGCTCTAGGGTGAGAGGGCGGCCAAGAGAAGGGGTGAGAGTGTGGCGCTGAAACTGGCAGCGCAGCTTTGGCTAGGCTTAAAAATAATGGGGCAACGACTTTTTGTGAAGACGTTAAGGTAACGGGGTGTACCGTACACCACGCGCAGTGCTCAGCGCTTAAGGTTGTTTCCTCCGTTACGCTCTGCTCGCGCAGTTCGCCAGAATTAGTATCCAGCCATTTCATCCCGCTGCTGGTACAGACCGGTGCCAATGACCCATCGGCAGACTGCAAGCGTGCAGAATGCGACAGCGTAGGCATCAACGCCGAGAGCAGTACTGAGATGGCCGTGAGCCATACCCAGAGGGAGCGATTAAGGTGATTCTTCACATTGCGCAAATCATAGCACCGCGTGCACTGAAAACAACCGCCTGCTAAGCCAGTCGATTTGCGCTTGGAAACGCTATCGATCAGATATCATATGCACTCAATTTCACGAGAGAGCACCCATGAACAAGATCATATTCCCGCTGGATGCGTCATTAGAGCAAGACTTTGATGCGTAACGGTTGAGCTAAGCAAATGAGTCTTGAGCAATTTCCAGAAGACCTTTTCGGTTTGGCGCTCGTTGTGCTGATGCTAGGCATCCGTCACGGTTTCGATCCCGACCACTTGGCAGCGATCGATGGCTTGACTCGCTACAACAGCAGCGAGCGGCCAGTTCTCGCAAAAATGGCTGGGCTGCTTTTTTCGCTGGGTCACGGTTTGGTGATTGTGCCGCTTTCAATCTATGCGGCAAGCCTGGCAAAAACATTTGATGTCCCTGTTTGGTTCGATACGTTCGGTACCTGGGTGTCAATCACGATTTTGCTTGGCCTAGCCGTCTTAAATCTGTTGAGTGTGCTGGGCACGCCTGCACACGAAGCGGTGCAGCTCAAGGGTTGGCGCCAAAGTTTTTTTGCTCGCATGCTAAATGTTCGTCATCCCGGCGCAATGCTCGCGGTTGGCGCAGTGTTTGCGCTGTCTTTTGACACGCTGAGTCAAGCGTCTTTGTCTGTAGTTCTTGCCAGTAAATATCAGGCTTGGCACTTTGCAGTGATTTTCGCGCTGCTCTTTGTGGTTGGGATGCTGATTACCGATGGCATCAACGGCTTATTCATCGCTAAGTTGATCAAACGGTCTGATCACACGGCGCGAGTTGCCTCAAGGGTGATGGCGCTTGCGGTCTCGGGCGTGAGTATCTTGGTAGCGGTCGTCAGTATTTTGAGCGAAATTAATCCAACTTTTGACGGCTGGCGCTCGGGCAAAGAAGTCTGGCTAGGGGTATTTATCGTTGCCATACTGGTCGCGAGTTACTTTGTAGGGCAGCGGTTGAGCAAGCCCTATATCACTAAGCAATATTAAGCATATGCAATTTTCACCTCAGCTTTGAGGCGACATTAGAATTTTTACGCTTCATCAGTGAGGCGATATTCTTACATTTACGCTTCAACTTTGAAGCGATTAAATATATAATACGCTTTATGTATCTCTGGCAAGCGCCCAATTGGCCCCATTTTCAATACGATCTGACTGCTTTGCAGCCGACTTTGACGCGGGCGCGGGTCGCGCAGGGGCGTGTGCTGGGTCTGGCTGGTACGTTGCAGTTGGTCGATCTGGCTCAACTAGAGCTTGAGGGCTGGGCAGCTGAGGCCGTCGCCACCGCCGAAATCGAAGGCGAGGTGCTGCAAGTTCACTCGGTGCGTGCCTCGGTCGCCCGCAGGCTTGGCTTGCCCGGCGCACCGAATGTGTTTCGCGATGCCCGTACCGAGGCCACGCTTGATGTGTTGCAAGCTGCGATCAAACGTTGGCAACATCCCTTAAGCGACGAAGACCTGTTCACGTGGCAGGCGGCGTTGTTTCCTGAAGGGCGCAGTGCGGGCGTCAAGATACAAATAGGTGCGTATCGACAGCACACTCAGGCCATGCAGATTGTCACAGTCAAGTACGGTGCACCAGATATTGTTCATTACCAGGCGCCTGCTTCAGTTGATGTGCCCGCGCAGATGATGCAATTGATTGCTTGGTTTAATGACAGCGCAAAGAGTTGCGATGGCCTAGTGCGCGCAGCGCTTGCACACCTATGGTTTGAGGCGATTCACCCCTTCGAGGATGGTAATGGTCGAGTGGGGCGTGCGCTCAGTGAGTTGGCGCTTGCGCAAGACATGCAAAGTTCGCAGCGTATCTGGAGCTTATCTCAACAAATCATGAATGATCGTTCGGGATACTACGGGCAACTACAAGCCGCAACGTCAAGTGACACACTTGATGTGACACCTTGGGTTGAGTGGTTTGTTGCTTGCATCGAACGCGCTGCACAGGCGGCGCTTAGGCAAATGAAAGCCGCAATTGAAAAGACCCGCTACTTTTCAACGCTCAGAGATTTGCACCCCACGCTTACTGCGTCTCAATTAAAGATCTTGGGCAAGCTGTTTGAGGCGCAGCCTGAGGGGTTTTTAGGGGGAGTGAGCACGTCTAAATATGTGAACATTACTGGCCAGTCACGCGCCACCGCCTATCGCGAGCTCATAGACATGACTCAGTTGGGGTTGCTTGAGCAATATGGTCAGGGGCGAGGCGCGCGTTACCGAATCGTGCCTCTAATCTAAACCCCCATCTGCGAAGCAAGGTCCCGAATATCTTTCGCCACCACATCCCACGCCTCGGTTGCAACGAGGTTGTCTGTTTGCGTTGGACCATACTCAGTTGGCCGCGGCCAGAAGGCTGTTTTCAGCCCGCAGTTTTTAGCGGCGAGCAAATCGTTATTGTGTGCTGCGCACATCATCACTTCTGAGGGATCTAAGCGCAGCGCGTGGCATACGCCAAGATACGACTCGGGCTGTGGTTTGTAGCAACGAAACACTTCGGTCGATAAATTCAAATCCCAAGGTAGACCTGTGTATTTGGCGATGTCCGTCAGCAACGAAATATTGCCGTTTGAAAGTGGGGCAATGATGTATTTGCTTTTTAAACGCGTTAAGCCGCCCACTGAATCAGGCCAACCATCTAAGCGATGCCAAACTTTGTTAACGTGCTCGCGTTGGGCTTCGGTCATTTTGCTGAGGCCATACTGCTCAATCAGCACATCAAGCGATTCGCGATGCAACACATCCAACACGGTGAATTCGCGCTTACCACTGCGGCAGGCTTCCATCGAAGGCTGATACATACTGCGCCATTGTTCAGCGAATACAGTCCAGTCAGCCTGAAAACCATTTTCGTTGCCCCAGCGGGTAAGGTCACGCACGATACTGCCTCGCCAGTCAACGACCGACCCAAACGTATCGAACACCATGGCTTTAACGGTAGTGTGAAGAGAGGACATGCTTTTTGCTCCGAATGTTGGTTTTGTGTGATGCTAGTTGAATTAGACCTGATAAGTTGCCTGGGTACCCAGCTTCAGGCCACATAGGTTGTTATTTGTATCCGCAAAAAAGACTAAGCTTACTGACCCCACTTCGTCACAAGGTGTTCAGTAAACCAGTCACATGCTGCGCCAGCAGTTTCTGCCAGACGAATCCCATAAGGCTCGTAATGGCCGCCCTTGAAGAGATGCAATTTTTTAGGTTCGTGTGCGGTTGAGTAGGCCGCTAACTGATCGTCAGTTGGGCAGCGAGTGTCGTTGGTGCCCAATACCATCAACAAGGGGGTAGGCGAGATACGTGGCAAAAAGAGGCCCGGCTCGTAGGCCATACGCAAATCGCGCGTACGCAGCGTGACTGCGTTGACGTAGCTGGTGCCTTTGCCAGCAACAATACTCCACGCATAGCTTTCAGAACCTTCGGTTGAAATCGGTACCATCTTGGGTGGCAGACCCTTTGCGCGATTGAGTCGGTCTTCATTGAGCTCAGCTAAAAACGCGTCGAACTTATCAGTCGGAATCGAGCGCAAGGTATTTTTATAACCGCTGATGGTTGGCACTTGCGAGACCACACACTTGACGCGGCGATCGGTTGCGGCCACCACCAACACATGCCCACCTGAATAGCTTGTACCCCACAAGCCAATACGATCGGCGTCGACTTCAGGTTGCATGATGGCGTAGGTAATTGCGTCGCGCATATCTGAGATCTGTTGCGCTGGGTCGAGCTCACCACGCGGTTCGCCTGCACTTTTGCCTGTGTTGCGATGGTCGTACACCAGGCAAGCAAAACCTGCTGCGCAGAACACCTCAGCAAACTTGTCGAGTGCCATCTCTTTGATCGCACCAAAGCCGTGGCTCATGACGATGGTTGGGTAAGGTGCCGCACCAGAGTCGGGCATGTAGAGCCAGCCGTCTAGCTCGCAGCCGCCAGCAAAAAACTTAATGTCTTTTCTCATGAGGTTGTCCTTAAGACTCTGGTCGTACTGCAGAGGCTTCCCAAACGAGAGAAGCCTCTGATGACAGGACGTCACTTAATCCACTCGTGCGCCAGAATCTTTAACGATTTTTTCCCAAGTCGCAAGGTCATCCTTGAGCAGTGCGGCGAATTGTTGGGGCGTGTTTTGTAAGGCTTCGCAGCCTTGCTTGATCAGCTTGTCTTGAACATCCTTATCTGCCAAGGCGGTTTTGATCGCAGCATTGAGTTTGTCAACGATGGCTGCTGGTGTGCCAGCCGGCGCCAAAATGCCGTACCACGGTGTTGAACCAAAGCCGGGAATGGTTTCGCTAATCGAGGGCGTATTGGGTAAGGCCGCGATACGTTTTTCGTTCGTCACTGCTAAGGCTTTGATCTTGCCAGAGGCGAGTAAAGACAGCGAGGAGGGCGCGCTTTGAACAGAAACCGGAACCTGACCGCCGGCTACGTCTGTAGCGGCCGCAGCAGCACCTTTGTACGGTACGTGCAGCATATCAATGCCGACTTTTTGCTTGAACATCTCAACAATCAGATGATTGAGCGTGCCATTGCCTGCGGAGGCGTAGTTGATTTTTCCGGGATTGGCTTTCGCTTGTGCGATGAGCTCTGCCACATTGTTGGCCGGGAAGGCCGAGTTGACCACGAGCACATAACCGGCACTAGCAACCAAACCAACAGGAGTGAAGTCTTTGAGTGGATCAAAGCCCGTAGTCTTGTAGAGCCAAGGGTTGATCACTTGTGTGCTGTTTGTCGTGAGCAAAAGAGTGTAGCCATCAGGCTTGGCTTTGGCTGTTGCCGCAGTACCGATATTGCCACCTGCGCCGGGGCGGTTTTCTACAACAAACTGTTGGCCGAGCACCTCGCTGAGTTTGGCAGCGACGATGCGCGCAATCGTGTCATTCGCGCCACCGGTGGCTTGCGGAACAACCACAGAGACGGGGCGATTCGGGTAATCGGCTTGTGCAGAAGCCGTGCTCATCAGACTCGTCGCTAATGCGGCTCCAGCGAGGATGGCACGGGTGGTGTTAGAAAAAAAACGCATGAGACTCTCCGAGATTTTTGTTGTGTGGTTATACCTGACGATTTGAAAGCGCTAAGCCACCCGCACAAAAAGGCGGGCAAATCGTCAAGCAGTGGATTCGGGTGTCACTACTACTTGAAGTGAAGTCGCGATGAACTCGACTTTAAGTTAAGTTCACCGCGTGAGCAAGCCTCAAACAAACATTACATCACTGCCGAAGTACCGCCATCAAGGTTCACACTGCTACCCGTGACATAGCTTGAGGCTTCAGACGAAAAGAAGGCCACGACATTGGCAACTTCTTCAGCACGGCCGACACGACCCAAGGGCACTTCTTTGCCCTGCGCTTCATACAACTGCTCAACCGGGATACCGGCCTTAGCCGCTTTACGCTCGTGCTGACCGGCACGAATCAAACCGATACAAACGCTGTTGACCAAAATGTTGTCTGCCGCAAATTCTTTCGACAACGCTTTTGTCATGGCCAAGCCCGCCGCACGGGTAACCGTAGTTGGCATCGATTTGGCTTTTGGCTGTTTGGCACCAATGTTGGTGACGTTAATAATGCGGCCCCATTTGTTTTTGCGCATTTCGGGGATCGCTAAGCGCGACAAACGAATCGCGGCAAACAGTTTCAAATCAAAGTCAGACTGCCAGGCTTGATCGGTCACCGATTCAAATTCACCAGTTGCCGAAGTGCCGGCATTGTTGATCAGGATGTCGATGCGGCCATAGGCCTTCAGGGTTTCTTGAATCAGTCGGGCGCAATCGGCCTCTTTGCTGACATCGGCCGCAATGGCCATAATTTTGCCACCCGCGGCCCGAATTTCGCCGGCGACTTGATCTAACAATTCTTGCCCGCGGGCAGCGATCACCACGGTGGCGCCCTCTTGAGCGAGCTTGGCTGCGCACGCCTTACCAATACCTTGAGAGCCGCCGGTTACGATGGCGACGCGGTTTGTCAGTTCTAAATCCATGGTGATATCTCCGTTTTTAGGTCTAAAAGCGTGTTTGTAGGGATATTCTAAAGAGCCAGCTTAACGCGAGCTTAATTCAGCTAGAATCATTGCACAATACACAGGGGCGCGGCTTGAGTCTACAGAGATTCGACAACGCAGCCTATACGGTCAACGCGCCAGTGGCCTCAGAGCTTTTCTATCCTTTTACCTCCAAATCCCGAGCAACCCATGACGACCTCAACCACACTTGCAAACACGATTGAATTGATCAAAACCCTCGTGGCGTTTGACACCACCAGTCGCGAATCAAACTTAGGGCTGATTGAGTTTGTGCGAGATCATTTAAAGGGCCTAGGTCTTGCCACCCGCCTGTCTTACGATGCCGAAAAGCGTAAGGCAAATTTGTTTGCGACCTTGGGTGAGCAAAAAACACGCGGTATTGTGCTGTGTGGCCACACTGACGTGGTGCCGGTTGACGGGCAAGCTTGGGATACCGATCCGTTCAAAGCGCATATTGCCGATGGTCGTATTTATGGGCGCGGCGCGGTCGACATGAAAGGCTTTATCGCGGCGTCGTTAGCGATGTTGCCAGCGTATATGAACAGCGAGCTCAAGCAGCCCTTGCATATCGGCTTGACCTATGACGAAGAGGTTGGCTGCATTGGGGTGCAAACGCTGATTCGTGATTTGGCTGCTGCCAATATTCATCCTGCCGGCTGTTTTGTTGGTGAGCCGACGCGTATGCAGGTGATGACAGGCCACAAAGGTATGCGCGTGACGCGTTGCCGCGTGCGCGGCCTAGAGGCGCATTCTTCGATGGTGCCCGAGGCCGTCAACGCGATCGAATTTGCAGGGCGCTTGATTGAAAAAATTCGGTCGATGTCTGTGCAATTGCAGGTCAATGGCCCGTTTGATCCCTTGTTTCAAACGCCACACAGCACCATGCAAACTGGCGTCATCAAAGGTGGCACTGCACCAAATATTGTGGCAAAAGATTGCGAATTTATTTTTGATTGCCGCACCTTGCCACAAGGTAATCCTGACGAACTGATCAAGCAAGTGCAAGATTACGCTGAAGTATTGAAAACGGAGATGCGCAAAATTTCTGCTCAGGCAGATATTGAGTTTGAAACGCTTTCGAATTCAGCGCCTCTGTCGACCGATCACGAAGCCCCGATCTCGTACCTGGGTAAAGCATTGGCGCGTAATAATCTGTTGGGCCGCGTATCGTTTGCCACGGATGCAGGTTGGCTAAACCATGCAGGGATCCCGTGCGTGGTGATCGGCCCAGGCGACATTGCCGTGGCGCACAAACCCAATGAATTTATCGAAATTAGTCAGCTAGAAGAATGCCTAGGGTTTATGGATCGCTTACGCGAACGCATGACCGAAGAGGTCTTGCTAGCGTAAGACCCAGACGCCGTTCGTCTTGATCTCTTTGTACATGGCGTCTGGAGCGAGGCTCAGTATGTAACAGCCACTAAGCCGTCTGCGCGGCGACTTGACGCAGTGCTTGTTCAAAGGCCTCGGCAGGTTGTGCGCCTTGCAACAGGTATTGATCATTGATGATCACCGAAGGCACCGAGCTGATCCCTAAGCCCGTGTATTTTTGCTGGCGGGCACGCACTTCGGCGTTGAATAAGTTTTGGCTTAACACGTCTTGCGCGCGAACAGTGTCTAGGCCTGCGCGTTTGACGGCATCGATCAAATTATTGTGATCATCTAGGCTCACCGCTAAGGTGAAATAGGTGCCTAGTAATTCGCGCTTGAGGCGATATTGGGCTTGCAAGTCAAGCTCAACCTCGGCCCAATGTAATAAACGGTGCGCATTAAACGTGTTGTAGACGTGCTTGCGACCCTCGGGGTGAAAGTCAAAACCCACTGCCGCTGCGCGGTCGCGAATATTCTTTTGATTGATCCGAACTTGTGATTCGGGCATACCATATTTTTCAGTCAAATGTTCGAAAACATCCTGACCACCTTCAGGCATATGCGGGTTGAGTTCAAACGGCTGAAAATGAATCGCGACGTCGAACTCGCCGTTAATATTTTTAAGCGCCTGTTCAATTGCGCCCAAGCCGACTGCACACCAGGGGCAGGCAATATCTGACACATAATCAATCTTGACCGTTTTTTTCATGGCGAAACAACCCTCGGCAGAAGCTCAAACACTATTGAGCTTCGATATTACTGGATGGCGCGAAAAGCCTCGACCTTTAGGCCGAAGATGATGTCAATATCACCAAGAACTTTCAGACTCAGGCGTGGATGACACGTGGTGAATGCTCAGGTCAGCGCCGGCGTGTTCGTCTTCTGGATCCATACGTAGGCCCATTGTTATTTTGAGTAAGCCATAGACAATAAAACCACCGATCAGGGCAACACCAACGCCTAGGCCAGTGCCAATCAGTTGAGCCGATAGGCTCACCCCCCCAAGCCCTCCGAGTGCTTTTTGCCCAAAGATACCAGCGGCGATACCACCCCAAACCCCGCACAAACCGTGCAACGGCCACACGCCCAACACATCGTCGATTTTCCAGCGATTCTGTTCGAGCGTAAAGACCAACACAAACAGTGCGCCCGCCACCAACCCGACCACCAGCGCCCCTAAGGGATGCATCAAATCAGAGCCGGCACACACTGCCACCAAGCCTGCTAAGGGGCCGTTATAGCTAAAGCCCGCATCGTTTTTGCCAAAGAACCAACCGGCTAAGGTGCCGCCAGCCATGGCCATCAACGAGTTCATGGCGACGAGGCCGCTAATTTTGTCGATGGTTTGCGCGCTCATGACGTTAAAGCCAAACCAGCCAACCGTCAGGATCCAAGCGCCTAAGGCCAAAAAGGGCACGTTAGAGGGCGGGTGTGCGGACATACGGCCGTCTTTACGATAGCGGCCTTGGCGTGCGCCTAGCAGCAAAATCGCCGGCAGGGCGATCCAGCCCCCAACGGCGTGCACAACCACTGAGCCCGCGAAATCGTGAAACTCTTCACCGCTCACACTCTTGACCCAGGCTTGAAAGCCAAAGGGATGTTCAGGGTTCCAGACCATGCCCTCAAAGAAGGGATAGACAAAACCTACTAACAAGAAGGTGGCCAATAATTGGGGGTTGAACTTTGCGCGTTCGGCAATACCACCCGATACGATCGCTGGGATCGCTGCCGCAAAGGTCAGTAAAAAGAAAAACTTGACGAGCTCAAAACCGCTTTTCGCGGCAAGCTCTTCGGCGCCCATGAAAAAGTTGGTGCCGTAAGCAATCGAGTAGCCGATAAAGAAGTAGGCGATCGTCGAGACCGAAAAGTCGACCAAAATCTTGACGAGTGCATTGACTTGATTTTTTTCACGAACAGTACCTAGCTCTAAAAAAGCAAAGCCGGCGTGCATCGCCAAAATCATGATTGCGCCTAATAAAATAAATAGCGCATCGACACCTGTTTTTATACTGTCCATTTTGGCTCCGAGTCAAAAAATCGCCTGTCCGAGGCGTTCAATCTTCAAGCGATACTGTTAAGGTATCGGTTCTGGTGGATTCAAACAGTACCGTGCATCAAAACCGTGAAAATTGACGGCGTATCTTAACTCGACTTAGTACGAGGTTGGTGCATGTTTAGTTCGATTCTTAAAAACAGACACTTATAAAAAAATAATTGAACCATTGTGAGCGCATTCCCCACTTTGGGCGCAAGCCAGGGTGGAGTCTAGCGAACGGTGCCTCTTTAAGCGCCTTGCCGTTCTTTCTAGCATGTTCTTCGGTACCTTGCGCATCGACATACGCCCGCACCGTCGCGAGCGTCGCGCCGCCTACGCCGCCAACTATTTCTCGTCCCAAACACGCTGTGCAGCTTGAGGTTAAATACTGCATGTGAAGTCGATCGGTTAGTCATTTCCATACTTGCTTCTTAGCGTAATACTGTACATAATACCAGTATGCAAATCGGCAACCGACTCCGTTGTTACCCAACACCCGCGCAAGCCCATACATTGCTTGCCTGGATCGGCTGCCAGCGCTTCATCTACAACGCCAAGGTGGGCGAGGATCGGTATTTCAGACGCTTTGCGCGTCAGTCACTGAACCACGCTGGAGCGTTCGCACCCATCGATCAGCAGTACAGCCACTTCAAGACCGAACAGACTCCTTGGCTAGGCAATGTGCCATCGCAGATTCTGCGCAACGGCGCGGTGCTATGGAAACAGGCCTACGGTCGCTACTTCTCCAAGCTGGCAGGCAGGCCCGCCATTCATCGCAAGACCGGCCAGCAGTCGGTGTGGATCACTAGTGAACTCTTTACCTTCAAGCCTGTGGTGGACAAAGACACGGGTGAGATCAGCACCCACATGCTGCATATCGGCACACCCAAGTTTGCGCTGGGCCAGATCAAGCTCACCGCCCACAAGGATTTCAAACCCGCTGCATCGATCCATATCAGCATCCACGCCGGGCGCTGGCATGTGTCGTTCAACTACGACGATGGCGTACCTGAGCCCAGTGTGCAGGAGACTACCGAATACCTGATGCAGTTTACCGAAAGTGAGTTGGCTGCTGTGACAGTAGGGCTTGACCGCGGGGTGAATATTCCATTGGCCACAAGCGATGGTTAGAAGTTTGGGTTTACGGCCATCCAGGGCAAGCGCCTGCTCGCTCACGAACGCTACCAGAAGCGCTGGCAGCGCCGTCAGGCGCGGCGCACCAAAGGTTCAAAGAACTGGGCAAAGGCTAAACGCAAGGTGGCGCGCTATCAGCGTTATGGCGCTGACGTGCGCCGGGATGTGGCGCACAAGACCAGCTTTAATCTGGCAACTGATCCGCGCTACAAATTGTTTGTGTTTGAGGCGCTCAAGGTTGCGAATATGACTAAGCGTGCCAAGCCCAAACAGGATGAGCAAGGGCATTGGATAAAGAACGGCGCTGCAGCCAAGTCAGGGTTAAACAAAGCCATTCTTGCCTCAACGTGGGGCAAAACCAAAGAGTTTCTGGGCTACAAATCTCGCAGATCGGGCAAGCTCGCAATCGAAGTGCCAGCCTTCTATTCTTCGCAGGAGTGTGCCGCGTGCGGTCACACCCATTCAGACAACCGAGTTTCCCAAGCCGAGTTTGTCTGCCAACGCTGCAATTACACAGGCCATGCTGACTATAATGCCGCAACTGTCATCGCCAATCGCGGTGTGCGGTTGGTGCTCAGTGGTGCCTGTGTGCAAAAAAAGAGTAAGAAGTGTGGAATCCTAAAAAACAAGGTAGGTGAGGTAATCTCCGAACCGGTGACATCCGTGTCATCTACGCTTGGTGAGACCGAGGTAAGTCGTTTGAGTGGCAACACCCCAGCGCATTGGTCGTTGACCCAAGAAACCCCCGCAACAGCTACGGCTTAGCGGTGGGAGAACTCATCCATTTTGGTGCATAACTGCGGATTTCAGGAGAACGCATGGCAACGTACGACATTGCAACCATCGAAGGCGATGGCATTGGCCCCGAGGTTTGCGCAGCAACGGTCACCGTCTTAAAAGAGGCGCTTGGCTCAAATCTACTGTCTTTCAATCAGTTTCCGGGCGGGGCATCGCATTACGTTAAAACGGGTCAGGTGTTGCCTCAAGAGACCTTTGATGCCTGCAATACGTCGCACGCGATTTTGCATGGGGCGGCAGGCTTGCCAAGCGTGACTTACCCCGACGGTACAGAGGTGGGCAACGACTTGCATCTGCAACTGCGTTTTAAGCTTGATCTCTATGCCAATGTGCGGCCGATTCGTTTATATCAGGCTGATTTTTCGCCACTCAAAAATCGGCAGTCAGGCGATATCGATTACATCATCGTGCGCGAAAACACTGAAGGCCTTTATGCGAGTCGGGGCGCAGGCGTGCTGTTGCGTGGTGAGGTTGCCACCGACACCTTGGTGCTCACTCGCAAGGGCGTTTCGCGTATCGCCAAATTTGCCTTTGAGTTATCGCGTAAGCGCAACGGGGCCCCGTCTGACCGCGTACGTCGCATGACGGTGTGCGATAAGGCCAATATTTTGCGTAGCTACGCTTTCTTTAGATCAGTATGCGATGAAGTCGCCCAAGACTATCCCGATGTGGCGATTGATTACGCCTACGTCGATGCGATTACGGTGCACCTTGTCAAACGGCCTGAGTTTTATGACGTGATCGTGGCTGAAAACATGTTTGGCGACATTATTTCGGATTTGGGTGCGGCCACGGTTGGCGGTATGGGGATTGCGCCCTCGGGTGAGTTGGGTGACAACCATGGTCTGTTTCAGGGTGCGCACGGCTCGGCGCCAGATATTGCGGGTCAAAATATCGCCAGCCCCCTGGCAACGATCTTGTCGGGCTCGTTTATGTTGCGCTGGCTAGGCGATCGACACAACGACGCCAGCTTAATTACCGCCGCAGAGCGTATCGAACGCGCCGTTGAGGCGACCTTGGCAACTGGCAAGGCAATCCC
Organism: Gammaproteobacteria bacterium; assembly: GCA_030832095.1. GTDB lineage: Bacteria > Pseudomonadota > Gammaproteobacteria > Burkholderiales > Burkholderiaceae_B > Zwartia > Zwartia planktonica. The sequence continues at coordinate 34,461 of JAURJT010000019.1, read as the reverse complement.
GCGAGATTTAGGTGGTTTGGCGTCTTGTTCTGAGGTAACGACCGAGATTTGTCACCAGCTTAAATAGCCCTGAGATTACCCACCCTTGGCCAGGCAACCCCTCACCTCGGCTCGGGATGCCGAGTTCTTGGTCAAGGGTTGCTCTCTTTCATTCAACGAGTATTCTTTCAATTGGGGATGGTTTTACGCATCTATGGGTTAACCCGTATAGAATGGAAGGCTATACAAGTTTAGGAAAGCGCAATGAGTCAGGCGGTCTGCACGAAGAATAATCTGCGCGGGGTCAAATTAGTCAGTATGTTGACAGGTCAAGAGTCTCCGAGCGAAGCGATGTCCGCCTCTACCAAGCTTGCCATGGCTTTGCCTGGGCGCAGTTCGTTGTTTGGCGTTGTGCTCGCGATTCGGACCCCAGTACGCTTTGTCAGGCGTGCACTGGGGCTCGCTATGGTGTCTGTATTGCTGAGCGCAACCGCTTTCGCGCAGGGGGGCGCGGGCGCCCCTCCCGCCTTACCCGTCTCAGTCATCGAAGCCACACCCATCACACTACCCAACATTCTAGAAATCACCGCGCAGGCCGAAGGCGCCAAAGAGACTGAGGTACGTGCGCGCGTCGGCGGTATTTTGGTTAAACGCCTGTACGAAGAAGGCAGCGCTGTCACCGCCGGTCAGCCCTTGTTTCAGCTTGATCCCGAGTCATTCAAAAACGCGCTTGAGGAGTCTCAAGCGCGCGCCAAACAAACAGAGCGCGAAGCTGCGCGACTCAAAGGCTTGTTTAGCCAGCAGGCCGTGAGCCGCAAAGAGTTTGACGATGCCACCTCGGCAAACGAAGTCGCGCAAGCCAATCTCAAAGCAACCCAGCTGAATCTGTCATGGTCAACAGTGACAGCGCCGGTTTCTGGCATCTCGGGCCGTGCACTACGGTCAGAAGGCAGCCTGATTACCACGACAATCGATGGCAGCTTGCTTACCTCCATTTATCAAATCAATCCGATCTGGGTACGCTTTGGGCTCTCTGCGAGTGACACCTCGCAGTTGCCAGGCGGGCGCCTTGATCCGACCCAAGCGACTGGGGTCGAGTTGCTTCTGCCGAATGGCAAAGTCTATGAACAGCCGGGCAAGCTCAATTTTTTGTCGACGTTTATTGACCCTAAGTTGGGCACGCAGCAAATGCGTGCTGAGTTTCCAAACCCTAGTCATCAGATTTTGCCCGGTCAGTTTTTAAAGATACGCTTAACGACCGGCAAGCAAGAAAACGTTTACCTTGTGCCTCAGGCTGCAGTGATTCAAAACGAACGTGGCTTTATGGTTTGGACAATCGGTGCTGATAACAAGGTTGTACCAACTCCCTTAAGCATGGGAACGTGGTGGGGTAAAAATTGGATTGTGCGCGCAGGCTTAAAACCGGGTGATCGCGTGGTGGTCAATCAGATCATCAAGATTCGGCCAGGCGCTGTCGTCGCGCCGACTGTGATCCCGCTTGATACAACAATGAATACGGCCAATGCCAGAGCGGGCAAATGAGCTTATCTAGTTTTTTTATTCATCGCCCGATTTTTTCATGGGTGATTTCGATCACGATTGTGATTGCGGGGTTGATGGCGGCACGTGGTTTACCCATTGCACAGTATCCAGCGATCGCGCCACCTACGGTCATCATCACCGCAAACTACCCCGGCGCTTCGACTGAAACCTTAACGCGAACGGTCGCTGGGCCGATTGAAGAGCAGCTCTCGGGCGTTGAAAATTTGCTGTATTTCAACTCGACAGCGCAATCAAACGGCACGCTGACGATCACAGCAACCTTTGAGGTGGGCACCAACGTTGATATTGCGACGGTGAACGTGAACAACCGCGTCAAGATCGCCGAACCGCGCCTCCCCGACATCGTGCGTCAATTTGGCGTGACCGCGCAAAAGCGCTCAAACGATATTTTATTGGTCACTGCGCTCACGACTCCCACTAACGAGTTCTCGTCGTTGTATTTGTCGAACTACGCGTTGGTGAATGTCCTTGACGAACTCAAGCGTGTGCCCGGTGTGGGTGATGCTCAAATTTTAGGGGCGAAAGACTATTCGATGCGGATTTGGCTGCAGCCCGATCGTATGGCGCAACTCGGCGTGACCATCACGGATATCGCCAGTGCGGTATCTTCCCAAAACAAACAAAACGTTGCCGGAAAAATTGGACAAGAGCCCGCACCGCAAGGGCAACAATTGGTCTACACGGTCACGGCAAAAGGGCGCTTGGTGACCCCCGAGCAGTTTGGCGATATTGTGATTCGCTCGAGTGGGCCAAGCGGTGTATTGCGTTTAAAGGATGTCGCTCGCGTTGAGCTAGATGCCGCGAATTACGATGCATTCACAACCTTGGTGGGTAAGCCCACGGCTCTTGTGGCGATCTTCTTGCAGTCGGGTGCGAACGCGTTAGATGTTGCTACGCGTGTGCGTGCCTCAATGGAAGAGATCAAAAAGAAGTTTCCGCCTGGCGTCGACTATGTCATCCCTTTTGATACGACAAAATTTGTAGATGCCTCAATTAAAGAGGTTGTGATCACGCTCATTGAGGCAATGTTGCTGGTTGCTCTAGTGGTGTATTTGTTTTTACAGAACTGGCGCGCAACGGTGATCCCCTTGATTGCCGTACCGGTGTCGTTGATCGGTACGTTTGCTGGTTTGTGGGTCTTTGGTTTTTCAGTCAATACCTTGACGTTGTTTGCCATGGTGTTGTCAATTGGTATTGTGGTCGACGATGCCATTGTTGTACTTGAAAACGTTGAGCGTTTGATGGCCGAGCGCAATTTGGCGCCAAAAGACGCGGCAGAAGAGGCGATGCGAGAGGTGTCTGGGGCCGTTGTCGCCATTGTGCTGGTCCTGTCTGCCGTGTTTATCCCCGTGGCGTTTTTAGGCGGGATTGCGGGCAAGTTGTACCAACAGTTTGCCGTCACCGTGGCGCTCTCGGTGGTGCTGTCAGGCGTAGTCGCCCTGACGCTGACGCCGGCCTTGTGCGGTGCGTTGCTCAAGCCGAATCATACTCAGCCTAAAATTTTTAGATGGTTTAACAATGCGTTTGGTTCGCTGACCGAGGGCTATGCCAAGTTGGTCGATAAAACCCTGCATCATCGTATTTTGGGTGCATCGGTGTTTGCCAGCGTGATTGTGGCCTCGGTTGTGTTGTTCAGATTGGTGCCCGGCGGCTTTGTGCCGGCCGAAGATCAAGGTTATTTGATCAGTGCGTTAGTGTTGCCTGACGGCGCCAGCCTGCAACGCACCCAAAAAGCGGGCGAGTCTTTTCAAGAAAAAGTTGTGCAAGACCCGAGTGTTGCCCGCGTCTTTGTGATCGCCGGTAATGACATTATTGGTGGCGGTCTTAAGACAAATGCGGGCACTATTTTTATCCCGCTTAAAGACTGGGATCAGCGTACAGAAAGCGCTGAACAACTCGCCAAAAAATTTACCGGGCTAGGCATGGGCATGCCAGATGGTATGGCACTCGTTTTTAATCCGCCGCCGATTCGGGGCCTGGGTTCGGCAGGTGGCTTTGAGTTTTACGTGCAGTCTAAAGTCGAGCCGTCTCCGCAACAACTGGCCGAGGTGGTCACGGGTTTTACCGAGGCGCTGCGACGCCAGCCCAAGCTCACTGGCATCAATACCTTTTTCAGACCGACTGCACCGCAGTTATATGTAGAGGTCGATGAGGCGAAGGTGTTGTCGCTAGGGATCCCGATTTCTGAGGTGTACCTAAGCCTGCAAGCAACAATGGGCACCTTGTATGTCAATGATTTCAACTTGAGTGGTCGAACCTATCGCGTGCAGTTGCAGGCTGATGCTCAATATCGCACCCAACCAACCGATCTAGGGCAGATCTATGTGCGCGCCGATAACGGCAGCATGGTGCCCGTGTCGGCGTTGATTCAAGTGACGCAAATTGTTGGGCCCGAGCAGCTCGAGCGCTTTAACGGATTTTTAGCCGCCAAAGTGCTGGGTAATGCAATCTCTGGTGTGAGCTCGGGTGAGGCGATTCAATTGGTGCAAGATGTCGCGAATGCGTCGTTGCCGCCAGGCTACGAGTTGGCGTGGGCTGGGCAGGCGTATCAGCAACTTCGCACCGGTAATACATCAGCCGTGGCCTTTGTGTTTGGTATTTTGATGGTGTTTTTGATTCTGGCTGCACAGTATGAACGCTGGTCGTTACCGCTTGCGGTGCTACTAGCTGTGCCCTTTGCTTTCTTCGGCGCCTTGCTGGCGGTCTGGGTGCGCGGCATGCCGAATGATATTTATTTTCAGATTGGGTTGGTGGTGCTCGTTGGGTTGTCGGCAAAAAATGCCATTTTGATTGTCGAGTTTGCCTCGCAAAAGCGACAACAAGGGATGAGTAATATTGATGCAGCCTTGACTGCGGCGCGGCAAAGGTTTCGACCGATTGTGATGACTTCGCTGGCGTTTATTCTGGGCGTGTTTCCGCTAGTGATTTCATCGGGCGCTGGGGCTGCTGCTCGCCGCTCGATGGGGACTGGGGTGTTTGGTGGCATGCTGGCTTCAACTTTTATTGCCACAATTTTTGTCCCGATGTTTTTCACCTGGATGTCGCGCAGGCAGACTAAGCAGGCGCCCGCGTCTGACCCTGCACAAGCGGGCGCTAATGCGTCTGCCTCAGCAACGGGTGAAAAATCTTGAAGAATTTTTTGATGGCCAAGCGTGCGTTGCAATTGCGCAAGACAGCAGCGTCTGAAATACCTAAAGATAATGCCTCTGCAGATCGCTTGACCGTGATGTCTTGGCAGCGCGTCGCCCGGTGCTCGCTGCTGATGACTGTAGTGTCGCTATCGCTATCAGGGTGCTTACTTGGCCCCGACTATCAACGCCCAGACCTTGCTTTGCCCGCTCGGTACAACGCGCCTGAGTCGGCGCTCGCAGGCGGAGCGGTACAGTCGCCCGTCAATGCGCAGTGGTGGACTCTTTTTGGCGACGCAACGCTTAACCAACTGGTGCAGGCAGCGAGGCAGGATAATGCCGATATTCAGGTCGCACTGGCTCGTATTCGTATGACTGAGTCTTTGGCAGTGCAAGCGGGTGCTGCCTTATATCCGACTTTGAATTTGACGGCGAGTGGCACGCGTGCAACGTCGGGGCCGTCGGTTTCGGTGTCGGGTGTTGGCGTGCAGGCCAACACCTCGCAGGTCGGTCTGCTCACATCGTACGAGTTGGACGTCTGGGGGCGGGTGCGCCGTAATATCGAATCGGCAACTGCCGTGGCAACGGCCAGCCAGTATGAAAAAGATAGCGTCAGTCTGACCGTGACGGCGCTGGTGTCGAATCTATATTTGCGTTTGCGCTCGCTGGACGCGCAGATTGCGGTGCTAAAAGATTCGGTGCGTACGCGTACTGAATCGGTCAAAGTGGCTGAGGCAAAACTGCAGGGCGGTTTAGTCTCACCGATTGATGTTAACCAAGGCAAAGCTGCTTTGGCGGCGTCGCAGGCTAGCTTGTCTGAGGTCACGCGCCAGCGCGCCATTGCGCAAAATCAACTCGGCGTGCTGACCGGCAAGCTTGATTTAACGATTGCTGCGGGCGATGTGCGTCAGTTGCCTGCGCCGCCTTTGCCCCCTGAGGGGCTACCCTCGACTGTTGTCGAAAGGCGACCTGATGTGAATCGTGCCGAACAAGACTTAAGGGCGGCAAACGCTCGGGTCGGCGTGGCGACTGCTGGGCTGTTTCCAACCTTCTCTCTAGTTGGATTGTTTGGTGCGCAAAGTGTGTCGTTTAGTTCTTTCTTGACTGACCAAAGCTCTGTTTGGTCAGCAGGGATTGGCTTGCTGCAGCCAATTTTTTCAGGCGGCTTGCTGCAGGGGCGTTTGGAGTATGCAAAGGCGCAACAGCAAGAGGCGTTAGGCGGCTATGTGAAGGTTGTTCGAAATGCCTTCGGCGAAGTCAGCGATGCCTTAATTTCTGTGCAGCAGACCTTGCAGACCGAGCAGTATTTGCAACAGCAGGTGCAGGCCTCGACGAAGGCGCAAGAGCTTGCCGCGCTGCGTTACGCAGCGGGCTACGTTGATTTTTTGAACGTGCTTGAATCACAGAGGGTTGCCAACGAGGCGAACTTGGCCTTTGTGATCAACCGGTCGGCTCGCCTGCAAGCCGGTGTCGATCTGTTTAAGGCTCTTGGCGGTGGCTGGGTGGCCAAGCCGTAATTGCCAAGATCCATGATGCGAGAGTCGAGATTTAGCCCTCAGGACCTGAGCTCAAAGGGATTTTTTAAAAATCTGATTGTCGGTGATAGGGATGAACTGCCCCCCGATGCCAATAATTTTGACTGTTGGTGGTAGCTCGGGTTTAAACAAGCGCAGCATCGCCAAATCAACTGTGTACACAGATAACAAATAGTAATTGTCTCGTTGCGTCGCCTCAGAGGCGAGTTTGGAGACAAGCCCGCCGATCAGCTGATTTGCAAAACGATCGCCAGGCGCATTTTTGCTTGGCATGTTTGCGGTGATCTGTTTGCTGACAAAACCTTCAAATTCGGTCTTGGTTGGATTGCTGACAAGCAGTAGCAATCCGATAATCATTGCAATGAGGTTGCTCATTTTTTTGTTAGATTAGTTTGTTGACAGAGCGGGAAGATATCACCTGACCTTGTGCGAAGTGCCCGTGATTCTCTTCAACGGCGTCAAGATTGTAGAGATAATTTACCATTAAACCCGCTGACTCTCTTAAGCCCTTTTTTGACAAATCCGCGGCCCAATTCAGGCGATGTAGTTCTGCACCATTACCTAGGTGAAATTTGGCCACGGGGCTGCCTTCTCGTCGGGTCGCAAAATAAATTAAATAGATGGCACAAAGCGAGGTGAGCGCCTCACGCTCTTTGGCCGTGCTTGTAGCGGGAGTCCACCCGTCATTCAAGCGCTGCACCCATGTTTGATTGGCGAAGTTAAGTGTCGCAAGAGCTTGCTCTAAGCGTGTTCGCGTCGTAAGCGGCAAATCTACCTGGTTGAATTGAGGCCCGCGCGTGAGCCAGTCGATCAGGCCCGGAATGGGTGAGAGCGTCACGAAGGTACCTAGACTTGGGAGTTCATTTTTTAGGTGCTCGGCGACGCGTTTGATCAGAAAGTTGCCAAGCGAGACCCCACGCAAACCAGGCTCACAGTTACTAATCGAATAAAACACCGCGACTTTCGGTTTTTTATGGTCAGAGGGCGTCGATTTTTTATCGACTAAGGGGCCAATTGCGCCAGGGATTTCTGAGAGAAGGGCGACCTCAACAAAAATCAAAGGCTCGTCTGGAAGTTGCTGATGAAAAAAAGCAAAACACCGACGGTCGGGCTGTAAGCGCCTGCGTAAGTCATCCCAGCCATCAATCGCGTGCACCGCTTCGTGTTGAATGATTTTTTCAAGTACGTGCGCAGGTGAACGCCAATCGACTTGATGCATTTTCAAAAAACCGGGGTTAAACCAAGACGATAGTAAGTGCCGGATGTCGTAATCGAGTGCTGCCCAATCTGGGCGCTTGTCTAATAACCGCAAAAGCTCTCGGCGCATGGTGAGGGCAGCCTTGGTGCCGCCGGGGGCGCGATTCATCCGTCGGAACAGCTCTTGACGTGGCGCTTCAGTGACTTTTGTTAAGGCGATGAGACTTTGCGCTGAGGGGGCTTTGGCATAGGCTTGGGCGGCCTGCAAGACCAAACTAGGGTCAGGGTTAAATTTCTCAGCTAAGGCGGTATAGAACACGCTGCGTTGTGCGTCATCAAGTAACTGATATTGGCTGATGAGCTCTTGCGCCATGCTAGAACCATTGGCTTCACCGCGCTCAGAAATCAGATTGTTGGCAGCAGCAAGAGCTTTTGTCAGGTAGCGAGGGCGATTAAGGTGGTCTAAGAGCTTCATCTGATATTTTTACTCTAGATAATCAATTTTTAAATGCAGTTAGCGTAATTTATATTAATTTTACAAGATAATGTTACAAATTGTAGTTAAAAACATTTAAAACTTGTTAAAGTATTGTCAAAATAGCGGTAAAAATACTTTTCTAAACCAAATGGTGTAGCGACTCACGTTCGAGCACCAGCATCGTAGGGTCTTAGCGCAAGAAAAAAAGCTGTAAGGTGACAAAAAGCAACTTAATGAGGCGAATAAGAGAAGTGATATTCTCCTAGGCATGCTGATTTCACGCGCGTTCGTTGAGTTAATGTTGTATCGGGCTTGCCTGACCCTGAGTTACCAGATTCTGGCGGTGACGGCGGGTTGGCACATTTATGAACTCACCAAAGATCCTTTGTCTTTAGGGCTAATGGGTTTGGCTGAGGTTGTCCCATACTTTTGCAGCGCACTTTTTGCTGGCCATGCAGTCGACCAGGCCTCAAAAAAGCGTATTGCGGTCTTTGGCTGTTCGTTGCACGTGTTGATTGCTGTGTTAATGGTGCCCGTTGCCCTGGGTTACCTGGATAGCCTAGGGATGGGCGTGCAGTGGTTGCTGTATGCCGGTATTGGGTTAGCCGGGTTGGCGCGGGCGTTCATTCGCCCGACCTATCAAGTGCTCTTTGCGCAAGTTTTGAGGCGTGAGGATTTTGCACAGGGATCAGCGATCGGTGCGGTCATTTATCAGGGGGCGCAGGTGATTGGCCCTGTCGTTGGTGGCTTGTTGATTGCTTGGCCCGGTTTGGTGTTTGCGTATATCGCGTCTGGGGTGTTTGCCTTATTCGCCATCATTGCGGTTGGGTTGTTGCGCTATACCGCAGAGCCGACCCAACCAAGCGAACTTTCGATGTGGGCCGGTATTGTGCAAGGCTTGCGCTTTGTGTTCTCAAAGCAAATCATGCTAGCTGCCATGGCGCTAGATATGTTTGCGGTGCTATTTGGCGGCGCCGTCGCTATGTTGCCAGCGTTTATCGATGAGATTTTGCAAGGCAGCCCAGAGACACTAGGCTTATTGCGTGCAGCGCCGGCGATAGGGTCTGTGCTGGCAGGTGTGTGGCTGGCTCGGCATCCAATTCAACGACATGGGGGGCGTTACCTGCTGGGTGCTGTGGCGGGCTTTGGTTTTGCCGTGATCGGCTTTGGTTGGTCAACCAGTTTTTGGCTCGCGGCGGCATTCTTGTTTTTCACGGGTGTGTTTGATGCGATTTCAGTTGTCCTGCGTTCAACGATCTTGCAGCTGATGACTCCTGATCAAATGCGTGGGCGCATCTCGGCAATTAACGGTATTTTTATCGGTTCGTCTAACGAAATTGGGGCGCTTGAGTCAGGCCTGGCCGCGAGCGCCTTGGGCCTGAGTGCTTCGATCGTTTTTGGTGGTGCGATGACTTTATTCGTGGTGGCAGTGTGTTGGCTTGCTGCGCCAAAGCTGCGAGATCTTGAGCTATCAGACCTACACGACGTTCGCAAGCACTGATAGCCGCTTTGTTGATGAATCAGCTGGTCTCGTGGCGCGCCGCACGACTGTCTTTAAGGCACGAACCCAACTCTATTGAGCACCTTCAACAAGCCCAGAGGGTTCGTCAAAAACCCGAACAATAGGCTCAGGTTGTTTAAACCCTTCCCAGCCACCACCCAACGCTTTCACAAGTGCAATGTTGGCTAAAAACTGATTGCCGTGCATCTGCCACTTGATGCGCTCTGCGGTCAGTTGGTTTTGTTGCAGCAAGGCAAGTGTTTGAGCCGTATCAAGGCCTTCGCGATAACGCACTGCGCTGACCCTCAGCGCACGGTTTAAGTTCGTGACGGCCTCATCTTGTTTAAGGCGTGCGCGAGAGAACTGTTGTATACCGCTCATCGCATCTTGGGTTTCTTGAATCGCCACCAAAACGACTTGGCGATAGTTGGCAAGTGTGCCCGCATAACCCGCTTGAGCAAAGCGATAATTCGCGCTAGTACGCCCCGAGTCAAAGATCGTTTGCGTGGCCGTTAAGCCAATCGACCAAAGCAGCGAGGGCAAACTGAGCAAAGAAGCGATATTGTTTGAGTCGCCCCCAAGAAAAGCCGGCGCGACCAGTAAGGATGGAAAAAATGCAGCCTTCGCGACACCGATTTGTGCGTTGGCGGCAGCCATCGCGCGCTCAGCGGCGGCGACGTCGGGTCGGCGCTCAAGCAGATTTGACGGTACGCTAACCGGAAACGCTGGCAAGGTTTGCGGCAAACGTCCAGCAGGTAGTTTAAAACTAGCGGCTGGCGTCGCGGTGAGGGTCGCAAGTAGATTTTCTTGAAGATTACGTAGATTGTTTAGTAATTCAAGTTGTGCACCGCTTGATTGCACCAGCGCCTTTTGTTGAGACAGCTCAGTTTGGCCGGCGGCACCCAGGTCGTAGCGTTTTTGAATCAGCCCGAGAAGTTTTTCTTGTAATCCAACGATCATCGTCAGCACACGAATTTCTTCATCGTATTGACGAAGCAAAATATAAGACGTCGCCACTTGCGCCGTTAAGAGCAGGCGCACGTTCTCAGTGTCGGCGGCCGCCTGATCGGCGGTATTGCGCGAGGCTTCAACGTCACGCCTGACCTTGCCCAACCAGTCAATCTCATAGGTCATCAGGGCAACGGGTCTGAAGTCATTTTGAACCGTTTGGATGTTGACACTGTCGTAGGTCGTGGTGGGGCGGTTGGCTGAAGTCAAGGTGCGTGAGGCGACCCCTGATGCCGATAGAGTGGGTAGCAGTGCAGCGCCACGCGCCTCGCTTTGTGCGATGGCCTGATCCAAGCGCGCGAGCGAAGCCTGTAGAGTATTGTTGTTTTCAAGACAGCGCTCAATCAATTGATTGAGCGTTTTGTCGTTAAAGTGAGTCCACCATTTGTCTTTGGGTTGCTGATCTGCGGGCTCGGCAATTTTCCATAAAGACGCGTTTGCACCCGGGAGTGTTTTCCAATTGGCCGGCATATCAAGTTCTGGGCGCGCGTAGTCAGGCCCAATTGGCGCGCAACCCGCACAGGCGAGGGCAATCAAACAAAGGGAGAACGAGCGTTTCATGGGCGCTTAGGTGGCGTTTCGATTTTGACGACCTGGCCATCCGTAATCGAATCGAGTGGGTTCAGGACAATGTCTTCATCAGCGGTAAGGCCAGAGCGAACCTCGACCTGCAAGCCATAATCGATGCCGAGTGAAACCTTTTTCTTTAAAACCTTATTGTCTTTGACGGTGGCGACAAACGGGCCGCCTGCCCCAAAAATCAAGGCATTCGTCGGAATAATTAACTGGTTACCCATCGAGATATTCAACGTCGCTTCGATGTAAGCGCCAGGCATCAGCACACGCCCTTCGTTGGGGACTTCGATGTCAACTTGTAGCGAGCGAGTCGCCGTATCAATGGCGCCTGCAGTGCGCGCAATCCGCCCCTTGACTGGTTTGTCGGGTGCGCTATTTTGACGAATCAACACTTCGTCGCCGACTTTGATCTGCCCAACGCGATCTTGGGGCAAATACACATAGACATGCAGTTTGTCGACATTGGCCATGGTAAACATTGATTGAGCCGTGCCAACATTACCGGCATTCACCAAGTCGCCCATGTTGACATTGCGCCGGGTGACCGTGCCATCAAACGGGGCCACCACTGTGCCAAAACTTTGCAGATCGCGCAGGCGTTTTAAGACGGCTTCTGTTTGCCTGAAGAGTGCGGTTTTTTCATCGAGTTCTTGTTGCGAGACGGCGTCTTCAGCGCGTAGGCGCTTCCAGCGTTCGAACGCCGTTTTGGCCAATTGAAAATTTGCGGTTGCTTCTTCAACCTGCTTATTGACTTCAGGGATATCTAAAATCGCGAGCGTTTCGCCTTTTTTTGCAGTGTCACCGATATCTTTTAGCCACTGTTTGACGTAGCCGTTTACGCGTGAGTAAATTTGAGCTTCATGAATGCCAAGCAAGATACCCGGGAGTACGAGCCTAGTGTGTGGGCCCGTCGCGGCGGGCGGTGCCGGTTTGGTGACCAGCACATGCATGAGGGTGTTTTGTTCTGCTCGTTGGGCAAGCACGTCGCCGTAAGACCAGCGGGTAAATAAAGTCTTGGCCAAGCCAAAGCCCAACAGCAACAAGAGCACAAAGACAAATAGTTTTGTCTTCTTGACGACTCGGGCGCGGCTCAGGTCATGATCGGGCCCGTGTTGATGAAACTCAGGCAAGCCCTGATGTGCGTGGCGTTCTTCTGTCATGTGAGTGCTCTTCGTTGGTCGTTGCGTAGCGCCAGCATTCGATGAAAGGACGCAAAAAGAACCGGCACAAAAAACAAGGTTGAAACGGTGGCAAATAGTAAGCCGCCGATCACCGCGCGGCCCAAGGGTGCATTCTGCTCTGAGCCTTCGCCAATACCAATGGCAATCGGGACCATTCCAAGGATCATCGCTAAAGCCGTCATTAACACGGGCCGCAAACGTGTTGCGCCTGCCTCAAGTGCAGCAGATAAAGCCGGCAGGCCATCGGTTAAGCGTTGGCGGGCAAACGAGATCACCAAGACGCTGTTGGCCGTTGCAACCCCCATTGTCATAATGGCACCCGTGAGCGCCGGTACGCTTAGATTGGTGGCGGTCAAGATCAGCATCCAGGCAATACCGGCCAGCGCGGCAATCAGGGCCGCCACGACGATGAACGGATCTAACCAAGATTGAAAGTTGACCACAATCAACAAGTAGACCAACACGATCGCCGCCAACAAACCAATGCCTAGGCCTGTGTACGAATTTTTCATGGTCTCGACTTGACCGCGCATGACCATCCGACTACCACGCGGTAGGTCAGCTTGCGCCGCATCCATAATTTTTTGAATGTCGTTTGCGACGCCCGCCAGATCACGACCGCGCACGTTGGCATAGATATCGATTGAGGGCTGAATGTTATAGCGCGTCAAAATCGCGAATTCGGTCGTAGGCGATACCGTGACCAAGTTGCCTAGAAGCTGAGTGCCGCGCCCGCTCGCGGCATTGGTGGCCGCTAAAGCATTTGAGGCTGCAGCGTTTGAGGGGCCGACCGGTAGGCGCAATAAGTCATCCAGTGACTCAATCTTTGACTGAGGGGCTTGCACCTGAATTGTGTAATTGATGTTGTTGTTGGGATTGAGCCAGAAGGAAGGTGCGGTTTGCGCACTGCCTGAAAGCGGTAGCAGTACATTTTGCGCCAGATCCGCAGGGGTCAGGTTCAAACTTTGCATACGCGTGCGATCCATCTTAAGCGCAATTGCAGGCTTATCAAGACGCTGATGAATGTGCACGTCGGCCGCGCCCTTGACGCCGGCAATTTTAGTCACCAGTTTGCTGGCAAACTGTTGATTGGCGGCGATATTGGCCCCAACAATTTGCACGTCAATGGCGGCGGGGATGCCGAAATTCAAAATCTGCGTCACAAGGTCAGCTGGTTGATAAAAGAATTCAATATCCGGAAAATTTTTGCGCAGTTCTGGTAAGAGGGCTTCCATATAGTATTCGCTGGGTCGGTGACCCGGCTTAAGCGTGATCATGATGTCGGCATCAAAGGCGCCGATCGTGCCCGAGCTACTGTAAGAAAGATTGATGCCGCTATTTGGCAGGCCGACGTTGTCTAATATGCCCGCCAGATCCTTTTCTGGAATCACTTTGCGAATGACTGTTTGCACTTCGTCAGCAATGATAGCGGTCCGTTCAACGCGCGTGCCGCTCGGTGCGCGCAGGTGAAGCTTGATTTGACCGGTGTCGACAAGCGGAAACAAATCTCGCCCGAGCAACGCAAAAATGCCGCACGACCCAAGACAAAAGAACAGAAAACCAAAGATGAACTGCTTGCGATGAGTCAGTAGGTTGCTCAGTAACAGCACGTAAGCCGTACGAAACTTTTCGAAGCGATTGTTAAAACGAACATGTACGGCGTAGATGGCTCGATCAATGCGACCCTTGTTTGTCATATCGCCCATCAACAGATACGCCATGGTCGGAACTAGCGTACGCGACAAAACATATGAGGCGAGCATCGCAAAGATCACTGCCTCAGCAAGCGGGACAAAGAGGTATTTTGCGACACCGCCCAAAAAGAACATCGGCACAAAGACAATACAAATACAGAGTGTCGAGACAAACGCTGGTACCGCGATTTCACCTGCGCCCTCCATAATCGCTTCGTACAGCCCTTTGCCCATATGCATATGTCGTTCGATGTTCTCGAGCGTGACTGTGGCGTCATCAACCAAAATTCCGACTGCAAGTGCTAAGCCGCCGAGCGTCATAATGTTGATCGTTTCACCAAGCAAATGCAGCACAATCAGCGAGCTAAAAATCGAGAGCGGTATCGAAATCGCGATAATCAGGGTGCTGCGCCAATTGCCCAAAAACAGCAGCAACATAAGTGCTGTCAGCGCGCCAGCGATGAGCGCCTCGTGAACGACGGCAGCAATCGCTTCTTTTACAAAAATCGACTGGTCGGCCAAGAGTTTGACTTCGATCCCATCTGGTAGCAAAGGTAATAGCGAGGGTAGTTTTGCTTTTAACGCGTTGACAACATCAAGGGTTGAGGCACCGCCATTTTTGAGTGCTGTGAGCAGCAAGCCACGCTGGCCGTCTTGCCGAACAATATTGATTTGAGGTGAAAACCCGTCGCGTACGTGCGCAACTTCGCGCAAAAAAGTGGTGGCGCCGTTGACGGTTCGTACCGGAATGTTATTCAGTTCTGCAATGCTGGGCGGAGACGAATTCAGCGACACATTAAATTCAGTATCACCAATTTTTGTCGTACCAGCGGGTAGGGTCAGGTTTTGCGTGGTAATCGCGTTGATGATGTCTGACGAGGTCATCCCCTTAGCAAGCAAGGCTTGTGGGTCGATATCTACCGATACGGCACGTACCTTACCGCCATACGGAAACGGCATGGCAAGACCCGGAATCGTAATCAGTTGTGGTCGCAGAATATTGATGGCCGCATCGAATAATTCTTTTTCAGCCATCACAGTACTAGACATACCGAGTTGAATCACAGGGACTGACGAGGCCGTGTATTTAATGATGAGAGGGGGGGTGATGCCCGGCGGCATTTGTCGCAGAACAGATTGCGACACGGCAACCACCTGCGAGAGCGCAGCTTGGATATTGACGTTTGGCTGAAAAAAGATCTTAATAATTGCTATGCCGCCCAAGGACTGCGATTCGATATGCTCGATGTCACTGACGGTCGTTGTGAGTATTCTCTCGTGCGCTTGTGTGATGCGATTACCCATTTGCTGGGCTGATAAGCCGTTGTAGTTCCAGATCACACTGATCACGGGGATGTTGATCTCGGGCAAGACGTCGACCGGGGTGCGCATCACTGCGAGTGGCGTAGTGATCAGGATGAGAATCGCCATCACGATAAACGTGTATGGTTTCTCTAGCGCGGTTCTAACTATCCACATCCTGAACGATCCAAGCTAAGCTTTTTTAAAGATAAGAATTCACTAGGCAAGACGACTCTCGACCGAGTGCAAAATAGGTATTTTCCACTAGTCCGTGAAGTGTCGGAGTATAGAGGAAGCATGCCCCAGCAGATAGTTGTATTTGTGACCGCTGCAGAGGCAAAGACGTTTCAATGTGTTTCGGTCGAGACCGTTGTGTGTCGCAGATTTCGTACCTGTTAGCTAGGTATGTCGAAAGTAAAGTAAAGTAATATTTAGTATATGTGACTTAAGGCAAGGGTTGCCGGTTGGCTCAGACCCCTGAGCCGTTGCAGTCGAACGTGTGACCCGTTGTATCGGCTTAGTCTCGTCGATCTAACAGACGCTTCACCTTCGAACTCTGTGAGGTCAGGGTGTATTGGTCAAGCGCGCCTTTTTTAACTGGCGTGATCTGAACCTTAAGACTGAGCACCTCTTTCATTCGCCGTTCTAGATCTTCGCGCAAGCTTGCTAAGTCGGCGGTTGGGTCAATCACCTCAACCCAGACATCCATATGATCGGTTAACGCTTCGCCCACGCGATCGACGAAGCAAAAGTACTCGCCATTTAGACGCTTATCTTCAAGCACCGCTGCGCCCACGGCCTCAGGAAACACGTTGACCCCGCGCAACTTCACCATGTTGTCGTTGCGACCAAAAATACGCTTCAACCGCCGCGAGGTGTTGCCACAGGGGCAGGTGGTGGTGTGAAAGGCCGAAATATCATTGACATTAAAACGAATCTGCGGCGCGCCATACTTATATAAAGTTGTGATGTACGTGGTGCCTTTTTCGCCATCAGGCAAAATCTTTCCAGTCTCTGGATCTGCCATCTCGAGGATGAAGGCGTCTTCCATCACATGCATGCCCGTTTGGTGTTCACACTCAGCTGCGAGCATGCCGCTTTCGTGCGTGCCGTACATGTCAAAGGCCTTGGCGCCCCATAAATCTTCGAGCAGTTCGCGATTTTCCATCCCTAGGTGGGTACCTAACAAGCGAATTCCTAAAGATTTTGGATCGATACCAAGCTCGTCTCGTGCAACGATGGCCATATGACGCAGATAGGCCGGAAACCCCAAAATGACTTTGATGCCCCAGGCTTTGATAATCTCAATCTGACGGCGGGTAGGTGTATTGGCGCCACTGCCTGTCATGACGGGGACCGCGCCGGTATAACGCCAGAGCGCTTCGCGCGGCGCCATACCGCCGTTGCCCAAGCCAAGGGATAAGGTCACCAATACCATGTCACCCGGTCGAATCCCATGCATCGCCATACGTCGTCCGCCCAAAATGGCCATGGTCTCGCGGTCTTGAGGCGAGTACAGCATTGGGCGCGGCAAACCGGTCGTGCCGCCGCTGGTTTGCAAGACCAAGGGCATGTGTTTGCCGCTTTCAGGTGAGATGCCCATAAAGTCGCCGAAAGGCGGGTTGCGCTCAATACTTTTGCGGATATCGTTGACGTCGTACACCGGAATATTGGTGAGATCGTCAAGCGTACGGATGTCGGTGGGGACTAAGCCGTGTGCAGTCCAGTGCTGCTTAAAGAATTCGATTTCCCAACCGCGTGCGACGGTTTTTAAAAATCGTTGCTCTTGTAGCGCACGCATTTCGTCGCGCGATAACTTTGCAGTGGTCTGAAAGTAGGTGGGGGGCGGGGGATAGTCGCGCCACAGTTGTTCAAAATCAAGCGAGCGAAAATACCACGGCACGAAATCTGGTGAGTCGGGTGGATTTGTCTTATCTTGGTTGTTCGAGTTCATGTTTTTCTAGTTGTGTCAAAAAGGATTTCAGTGGCACTTGATGCTGTTTGGGCTGTCTGCATACCGACAAAGGCGAGTCGTCAGGCAGTTAGGCAGGCATGGAATCAAGATGGGTCTCTCTGTTGAGCGTGATGTGTTTAGAGCAAGCTGCCGAGCCTGCCGCCATCAACGTGTTGCACGGTGCCAGTCATGTAGGCCCCCCACGGCGAACATAAAAAGGCAACCAGGCCTGCGATTTCGTTGGGCTCGCCCACTCTTCCCATGGGGATGAGTTTAGTGATTTGAGCCATCTGTTCTTGTTCAAGTTGGCCGGGCGTGCCGTTGCCAAACACGGTGGCCAATCGCCCCGTTGCGATGCGACCGGGGCAGATGGTGTTGATGGTGATGCCTTGATTGGCGAGTTCAAGCGAAAGAGTCTTTGCGTAACCCAAGACCCCGGCCCAAGTGGCGACGGATAGTCCGAAACGTGCGATGGGCTGAATCGCCGAAAGAGCGGTGATATTGACGATGCGACCCCAGCCTTGCTCACGCATTGAAGGCAGAGCGCCGCGGCACAGTCGAATCACGCTCATGAGATTTTGCTCAATAGCCTTTTGCCAGGCAACATCATCAAAACTCTCAAGTTCGCCTAAGGGTGGTGCCCCATCGTTATTGATCAAAATATCGATCTGTTTAAATTTGCCTAAGGCCTCGGAAATGATTCTTTCGCAATCAGCACCCTTGCGGATGTCAGCGGCAATGGCGAACGTGCTGGCTCCGGTTTCGGCTGTGATCCTTGCGCAGGCCTCGTTCAGCGGTTCTTCTTTGCGTGCCACCATGGCAACAGTAGCCCCCTCTGAGGCCAGCAGATGCGCGATGGCATAGCCGATCCCTTGGCTTGCGCCGCCGACTAAAGCCATTTTTCCGCTCAGTGACAAATCCATTACTTAGCCTCGGTGATGCCAAACAAACGCTCAGCATTGCGATGAAACACACGTTCAAGAATGTCGTCGGTGTAGCCGAGGTCTTTCCAGTCTTGCACCAGACGCTCGTAGCGAAACAGCGGGTAATCAGCTCCAAACATCACGCGATCTTTCAAGCGCGAACGAATTTCTTTTTTAAAAGGATCGGTAAAGTATTTAGGTGACCAGCCGTGCACTTCACTCCAGACATTAGGCTTGTGGATCATGATTGAAATCATGTCATCTTGCCAAGGCCAGGCGGGTCGCCCGCTGATGATTTGTAAATCTGGAAAATCAATCGCTAGTTCATCAATATAGCGGGGATGGCAAAGGTCGAGTTTGATGCCAGCGCCACCCCGCAGGCCAGCACCTGCACCCGTATGGCCTACCAATACTAGTGCGGGGCGGTTGTGCGCTTGCAAGACCTCGTAAATAGGGTGATAGATCGGGTCACTAGCGGCAAAACCCGTACCCGAACCCGATACGCAAAAACCGACAAAGCCTGTGCTCAGCTTGATGCAGCGGTCAAGCTCATCGGCCGCAGCCTGACCCAAGCGCGGATCCATCTGTAGCCAATTCCCGAAAATACAATCTGAAAACTTAGCCTGGGTTTCGATAGCGTAGTCGTGCAGAGGTTTGACCTCTTCAATTGAAAGGTTTTTGGTAAAGCCAAAATCCAAAATAGTCTTGACCTGGTTGGCGCGCAGGTAAGCGGCCATCTGCTCTTCAGTGTCGTACGTTGGGGTTGAATTCCAGGTGCTTTTTTGTTGTGCCAGTGCGTCGGCCGAACGCAGTACGTAGCCGCGCTCTGTACCCCAGTGTGAATGTAAGTCAACGATCCGCATTAATGTCTCCTAATCGCTTACGATAGTAGAAACTTGCTTAGGTGCTGTCAACGCAGGTATGCCACTAGTCGATTGTCTGAAGACAGAAGGCAACGAACCTTGTTAAGCTTGTGCTCGATCTAATCATTGTCATGCAGAGTGCTCACTTGAAAAATCAAAAATTACTGACGTTTGTGCAAGATCTGAGCGGTTTGGTCGAGCGCGAGCGAGCAGAGCCAGAGCTGTTAAAACAAGGGGCTACCCTGTTGGCAGAGCTGGTTGCGCAAGACGACTGGTTGCCAGAACAATTTACTGTGCCTCACCCAGATTTTTATCGTCAGTATTTGCTATACGCAGACCCGCTTGAGCGGTTTTCAGTGGTGAGCTTTGTGTGGGGGGCGGGGCAGAAGACACCGGTGCACGACCATATGACTTGGGGCTTGATCGGGATGTTGCGCGGTCAAGAGATCGATACACACTACTTTAAGCAAGCAGACGGCAGCTATAGCCGAGGCGAGAGTCATGTGCTCAAACCGGGTAATGTGTGCAGCGTATCACCTGCTACGCATGATGTGCACGAGGTCGCTAATTTTCATGCAGACCAGACCTCAATCAGTATCCATGTCTATGGCGGCAATATCGGCCGGATCAGCCGGCATGTGTTTGACCCTGCAACGGGCGCAGACAAAACGTTTATCTCTGGCTACAACAGCGATGTTGTCCCTAATCTCTGGAGTTAATCACCGTGTTTAGACCTAGTCCAATCGATGCTGTGCAGATGTGCGACTACCAAGATGTTCGCAGCGCGCTGCTTGAAAAACGTGAGGTCGCATTTTTAGATGTGCGCGAAGAAGACCCGCACGCGCAGGCACACCCCTTGTTTGCAGCAAATTTCCCCTTGTCGCGTGTCGAGCTCGATGCGTACTCAAAGTTGCCGCGTCGCGACGTGCAAATTGTGACGCTTGATGAAGGCGATGTCGACTTGTTAGAGTCAGACGCAATGCTCGCGGCTCGCCGTTTAGTGGCACTGGGCTTTAGTCGTGTCGCGGTGTTTGCAGGGGGAGTGCGCGCCTGGCAAGCGGCCGGTGGTGAGTTGTTTCGCGATGTGAATGTGCCAAGTAAGTCTTTTGGCGAGCTGGTTGAGGCCAAGAGACATACGCCTTCACTCTCAGCGCCCGAGGTCAAGGCATTGATCGATCAACAAGCTGATGTTGTGATTGTCGATGTGCGTCGCTACGATGAGTACAACACCATGAGTATCCCAACCGCCACCAGTTGCCCCGGTGCTGAATTAGTGTTGCGGATCGCCGAGTTGGCACCACGTCCAGAAACGCAAGTCATCGTCAACTGCGCGGGCCGCACGCGCAGCATTATTGGTACCCAGTCTTTAATTAATGCTGGCATCCCCAATAAAGTGTCGGCCTTGCGTAATGGCACGATTGGCTGGACGCTCGCCGGTCAGGCGCTAGACAAGGGCGAAACGCGAAAGTTTAAAGAGGTCTCTGAGCAAACGATGCAGACCGCAGCCGCTCGTGCGCGCAGTGTTGCAGAGCGTGCGGGCGTGAAGCGCGCAGCGTGGCCAGATGCGCAAGCCTGGCGATCGCAGTCCGAACGTACAACTTATTTTTTTGACGCCCGTACGCCTGAAGAATTCGCTGCGGGTCACATCGCGGGGTTTCGCTCAACGCCTGGTGGGCAGTTAGTGCAAGAAACAGAAATGGTTGCGCCGGTGCGGGGTGCACGTATCGTTTTGGTGGATACCGACGGCGTACGTGCCAATATGACTGCCTCGTGGTTGGCCCAGATGGCGTGGGATGTTTATGTGTTGACCGAGTTGCCAGCAGGGGTCTTTTCTGAAACGGGTCCTTGGGTTCCCGAGTGTGCAATGCTGCCCCTTGCTCCAGCAATTACAGTAGCAGAGTTGGCGGCTGCGTCAGTTGGTGATGCAGCGCATGACGTAGCGGCTAAAAAATTTCTTGTGATTGATCTAAGCAAGCGTGCTCAGTATGTACAAGGGCACATACCCGGTGCGCAGTATGTGTTGCGCTCGCAGTTTAAGCAGGCGCTTAGCCGCGTGCCAAATGCCTCGGCGTACGTGTTGGTGTGCCCCGATGGCATGCTCTCTGGTTATGCACACGCTGAAATTGCTGCAGTATTACAGGCGCCCGTTTCGGTCTTAACTGGGGGGACGCAAGCTTGGAAAGCCGCCGGGTTGGCGCTTGAAAAAGGCGCTACCGCGTTACTCTCAGAACCGATCGATCGCTACAAACGGCCCTATGAGGGCACCGATGCACCGCGCGAGGCGATGCAGGCTTACCTTGATTGGGAGTTCGGCTTAGTCGCGCAACTGGGCGTAGATGGCACGCACCACTTTGAAGTGGTGTGAGATGATGCTTCTATTACTGCTTTTGCACAGGCACCGTTTTTAAAAACTCAGCTAGTTGTTTGTTCCACCACTTGGCTTGCCCAGTTGTACCGTGCCCAGAGGTATCTGGGCTGGCGGGGATCAAGAGTAGTTGACTGTTAGGGATACGTTTTAATGCTTGTTCAATCACACCAAACTCTGGTGGATTACGTTCGTCATCGGCCGAATTGATGACCAGTACCCGCGCCTGAATTTTTTCGAGATGACGCGACGGATCGTAGTCACGTGAAGAATCCCATTGATAGAGGTTGTCGTTGGCATCGGCTTTGAACGCAGCTTTTAAGCGCTTGTCGAGCAGTTGATCAGCGAGTTCGCGGCTTGGGGCAAGCTTTTGCAAACCCTCATTGCCGCCGCTTGTGCTGATTTGAAAGAACACCGAGGCGAACTGCAAGCTAGGTGGTTGTTGGGTGTAGTTGCCGTTTTGCCAAGCAGGGTCATTGCGGATCGAGTCAATAATCAGACGGCGCGTCATCCAGTTGCGCCCAGACATCGCCGCAGGCATCGATGCCATGGGCACCAGCGCATCCATAAACGTGGGGTGCTTGATGCCCCACAGCCAGGTTTGCATCCCACCCATTGAGTTACCTAAGACGAGATGCAGATGCTTGACCCCTAAACCTTCGGTGACCAGACGATACTGGCCCGACACCATGTCGTTATAGTTATATTGAGGAAATTTTGTACGTAAACCGTCAGACGGTTTACTAGACGCACCCATCCCAATCGCATCAGGCAAAATAATAAAATATTTGTTGGCATCAAGCACCTGACCTGCGCCAAACAATTGACCACCAAAGGCAGGGTTGAGCATGCCAGAACCGGTGCCTGCCGTGCCATGCAAAATGAGAACCGGTATACCCGTGGGGTCGCCTAGAGTGGTGTAGCCGAGTTTGACTTCGCTTAAAACTTCACCGGTATGGAACTTAAACTCTTTGGCAACCCAAGTTGCCTGTTTTGGAGTGTGCGTTGTCTGAGCCATCGAGTGAGCCGTTAAAAGGGTTAACAAAATAAGACCGAAGAATTTTAAGTCGCGAACACTAACGAACTTGAAATAATGTTGCATCAAAGCACCTCTTTCAACAGGTCGATAAATAGGCGTTCGCCATGGTGAACTTTTTGTTGCCAGTCTTGGCCCGAGTCTTCGTTGGTGTGATCTGTCACATATTTAAACGAACGCCACGCAATGTTGTGGTCGTGGGCAATCGCAGCGATCGCAAAAAGCTCCATGTCCACCACATCGACGTTATTGGCTTCAAACCAAGGGTCTTTGGCCATGACAAAGCTGTCGCCGGTACCGCAGGTGTACTGCCCGGAGCCTGAAAGATATTCATAAGGGCGTGCGCAAAAGGGCACCTGACCACGAGGCGCTAAGGGCTCGGCAATCATGTCTCGCTGCACCACGCGCTGAATTTCGATGAGTCCACTGGCGTGTGTCGCAACAGCACCCACCGTACCAAAATTGAAAATACGCTTTGGCCGAGTTTGCCCTATCGCCTTGAACGTGGCGATGGCGGCATTGAGTTTGCCGATGCCAGAGTAGTAAATCTGCACCCCATTGGGAAGCAGACTGGCATCTAACTCGCTAGCGAGCGCCGTAATGATGATGGTGTCGGTGGTCATGTGGTTTAAGATAAATCAGTTAACCTACATCATATGCCGGCATACTGAGACAAACAACAAGACTTGCCGACTGTTTACAGTCGCTAAATCAGACTGCGGCGTTAGACCGTAGCAAGATGAACATGCATGTTGAGGCCAACAATTTGCATTTTTTGTCTTTTGAAAGATGTCGTCGGGAAAAGAGATGAACGCTTTATTGATTTCGCTGAATGACCTGTCTTGGTCGATTTTGCTGCCCGCCTTTTGTGCGGGTGTACTGGTGATTGCAACGCATGTCCCGTTAGGGATGCAGGTGTTACAGAGGGGCATCATCTTTATCGATTTGGCCATTGCACAGGTCGCAGGGCTTGGTGCGTATTTCGTCACGATGGTGTGGGGTAGTGAGGCACCGGTGCTGTGGGTGCAGTTGGGGGCGATGGGGATGGCCTTGGTGGCGGCCTGGCTGCTGGTAGCGACCGAGCGCGTGACCACGCGGTATCAAGAACCTGTGATTGGGATTGTGTTTGTGTTGGCGGCAACGGCCGTTGTGCTGTTGCTCGCCAATGATCCGCATGGCGGACAACATTTATCAGAATTGTTGGCGGGTCAAATTTTGTGGATTGGCTGGGCGCAGATTTTTTACTCGGCGCTGGTGACACTGGCTTTATTGGGCGCAATAGTTTTATTTCAAGGAAAACGTTTCTGGTTCTATAGCTTGTTTGCCGTAGCGATCACCGTTTCGGTCCAACTCGTTGGGGTATATCTGGTATTTGCGACGCTGATCATCCCCGCGCTGGCCACGATCAAGCTCGAAGGCAAGCGGCGGCGGCTTTGGGCCACCTACCTGGTTGCGCTAGTTGGCTACGTGTTGGGCTTGCTGGGTTCGGCTTTGTTTGACTTGCCCACGGGCCCACTGATTGTTTGGACGCTGGCAGTTGTGGGAGTTGTGGCTTTGTTGATGCTGCGCCGTCAGCGCAGTTCACCGTTTTAGTCACGATCCCTCTTTGGGCCACAAGATCATTTGCGTGCAGCGAAATAAAGCAATTTTTTTACCCGTCGCTTGATCGCTGACAACGGCGTCCCAAACCTGAGTGTTGCCGCCTAGGTGCTGCGCTGTTGCGGTGCATAAAATGACTTCGCCTTCGCCGCGCACAGTTCCCAAATGATTGCTTTTGAGTTCAATGGTAGTAAACGAAAGCGCACCCTTAGGTAGGTGCGCCATGGTCGCGTACCCACAGGTTGTATCGGCCAAGGCAATCACGCTGGCTGCGTGCAAGTAGCTATTTGGTGCGAAATGGACCTTACGCAACACCATGCGGCTTTTCAAGGTGTTTTCTGAGACTTCGAGCGCTTCAACACCCATCAGCCCGGGCAAATTTTCACCACTGCGCTTGTTAAGTTCAGGGACGGTCATTTCTGGGCGAAGCTTAGACATCTTGAGAATCTCTTGTAAAAGGTGAAAAAAAACGTGTACTTTGTGGGACTGAGCTTGCTGCGTGACTTTTTTGATCGGATGCGCAGCCAAACCGTGATTATGCATGACCTTGCCTAGGAACAAAAAATGATGCCTTCGTCGAATAAAAAGATACCCACTCCGAGCTTGATGGCGAACGACCGTCTAGTGCAAGGCTTTTCAAGTGCGCGGCTCGCCCATTTAACTCACGTCATGCAGGCGCAGGTTGAGGCAGGCATGTTCCCAGGGGCCGTGACGGCGATTTTGCATCGTAATCAGTTGGTGCATTTTGAGGCGCATGGGTATTTGGATGCAGCCCGTAGCCAACCAATGACAAAGGATGCGTTGTTTCGTCTGGCTTCGATGACCAAGCCTATCGTCACGACCGTAGCCATGATGATGGTCGAGCAGGGCGTGTTCAGTCTGCAAGATCCCATTACGCGGTGGCTACCTGAGCTCAATGACTTGACGGTTGAAACGCCAGCGGGTGATGTGCCGCTGGTTCGCCCGATTTGGGTACAGGATTTGATGCGTCATACTTCGGGTTTTGTGTACTCGGGGACGACGCAATCGCCACGCATTAAAGCCTTGTACGAGCAACACAACATTGAATCGCGTGTCGATGACATCAGCGCCGCTGAGATGCTGCGCAACTTAGGCAAAATCCCCTTAGCGCATCAGCCTGGTACGTTTTGGGAGTATTCAATTTCGGTTGATGTCTTGGGGCTTTTGCTTGAGCGGGTATTGGGTCAGCCACTAGATCTTATCGTGGCGCAAGCACTGCTTGAGCCGCTTGGTATGAAAGATACGCAGTGGTGGGTGACGCCTGAGCAAGAAAAAAAGTTGGCACAGACCTTGGATGATGACCCATTAAAACTTGGGATGCTCAAGTCATACCGGCAGCATTACAACCCCGCGGGTAAAAGTTATTTTAAAGGCGGTGCTGGCCTGATCGGTTCAACCGCTGATTATCTGCGCTACCTGCAAATGATGATTAACAAGGGTGAATTTGAGGGTAAGCGTTATCTGTCTCGTAAGTTGGTTGATTTGATGCTTTCGCAACACACTGTTGGGATGGCGGGCACAACCATTGCCAATACAGGCCCCGGCTATGGGTTTGGTTTGGGCTTTGCGATCAGGCTGGGGCAGGGGATGTGCTGGGTGCCTGGATCGATCAATGATGCGATGTGGGCCGGCGTGTGGGGCACGAGCTTTTGGCTCGATCCAACCGAACAACTCGCTGCGGTGATCATGGCGCAAGGGCCGACACACAAAACGCACACGCGCATGCTCTTTAAAAATTTGGTGTACGGCGCGTTAGTTGAGTAGCAGGTCAGACACCAGAGATTGAACATTGTTCACCTCGGTGATGAACCATTGAGACGTTAATCTTTACCCGAAGTTCTGGTTGCGAAGTGCTAGGGGCTAAGTCGCCCAGACATTAATCGTTTAAATGTTGTAGTTTGTGTGTGTTTGAAAATTTAATCCCATCAAGATCCTGGAGAGACAAAATGCTATTTTCAAAAAAACAGTTCTCGCGCAGTCGTACCCACGGCGCTGGCATGGCGTTTGCTGCTGCCTTGCTGTTTGGCGTACCAAACGTCTTTGCACAGCCCGCTGCAACGCCTGCGACTGCAGCCCAGCCCGCAGCCGGGGTGATCATCCAAGGCTTTTCAAGTGACCGTTTGGCCCGAATTGCCCCCTCGATGCAAGAGCAAGTGCGCACGGGCATGTTTCCAGGCGCCGTCACAATGGTGGCGCGTAATGGGGTGGTGGTACATAACGAAGCCCATGGGTTTTTAGACGCTGCCAAATCTAAGCCGATGCCCAAAGATGCTTTGTTTCGACTGGCCTCAATGACCAAACCAATCGTGACCGTTGCGGCCATGATGATGGTCGAACAAGGAAAAATGGGACTTAACGATCCCATTGCAAAATGGCTACCCGAATTAAAAGATTTGAAAGTTGAAACGGCAAGCGGTGATGTGCCACTGAATCGCCCGATCTGGGTGCAAGACGTGATGCGCCACACTGCGGGCTTTGTCTATGCGGGTGGCACGAAATCGCCACGTATTAAAAAAATGTATGACGATCTCAACATTGAGTCGCGTGAAACAGATATCACCACCGATGACATGCTGAAAAATCTTGGTCAAATTCCTTTAGCCAATCAGCCCGGTACGGTTTGGGAATATTCAATTTCGGTTGACGTCTTAGGTCTGTTGCTCGAGCGCGTCGCTCAAAAGCCGTTAGATGCGATTTTGAATGAATTGTTGCTTGGCCCCTTGGGGATGAAAGACACAACATGGTGGGTACAGGCCGATCAGCTTGGTCGTATGGCAGAGACGCTTGACAGCGATCCGCTGAAAGTTGGGATGCTCAAATCGTATCGTCAAACTTATAACCCGTTAGGTAAAAGTTATTTTAAAGGCGGTGCGGGCTTGGTGGGCACAGCGACTGACTATCTGAAATTTTTGCAAATGATGGTCAATGGCGGTGAGTTGGATGGCAAGCGTTACCTGTCACGAAAGACCGTTGAGTTTATGTTGTCGCAGCACACTGTGGGGATGGGTGGCAGCACGATCTCTAGCACAGGCCCCGGTTACGGCTTTGGCTTGGGCTTTGCCGTGCGTTTAGATGAGGGTATGGCCTGGGTGCCGGGTTCAAAGGGTGACGCGATGTGGGCCGGTGCTTGGGGCACAAGCTTTTGGATTGATCCTAAAGAAAAACTTGCGGCTGTCATCATGGCGCAAGGGCCTTCGAATCGCACCCACACCCGGATGTTGTACAAAAATCTGGTTTACGGGGCGTTAATTAAATAACATGTCGGTTGCCACTACACAGCAAGAAACCCCCACACGTCTGGATCCGGGCCGCTTGCGGCTGATTGCGACAGCGGTGTATCAAAGTATCGGCGTGCCAGCGCAAGACGCACAGTTAGCTGCCGACACCTTGGTGCAGGCGGATCTGTGGGGGCATCAGTCACACGGTTTGTTGCGTTTAGGTTGGTACTACGCACGGCTAAAGTCTGGTGCCATGAAGGCTGTGACGCAAACCTCGTTAGCGGTCGACGCAGGTGCAATCTGTGTGATGGATGGTCATGACGGCATTGGGCAAGTGATTACTCGCCAAGCTGTCGACCAAGCCGTTACACGAGCCAAGCTGCATGGCGTTGGCGTAGTATCAATTCGTAATTCAAACCATTTCGGTACCTGTATGTATTACACGCGGATCGCAGCCGAGCAAGGCTGCGTGATGCTCTTGATGAGCAACGCGGGGCCGAATATGGCACCTTGGGGCGGCCTCAAAAAGAAAATTGGCACGAACCCCTGGTCGATTGCAGTACCGGGTGGTGCGTATGGCCCGATTGTGATGGACATGGCCAATTCAGGGGTCGCGCGCGGCAAAATCTATCTAGCTAATAATCGTAATGAAGAGATTCCTTCCCACTGGGCGGTTGACTCAGCGGGGCGCCCAACCACGGATCCCAAGGCGGCCATTGAAGGGTTTATCTTGCCCATGGCAGGGCACAAAGGTTATGTGATGGGGGTCATGATCGATATCCTGTCGGGTGTCTTGTCAGGCAGTCAGTTTCTCGATCGCGTGCATGGGCCTTACGACCCTGTGAACCCCAGTGGTGCAGGGCATTTGATGGTGGCGCTCAATGTGGCCGCGTTTCAACCACTGACTGAGTTTCATCAACGAATCGATCAGTATGTGCGTTCTCTAAAAGACGTGCCTTTGGCCGCCGGTCATTCGCAGGTGTATTACCCGGGCGAGCTTGAAAAACAAGCAGACGCTGAAAATCGAGCAAAGGGTTTGTTGCTGGCCAGCGAAACCATTACCGACCTTGTGCGCGTGGCGCGCGAGGCGGGGGTTGAATGCTCGTTTTGATTAACAAGGGCTACGCCACGCAACGTGGGGCCTGGGTGGGTTAGGTTGCTTAGGTGCCTTCGGCGCGTGAGTCAACCTCAACCAATATCTTCATACTTGGCATGGCATTTGCTTATAGCCAAGTGGTATATCCAAACACAGTGATTGATGCGCGCTTCACCGTATCATTTGGCTTGCCTTTTTTTCTTCTATTGAGTTATCTGGAGCCCTTCGATGAGCAACGACAATGCCCCTTCAACCGTCAAAGCCTACTTGCGCCCAATTGATCGCGACGGTTTGTTAGGCTTCGCTGAAAAAGGTCGTGCAGACCCAACACGCAAAGGCACCAATAAAGTGCATACCGTGTGCGAAGGTCAGTACCGAACCCTCAGCTACGTTGGCAATCATCAGCCGGTTGTGGTCGACGAACCCCCCCATTTATTTGGACAAGATACAGCGCCGGCACCTGGTGAAGTTGTCTTGTCAGCGCTTGGCGGTTGTTTGGCCGTGGGCATCACTGCCGTCGCAACCTGGAAGCAAGTCAAACTTTCAAAGCTCGAATTGTTTTTAGAGGGCGATATTGGCAACCCAGCGGCGTGGGGTGCAGGGGGTGCAGAGATGGCACCACCTCAAATGGGCTTCCAGGCAATACGCGTCAAAGTGCTGCTCGAGGGTGATGCGTCGCGTGAGCAACTTGATGAAATTGTGCGTCACGCCAATATGTATTCGCCCGTTGCAAATTCAATGCGTAATCCGATTGGCTTTGAAATCGGGCTAGCCTGAACGATGAATCCTAC
This sequence comes from Gammaproteobacteria bacterium, assembly GCA_030832095.1. Classification (GTDB taxonomy): domain Bacteria; phylum Pseudomonadota; class Gammaproteobacteria; order Burkholderiales; family Burkholderiaceae_B; genus Zwartia; species Zwartia planktonica. The sequence continues at coordinate 5,453 of JAURJT010000019.1, read as the reverse complement.
CGAGGGAAGTTCTGTGCTGCTCCACACGTCGTCAAGCGATTTGCTGGCGCGCGTCAAACACATCGCTAGCGGCGACTTAGCCAGTGCCGCTTACAAAATCGATCACGAAGGTTTTTATCCCGCCGGCATCATGCAGACCTTGGGTCAAGCCGGTGCCTTCGGTGCGCACCTAGATCGCAGTGGACAAAAATTCGGCCTGGCGATCGACGCGATGCGCGAGATCGCACGCAATTGCGGCTCAACCGGATTCTTATCGTGGTGTCACGACGTATGCGGTCTGTATCTCGAGCAATCGGGTAACCCTGCCTTGATGGGAACCATCTTAGATGAACACGCCTGTGCCAATACATTAGGCGGCACAGCGCTCTCCAATCCAATGAAAACCTTTGCGGGCATTGAAAAAATGCTGTTGCGCGCCAAGCGCGTACCGGGCGGTTATCGGGTCAGTGGCGCGTTGCCGTGGGTCAGTCACATCGGCCGCGGGCAATACTGTGGTGCGATTGCAGGTGTGTATTTGGATGACGGCAGTACGTCGCACGAAATTATGTTTTTGCTTAGATGTACCGACGACGTGGTACTGCGGCAATGTCCTGAATTTTCTGGCATGGAAGGCACGAGCACTTGGGGGATTCGTCTAGACGATTATTTTGTCAGCGAAGATGCGTTGATCGCTGACCCTGCCAAGCCGTTTATTGCGCGAGTGCGCGCAGCGTTCGTGTTGCTTCAAACAGGTTGGGCACTTGGGGTCACTCAAGGCAGTATTGAGTCGATGCTTGAAGTTGAGCCGCTGTTAGGCCATGTCAATAAATTTTTAGATAATCGTCCTGACGAATTGCAGGCTGAACTTGATGATTTAAGCCAGCGCATTCAGACGCTTGCTTTGACGCCTTATGATGGCAGCGTTGATTATGTGATCAGTGTGCTTGATGCACGTGCGCAGAGTGCCGAACTGTCACTGCGGGCATCACAGTCGGGTTTGTTGCATCAGGGCGCACGCGGCTACATGATGAATACAGCCCCGCAACGTCGTATCCGTGAGTCTCACTTCGTGGCAATCGTCACGCCCGCGATTAAGCATTTACGCTGGGAGATGGCTCGCTTATCTAAACAGGTGTTGCCTGCATGACGCAAGACCAAGCCTGGAAACAGTTTATTTGTCGTGCTTGTGGCCTGATTTACAACGAACAAATCGGCGATCCTGACAGCGGGATTGCGCCAGGTACGCGATTTGCAGAGATTCCGGACGACTGGGTTTGCCCCTTGTGCGGTGTCGTGAAAGCCGACTTCGAGCCCTATGAGTCATTGAGCGCCAAGCCTGTGACTGGCAGTGCGCCTTTGAAACTGGCTCGTGGCGTCGGAGTCGTGATTGTTGGAGGGGGTCAGGCCGGCTGGGCTGCCGCTGAGGCGGTGCGTGCTCAAGATGCTGTGGTGCCGATTACGATGGTGACCGCTTGTGAGGGCGATCGCTACCTCAAGCCTGAACTCTCGATTGCGCTGCGCCGTCGCTCGAGTCGTGAGTCGCTAGTCCGTGAAACTGGCGTAGCCAGTGCGGCTCGCCTTGGGGTGCGACTCATGGCCCAGACCTTTGCTGTGGGCTTATCACCTGCACTGCATCAGTTACGTACTACGCGAGGTAATTTGCAATACACCTCTTTAATCCTGGCCCAAGGCGCGCGACCTGCATTGCCCGAGGCGTTGCCGGCTCATCTTTGCTGGAGAATCAATGATTTGGACGCGTGGGTCAGGCTCAAGCGCCAGTTAGGTGACGCGCCAAAACATATTGTCATTATCGGGGCTGGGATGGTGGGGTGCGAATTAGCCGATGATTTTATGGCGGCTGGGCATCAGGTAACTTTGCTTGACTTGCAACAAGCCCCCTTGGCGGCTTTGCTGCCCGAACAGGCGTCTGGACGTTTGCGTGCAGCACTTGAAGCTGCGGGCGTGAAATTTTTAGGTGCGACGCAAGTCGCGGGGGTGACTCAACGCGCTGGGGGCACGAAGTCTGTCGCGCTTGTTGGTGCTGCGGCGATTGAGTGCGACGAAGTGGTCGCTGCGACTGGGCTGGTGACCGATACCCGCCTGGCGGCCGGCGCAAAATTGAAGGTTCACCGAGGCATCGTGGTTGATCCTTTGACGCTGCAGACGAGTGCAGACGATGTGTACGCTCTTGGCGACTGTGTCAGTATTGATGGCATGCCTTGTCGCTTCATCGAGCCGATTTCAAAACAGGCGCATGCCATTGCCAGCGCAATTGCCGGTCATGTGGATGCCCCTTATTTGCACAGCGACCCAGTGATACGCTTGAAAACACATTCTTTGCCGGTGGTGATGCACGGAATCCCCGTTTCTGATGGGCGTTGGTGTGTGGTGTCAGACACGGCAAAACAGCTCAAAATGACTCAACAAGTTGACGGCGTTGATTGTTGTACGCTTGAGCTTGGCTGAGGCTGCACGCAAATCCGATAAAAAATACGGCTTTGCGAAAGCGTTCAAATTGAGTATCGTAGGGCATGCTACGGGCGGCTATCGTGCGCAAAGGGTGGCGAGATCCCCACCGATGTTGTGTGCTGCGTAGTCATCCCTTACTTAAGATTTAAATAAAACAATCGGAGACTTTCAATGAGATTTAGTATTCAACACGCAAAAGACAAGCCCTTTTCGCACGACGGTTTGCGCGAGTATTTTGATTATCGCGATTTAGGTATTTACGACTCGACCGATAAAAAGGTGGTCGCGCATGTGATAAAGGCCAGTAAAGGTAGCAACGCGCACGGCGATTGGCACTGCCATGAAGTCGAATTTCAGTTTGTGTTTGTTTTAAAAGGCTGGGCCATTTTTGAATATGAAGGCCACGGTACCCATAAGCTTGAGGCCGGCACCTGTGTGCATCAGGCCCCTGGTATTCGTCATCGTGAAATTGAACACTCTGAAGATTTTGAAACGCTTGAATTGATTTTGCCAGGCGATTTCAAAACAATTCAGCTGCCTTAAGTCGAACTGTTCAGTGGCTTGAATCTCAACGATTCATCGACTGGCAAGCAAGCCGTTCACCGGATTTGAATGACAAGATTCAATGACCATGGTTGACTCAAAGCGGTGACTTGAATGCCTCTTCAAGGCGCATCTCTTGGCTAAACAGTCGTGCGCTTGCTTGATACCCCGCGACAGTGAGGTGTATCAAGTCGCGTGCCATCAGTGGTGGACTTTGCTTGAGCCAGGCGTACGAGCCGCCTGGCCCGCCCATCGCTCGCTGCCAGTCCCAAAACCCACAGCCGTTCTGTTGACCAACAGTTTGTTGAATGCGGCTGATTTGTTCGTGAATACGCGAGTAGATCAGTAGCTCTTTTGCGATCGCCGGTGCCGTGCTTGTGCTTTGAGTCTGATCTTTTTGAGTGTTCGCGCGCGGCTTGGATTTGCTAGAGCGAGCAATGAGTGTGCCGCGATCTGTCGGGCCCAGCAACACGCAGACGGCCTTTGGGTAAATGCGCCGTAAATTTTGCAGACTGGCCGTCAGATCGTTTTCGTACTGAAGGGGATCAAAGGGTTTTTGATTGCCTTCGTTTGTGCCATACTGAAGTAACACCACGTCGTAAGGCGTTTGATTGCCCAGTGCCTGAAAGTACTCAGGATCGATGAGCTTCCAGCTGCGCACTGTCGCCCCTGGTATCGCAAGGGTGTCAAAATACAAGCGTGCTGGTTCGGCGTAGGCCGGTACAAATCCCTCAAGACTGATCGACCCCTTCACAAGCCGTAACTTGAGCGTTGACATCAAGCCTCCTTGGATTTGAATCTGTATGGCGCCTCGCTCATTGAGCTTCAGATCAACCAGTTGTTCGGGTAACTGATCAATCGCAATGCCCAGCGTAGTGGGCATTGCGCTGGCTGCATACAGAATATCGACCCCACGCAGGTTTGGCTGTTGTCCTTGTGTTCGAAAGTCAACCCATTGATAGCTGTTGTTAATCGTTGACGTCAGGCGTGCCATGCCGCGTGAAAACTTTACGCCCTCTTGCCCACCAACGTATGCGAGGTCGTACTTCCAACCTTGCCCCTGGCATTGCTTGCGCAGCGGCAAGCGCACGCCACCACGTGCGAGCGTAGGAGGGATGAAACGTGGCAGCACCTTGTCTTTTGGCAAGCTGACCGATTGAAAGAGTTCTTCAGCAAAAAAATTCGCCGCAGCGTGACTGTCACCCCAAAGGCCAATATTGAGCGGGCGTGATTTAGGCAACTTTGAAAAAAGACCGACTGAACTCTGAGTGCTTGCAGCCGCGTGAGGTAAAGATTTTATAAACTCAAGTAACAGATCTTCTTCAGGGATTTCGTAAAGCTCTTCAATTGGTGGGGGTGTTGTTTTGGGCCGCGCTGGCGGTTGACTGATCGGACATTGCAGATCTGGAGCTGGAGAACCAGCTTGAATGGTGAGGGTTTGTGCGAACAGGTTGCAGCTGTTACCCATGAACAGCAGGCTGAGGCACGCGGTGGCGAACGAAGTGCGTAGCGTCGCGTGACTACGTGAATACGCTCTCATGGCTTGGCTTGTTTTTTAATTAACTCATACAAACGATTGCTAATTAAGCGCAAGCCGGCGTGAGTGAAATGAATGCCGTCGTCTGCTCGAAGCATGACTTGTCCTTTGCCCGGTTCATTGACAAATTTTTTAAAAGGTTCGTCTAAGCCACCTAACAAATCTTCTGTTGAAAGATAGTCAAAATTAAACTGACTCGCCTGCTCTCTGAAGATTTTATTTTGCACGATGGCTCCGCGTTTCACGCGATCTTCTTTCATGTTGGGTAAGCCAATCCAAATTACGTGAACTTGGCGGTCTTGCGCAAACTGCATCACTTCAATGACCCGGTCACGGTATTTGTCTTCCCACTCGGGTGTGCCAAAGACAAAACGCTTTGCGCCTTCATAAATATCCCAAGGGTCGTTAGGTCCTAAAAATATGGCAATCAGTTCGAAGCCACGACTGAGTGTCTCGTCTTTGATTTTTGTGGGCCAGTCGAAATAGCGACGTACTGTCAGGCCAGTGCTTTGCGCGCTCAGGTCAACGAAGACACCCTTAGGATTTTCTTTACGTAACTGATTGATCACCAAGGGTGCCACGCCTTGCATCATCGAATCACCGGCAAACAGTATCTTAGGAAATGTGATGGGGGGCGCCGCGACGTCGGTCGCTGCCCGTTGATGGGTGACAGCCATCACATTTGAAGTTGGTGGGACAGAGGGTGCCGACGCTGTCACGGCAGCGGTTGCGGCAGGAGCCGGCGCCACAACAGGAGCAGGCGCCACAACAGGAGCAGGGGCCGCAACAGGAGCAGGCGCCGCAACAGGAGCAGGCGCCACAACAGGAGCAGGGGCCGCAACAGGAGCAGGCGCCGCAACAGGAGCAGGCGCCACAACAGGAGCAGGGGCCGCAACAGGAGCAGGCGCCGCAACAGGAGCAGGCG
>JAURJT010000018.1 GCA_030832095.1 Gammaproteobacteria bacterium | reverse complement strand
CAGCATGGTCATCTGCTACAGCATGGTCATCTGCTACAGCATGGTCATCTGCTACAGCATGCTCTTCCGCTGCAGCATGGTCTTCCGCTGCAGAATAGTCGTCGGCTGCAGCGTGGTCTTCCGCTGCAACGTGTTCTTCCGCTGCGGGGTGTTCTTGCGAGACGCTTTGTGCTTCGTCAAGAGCTTGTGCTTGGCTTGCCATGTCAAGCAAGTCGCCAGACTTGGCTTCTGCGCCCAAGCTCTGACCCTCAAGTACAAGAGACTGAAGGGCTTCTGTGATCTCAGCCGCGCCTAGCGCTGGTAGCTCATCGAGTGCTCGCAACCCTAAATCATCCAAGAACTGTTTTGTCGTACCTAGCAACCCAGGGCGACCCGGTCCGTCACGATGACCAATGACTTCGATCCAGCCTCGATCTTCGAGTGTCTTGATGATTTGTGAAGAGACCGTCACACCACGAATGTCCTCGATATCACCACGCGTCACGGGCTGGCGCCACGAAATGATTGCAAGAGTCTCCATGACAGCGCGCGAATACTTTGGTGCGCGCTCTGGACTCAGACGCTCAAGGTGTCGTTGCATCGAAGCGCGGCTCTGAAAGCGCCAGCCGCTGGCAAGCTCGACAAGCTCCATGCCTCGATCCAGCCATACCTGTTGCAATTGTTCAAGTGCCTGCACAATTTGCGCGTTGGTCACTTCATCACCATCCACTTCAAACAACTTGCGCAACTCAGGCAGAGGCGTCGGAGCCGAGGCACAAAGCAGAGCCGCTTCAAGAATAACGCCTGCTTGCGTCAATTTTTTTTCTTGCTGCTGCTCATCTTGTTCTGTCTGCGGTGTCACCTGCACCACAGCAAGCGCGTCACTGGCTTGCGCCGAGGCCACTGCATCATTAGGGACAGCAGAGTCAGCTGTCGTATCAGTCGCGATCGCGTCTGCGGCTTCATTCGCCATTGCGTTTACCTCGACTTGTTTTTCGTGCGGGTCATTCATAATGATTCAATGTCCTTATCTTGCATTCTTGCGCTGACTTGTTCTAAAGCGTGATCTGCGCTATACTTCATTCTTCAGACGCGGGGTGGAGCAGTCTGGCAGCTCGTCGGGCTCATAACCCGAAGGTCGTAGGTTCAAATCCTGCCCCCGCAACCAAATACAACTGGTCGATCGCTTGATGCGCTCGACCAGTTTTATTTTGTACTGTACTTAGTATTAAGTTCATGTCTTTCCTGTATGACGATAACCGAGCCATTCAACGGCTCGTCATCAACTGAGTGATTCAAAGACTCATCACACTAAAGTGATTCAACGAATCAAAACACTAAAGTGATTCAACGATTCATCAGCATGGGCCAGAGCTCTCGCTCAACAGCCAATATCCTCGCGCCCCGTCAAAACGTATGCACTCTTTGCCTGGGCACTCATGTGTCAATCAAGACCATAAGGATCATCTAATACGACACACGCAACAATGCGTTAGGCGACAAATAGACAAATCTTTGAAAATGAAACGATGTGATCGAAACCACTGCCACACGCAAAGCGTGATTGGCTGCATACCCTGAATCGCGCTCATTAAGGTCTATATCTTGGCGAATCGAGCTAAGCTGAAAACTGTCACCTAGAGGCTAAGCACATCTAGGTTAACGCCTTGAGTGTACCGTAACTTAGGCAAGCCCTTCAAGTCTGACACCAAAAATATCCACAACAGAACAACAGAAAGCACTAAACCGGCTTCAAAATGCTCTTTTCGTCAAAATCCAAGAGCGTGGAGGGTCCAGAGCCGTCAGGCTGGCCCATCGCAACGTACTGCCCCACAACAGTTAGGGTCGCTTGATACACATAACGCTGCCCCAAAAAAGGCGCATGCTTCAAGGTCATGGCGATTTGCTCGACGTCCAAACCAACGGCGTCGATCACCACTCGCTCGACTGGCTCAACGCGTTTACCAAGGACTCGAAAAAAAAGTGAGCGCAGGGCGTCTCCTAGGCCACTGTTCATGCCACAACACAAGCAACCCTCTGCGCTTGTCAGACGGGCAAGCGTAAAGGTCTCGACTCTGCTGTAGCCAAGCTCAGTCTCGCGCGTTGCACCCGCAGCAGTAACCACCACAGAACCTTGCATTGAGGGGTGAGCCATTAGCCGCTTCAACCAAGCGGCTTGTTCGAACGCGTGCTCGCCACGCACCACGACAACTGGAATTCGACCAAGTTGCCGCGCCGTCTCGAACACGCTTAATCCAAAGCCTTAGGCCATTGAAACGCCGGTGGCTGTTTCGTTAAAAAGCGCTGTACGGCATCCGTGTGCCATTGCGTGGTACGCGCGACGGCCTGAGCCGAAGACTCAATATCCATCATGGCATCTAAGCTGCTGTTTAGCGATACGTTGAACGCTCGCTTCGTCATGGCAAGCGCCGCTGGTGCCGCTTGCGCCAAGCAATTCGCCATCTGCTGAGCGCGTTCAAGTGTGCGCCCTTGAGGCGTCACCTCAAGAACAATGCCTAGCTCATACGCCTGCTGTGCGTTCAATTCACGCGCAGAAAAAGCGAGCTCTTTAGCGCGCTGTACGCCAACGATCCTGGGCAAGGTATACAAAACAGCGCAATCGGGCACTAAACCTAAGCGCATAAAAGACAAGCAAAAACGACTATCAGGTGCAGCCAAGACAATGTCAGCCGTGAGCGCCAAGCTAAAGCCAGCGCCGTATGCCGCGCCCTCGACCGCGGCGATGACCGGCACCTCGAGTCGCAACAACGTTTCAATCCATGACAGATAATCAAACCGCATGCGTTCGCGCCCCTCTTGCGCACTTAAGGTCGCCTCTCCCATCGCGCTGATATCGCCTCCGGCGCAAAAGGTCGATCCAGCACCTGTAATCACTAAGGCTCGTAAATCACGTTGATTGGGCATCGTTGCAATCAAATCCCCAAGCTCTTTGCGCATGACGGCATCGATGGCGTTTTTGCGCTTAGGGCGGTTTAGCGTTAGCGTACCTACGCCCTGACTCACTGCATATTCAATCGTTTCCAACTTTTACACCTCTAAAAATAATTCTAACAACAGTAAGTTCTGACTGGGTTAGCTTGAGAAAATGCTTGGCAATACACTCTTTTTGGATCTCAGACCCCGAAGGGAATCACTCAAACGTCTCATTGGCGATTCGCTATTTTGCGACAAGACACTTGACCCAAGTCATGCGAGCCAACGTTCAACGATCCTTGATTGTTGAACGTCAAACATTTAATCGGGCAACTTGAGCACGTGCTTGGCAATGATTTCTTTTTGGATTTCAGTGCTACCGCCGTAAATCGTTGACGGAATTGAGTGAAAGAGAATCGCCGGCGCGTCAAGCCCCTCAGGGCCAAAGTCGGTGGTCTCGCCCGTCGCACCATGTTCTTGCGCCGACTCGACCAAAAGCGTACAAATCCGCTGATACGTATCGGTACCCCAGATTTTTAACAACGACACGCTAGGCGGCAAGGTCTCGCCACGCTTCACCATTTCAGCGTAATGCGTATAGGCCGACACTTGATCCGCCACATCCAGCATCAACTCAGCGTAGCGCGCCGCAAACACAGGATTGGTAAACAGATCGAGACTCTCAGCCAGGCTTGTTAGCTGGCTTAACGCATAACGCGACTGCTTAGGGCTACCTAAAAAGATGCGTTCAAACCCTAAAAGCGCTTTGGCAATTGTCCAACCTTCATTGATTTGCCCAACCAGATTCTCTGCTGGCACGCGAACGTTATCAAAGAAGACCTCACAAAACTCCTTTTGTCCGCTGATATTTTGAATCGGACGAATCGTAATGCCAGGGATACTTAAGTCGATCAACAAGAAACTAATGCCCGATTGTTTTTTGGCGTCTTTATCCGTGCGTACCAACGCAAACATATGCGTTGCGTCTTGTGCAAGTGTGGTCCAAATTTTTTGACCATTCACCACAAACACATCTCCATCAAGCACGGCTTCAGTGCGCAAAGCCGCTAAGTCTGAACCGGCCCCAGGCTCAGAATAACCCTGGCACCAAACGTGTTCGTTCGCGATGATTTTTGGTAAAAACTTTTGCTGCTGTTCAGGACTACCCCGCTGAATTAAAAGCGGCCCGATCATCACAACGCCCATGTCAGGCGCACGCGCCACGCCATACTGCTCTTGCTCTTCGACGTAAGCAATCATTTTTCCGGGGGGCAGGCCCATTCCACCAAATTTCTTAGGCCAAGAGGGTGCGATCCAACCTTGTTCTGAGAGAACTTTCGTCCAGTCTTTAATTTCGTTGAAGCGCAAACGATGGGGTACATGGCGAAGATTCTCGGGGTAATGTTTTGCATAAAAATTTTGCAACATTTGCCGAAACTCTGGCTCGGGCATGTTTTCCCAATCCGCGTCTTTTGCAAACTCGCTCATGGTTGGTGTTGGTGCCGTGCTCATTTCAACCGTTGCCACTGAACGTTGCGCAAAATAACGCTGACGATGTGCGTCGACATTGCCTAACCAAGACGTCAGCGCTAACGCGCGCTTAAAGTACAAGCCAACGTCACACTCGTCGGTGTAGCCCATCGCGCCATGCATCTGAATCGCCATGCGCGTCATCAGCAAGGACGCATACGAACAGCGTGCCTTGACGCGGCTCGCTAACGCACTTGCTGAGCCCCCTTGTTCAAGCTGCGTGAGCACATCCGCCAAACAGGCCGACGATAATTCAACCTGTATATACCCGTCGACGATGCGATGTTTAAGCGCCTGAAAGCTACCAATGAGTTTGCCAAATTGTTTACGGGTACCCAAGTATTCGAGGGTGACAGCCAGAGAACGACGCATCACACCAAGCATTTCAGCGGCTTGAATGACACGGGTCGCATCGTTGGCCTGATCCAGCACCGTCAACACCTCTGCCCCAACCATCAAGACATGCGTCTTTGGGACTTGAACATTGTGCAGTGACAGTGTGCAAAGCATGGTGCCGTCTACGGCTCGTTGATCAGCGTGCGTAACGCCTTCAGTCTGAGCAGGCACCCACACCAAGACTGGCTGCTCGGCGAGCTTGGCCAACACCACCCATCCGTCAGCACCCTTGGCGGGCGTGACGAACTTTTTGGTACCGTTGAGCCTTAACGTGTCACCTTGTGCCAGCGCGGTTGTCGCCAGCGTTTGCTGAGCCTGCATTTGACCAAGCGTCTCTTGCCAGGCGACTCCGGCCACTAGGGCGCCGCCCACCAATTGCTCAAGCAATACTGAGCGTAAGGCACTCTGGGGCGTTCCCGACACCACCGCTGCGAACTGAACCCCTGCGGCAATTAAAGGCTCGGGCAAGAGGCGCTGACCGATCTCTTCGGCAATCGCTGACATCTCACGCAAGCCCAAACCCAGCCCGCCATCTTGCTCAGCGACCAACACACCAAGCCAGCCAGCGTTGGCGATCTCTTGCCAAGCAGAGCGATCAAAACCGGTTTCTGAGTCTCGCAACTGGCGCACGCGGCCCGTCGTGTTGCCGCGTGACAATAGGTCACGCGCGCTATCGCGAAAAGCCTCGATTGCAGATTCGTTCAGTGTGACGTCATTCATGTTGTTTGCCTCAAAAACTTTTATCTTAAGTGTGACTACGTTACCATTTTGCGGGTCCGAGCCCTTCGAGATCTTGCGAATCCTTATGCCCTACCCGGCCTGCTGCAACGCCGCGATCTCAGAAGCACTGTAACCAAGCTGCCGCAAGATGTCGACCGTGTGGGCACCGGTGGCCGCGGGCGCCCGGATGGCCGCCGTTGGGGTTTGGCTAAATCTTGGTGCCACCGAGGGCTGTAACACCCCCTGAACCTCGCAAAAGGTCTTGCGTGCCACATTATGCGGATGCAAAGGCGCCTCGGTCATGCTGAGCACCGGGGCGAAGCAGACGTCAGTCCCTTCCATCACATCACACCACTCTCGGCGGGTACGTGTCGCAAAAATTCGTTCAAAGGTTTGACGCATCGCCGGCCAACTCGCAGGATCACGTTGCTGTGTTTGGTCAACATCGCTTAAACCAGACTTTTCAATCAGCAACGCGTAGAACTGGGGCTCGATTGACCCAAGCGCAATCCATTTACCATCCGCACACTGGTAGGTGCCATAAAAGTGCGCGGCACCATCCAGCATATTTTGACCGCGCTCATCGCGCCATTGCCCCTCTGCCATCCGACCGTACATCAGACCCATCAACATGGCTGAACCATCGGTCATGGCTGCATCAACAACCTGCCCCTTACCCGTCACCCGCGCATTCAGGGCTGCGGCTAACACCCCTGCCACGAGCAACATACCGCCGCCGCCAAAATCCCCCACCAAATTCAAAGGAGGTAAAGGTTGTTCGGGTGTGCCGATCGCGTGCAAAGCGCTCGATAAGGCAATGTAATTAATATCGTGACCAGCCGCCTGAGCCAAAGGGCCAGTTTGACCCCAGCCCGTCATTCGACCAAACACCAATTTAGGATTGCGCGAGAGGCACACCTCTGGGCTCAAACCGAGTTTTTCCATGATGCCCGGACGAAATCCTTCAATCAGCACATCAGCAGATTCAACTAACCGTAGAACCGCCTCAACCGCAGCCGGCTGCTTCAAATTCAGCGAAATCGATTGTTTGTTGCGTCGCAACACTTTGCTGTGCACGGAGTGTAAGTCTGTCTCTGCTGGCACAATGCGATCTACGCAGACCACCTCTGCACCGAGATCGGCTAGCAACATCCCAGCGAAAGGTCCGGGGCCTAGTCCGGCAAGCTCAATCACTTTAAAGCCCTGCAAGGGTCCGCCCATCTCTCATCCTTTTGTCTTATCGTGTTTTGTCGCTAAAAGCTAGATTTTGTGCTTTGCTCTTTTCTCTCAGATCTTGGCGCGTGTCTGAACCCTAAGACATTCGACTGGATTCGAGCTCGATCTTGTGCGTTGCGCATATCTCTCGGGGCTCTCCTCGTATCTGAACCCTATGATATTCGATTGGGTTAGGACGTAGGCTTGAGCACGATCAATCAGCGAGGTTACTATTACTCCAAGATTATCTTGTCATTACCTTGAGACCCCTGCCGTGATTCAATCCAGTCAACAGAAAATTGTCGATGAAGCGATTACCTCGCGTCATTCTATGCGTGCTTATTTGCCTACGCCCGTTTCGCGTGAAGATATTGCCAGCATGCTTGAAGTCGCCGCGCGCGCACCCTCTGGCTCTAACACTCAGCCCTGGAAAGCCTATGTATTGATGGGCGAAATGAAAGAGCGTCTGACCGCTGAGATTTTAGCCGTCTATCGCGACAAGGCTCAATTCGAGGCGCTGACTGAAGACTACCGTTACTACCCAACCGATTGGAGCTCACCTTACTTAGAACGCCGACGCAAAGTCGGCCTTGGTTTATATAAATTGTTAGGCTTGGGGCGTAATGACAAAGCGGGTATGCATGCTCAGCATGGGCGAAATTACGCTTTTTTTGGTGCGCCGGTCGGCATGATTTTTACTGTCGAACGCAAAATGAATACAGGCTCATGGCTTGATTTCGGTTGCTTTTTGCAAAGTCTGATGATTGCCGCGCGGGGCCGCGGCTTAGACACCTGTGCCCAAGCCGCCTTTAACCGGTTTCATCCTGTCATCAGACGCGTCACCGGCATCCCTGAACAAGAAGTCGTCATGTGCGGGCTAGCGTTAGGCTTCGCAGATATGAGTCAAATTGAGAATACGCTGATCAGCGAACGCGAACCCGTCGACGGTTTTGCCAAATTCTTAGATTGAATTAGGTTTAATATCAAAACTCGAGTCACCACCTCGAACCACCGATCTAAAAGCCCAAATCGCTTCTTCGACCAAAGACTACGATCGGCTAAAAAAGTGAATTCAACTTTATCAGTGAATTTAACTGTTTAGCGCACTGTCAGTTTCGCTGCTCGTGCTTTGTGATTCTGTCATCCCTTCAACCTAATCCACATCATAAAAAAACTATGGACTTCTCTCTCTCTTTACATGAATTTTGGATCCCTCTGGGTCAAATCCTTTTAGTCAATATTGTGTTGTCAGGCGATAACGCTGTGGTCATTGCTCTAGCGGCCCGGTCTTTACCCCCTAAGCAACAAAAACTTGCAATTTTTTGGGGATCAGGCGCCGCGATTCTGATGCGGATTGTGTTGACCATTTTTGCCGTGAAGTTACTGACCTTGCCCTACCTAAAACTGATTGGCGCAGTTCTCTTAGTTTGGATCGGCATCCAACTATTGAGTACCGATGAAGGTGAAGAGAATGTGTCTTCAAGCGATAACCTGGCCGCCGCGATCAAGACGATTCTGCTTGCAGATTTGGTCATGAGTTTAGATAACGTACTGGGTGTTGCTGCTGCAGCTAAAGGCAGTATGCCTCTGCTGATTATCGGTCTGGCAGTCAGTATTCCCTTAGTGATTTTTGGCGCCTCGTTGCTCTTGAAAGTGATGGAACGCTTTCCAATCATTATCACGATCGGTGGTGGCTTGTTAGGTTGGGTAGCTGGCGAGATGGCGGTGACCGACCCCGCCGTGAGCGGTTGGCTCGAAGCGAATGCGCCTTATATGCATCACATGTATGTTGGCCCCATTCTCTGCACAGCAGTGGTACTGATCACGGGTAAAGTGCTCTCAAATAAGCATCACGAAAAATCCGCTTAATACCTCTGGTTGCCGCGCAAGAGCGTGCAACCTTAAGATTTATTTTTAGCAAACGCCACAACCAAGTTGTTGTGGCGTTTTTTTGTGCGCTGTCGTAGCGTTAAAACTTGAGGGTACGAACGACCTTACCCCAGGTCTCGTACTCTTGAGCAACAAACGCCCGCATCTCTTGAGGCGTGGTCGGGTCAGCAGCCATGGCCGCACCATTTAACCGCTCAAGGGTTGCTGCGTCATGCAGCGACGCCACAATGGCTTGATTGAGTTTTTGAACAATGTCGGCAGGAGTGCGCGCTGGCGCAATAAAGCCGTACCAATTGGTCGCTTGATATTTTTCGAACCCCATCTCAGCTATCGTCAGCACGTCAGGCAAAGAGGCTTCACGCTTGACGCCAGTGACAGCTAAGCCACGTAACTTGCCACCCTTGATTTGAGGTACTGCCGTCGGTGCGCTGGCAAAGACGGCCTGAATATTACCAGCCAACAAGTCAGTCATCACCGGGCCACCACCCTTGTAGTTAATGTGCTCAGCGCTCGTGCCGGCACGAGCCTGCAATAACTCGCCGGCTAGATGTCCGGCACTACCTAAACCTGCCGAGCCATAAAACAAGGGTTTGTCTTTGTCTTTTGCAGCAGCGATAAAGTCAGCCAGCGTTTTAATCGGTGAGTCAGCCCGCACCACCAATACATTACCAAACGTGACTCCACCTGAAATCATCTCAAAATCTTTCAACGGTTGGTAGCTTGTTCCACCCGGCATATGAGGGTTGACGGCCATCGAGCCGACGTTAGCCAGACCAATCGTATAGCCGTCGGGCGTCGCCTTGGCGATCGCTTCACACGCAATGTTGCCACCGGCGCCAGCGCGATTTTCAACCACAACTGACTGACCCAATAAAACAGAAAGCTTTACCGCGATCATGCGGGCCGCAGAGTCGGTGCCACCGCCGGGTGCAAAACCTACGATTAGGCGGATCGGTTTAGTCGGAAAACGCTCGGCCGAATCAGTCTGTGCAAGAGCATTTGACAGACAAAGCCATGCGACCAAGCATGCGCTTAACCTGCCACTCATTCGATTAAACATACCCGCCTCTGTATTTTTCTTTTATAAATCGTTGACGAAAAAGGTCAACGCCGTTGCAATTGAATCTATTATATCGACGAGAACCGCTGTTTAAACTTAACGATAAGGTTTCACGCATAGCATGTTAAAGCGACTTGCATTTATGATTGTTAGCCTGACCACGACCCTTGGCTTGACCGGTCTGTCTTCGCCACTTTTTGCGCAAACTGGGTTTCCGAGCAAGCCCATCACCCTCTTGGTGGGCAGCGCCGCCGGCGGCTCGAACGATATCTTTGCGCGCGCCATTGGTAAGCAGCTACAAACGGCGCTCGGCGTTGCCATGGTGGTTGAAAACAAGCCCGCAGCAGGCGGAATTCTCGCGAACGTTCTTTTAGCCAAAGCGCCGGCCGATGGCCATACCTTGGTTGTGCTGTCTTCGACTTTCACCACAGGCGCGGCAATTCGAACCAACTTGCCCTACGATGCTCAAACGAGTTTCGCCCCCGTTGCGATGCTAGCCAAAGGGCCGCTACTGATCACCGTAGGCAAACAAACGCCGTTTCAGACCCTTGAAGAGCTCGTCATATTTGCTCGGGCTAACTCAGCAAAACTTAATTACGGCACCTCTGGCGTTGGCAGCATCAATCAATTTGCCACAGAAATTTTAGCTGAAGCCGCGCAGATCAAACTCACACACGTGCCGTACAAAGGGATGAGTCCAGCCGTGACAGATCTGATGGGAGGGCAAATCGATTTGCTCATCGCGAGTGCTCCATCATTACTCGCACAGGTCAAAGGTGACAAAATCAGAGCACTGGCAGTGAGTACCGAGTCGCGCAGTGACGTGGCACCCTCGATTCGTTCTCTAGGTGAGGCCGGTTATGCACAAAGTGCCGTCGAACTGTGGTGGGGCGTCCTCGCACCTGCCAACACCCCGAGCCCGATCGTGCAACAACTGAATGCCGCCATCAATCAAGTCATCGCCTCTGACGACATGAAAGCCTTTTTTATTAAGGAAGGCGCGAGCCCTGCTCCAATGAGCCCTGACGCCTTTGCGCAACATCTGTCGGCTGAACTCACGCGCTGGAGGCGCGTTGCTCAAGCCGCTAATATTCAACCTGAGTGAGTCTGATGACACAAACACCTTCTTCTTCACAAAGCTCTGCACTGCCACAGCGAGCCGGTCGCCAAGGCCCTTTATCTGGGGTCCGTGTCATTGACCTATCTGCCTATATCGCGGGGCCTTACGGATGTTCGCTGCTCGCCGATCAGGGCGCAGAGATCATCAAAATTGAACCGCCGACCGGCGATAACCTACGTCGCTATCCCTCTTCTTTAGCCTCAGAAAGCCGTGCTTTTTTAGGTGTCAACCGCAGCAAACTGGCTGCCGTCCTAGATATCAAAAATCCAGACGATCTCGCTACGCTACTGACTTTAATTGAAACCGCAGACGTCTTGGTGCATAACTTCAGACCAAGCGTCGCCCCGCGCATCGGGATCGGCTACGAAACGCTAAAGATTTTGAACCCACGATTGATTTATTGCGCAGTCAGTGGCTACGGCGAATCAGGCCCCTTCAAAGAAAAAGCGGGCTTCGATCAAGTCTTGCAAACCATGACCGGTATGACCGTACTGCAAGGTAAGCCGGGCGGACCACCAGAAATTTTGTACGGCTCGATCGTTGATTACTACACCTCGGCGTTGGTGGCGGGTGCTGTCTCTTCGGCCTTGTTTGAACGCGAACGCTCTGGCCAGGGTCAGTTTGTTGGTGTTTCGTTACTCGCAGCGGCGCTCACGTTGCAATCAGCGCGACTAGTTTGGGCCGAGGGCGAAGGTCGCGAGGTCGGTCGAGATATGCGTTCGCTCGGCATTACTGGGATACACCCGACCCGCGAAGGCTATTTATATATTTCAGCGAACGTACCTCATTTTTGGACAGCGTTATGCCAAAAAGTTGGCCTTGAAGAGTTAGCAAACAACGATCGCTACGACACCGTTCGCAAGCGTGCCCAGTATCAAGACGAGATTGTGCCAAAAATACGCGAAGCACTTCTCAAACATTCCGCGTTTGAGTGGGAGGCCATCTTTGGCGAAGACGTGCCTTGCTCGGCAGCCCTATCGATTGAGGACATGTTTGAGCACCCACAGGTTGCCAGTCAAGACCTCATTACCAATTTTCAACACCCGGTCGTGGGCAAGTATCGCGGACTGAAACGCTCAATCAGGTTTAGCCGCACGCCGGGCCCTGAGCCTTTCGCCGCACCAACGCTAGGACAGCACACTGACTTGATCCGCGACGAAGCAAAGCGTCTGCGCAACACAAATAAAAAAACATGACGACTCAAGCATCAGCGGTATCAGTTGTCTCAGACCCCGTTCCTAACTCTGCTGGGGTCAACACCCCGGTGCTAGCGATCCCCTTAAAGGCTTGTGATTGTCATTTGCACATTTATGATGCGCGATTTGCACAGTCAGTCGATGCCGCGGCATTGCAAGACTTAGCGACGATGAACGAGTATCGACTATTACAAAAGCGTTTAGGTACTGAACGCGCAGTGATCGTTACGCCACGTAGTTACGGTGTGAATAATGACGTCACGCTCGATGCAATTGCACAACTCGGTGCTGATCGCGCACGTGGAGTTGCTGTCTTGCGCAGTGATGTCAGCGACACAACTCTCAAGGCCTTAGATGCGGGCGGGATTCGTGGTGTACGCTTTTCTCTTTACACCCCAAAACACGCGGCAGCAAGTTTTGAGATGGTCGAACCCTTGGCCGCGCGTATTGCCAACCTGGGTTGGCACCTGCAACTGCACTGGACCGCAGATCAAATCGTTGAACACGAAGCGATGCTTAAGCGCCTGCCTACTCCAATCGTGCTCGACCACATGACGCGCCTGCCGCAGCCCCTTGGGCTTAACCACCCTGCCGTCAAGATCGTCGACCACCTACTGGCACAAGGTCGTACCTGGGTCAAACTCTCGGGTGCCTATTTAGATAGTCAGGTCGGTGAGGCAGGCGATTTTTTAGATATCGATGCGGTCGCGCGCCACTGGATTACCACAGCACCAAACCGTCTGGTATGGGGAAGCGACTGGCCCCACCCGACTGAGATGATTAAGCCGAACGACGCCAACATGCTTGATATGCTGGCACGCTGGACCACCGAGCGCTCGGTGATTGAGCAGATTTTGGTCACCAATCCGAGCGAGCTCTACGGTTTTGACTAGATGAGCGCTGCACGCCGCATAGCCCACCTGGATATGGATGCTTTTTTCGCATCGGTTGAGTTACTGACCTATCCGGAGTTGCGCGGCCAGGCTGTCGTTGTGGGTGGACGCAACGCCAGTACCCCATTCACTAACGCTCAGGGCGATAAACAGTTTTCACGCTTACGCGACTATGCCGGACGGGGCGTGGTGACGACTTCGACTTACGAGGCTCGCGCCCTGGGCGTATTTTCAGGGATGGGCCTCATGAAATCAGCTGCGTTGGCGCCTGACGCTATTTTGCTGCCCGCAAATTTTGACGCCTATCGAAACTTTTCGCGTCTGTTCAAAGAGGCGGTGGCCTCCGTCGCCCCCCATATCGAAGACCGGGGCATAGACGAAATCTATATCGACCTCACACAAATCGCAGAAGACTCGCTGAGTCTTGCTAAGCGCATCAAGCAAGCTGTATTCACTGCGACGGGCTTGACCTGTTCGATCGGCATTACGTCAAACAAACTTTTATCAAAAATTTGCTCTGAGCTCGATAAACCCGACGGCATCACCATTCTTGATCCTAGCGAGATGGCGACACGTATCTGGCCCTTAGCAGCAAAAAAAATCAATGGTATTGGTCCTAAAGCAAATGAGAAACTCGCTACTTTAAATATTCACACCATTGGCGAGCTCGCCGCAGCGCCCACTGAACTGCTCGTCGCACATTTTGGTCGAAGTACCGGTGCCTGGATGGCGCAAGTGGCACAAGGAATCGACGAGCGTCCTGTGGTGACTTGGTCTGAGCCCAAATCTATCAGCCGGGAAACTACCTTTGAACGTGACTTACACGCCAAGCATGATCGTGCCAAGCTCTCTGAAATTTTCACAAATCTTTGCATGCGACTAGCCGATGATCTTCAGCGCAAAGGCTACGCAAGTCGCACGATCGGCATTAAGTTGAAATTTGCAGATTTTCAAGTTGTGACGCGCGACTTAACCTTGCCAGACGATGTCATCGACGGTCAGCAGATTCGACTGGCCGCAACTGAGTGTTTAAAACGAGTGCCACTTGAGCAAAGGATTCGTCTGCTAGGAGTGCGCGCCGGGAGCCT
This sequence comes from Gammaproteobacteria bacterium, assembly GCA_030832095.1. GTDB lineage: Bacteria > Pseudomonadota > Gammaproteobacteria > Burkholderiales > Burkholderiaceae_B > Zwartia > Zwartia planktonica. Next base: position 81,509 of record JAURJT010000018.1, on the reverse strand, counting down.
GCGACCGGTGCAGGCGGCCGAGTACGTCGACCGGGCGGCGCAACCCACTCTACCCTTTGAGTTTGAGTAACGTAACGGTTCACAGCATCTTACAAAACAACTATATTCTCATTTGAATACAAGTCATTTAGTAATAACTAAAACACTCCGCGTAAACTCAGACGAGCGCTCTGGCATCATCCAGTTGCGGCCTAGCCTTTTCGAGCGGCCGTTTTTCAGACTCAAGGATATCAAGCATGACAAATTTTGAAGATTTAGATCTAGTAGGCGTTGCACAAGGCATTGCCACTAAAAAATTTAGCTCGCAAGAGATCACGGCCTGGTCCTTAAAGCGCCTTGATACGATCGGTCGCACCTTCAACGCGGTATTTCGTATCGACCACGACCAAGCGCTGACACGCGCAAAAGCGCTAGACGCGCAGCAGGCGCGCGGTGAAACATTGGCCCCCTTGCACGGCGTGCCACTGGCTCATAAAGATTTGCTCGAAGTTGCTGGCCTTGAAATGCATGTGGGATCAAAGATTCTACGCGGCAATATCGCTACAAAAAGCGCTTGGGCCATCAATACGCTTGACGCCGCCGGGCAGGTCAATTTAGGCGCACTGCACATGGCAGAGTTCGCCATGAGCCCCACTGGCTTTAACGCGCACTATGGCCACGGTTTAAACCCGTGGAACCCTGCTTATGCCTGTGGTGGGTCTTCAAGCGGCTCTGGGATTGCGGTGGCTGCTCGCTTAATCTATGGGTCACTCGGTAGCGACACCGGTGGCTCGATCAGGAACCCTGCAGCAATGTGTGGCGTCACCGGCATCAAACCCACTGCGGGCCGTGTCAGCTTTGCTGGCGTATTTCCGTTATCGCATACGCTGGATTGCGTCGGCCCCTTAGCGCAAACGGCGCGAGACTGTGCTCGTATCCTGACGCACATCAGTAGCCCAAATGCCGCTGATCCGTGGTGCACACTGCGTGCGAATGAAGATTACGAAACGACCTTAGATGGCAACATTGAGGGTCTGCGCATCGGCGTACCTAAGTCCTATTACCGCGAGAATCTTGACCCTGAGGTCGCGCAGGCTTTGCAAGCTAGCCTAGATGTTTTAAAGGCACGAGGCGCGGTGCTAGTCGATGTTCAGGTACCCGATATGGCCAGCATCCATGAGATGGCAGCGATCGTTCTCACCGTTGAAGCGGTCACAGTGCATCACCGCTGGATGCAAACGCGCCGTGACGAATACGGTTCACAGGTGCTCGCACGAACAGCCGCGGGCTTCACGCACAGTGGCATCACCTATCGCGAAGCACTTGACGCACGGCAGGGCTTGATTCAAAGCTATCTGGATACCTGCTTTGCCAATTGTGATGTCGTACATATTCCCTCATTGATGGTGCAAACACCCACGATCGCAGCCACCACAACCGGCACGCTTGACGAGGTTTTGCAATCTATCAGTGGGTTCACTTACTCGAGTCGCGCCATTAATTATTTGGGGTTTCCGTCAATGAGCGTGCCAGCTGGGTTTTCAAGTACCAACATGCCACTGGCGTTTCAATTGGTAGGTCGTCACTTTGAAGAGGCTAAACTGCTTAAAGTTGCGGATGCCTTCCAACGAGATACCGCTTGGCATCGTCAACAACCTAAAGTTTGAAAGGCTGTTGCGTCTTAAATGTAGGCGGCCTGTCAACACAAGCTGCCTTGCCTGTAGATATCCATTGACTATTTTGGCTCGAGAAAATGAAAATCATTCCCACAGAGCAGATACTCGGTGCACAAGTGCAAGGGCTAGATCTCAGCCGTATGCTCACCGATACCGAATTTGATACCTTGGTACTTGCGCTTGGCAATCACGGTGTTTTAGAGTTTCCGAATCAAACGCTGACGACTGCACAGCTCAAAGCCTTTAGCCAGCGCTTTGGCAAACTGTATATCAGCCCGGGCGGGCGCGCACAGGCCGAGGGGTTTCCTGAGGTCATGATCTTGTCAAACATGGTGCAAGACGGCAAACCTCTGGGCCTGAGTGACGCGGGGCAATCCTGGCACACTGATATGTCATATTCAAACATGATCGCCTTTGCCAATGTTTTACATGGCACCGTCATCCCCCAACGCCAGGGCAAGCCCTTAGGCGCTACTCAGTTTCGTAACACCCACGCCGTTTACAACGATATCCCTCAAGTGTTAAAAGAGCGCCTCGCCAACAAAACCATCACACACGATTTCAACAAGTTCTGGGACATGATGCGCAAGCGGCCAGGCAGTACTCGCCCAGCGCTCAGCGAAGAAGAAAAACGTAAACGCCCGCCGGCAGTTCACCCTGCTTTCTTGACCCATCCGATCACACGCCAAAAAGTGCTGTACGCCAACCCTGGCTATGCCATGAAAATTAACGAACTCAGTCAACAAGAGAGTGACGAGATCCTTGAATACCTTTTTGCGTTGCAAATGCAAGATAAATATCTTTACACCTATCACTGGCAAAAAGATTCGCTGTTGATGTGGGATAACATCGGCACGATGCATAACGCGGTTGCTGACTACGGTCCCGACGAACACCGCTATATCAGGCGTTGTCAGGTCATGGCGACGCATTTTTATGGGCCACAAGGTACGAGCGCACCGATATTTTTCAAAGCAGCCTGATCTCGAAAAAACGCTAGAAGCGCACTCGTTGCATTTTGTAGATGGCCTTCTTAAAAGATGCCTCTTAAGCTTAGCCCTCGGCACGAACTGCCGGTCAGATCAAACAATCTTTTTATCGACTCTTGAACGCTCAACTCATTTTTACCTTGGATCGCGCATGCCCCTTTCACTGATTGCAAGACAGATTACGTCTTGTCTGATCCTAAGCCTCTTGGCTGTGCCCTGCTTTGCCCAAACGACAACCACCGCGAACTACCCCACGCGGGCACTGCGTTTGCTCATCGCTTACACGCCAGGTGGTGCCACCGACATTGTTGGACGCTTACTTGCACAAGAACTTTCGCTGCAACTCGGGCAAACAGTCGTTGTTGAAAACCGTGCAGGTGGGGGCACACTCTTAGCAACAGAGGCCTTGCGCAAAGCGCCTCCCGATGGTTACACACTGCTCTTCGGTACCAATGCATTTGTCATTACGCCCTTACTGCACGACACCCCAACGTACGATCCAGTTAAAGATTTTGAGCCAATTGCTTTGACAACAATCCAGCCTTTGGGATTATTAGTTGCACCGCAAACACAACTCAACACCACTGAAAAGTTGATTGCTTACGCGAAGCAATATCCAGGCAAAGTTAACTTTGCTTCGTCTGGCAACGGTACTGCACAACATCTTGCCGGCGAAGCGTTTCGGGTTGCTGCCAATATCGACATCATGCACGTCGCCTACAAAGGGGCGAGCCCCGCCCTCATCGATTTACTGGCGAGCCGCGTCGACATGATGTTTACCTCGTTGGTTGGTAACATGGATCACGTCAAAGAGGGCCGACTACTATTGCTAGCCACCACTGGCAGCAAACCCACACAGGCCACACCCACCACACCCACGGTGGCGCAGGCTGGCTTGTCAGGGTTTGAAGCTTATACCTGGCAGGGCGTGATCGCACCGGGCGGTACGCCAGCGCCAATCATTGCGCTGCTCAATGCTGCCGTAGTCAAAGCCGCCCAGGCGCCCAAGATTGTCGACACATTGGCAGCGCAGGGCATGGAAGTCAAGACCTCAACGCCTGATGAGATGCGTGCGCTGTGGGCTAAAGATACGCAACAATACAAAACTCTTTTGCAGCGCACCAAAACCAGTCTTCAGTAGGCCAACGTTCGGATAATTTTTAGCCTATTATTGTCTCACTTACACGGAGACCATATGGCAACCTTTACTTCAAAACGTTTTACCCAACTCACTCTTGACACTGTTGCGCCCGAAGCGCGCGATCTCGCGGGTGACATCTTAAAGATTTCAAGCGTCGGGCTCGCCGGCCCTTACAACGTCATGTTGCGCAGCCCAGTGTTTGCAGATCGTATGAAAAAAATGCTCGACTATCTGCGCTGGAACTCTTCAATCCCTATGCGCTTAAGCGAGTTGGCGATTTTGATTCAAGCCCGCATCTGGACCTCGCAAGTTGAATGGCATGCACATTATCCGATCGCCTTGCGCGAAGGCTTGCCAGCACATGTTGCCGACGATATCAAAGCAGGGATTCGTCCGCGTAACATGCAACCAGACGAAGCTGCTGTCTACGACGTTTGCACCACCATGACAAAAAATCATGAAATCAGCGATGAGTTGTTTAACAGTGCGAAAGCCATCTTAGGTGAACAGCAAATCGTAGACGTGATTGCCGTGACCGGTACCTATGTCACCATCGCAATGCTGCTCAGCTTAGGCGAAGAGCCCGTGCCTGTCGGCAAGCCTTTACCCTTCCCTGAAAAAGCGCGTTCGGCTTAACCCGAACTAGCACGGATTGCAGCATAACCGGCCAAGACAAAGAACCGTCTTGGCTGACCGTTTGCCAAACCGAGTCATACACCTTGTGTATTTACCTTGATCGAAAACGAGATGGCGCGGTGATCAAAGCCTGTCGAAGCAAGGGCGACTGACTCGACTAGTACGCGTATTTTTTGACCTGCGCTTCGTCCCACTCAATTCCTGAACCGGGTTCGTTGCGCAGCACCGCCTGACCCGCCACAATCTCAAGCGGGGCCTTTAAGATCGGGTTGGCCCAATCGACATATTCAAGCCAGTGCGCAGTGGGTGTCACACACATCAGGTGTGCGCTAACCTCTGGAAACAAATGCGTCGACATCGGTAAGGCTGCAGCGTCAGCGATTGCTGCGGCCCGCAGCCAGCCCGACACACCACCGATGCGTTCTAGGTCAGGCATGACATAGTCGCTTGCCTGTGCGGCAATGGCGCGCGACATGTCGCGCGAGCCCCAGTAATTTTCGCCAATCTGCACTGGCGTTTTCAACGCAGCCGCCACACGCGCGCAACCTGCATGGTCATCTGCCCGCACCGGCTCTTCGATCCAGGTTAAACCTAAGTCATCGAGCGCATGCCCGCGGCGAATCGCCTCGGAAGGGTCTAACCCTTGGTTGTAATCGGTCATGAGCCGAACGCCCGCAGGCAAGGCACTTTGCACCGCTTTAACCGCCGCGACATCATCATTTAAGTCAGCGTAGCCTAAGCGTAACTTCATCCCAGTGAAGCCACCTTCGAGTAGTTCGTTCGACTCGCGCGCCAAGGCTGCTAACTCAGCGCGCTGCCCTGTCAGACCTAAACCGCAGCTGTTGTAAGCCGTGACAGGCTTGAGTTGCCCGCCTAACAGGCAAGCCAAGGGTTGCTTGGCCTGTATGGCGAGTGCATCCCACACCGCCATGTCGATCCCTGATATAGCCATGCCGACTAAGCCGACCGCCCCGAGCAGCGTGAAGCGCTGTGTCAGCAGACGTTCGATTTCAAACGGCACCAAGGGTTGCCCCACCAGCAGGCTCGCCATGTCGTCAATGAGAGCCACTTGTGCCTTGAGTGCAAGTGGCGTGACGGCAAATAAATAACTACGCCCCACCACCCCTTCAGAGGTCGTGAGGTCAAGTAACACCATCGGGGCTTTGCTGACGGATCCGGTCGACGTTTGCAATGGCCGTTTGATGGGCGCAAAGACTGCTCGTGCCGTGAGTGAATGAATAGTCGTCATTGCTTCGCCTCCGATGGAAAAACTGCAGATTATTTCAGCTTTGAAAACTCAGTGGGTTTCAAAATTGTGCGCGAAACACCGGCAAGCAAGGGACCATCTTTTTCAGAAGCGGCGCGTGCAGCCAACCACTTTGGGTCCGCCATAAACGTAGCCGAGGCGCGATCGCGATGGTTCATGTCATCCCATTCGAGCATGTAATAAAAGTCATTGGTGTTCTCGCCAATATCCACTGTCCAGAAACCCACAGGACGAAAATCGTGAGTTTTCCAGATCGGCACAGTGTGATTGGCAAAACGCTCAATCAAAGCGGGCAATTTACCTGGGGCTGCGTGATAGACGCGAAGTTCATAAATCATGGGGTTGTCTCCTGATGGTAGATATTTTTTATTGAATACTAAGAACTGAGCCCTGATCATAACCAGAACTGCCGTCATCTGAACAAGAATATACTAATGCCTGACCTTGGGTCTGTCACCCAGTCTGTATACAAAAGGTAAACCAAAGTGACTACATTTCAAAAAATTGATACTACGCTCGGCACCGGCGCGGAAGCGACTCCAGGTAAACACGTGTCTGTGCATTACACAGGCTGGCTCTTTGATTCTGCCGCGGCAGATCAAAAGGGTACCAAATTTGATAGCTCGCTTGATCGCGGCCAATTGTTTGACTTCCCGCTCGCGGCGGGGCATGTGATCAAAGGCTGGGATGAGGGTGTCGCTGGCATGAAGGTCGGCGGCAAGCGCACGCTCATCATTCCACCAGAGATGGGCTATGGCGCGCGAGGTGCAGGTGGCGTGATTCCCCCTAACGCTGTCTTAGTGTTTGATGTCGAGCTTCATGGCGTAGAGTAACGCGCAAACAATCATCGCTCGGCGGGCTATCGCGTTCGTGTTTTTTATATTAAAGTCAAGCCAACTTTTCTATAACCACACGTATGCTGATAGTCATGCAAACAATTTTTATTCACAAAACTGCGATTGATCGCGACGGTTGCCCTTTGGGGCGGTCATTGTCGTGAAGCAAATTCTTGCAGGCTTGAGCCTCCTGCTGTGCCATGCGATCGCGCAAGCGCAGCCCTCTGTCATACGCTTGATGGTTGGGTTTCCGGCCGGCGGCGGGACCGACGCGATCGCTCGGCTGCTTGGCGAGCAACTTGGCCCAGCGTTGGGCACGACGGTGATTATCGAAAACAAAGCCGGTGCCGGTGGGCAAATCGCGGCTCAGGCGCTTAAAACAGCGCCTAAAGATGGGTCAGTGCTGTTTTTATCGCACGACCATACGATTTCAATTTTGCCCTTGGTTCTTAAAAATCCTGGCTTTGAACCACAACAAGATTTCACCCCCGTCGCAGGCTTTGCCTCCTTCGCCAATGGCCTAGCGGTTTCGGCAGGCACACCGGCAACCTCATACGCACAATATCTTGACTGGCTTCGCTCGCAAGATCGCGCACGGCTCTCTGTAGGTGTCCCGGCGCCAGCCTCCGTGCCAGAGTTTTTAGTCAAGGCGTTAGCGAAGCAAGCCAAACTTGATTTACAACCCGTGCCTTACCGCGGTAGCGCACCGATGCTGATTGACATGCTGGGCAACCAAATCCCGGCAGGCGTTGCCTCGGTGCCTGACTTTATCGAATACATCAAGGCAGGTAAGGTTCGAATGTTGGCTGTATTAGGTCAACAACGGCAAGCTTTATTGCCAGACGTCCCCACATTCGAAGAGCTCGGGCTGACGGGCTTTGACGCACTTCCCTACTACGGCATTTTTGCACCTGCCGGCACGCCACAACCAGTGACGGCACGCTATGCGGCGGCGATCGACAAAGTGTTGCAACAATCGCAGCTGCGCGAACGCCTGCAAGGCCTGGGTCTAACCGTTGAATTCATGTCCTCGTCAACGTTAGCCGAGCGCGAGCGTACCTACTCACAAAGCTGGGCTCGCTTGATTTAAGTCAACGGCTTTGTGCCACAGTAAAATGGCGCTTAATCGCCTAGCCAAAAGCGTGATGAATCCCCCGCTTGCACTCACTCACTCATCCATATGTCAACATCTGCTCTAGAACTTCGAGTCAATCGACAGCTCTTACGTGCAATCGGTGACACGCTCGATGGCGTAAAAATAGCCATCTGCGTCTTTGATGATGAAGACCGCAGCGTGTTCTGGAATCGTACTTTTTTAGAGGTGTTTCCAGAGCACGTCGGCAAGGTCTATGAGGGCGAACCTTATCGCGAAAATTTACACCGGTTTTATACAGCTCGTTTAAGCCCAGCTGATTTGCCTAATCTTGAGCAATTCATTTCGATGGGCATTGACCGGCATCACTCACAAATGCGTCCCTACAGCTTTGATCACCGCGATCAGCGTGTGCATGTGTCGTCGCTGCCGCTTCCGAGCGGTCAGCGCGTACGCATCTGGAACGCCGAGAAACGCCACCACAGCGAACTGCCCATTCAAGCGCTAGCAACAAACGCAGTGGTGGTGTCAGAAGAAACGGCAACACTACTTGATCGCTTAGCCGACGGTGTCATGATCTGCGACCACGACGGCATGCTGAAATGGGTCAATCAGGCCTTTGTTGATATGTATGCTTGTCGCGATAAACAAGAATGTCTGAATCACTCATTTTTTTATATCTATGAAAAAGCTTGGCAGCAAGAGCAAACACCCAGCCCGCACGCAGCCAAAAAAACAACAGCAGACTTGACCGAACAGTTCAATTTTTCGGGCGCGCCCTTTGACATTACTTTACCGAACCAGCGCACAGTCCGCGTAATTACACAAAAAAATCTGCGTCAAGATACGATATACACGCATGTAGATGTCTCTGAGCTCGTCTTACAAAAAACTTTATTACTTCAAGCGCAAGCCCAATTAACTGAACTCGCGAAAAAAAAATCGGCTTATCTCGAAGAACAAATGCTGTCTACGCTAAATGCCATTGCATTGGCTCGAGATAACGAAACGGGTCAACACATCTTGCGTACCCAGCATTACGTCAAAACGATTGCGCTACGACTTCGTGCGCTCGGTCACTATCTCGAAGAATTAAACGATACTGACATCGACACCATGTTTAAAGCGGCTCCGCTGCACGATATTGGCAAAGTTGGCATCCCTGACAATATTCTGTTGAAGCCTGGTCGCTTAAATGACGATGAATGGGCAATCATGAAAACCCATGCACTCATTGGCGAAAATACTCTTGCCGCCACTAAGCACGACAAAGAGCAGAGTCATTTACTGAGCGTCGCAAAAAATATCTCGGGTGGGCATCATGAGTGGTGGAATGGCGAGGGCTATCCAAGGGGCCTACAAGGGCAGCAGATCCCCCTAGAGGCCCGCATTATGGCAATCGCCGACGTCTATGACGCTCTAGTCTCAGAGAGAGTCTACAAAAAAAACTGGACTCACGATGAGGCCGTTCAGTTCATCTTAGAGAAAAAAAAGATACAGTTTGACCCACTCGTGGTCGACGCTTTTTTATGTGAAAGTGACACCTGCAATCAAATTGCGCAGACATTTAGAGATTGAAGTCTGCACGAAAAAAAACTGACCCAGAGGGCCAGTTTTTTTACAACTCAAATAAAACTAAACTGACTTTATTTGATGAGCACAGCGGGCGATAGAGGAATTGAACCTGGGACTTTTGTCAGGGTCAACATTTGCGACAGCATCGCCAACACTTGTTTGGTGTAAGTTTCATTTTTATCGTCGCGTGGGACAGAGTATGAAGTACCTTGGTAGTTAACTGCCATCAAGGCGTCATTCACGATAGTGCCTCTCTTCACAATGAATAAAGGTTTCGACTTCGCATAGATTTCTTCGATGGTCGCGTTGGTACTGACTATCTCAGAGTCAACCACCTTGATCACGCGCTGATCAGGAGCGTTTTGAATATTCACCAATGAGCCTAAGAACTCAAATACATTACGCACAGAACGCAACTTGATGATCAACGTCACTTCTGGCTTTGATTTGTCGATCGCCACATTACCAGACTTAGAACTCTTGCAATAGGCCGACTGAGCCACTCTGAACGACAACTGCTCATCGGCAGCTTGTTGTTGTAAGCAGATGCGGGCGTCTGGTGGCATCATTCTCATGACTTGAAAGCCATCGCGTCCACCGGCTAATTTCACGGGCACCAAGGCAGTCCCCGGAAGTGAAATCGCAGTCGCGACTCCCTGCAAGTTACGATTAACTGTCTCGCCGTCCATTGGCGCAGAAACAGGCATCATGCCTTGAGTTTGCTCGATGGTGATGCCTGCACGCACCAAGTTGTACAACATCCGTTGAAACTCAATAAATTTCGGTGAGTACGGATCGTTGAAATAATGAACCAGCGTCTTTCCTTGCAGATCGCGTCCCTCGATTGATTCGATGGCAAGCGAAAATAAAACGTCGCGCGTAGCGTTTTCAGAATTGCTTAAACTTGCAATCGCAGACGGCTTCAAGTCAGACAGAAACGAAACCATAAAACTTGAATTGTCTAGCGATGACTGTGTGAAATTGAAACTGTTGTTCACACCTAGCGTTGCGCCTGCGCTGAAACCTGAACCACTGACCGGTGTAAAGAAACCCGCAAGCGACGACCCAGGCGCGACACCTTGAATACTGGGGCCGAACTGCAACTGATTACTCACGCTGCCAGAACCCGTGACAGAAGGCATGTCGAGAAAGCTGACAGGCATAGATTTTGAAGCGCGAACAATATTCAACAGCACATTGTCGTTTGAGTATTGCTCGAGTACCTCGCGGTATGCCGAAGACATTTCGCGGAAACTTGTGGAGTTTGTCAGCCCTGCACACCCCGACAAGACAGAGATCAATAAAAGCGGAACTAGCCGTAGCATCCTAGACATATAAGCCTCTTAAAAAATTGATTATTTTTGTTTATTAAAAGTTAAAAGTTAAAAGTTAAAAAAGATAAAAGAACAGCCTAGACAGAACAACAAACCTAATCACGAACCGACTTGCTTAAATTTCCACCAACTACTAGTTTGGAGCTTTGCGCTTTTAGGTTGACTCGCAGTTGGCTTCAAACTTAACAACAAATAAAACACTAAAGGAGGTGTCAAGAAGAACGAGGCCAGCAAAATACCCCAAAAGCCAATTCGACAGTTTCTTCCGAAGGTAGCCACCAACACACACAAGGTGTAATAAGCGATCGTTAATTCCATGAAGGTCTCCTAAACACTAACTAGCTATTTATATAGGCACGTCGAGCTTCTATTTTGAGGCTGCATTTGGAGCGGCTGGTCCGGGAGGCTGTCCGCCGCGAGCAGGCTCAGTACCTGCACCATTAGCGGCCGACCCACCACCAGATGATCCGCTAGTTCCAGGTGCCGCAGCAGTTTTACCTCCCGCAGTGGTGCCTCCAGCAGTGGTGCCTCCAGCAGTTGTAGCTCCAGCAGTTGTAGCTCCAGCAGTGGTACCTCCACCAGTTTTACCTCCAGCAGTTGCGCCGCTACCAGCAGATCCACCAGCGGCAGGTGCGCCAAGTTTAGGTCCACCACCAGCCGCACCAGCACCAGTCGGTGCCACTGAAGGAGGCGCGGTTGTAGTGGTTGAATCTCCACCTAAAATTAGCGGCAATCCGTTTGGCGAAGATCCAAAAATGACGACTTTTGAGTTGTTAGACTCAGCCAATTTAAGTGTTGCTTCAATTCCGCGGATCTTCACATAATTATCCGTCAATCCCACGTTCACAATGTCTTGGTATTTCTTTATACCGCCCGCCTCAACTTCTTTACGCTCAGCCTCAAGACGCGCAGCTTGCACTTTGAACACGCCGGCTTCAGCGATCTGCGACTCTGCAATTTTATTACGAATAGCTGCCTGTATCTCTGTTGGAAATTCCATCGATTCAAGCTGCACTGCTGTAATGCGCAACAACCTGACATAGTCAAGGCCGGGAGGACCAAGTTTTTCTAAGATTACTTGGTCAGACATAATCGCGATTTCATTCACAACATTGTCAAGCTGTTTTGTAAAAGCCTCTTGCGAAGTCAATTCGGCAAACATCACTCGAGTCTTACCAGTGACCTCTGGCAAAATCAATTTCTCTACATAATCAGGCCCAACAAATTTGTGCAACATCGGCAATCCGTACTTGTTCACCTGAAATTGAAAAGACACTTTTATATCTGACCTGAGTTGATCCTTGGTCAACACTTCCATTTCAATTTTCTTCAGCTGCATCCGAGCGTCATATTGAGTGACAGTATTCAAAGGGAAAACGATATTGACGCCCTCGTCCAAAATCTTGTCCATCGCGATACCGCCAAACAAGGGGCGATAAATCACACCAACAAAGCCAGCCGGAATGACGATCACGACTCGTTGCCACAGCACAACCACAGAAATGGACAGCAGAATGACTGAAAAAGTCAACCCAATGTAATTACGGGCAACCCAATTGTGGATGATATTCACGAACCAAGTCAACGGATAGAAGATAAAACCCACTATCCGCTTACATAGAGTTAGAAATCGACTGAGCATAATTTAATCTTGATGTTTCGCGTGAAGAGACCGACCGTTTTCCATGTAAATGACATGATCTGCTAACTCGTAGTACTGGTCATCATGTGTAATCGCAATCACTGTCTTACCTAGCTCTCGCAACTTTGGAATAATTCGCTCATAAAACTCTTGCCTAAATTCTGGATCCTGATCTGCAGCCCACTCATCCAAAACAATAATTTGCTTCTTTTCAAGCAACGCAACCAACAAAGCCAGGCGCTTTCTCTGACCCGTTGAAAAATTGAGATCAGAGAAAAGGCCCTCATCAATGGCAACCTTGTTTTCCATTTGAAATAGGGTCAGCAACTCGTTGAGTTCAACCTCATCAGTGGTCGGTATGCCATACAATTTCTTAAACAAATAAAAGTCGCTAAATACAACAGCGAACAGATCGCGATATGCCGCATTGCTCGGCTCAGCAATAGGTTGCCCATTCACGAGCAATCTGCCAGACTGAGATTGATACAACCCTAGCAACACACGCATCAAGGTGGTTTTACCAGAACCGTTATTACCCCGAATAAAATACACTTTACCGATCTGAAACTCGTAACTAATTGGGCCAAGCGCAAAGGGTCGCGCGACCCCTTCCCCGCTGTGCAGATAGGTAACTTCTTCAAGCGCCAGCGTCTTAATCTCTGAAAACTCAGTCAGCCCAGGGGTGGTTCGCTCGGTATGTTCATACGAAAGTCTTTCGCTAAGTTCGCGTAAATTACGAGCCGCCGAGTTTGCCATAGTCATATTAGGCACCACAACAATTGCAGCAGACACTGAGCTTGCTAAAAACAAAGCGGTCGTCGTAACCGTCAGCACATCCGACGAAAATCCAGGTGTGAAAATCGGCACGACAAAAATGATCAAACCAACCACAAGATACATTAGCATCTGTAAATATGTGAAAAACTGCACAACGTCTTGAACCAGTTTTGTTTTTTCAGTTTTGACCACTCTCGCTTCAGCAATGAGATCGCGAGTCAACCCCAATGCTCGCTGCGAATTCATTTTCACTTCTTTATAACCGCTTAAAAAGGCCGCATACATCCCATTGACCTGCGCCTCTTTTACCGACAACACCCGCACTCCACCAACCAACTTATTGAGTTCGATGACCCCGAAAAAAGACACCACGGCGATTGCAACTGAAAGGATTAAGCAGGCCGTCAGCGATATTGTGGCCATATAAAGCATCAGAAAGCACACGGTTAGCAAAGATTGAAACAAAGACAGTACTGAATTGACTTGTTGCGATACCATCTCGGTGTCTCTGTTCAAGACTTCGAGGATGTAATCGCGACCCAATTTATCCACCTTGAGCAAATTAGAGCGAAACACATCATGCATGATGCGAATTTTGAAGCGATAGATAAACTGTTGAGCCTTTGCAACGTTCTCTCTGTTTGCACGCTGGGCGGCAACCAAAAACACCACAAATATGACGGCATACGCAACAAACATAAGCGTCACACTTTCATTTTTTGAAACGCTTGCTGCCGCCTTGTTAATCACGGCGATCAACAAAGTGTTAAGGGTGCCCACCAAAGCCGCCAACAGACACAATTGCCTCAAGTGTTGAGGATTTGAGTCTGTTAAGAAGTTAATAAGCTCAGATTTAACTGGATTCAGCATCGGGAAACTTGTTCATTTAAAAAAATAGGGGTCACTCGCGGTACGTGACCTCAAGCCTGTGCCTGCACGGTTTTATCTTTAAATCTTGCTTTACGTTTTTCAATTTGTTCAGCGATGTATTGCCTGATTTTTTCTGGCTGAAAATCGTGCATTCGTCCATCGGCCTCAAAGTGGCTGATGAAGGCGGCACCAATCGCCTTGCTCGTCACATATGAGATTGAGGGTTCTACCGCAAACATAACAATCGGACCAATTCCGGGCGCAAAGCGCGCCATTTGCTTGGCCAGCACACCTGCTAGCGTTTGCGTGGCTGCGCCACCCGCAACACCTGACGCAATCGCCACTGCAGCTGTGCGCTCGAAGTCGACCTTATAAAGCTTACATAAGTCATAAATCATCTTGACCTGTACGCCAGAGATTGCCGCCATATCCACAAAAGGGGTCGGTATAAAACTGACAGCGACTGACCACCGCGACCAACGCGCAACAATCTTTTGGGCCGCTAATTTGGTTTGACTAGCCTCTGCCTTCAAAGACACGCGCGCTCGACTCAATTCGTTTTGAAAAATATCTTCAGCAGTCAAATACGAACCAGGCAACCCACCCCCAACGGTCGGCGAGCTCAGCGCCCCTGGTTGCTCAAGCACCTTGATCGGGGTACAGGGATGACTAACAATTTCTTCTTCACGATTCGAAGTCGGCAGGGCTGAGCGAGCGATCTCTGCTGCCATCAATTGTTCTGCAGTCTGCGCGCTCGCAGCCTTCACGTCCTGCGGGGGTTGTGCCATTACCGTAGCGTTCACGACCGCTGGCTTGGCAGGATTCGCTTTCGTAGGGCTCAATTGAGGTTGAGTCGCTTGGGTCGACTCACTGGCAGTCATTGTTTTTTTAGCGACAGAAACTGACTGACTCGCCTCGGTGGCAAGCATTCCGTTTGAGGAAACAACATTTTTTTTGCGTGAGCGCGAAACCTTTGCAACCTCTGCAACCTTTGCAACCTTTGCAACCTCTGCAACCTCTGCAACCTCTGCAACCTCTGCAACCTCTGCAACCTTTGCAACCTTTGCAACCTTTGCAACCTTTGCAACCTTTGCAACCTTTGCAACCTCTGCAACCTCTGCAACCTTCGAAACCTCTGCAACCTTTGCAACCTCTGCAACCTTCGAAACCTTTGCAACCTTCGCAACCTTCGCAACCTTTGAAGTGACAGCAGCATTCGGGCTCTTCGCAGACTTTTTCGCCGTATCAGCCGGTTTGGCGCGAGTCGAGATTTCGTCTAACGGATTCTTCAGGATTGTTTTGCGTGATTGCGTGACCATGATTTACCTTAACTGATGCGCGATCACTTCGAGCGCGAGCGCACGAAAATCATCTGCGACACTTGAGCTTGGTTGATACTGCAATATGCTTTTCCTAAAGGATGGCGCTTCTGCCAAGCGAATATTTTCTCGAATGCGCGCAACTAATACCTGTTCACCAAATCTTTCTATTAACGCCTCGATAATATCTTTCGAATGACGAGTGCGCTGATCAACCCGACACGGCAGCAATCCTAGTAACGACAACTGAGGGTTCAGTACGTCTTTCACGTCATCAAACGTCTGCATCAACTGCGCAACACCCGATAGCGTCATCACATGCGTCGTCACAGGAATTAACACTTGCTGTGCCGCACACAATGCATTCAAGGTCATCAGACCAAGCGTGGGCGGCGTGTCAATCAACACATAGTCAAATGCCAAATTCTCAAGTGAGGCCAACCGTCTTTTTAACCGCGTCTCAACGGCCAGTTCGCCTGCTAAAGACTTTTCAATACTGGCCAAACTTCGGCTACCGGCCAATAAGCTCAGCCCCTCTGTATTTGAGTCGACTAACAGGCTATTTGCCGCAACCTTAGTGGTGAATAGTTCAAAGACTCCACGCGCATCGTTGTCTGCCCCGAGCCACTGACTAGCATTTGCCTGAGGATCAAGATCAATCAGAAGAACCTTTTGTTTAAGTTCTGCCAGCGCCGCCGCCAGGTTAACGGCCGTCGTTGTCTTAGCACAGCCTCCCTTTTGATTTGCAACCGCGATTGTGATTGTCATGGCCGAAACAACGCTTGACTAGTTTTCATGACAATGCGGCCTAAGCCGCAACAGGTAAGGTCACACAACCTACAATCACCCACTACCAGCTTAGCCTCAGTCCACATTTATTCCGGCCTCGTCAAGCTCTCATTAAAGACCTCGCGGTACTTAGCCAGCAAGGTAGGATAGCGGCGCTTCGTTTGAGCCAACGCCAATTGCTCTGCAAATTTTTGTCGCAGCTCTGCACTGCATTTTGATCGTTTAGAGAACGCAAGAAACCCTTCAGAGCGGGTCGGGTAGGTATTCAAGACTTGTATCGTTGTGCCAAGATTTCTAGTCATCATCTGTTCGTAGATAGAATTTTCATAACCAAAAACGTAATCCACCTTTTTGTCGATTAACAGATCAATGACTTTGTCGATGCCCACTTCTCTGGTCAGATTTAAATTGTTCTTCACAAACTGTGCAAAAAAACCATCGCCAAACGTCTCGCCAACAGCCATCGCCCCAAAGAGGGGCTTGAGGTTTTCTAAATTGTTCAGATTAAATGCTTCGCCTCGCCGAACGACCACGTAGAGAAATTGACTAGACATGGCCGGGCGCACAAAGTCAAGATATCGCTCGCGCTCTTCAGACCAATTGGCCGACATTACCACATCAACCTCGCCGCGATACACGGCAGCCAAAGCCTCGTTCCAGGTCGGATACGGCCGCATCACAACATTGTCAATACCCGCTGAGCGAGCGATACCTTCAGCAAACTCAACAGCGGCACCAATCAGTTTGCCATCACTTAACCAAGAAGAGGGTGCGGCTTTTGGCGGCCCAGTCACCGTGAGGGTTGAGCAGACTTTCGCCACGCCCGAACCACTCGCCAGACACAGCAACAATGCTAAAAGGAACCATAATTTTTTCATTTTTTTCACAAATGGGGTGACCACCTTCTGGCCACCTGATTTCGCGCCCTGACTTCACGACAAAAGTATAGGTTTAAAGCGACAAAAACCCTTGCAAAAAGCTGACCCAAGACTGTCAAAAGCTCTCATTTGGCGTGCCTTAGACAATATGTATGATGGTAGATCGTATAATCGGACGATAAAACCAATGAATATACTTTTTTTACCTGTTGCAATGCAAATATGAAATATCTTTTTGCGCCCATTCTAGTGTTGATCAGTGTTTTGTGTTCGGCAGCCCTCGCACAACCTGCGACAAGCTCTGCGCCCGCAACGACACCCAACCCACCAAGTACGCTACAAGTTTCGCCCTCAAAACTGTCTCTAGGCAAGGGCGTTCATGACTCGTACTCAACGAAGGTCCCACCTGACAACTGGGTTTGTAGTTTAAATGCTGCGTACTTTGATCTTTGGCGACTTGAGATCAGGGTAACAAGCCTGTCAACGTATCGCCTACAAAACTGCCCCGCGTCGCGTATGGCTAGAGTCACTACCGCCTCTGCTTCAGCCCAATTAAGGACGGTTCATTCCTTCTCGGGCATTGTCAAGGGTGGTTCACACCAGCAAATTATGGACATCAATTTGACCCCTGTGTCATCAGAGTATTTCTGGGTGAGCGATCTTAAGTTTTCTGTTGTGGGCACAACGCGTATCAGCCTCAAGCAGTTCTTCCAAACCACAAGACTCACGGAGACAAAAAATTTGGCTGGGGCGAACTACTTCCCATTCAAAATGTATGGTGACACGCATTACATCTGGAACACTGGTACTCTGGTGCATCGGCTTGTCTCACCCAAAGGCGAGACATACATAATGGTCGGGTATACCCAAGAGGTGCAGCCCAGTTTGACGCGCGATAACCTCTCAAACCTAGACACGATGCTTAGGCTGCCACCCGGCTGGAGGTTTGAGAATTATTTTCTCGATAGAAATATTGTCGTTCGTGCGGGCGTCGTCAATGACAACTCTGTCGAGATACTCTTTGACGATCTGAATAACAACTACGTGCTGTACGAGTAGCAAGTCAAGCGCAAATCGCCGACAATCTGCCTTTTAGGGTCAGGCGCTGTTTCCGCCCCTGCTCAGTGACGGTTTTTGTGAGGTTACTACGCAGCCGAAAGGTAAAATAAAAGGCACCATTTTTGATGCGCCGCGCCCACCCTATGAGCACACTTCCTGCGATTCGACACGGCTCTGCATTGCCTGATCGAGTCAGCAAACTTGAGAATTTGTCTAATGCCCTTCTTGCTGTTTCGGCGTCGACACCGATCGTTTTTATTGACAGCCAAGGCCAAGAGAACAATCTCAGCTATGGACATCTGGTTGAGTCGGCCAAATGCATTGCTACAGGGCTAAAACAGCAAGGCCTGCAACCTCGACAAAAAGTTTTATTGCAGCTGTCGCTCAGCGAAGATATTTTGCCCGTGTTTTGGGGTTGTCTCTTTGCAGGGCTCGAGCCGATCGTAGTACCGATTCCGGTCAGTTACGATGTAGAGAGCCGCGCTCTTGAACAATTGATTCATATCTGGAAATTACTCGATCAACCTCTGATCTGCACGACTGCGTCGTTAGCGCCCGCACTGAGCGGCTCGAATCGCTTTCAAGAACTACAAAACGCTCGTGTCGCGAGCATTGAGAAACTTCGTCAGCACGCCTCGATCGAAACTGTATACCAAGCGAAATTAAGCGATGTCGCGTTTTATGTATTGTCCTCTGGTAGCACTGGATTATCAAAAGCCGTTGAACTGACCCACGGCAACCTCTTATCGCGCGCAATCGGCACCAACCTCTTGTGCGCCAGCCAACAAAGTGATGTCATTTTAAGTTGGTTGCCCTTTGACCACATCGGTAATATCTCGGCTTATCACATCAGCCCCGTTCTTGAGGGCAGTAAACTTGTCTACGCACAAAAAGAATTTGTTTTAGCGCGACCCCTGCGTTGGCTCGATCTGATTGACAAGCACCGCGTGACCCACGGTTGGGCACCCAATTTTGCCTTTGCTCTGGTCAGCAAGGCGCTCAAAAGCCCAAGCAATGGGCAATGGGATTTGTCGTGCGTAAAAGGCTTACTTAGTGCGGGCGAATTAATCGCATATTCGACCGTCACCGAATTTCTCGAAGCGGTTCAACCTTATGGCTTACGTCGTGAAAGCTTGATCTCAGCCTTCGGGATGGCGGAAACCTGTTCTGGGGTCTCGTACCACTTACCTCCTGCTGGGCAGTCCATCAAGTTTGTCCATATTGACCGCCATCAGCTGAGCGGTGCGATTCGACATGTCGCGCCAAACGACTCTACCTGCATTTCGTTTGCCAGTTTAGGCCCTGTCATTCCAGGCATGTCGATGCGGATTGTCGACGAAAACAATCAAGTGGTGCCTGAAGAGACAGCCGGCAGATTCCAGCTACGGGGCGCTGGCCTGATGCCAGGCTACTATCGCAACCCGCAGGCTAATCAAGCATTTGTTGAAGATGGTTGGTTTGACACTGGCGATGCTGCCTTCATCTCAAATGGTGAACTGGTCATGCTTGGCCGTGTGGGGATGGGGATTATCGTTAATGGTGCAAACTTATCAAATACCGAGATCGAGTCTGCAGCCGAACAAGTCGAGGGGCTCGAGCCTTCATATACCGCTGCATGTGCAGCGTTTGCGCCCGGCACAGATAGACTTCACCTTGTGGTGTTTTTTCACACCTTGGTCACCGACGAGCGTGAGTTAGCGAGTTTATTTAAGCAAATTCAATCAAAGCTCACTCAACACGTTGGTATCAAAGCCGACTTCCTCATCCCCCTTGACGCTGCAGCGATCCCAAAAACGGCGATTGGAAAAATCCAGCACAAACAGCTGAGCGCACGTTTTCAACAAGGTGAGTATGCTGCGTTGATTGAGCGCGTCGAAGCTCTCCGCGCTGAGTATCACGAGGACCCGATAACCTCGGCGCTCCCCGCCTCAGACATCGAGCAACAAATCGCCTCAATCTGGCAAGACGTTTTGGGTATTCCCCAGGTTGGCGTACAGGATAACTTTTTTGAATTAGGTGGCGACTCGTTATCGTTAATACAAGCGCATGAGCGACTCACTGAAATCTTCGGCCCGACCCTAACGCTCGTTGATTTGTTTACTTCACCAACGATCGAAATGCTCGTCAAACAGTTATCGGGTGAAAAAACCCAAGCCAGTCCAACAGAAAAGGGACAAGCACGAGCGAACGCACGCAATAGCCATAAGTCAACCGGGACAAGCAAAGACATCGCAGTAATCGGCATGTCGTGCCGCTTTCCGGGCGCTGATGACATTGATACCTTCTGGAAAAATCTGGCCGCTGGCGTTGAGTCCATTACTTTCTTCGACGACAACGACCTGCTCAAGAGCGGTTTTTCACGTGACGTCTTTGATCGACCCGATTATGTCAAAGCTAGCCCGTTGATTTCGGATGCGCGAGGGTTTGATGCAGAATTCTTTGGCTATTCTGCACGCGATGCAGAACTCATGGATCCTCAGCAACGCCTGTTTCTCGAATGCGCCTGGGAAGCTTTTGAAGTTGCTGGCTACGATCCCACCACGTACCCAGGGGTAACGGGTGTCTATGCAGGCGCTGCAATGAACACCTACTTGCTGAACAACGTGCTTCCAAATCGAAGCATGCTGGATTCGCAGGATGATCTGAATGTTGCAACACTCGATTCAATGGGCGGCTTTATGCTCATGGTCGCAAACGATAAAGACTACCTCACCACTCGCGTCTCTTATAAGTTGAACCTTGGCGGACCAAGCATCAATGTACAGACCGCCTGTTCAACTGGTCTGGTGACCGTACACATGGCCTGTCAGTCACTGCTGGCCGGCGAAACCGACCTCTTTCTCACCGGCGGTGCGTCGGTGCAATCTCCTGAGCACGCGGGCCATCTTTATCAACCAGGCATGATTGTCACGCCTGATGGGCACGTTCGGTCCTTTGATGCCGAGGCGCGCGGAACAATCTTTGGCAGCGGGGTCGGTGCCATCTTACTTAAAAGACTCGACGATGCTGTACGCGACGGCGATCATATCTTTGCCGTCGTAAAAGGCTCTGCAGTCAATAACGACGCTGGCGCTAAAGTCGGTTACATGGCGCCCAGCAGCGATGGCCAAGCTGTGGCCGTCGCAGAAGCGATTGCAGTCGCAAATGTATTACCCGAAACGATCGGTTTGGTTGAGGCGCACGGCACAGGGACCGAGATCGGTGATCCGATTGAACACGATGGCTTAGCTCAAGTGTTTCGCACTCAAACCCAGGCGATTGGTTTTTGCGCGCTGGGTTCAGTCAAAACCAATGTGGGGCACTTGCAGATTACATCTGGCACGGCGGGATTTATTAAGACCGCACTCGCACTTCATCACAAGCTCATCCCACCTCTTCTGAATTACAAGACCCCGAATCCAGCCTTAAAGCTCGAACAGAGTCCTTTTTATATCAACACAGAAGCCTGTGAATGGAAGACCACTGGAACACCACGTCGAGCGGGCGTGAATTCATTGGGTATCGGCGGAACAAACGCGCACGCGATTCTTGAAGAAGCGCCCGCTGTCGTTCGCGTTGCAGCGACGCAGGAGCGCACGGCTCATGTGCTGATGCTCACGGCTCGAAATGAAACCGCCTTGCGCCAATACGCGGGGCGCTTTGCGCGCTATTTTACCGAGCACCCTGAGGTCAATCTTGCCGACCTCTGTTTTACCGCGAACACGGGTCGCAAAGTCTTTGATCAACGCGTGTCAATCGTTGGTGCAACTGCAGAAGACTTCATCTCGCAGCTAACAGCACTTGAAAAAAATGAGTCATGTGCGAGTGCTTTCCAATACAACGCTAAATCCAGCACAAAAAGTAAAATTGGCTTTCTCTTTACCGGTCAAGGGTCACAATACCCAGACATGGGGCGGCATCTATTCGAAACTGAGCCGGTATTTCGCGAGCACTTAACCCTGTGCGCTGAACTGTTTTCGCCCTTGCTTGACAAGCCGCTCTTAGAGGTCATGTTCGATCACGAGTCTGCAACGGGGCTCATTCATCAAACAGGATATGCACAACCCGCCTTATTTGCTCTTGAGTATTCATTGGCAAAATCTTGGCAAGCACTCGGCGTCATGCCTAATGTCGTGATGGGCCACAGCCTTGGCGAATACGCTGCAGCGTGCTTTGCTGGGGTCATGAGCCTTGCCGATGCTGTACGCCTAGTTGCCGGTCGCGCGAACTTAATGCAATCCCTCGAGCAGTCTGGTGAAATGTGGGCTGTCTTCACTAGTGCCTCAACGGTCCGCCCTTTGCTATTGGGAGCAGGCAAAGAAATTTCGATTGCAGCTGAGAATAGCCCTGAGAACACCGTTCTTTCAGGCAGCAGCGCTGCTATGACTAAGGTGATTGCACAGCTCACCGCCTTAGGCGTTCGAACCCAAAAACTAAACACTTCGCACTCCTTCCACTCAATATTGATGGAGCCCATGCTCGATCGTTTTGAACAAATCGCTCAAAGCGTAGAATTCCACAGCCCCCAGCTCACGTTGATCTCGAATTTAACTGGCACTGCTGCCTCAGATGAGGTCACCATGCCTCAATACTGGCGCCAACATATCCGGCAATCGGTCAAATTTCAAGCAGGCCTCGAACAGATGGCTGCGCTAGGCTGCCAGGTTTTTATAGAAATCGGCCCTCGACCAACCTTGACTGGGCTTGGTACGCAATGCCTGCCCGATGATTGCATCTGGCTACCCAGCATCAAGCCCTCTGAAGATAACTGGGCAACTATTCTGAAGAGTCTGGCGCAACTTGCCGTGCTTGGTTTGGCCGATTTGAAAAACTTAGATGATGGCAAACAACGGCTGCGCTTACCACTTCCGACCTATCCATTTCAACACACACCTTACTGGATTGAACGTCCTGCATCGCAGGCAACCTCGCCTCAGAAGCAAACGCAGACACTGCTCGGACAACGGCTGCAAATTCCAACGTTGTCGAATACGATTTTTCAGAACGACTTTAATCCTATCGCCCTGCCTTTTTTAAATGACCATCTGATACACGGTGAGGTGGTTGTGTCGGGTGCGTGCCACGTCACGATGCTGTTAGACGCTGCGCAACTCTTATTCAAAGAGAAAGCTTTTTCGCTTCACAATATTCACTTCCCTGAACCCTTAGTCATCGAAAAAGATCAAACGCGCACCGTTCAAGTCGTGATCGATAAAAATGCGCAAGGTCACCGTGAAGCCCAATTAATCAGTTTTGATTCAGCGCTTTCTAACGACTCGATCCTAACGAGTCAGCATGCCCAAGCGGATATTGTTGAATCAACAATCGCTGTGAGTGAAGTGCTGGCGCTTGCGCCATTGCGTGCGGGCTTAACTCAGACCGTCAATATCGAAGAGTTTTTGCAAGAGTTAGCAGGCAGACAAATTGAACTTGGTGCAAGCTATCGCTGGGTAAAAAGCATCCAACGTAACGCCCGTGAAGCGCTTGGCGTGATCACAGAGCCTGCGTCGCGCTCTGGTCTGGCCATGCAACAACGCCACCCTGGGATGCTCGACGCAGGCTTTACGCTTCTGTTAGCGATGGGGATGCACCAAAAAGGCACGACATGGCTGCCCTTTGCGATTGAAGCTGTGCGAGTACTCAAACAAGCTAATGAAGTACCTGCTTACGCATACCTCGTTCTACGTGATGGCAGCAATAACGAGCATGCCACTGCAGACGTCAAGCTGTGTGATGCCACTGGAAATGTATTGATCGAATTAATCGGTTTACAAGCACGTCAGGCCGATCTGTCTGCACTGAACCGCAGTGCTCAGCGCAAAATATCTGCGCTGATGCACGAAATCGTCTGGGAACCGATCGCTCCGAGCGCTTCAGTAATTAACATTAACGAATTCTCTCTTGAAGAACCTTGGCTCATCTTGACTGATCGCCTTGGCATTGGCCATTTGCTTGCTCAACGCCTTGAGCAGGTCGGTCAGTCGTGCATTGTGGTTCAAGCCAGCGGGGATAGCTTCGCTCAGGCAAGCACAGCGACACGTACGATTGATCCATTCAGTGCGGTGGCCTTTTCTGACTTTATTCAAACACTTGGCCCCAATCCTAAGCTAGCTGGGATTATCAATTTATGGCCCTTGGATGTTTCAACGAATGGCGTGACCAACACCGTCCAAACGCAACTGACTTGTGGCGCTACTGTGCTGCATTTGATTCAGGCGTGTATCAAACATAACGTCAATATTCGACATCGAGTTTGCTTAGTTACTGAGCGTGCCCAAGCCTTGATCGGCGACACGTTACCTTTGAGTATCGCGCAGTCGACGCTTTGGGGAATCGGCATGACTGCGGCGCTTGAGCACCCTGAACTTAAAGTCACTTGCGTTGATTTATCGTCATCTCAGCCTGAACTTGCCGCAAAGCACTTGTGGCATAGCATGCACCTCAAGCAAAACGAGTGGCGACTTGCGTACAGGTCTGAGCAAGCCTTCGTTGCGCGCATCAATCGGATTCGAGAGGCAACAACGCCTGAACAACAGTCACTTGTGTTTTCAGAGCACGTCACTTACGTCGTGACTGGCGCAACAGGTGGTCTCGGACTGGCTACCGCCACCTGGTTAGTTGAACACGGTGCTCGCTACCTGCTACTGTTGAGCCGTCAACCTCTTGCAACTCAGGCCCAGCAAGCCATCAACGTGCTGACTGAGCAAGGTGCGACCATCACGCATCAATGCGTCGACATAGCTGATCGCCATGCACTAAAAGCCGCACTGCTCTCAACACAAGGCGAAGGGGCGCGTAAGCTGGGTATCATCCACTGCGCTGGCGTCTTAGACGATCACCTATTGATCGATCTGCAGTGGTCGAACTTTGATAACGCCTACTCTGCTAAAGTATTCGGAACATTAAATCTTGACGAGTTAACTCGGCAGCTTGAGGTTGACTGCTTTGTCATGTTCTCGTCGGCGGCGTCGCTGCTTGGTAACCGCGGCCAGGCCAACTATGCTGCGGCCAATAGCTTCATGGACGCGATCGCCCAGCAACGCAAGCTCGATGGCCTGCCCGCTCTGAGTATTAACTGGGGCCCTTGGGCATCAGTGGGTATGGCGCAATCTAATTCGACAATTTCTAGACAGCTTTCGGCACAAGGGTTTTCGGCACTCAGTACTCAATTAGCGTTACAGGCGCTGGGCGCCTGTTTGCTTGGGACTCGGACTCAGGTTGGCGTGATTGATTGTCAGTGGGATCAATACCTTCAAAGCGCCGAACAGCTTCAGTCTTTTTTAAGTCAAGTCGCAACTGTAGCAATCAGCACGCAAGAACAACACCGCCAAAGTGTGCAATCTGCGATCGTTGGGCAACTTGCTCAGGCCTCTACGACCGAGCGCTTAGGCCTGTTGACCACCCTTGTTCACACTCAGATTCGTAAAATTTTAGGGCTTGCCGACAGCATGGCGGTGCCTGAAGATCAAGCGTTGACCGATCAAGGCTTTGACTCACTGATGGCGGTGCAACTGACCAATGCGATCGGTCGGATGCTCGGACAACGACTGCCCGTAAGCTTGGTATTTAATTACCCTTCACCGAAAGCACTTTCCTTATATCTTTTAGACTTGCTAAATAGCCAACTCGCAACACCTGAACAGACGGCGGCAACGGATGTTGGTGCCAAGCCCTCTCAGACGAGTTCAAGCGACCGTGCCCGCTCTTTGCTCGACGATCTTGATAACCTGCTTGAACAATCATGATGACCAAATTTAATCGCTGGGTGACATGCCCTTTTCCGCAGCCAGAGGCTGCATTACGTATGTTTTGCTTTCCGTTCGCGGGTGGTGGCGCCTCAATCTATCGCGGTTGGGGAAAACTATTCGGCTCGACCGTTGAGGTTTGTCCGATTCAATTACCTGGCAGAGAAAACCGCTTTAGCGAACCTGCGTTTAAAGAGGTGCAAACTCTGGCGCAGGCGCTGGCTAGCCAGTTGCAACTGTATTCGGACAAGCCCTTCGTCATGTACGGTCACAGTATGGGTGCGTTGGTTGCGTTTGAATTAACGCGCGTGCTGCAAGCCAATGGTATGGCGATGCCCGAGGCGTTGATTCTGGGTGCACATCGCGCCGCACACTTACCCCGAACTCGTGAAACCCTGTACAACTTAGATGACAAAACCTTTATTGAAAGATTGCAACGCTTTGGGGGATTTCCTGAAGAAGTGTTGGCAAGTGCGGACCTGCTGCAATTTCTCATGCCAACACTCAAAGCAGATTTCACCCTGTGCGATACCTATGTTTATACCGAACAAGAACCATTGAATTGTCCGATTCATATTTTTTCGGGTGCCACAGACCCTGAAGCGCCTCCTGCAGTGATGGGGGACTGGCGGCAGCACTCAAGCGTTGACGCCAACCTGCACGTTTTTCAGGCTGGGCATTTCTTTATTCGCTCTGATCTCGACAGCGTCGTAAACACACTAAAAACGATCTTACCGTTATCGCAAGCGGGCATGGCAAGTGCGCCACATGCCTAACGACAAGCAAGCAAATCTTTCTAAGGATCAACATGCTGAACATTAAAGAATTTCACGGCCGCATCATCGATCTCGATACACATATTCAACCTTCACCCGGAAATTACGAGCTTGCGGGTGGCGAAGTTGGGCGCAATTTTGCCAAGCGCTTTGATGAAGTGATCAAGACCTTACCGAAAGACGAGGCTGAAAAAATCATTGCTCGTTCAGGCAAAGAGTTTTCTGAACTCACCGACGAAACGGTTTGGCGCACGAAGGGGTCAGCGGCACCGGGCGCGTTCGACGCCGATAACCGAATCAAGACGCTTGACTATATGGGTGTCAGTAGAAGTTTTATGTTTTCTGATCCTGGCATTCAAACGGCGGCGTTTGCAGATAACGCTCTCGGTATCGCCACGATGCGACACTGGAACGATTTTATTCTCAATCTCGGAAAACGAGATCCAAATCGGTTACGTGCAGTGGCCATCATCAACACGCATAATGTTGATATAGCTGCGCAAGAAATTGAGCGGGTACTTAAAGCGGGCGGTCGTGCCTTTGTCATTGCGAGTTCTGTTGCACCTGGCAATGCCTCACCCGCGCACCCTGCTATGGACAAAATCTGGGGGATGATCCAAGAGGCGAACGCCACAATCATGCTACACCTTGGTGGTGGACGTGCAGTTGGTGACGAGTTCGACTTTCTCAAAAATCCGAATTGGGATAAAGGTATTCCCCACTTTAGCCAACAGTCGGAGGCTGTGATTTCTGAAGGGGATGCAATGAATCCCTTCACTGCCTGCGCCATGTTTTACGCACCGCAGAACTTTATTTCAACACTTGTCCTAGGTGGCGTGTTTGAGCGTTTTCCCAATCTGCGCTTTGGTGCGATTGAACTTGGCGCGATGTGGCTAGGCCCAATGGCTGCGCACTTGGATAACGTCATGAAGATATTCAAAAGGCGTATGTCTGACGTGCTGTCTCTCAAACCCTCTGAATATGTTCAACGAAATATTCGCGTCACCCCGTACTGGTTCGAAAACGTAGCGGATTACATTGATCATCACGGACTCGCAGATTGCTATTGCTATAGCAGTGATTTTCCTCACCCTGAGGGCGGCACACGACCAATACAAGATTTCGAAGAGCGTATCGGGCGCTTAGGACAAAAAAGTGCCGAAGCGTTTTACGTCACCAACGCAGAGTGGGTATTGCCAGAACTGCGTTGATAGCTGCGAGTGCTCTGTGCCCTCGCCCTGACGGACATCGCCTAAGCGTTGCGAGGACGCTCTGGCGTGCGCAAGATACCATCAACGTAAAACCAACGTCCGGTATCTTTAACAAAACGACTGAGCTCGTGCAAGCGTGTTGGTTGGCCTTTTAAGCGGCTGAGCGCTACAAACTCGACCTCAGCGTTCGCCGGGCCAGTCAGTCTGTGCGTTCTGACCTCAAGGCCTAACCACTTAACCTCCGGTTCAAAGCTCAGGTCTGACGGACATGTTGTCTCTGACCAGGTTTTTTTTAGATAGTCGCCCCGACCCAGTACAAAGGCGCTATAACGCGAACGCATCAAGCTCTCGGCGTCGGGCGCGGGAATCGTGTCAAAGTGATCAAGATAGCGTCCGCAACATTGGCTCAGCAAAAGCAATTTATCTTTATTTTTTTTCCCACAAGCGCAGATCACTCGATTCATTTTGGCATGCCTCTTGAAGTCAGCTTATGAAAGCCATTTGCCTGAGTCCGACGCCCAACAGTCTCAACAGTTCCCTTCTACCCAGAAATCTGCGCAACACGATTATTGAGATTTTGAGTGTGTCACTAAAAACGCTGGTACCTTTAAGCCCCAGTGAATTGCAGCTGCCCGCATTAAAAACGTCAACACCGTGCAGCCAATCAAGATCTGTATGGCCTTATTCGGATAAAAATGTAGACTTGCCATCAACAACAAGCATCCAAGCGCCACAGGAATCGCATACAACTCGGTGGTCATTAATAGATTTTTTCTGCCCGCGATGACGTCGCGCATGATGCCTCCGCCAATTGCAGTGATCACCCCCAAAATGACTGGCGCCAACGGCCAGCCAAAAGTCATTTCGTAAGTTTTCATGGCACCCTGTATGCCAAACAGCGCGGCTCCGAGGCCGTCCAGGTAAAGCATTAAGGTAAAAATCTGCGGCTGAGTAAAGAACGAGCGACCGACGAAGGCCAGCAAACTTGAGAATATTGCGACTCGGACAAACACCAGATCCTCAACCCAAAAGGGCTGCACGCCTAACAAAAGATCACGTACGGTGCCCCCTCCCACTGCGGTGATCACACCCAACACCATCACCCCAAAAATATCTACACCACGATCGGCGATTGCTAACACAGCTGTGATGGCAAACGCCATCGTTGCAACAATTGCCAGCCAAAACATGATGACATCGATTGAAGTCTGGGGGTTTAACATGTACACGACCTTCGAATAAACGTTATATACAGCAAGCAAGACAAAGAAGTCTTGCAATCTGATTCAAATCAGTCAAGCCTTGCGCGTGCATACCTAAACACGTGATGACTTGTACCAGTCTTTGACCGCTGTGACGTAGCGCGCCACGCCTTGGTCAACCGTGGCGGATTCTAGCGCACCGTAAGACAAACGCTGATAGGTAGCTTTTGGGGTGTCAAACAACCCAAAGGTAAAGCCAGGTACGGACACCACTTTATGTGTTTGCGCCATGGCACGATTGAACGCAAGAGGCTCTGTGCCAGCAGCTAAGCCAGGCAATTTAAGCAGTACATAAAACGCACCTTGCGTTTTTGGAAATTCGATAAGTTCACCCAACGCGTCGAGACGTTCGTATACATTATGGCGTACGATCGAAAGTGCGTCGATTTTAGGTTGCACCCACGCGCGACCATACTTCAACACTTCGAGCGCCAACATTTGCGATACCACCGGCGCGCAGATCAAATTGGTATCTTGCACTTTATTCATGGCCTCTAGCAGGTCGGCCGGAAACACCACGTAGCCGATCCGCCAACTTGCCATGCCGTAATTTTTGGACATTGAAAAAAATGAAATTGTGTGACGATGCGCCCCAGGCAACGAAGCTGGTGAAAAGTGTTCGGCCCCGTCATACGTAAAATATTCATAGGCCTCATCACTGAAGTGATAAATATTTTTTTGGGCGCACAAGGTATTGACCGCTGTTAACGATTCTTTTGAGTACACCGCGCCGGTTGGATTGTTGGGTGACACGGTGATGATCGCGCGCGTACGCGGGGTCACTGCCGCGGCAAGTGCCTCAACGTTCAGGCTCCAGTCATCATTGACCGGTACCGGCACAGGCACGCAGCCAACCATTCGAATCGCCATCTCTTGGTTGAAGTAATACGGGGTCGGCAAAATAAATTCATCGCCTGGATCACCCACCGCAAGCAGGCAATTCAAGAAGGCCATATTGCTGCCCGCGGTGACCATGACAACCGAATCGCGCCCACAGTGAATATTGTTTTCGTCTGCCAGCTTTCGAGTCAGCGCCTCAATCAAGGCAGGGTGACCAATAATCGCCTGGTATTTATTCAGCCCAACATCACTCATCAAAGCAGGTAGCGCTGCAAGAGCCTGAGCAGGAGGACCGTAATTGACGACGCCCTGCCCTAGTGAAATGGTGCCTGTGTTATCACGCACCAGAGCGGCAATCGCTGGCATTACCGGTACGTCTACTGAAGCCATGCGGTGAGAGAATCGTTTCATCGACGTTACACTTTTGTCAGCCAGCCGTGTGTATCAGGCGTCAACTCTCGTACGGCATCAAAATAAATTTTCTGCATTTTTTTCGTGATCGGTCCAATCGCACCATCACCCACAGGCAAACGATCAATTTTCACGACTGGGATAATTTCTTGCCCAGTGCCACACAAAAAAGCTTCATCCGCAAAATACAACTCACTGCGATCGACTTCACGCTGCACCACGGCCTGACCTGTAGCCTCTTCGTACAAGGTAATAATGGTGTCGCGCGTCACACTTTCTAAAATGTTGCTCCCAATGTTAGGCGTGATCAACTTGCCTTCTCTGACCATAAAAAAACAAGCAATCGGTGCTTCAGACACTTTGCCCGAAGGCGTCAACATCAAGGCACCATCGTAGCCGTCAGACTTGGCCTGCAATTGCGTTAAACGTGCGTTGTGATAATTTGCAGTCGCTTTAATGCGTGGTGGGCTCGCGTTATCAGACAACCGACTCCAAGAGCTCACACCCAAACTCATGCCTGTATCTGCAAACTTTGGACGCTCGCGAGGTGAGGCTGCCGCGGTATACCCCACTGGCCCCGTTTGGGCCATCAACCCAAGGGCTTCGATGTACACCAACAAACGAATGTACACATCGTCATCAGGTTCATTTGCCCGAATCAAGCCTGAAAGCGCCTCACGCATGCCGTCTTCGGTCAAAGAGTGATCAAAGCGCATAACCTTCATGCCAAGCAGCAAACGCTTAAAGTGTTCGGCGAATCTAAAAATCTTAAACTCGCCCGTCTTAGGATTGCGATACGCACGCAAACCTTCAAAGACCGCCGTTGCATAGGTCATGCCCAACGACATCGGATGCACACTTGCTTGCTCGTAAGGAAGTAACTTGTCGTTTTGTAAAATAATTTTGGGTTGCCACATAAACCTAGTCCTTTTTTAACTTTAATTCTGGGATCAGCTTTCCCATTTGACTATAGACGCCCGTGACCGAAGCGGTGAACGCGGCATGATCAAGATAAGCCGGCGTCCCTTTTAGCTTATTCACCAACTCAAGAAACCCAGGGGTACGAACCATGTCAGACGCTGCAGCCTCCCACTCTTTGATGACGTCTGGTGGCATTCCACCAGGGCCTGCGATGCCATAAAAGATCGGCACTGATATCGGAAATTTTAAATCTTTATAGGTTGGTACCGCTGGATATTCTGGGATCCTATCGGGTCCGCTTTCTGCGAGCAGTCTGATCGTGCCCGCTGCAGCGTGCGGCGGAAACTCAGCAGCCACCAAGGCTTGAATCTGCCCACCGAACAAACCATTCATCGCGTCAGCACCGCCCTTGTAGGGCACATAGGTAGCTTCTATACCGGCTGCCTGAAAAGCAGCTTGGGTCGAGATATGTGTGCCACCATTGGTTGCGGCTGTTGACCAAAATAACTTATTGGGATTGGCCTTCGCCCATGCCAGTAGCTCTTGAATGGTCTTAAAAGGTGAATCCGATTTCACAAACAGCGGTTGCGCGCTCACCAAGGTCTGAAACAAGTAGGTAAAGTCTTTGCTAGGATCGTAGGTCTGTGGCTGAAAATAAGGCGCAACAGTAAAAGGACTGGTCGTAGCCAACGCAACGGTGTAGCCATCGGGCTTAGCACGCGCTAACAGATTGGTCGCGATGGTGCCACCAGCGCCTGGCTTGTTGTCAATAATGACCGGCACCTTCCAGCGTTCACGTAAGTAATCTCCGATCCAGCGTGATGACATGTCACCTCCGCCACCCACCGCAAAACCAACAATGATCGTGATTGGCTTAGACGGAAATTTTTCAGCCGATTGTGAGAAACATGGCGTAGCGAACAAACAAGACGCGAGTACGCTGAGACAAACTTTTGATGATAGTTTCAACATGATGCACCCCTATAGGATCGTAGTGATTGCGATGCCTTAACCTCGCATCGCTTTGAGTTGCTGCGAATACCCAGAGGGATCGATTTGCACATCGATCAAACTAGGGCCTTGATGCTTTAAAGCCTGTGTAAGGGCTTCGTGATATTGCACTTCGGTTGTTGCCTCAAACCCTTGCCCACCCAATGCCTGCATGGCTTGTGCAAAGTTATGTTTGCCCCAGCGCACACCGCGACTGGGCAGCTGTTTACTTTGTTGCTTGATATCAATCAGCGATAGAGCACTGTCGTTAAATACGACGACAATAATGCGTGCACCCGAATCAATGGCCGTACACAGCTCGCCCAAACACATCATTAGGCCGCCATCGCCCGTAAAACAGATCACGGGTTGTTCGGGTTCGTCTAGGGCAGCGGCAATGGCTGCTGGCAAAGCAAACGCCATCGTTGCCAAACCATTTGAAATCAAAACATCGCCAGGCTGCGTGACAGCAAAAAATGCAGTCGCAGAAAACATGTGCGCGCCCGCATCAACTGACATGCGTGGTCTGAATGTTTGCTCGGCATAAGCCTGCGCAGACAGTTGCACTAGCCGATCAGGCGCAACGCCAAATTGCACAGGCGGATAGGCTAGGCGCTTCAAAATATCGTCGCGTAAGAGCGTAATCTGCTCAAGCGACCAATCCGACACATAGCCTTTGAGCTCTTGATTGAGGGCAAGCGCATGTTGTTTTAAATCACGGCTGACACGCGCCAAAGGCGTGATGTAATGAACATCATGCGTCGCATTCGACAATTCAACCGCCGGCTTGTTATAGGGCCACGGCTGCAAAATCATTTCTACTGGATCTAACCCCACCATCACCATCAAGTCAGCTTGCGCCAGGCAGTCGGCCTCTTGGATACCACCGGTAAAAATTCCCACGACTTGGGGATCTAGATCAGAGACTACCCCCTTAGCTTTGTAAGTTTGTAACACTGGACACTTGAGATGCTTTGCAAGTTGCCTGACCTCATCGGCACAGTGACGCGCCTCGAGCCCAACAATTAGCACCGGCTTTTTGGCAAGTTTGATTTGCTCAGCCAGATTTTGCAAGGCGACCTGATCAAGCACACTTGCTGAACTAGCGGGTGATGAAACGTGCGGCGCATTAATCAGTCTGCGCGCGACTTCGCCCGTCAGCTCGAGATGCACGGGGCCAAGCGGCGCCTGACAAGCAAGCGCAATGATCGCCTCGATCTCGGCGGCAGGGTTCTCAGACTCAAGGCGCGTGACCCCTTTGACAACGGGTTGCAACAACGCCTTTTGATCAAAGACCTGATGGGTGATGTAACTGAGTTGTTTATCTGTAAAACCATCGGTGATCACAATCACAGGCGCACGATCAAGCTTTGCATAGGTCACCCCATTGGCGGCATTCGCCACCCCTGGGCCCTTGGTCATCAGCGCCACCCCAGGCACACCCGTCGTTTCGGCTAAGGCGCCTGCCATCATCACGGCTGCATTTTCAGTTTTCGAGAGCGTAAAACTAATCCCAACCTCAGCGGCGGCCTCAATGAGATCTAACGACGAACCGCCACCGGGCAAACCGAACATCTGGCGCACCCCTGCACGCGCCAAGGCTTGGGCCAAAGCCTGCACAATCGTAATTTGTGATGTTGTATTCAAAATGATTACCGTTAACTTTAAAAAATAGGAAATCGCTTCAATGCACTGCCTGCACTGTTGGATCGCTGAGCCTTATCAGCATATTGTGATGCTGATCAATCACGACGCTGGCGTATTTGGGAACGACGACCGTTGATTCGCGCTCTTCGACAATCGCAGGGCCGTCAAACTGCATGCCGGCTTGTAAAACATAGCGGTCATAGACTGGCGTTTGCACAAAATCTTTACTAAAGACACAAAAAACTTCGCGTCTGTGTTTGATTGCAGCAGCTGCCGAGATCTCAGTTGCTTGAGTATGCGTGAGATTCGCCTTTAGTTGTTCAAGCAACTTAGGCGCAGGCCCTTGCACCACGACGCGCCAAGACACGACCTCTGCGGGTGTATCTGCTTCGATTCGACCATACAAATTTTGATAACAGCGATTAAATTCTTCAGACAAATGCTGCTTAAACGATTGTTTGAGTCGCCCCAACGAGACAGGCACCTCAACCTCGTAGCCTTGACCAACATAACGCATCGCAGCACTAACCTGAGTGGTACATAACGCAGCCGCTACGCCCGACTCGGCCAACATCGCCAGGCCTTTCTTTTTTAGACCTTCGATTAATTGCTCGACGACCTGCTCGTCTAACAACTGCACGGGCGACACCGAGGCTTGCACAAATTGAAACGACATTGGCGAGGCCAAAAAGCCAAAGGCCGAGGCCACGCCCGCGCCCATCGGTATCACCAAGCGCTCAATGCCAAGCTTAAGTGCCACATGGCACGCATGCACGGGCCCAGCACCACCAATTGGAATCATCGCATAGCTTGAGGCCTTTAAGCCTTTTTCAAGTGCATGAATACTCGCGGCCTGCGCCATGGTCTCGTTGACGGTCTCGTGAATCCCAAACGCCGCCTCAGTGACCGTGATCTCGAGGGAATGCGCGATTTGTTTTTGGATACATTCACGTGCTGCAACGAGGTCTAGGATCATTGAACCGCCCAAAAACGAGTTGGCGTCCAAATAACCCAACACAAGATCCGCATCCGTCACCGTCGCATCTTGTCCCCCTTGTCCATAACAGGCGGGCCCAGGCACTGCGCTTGAACTGTCGGGGCCGACTTGAATCAAGCCCAGGCTGTTGATACGTGAAATACTGCCTCCACCCGAGCCGATCTCAATCATGTCAATGGAGGGCACCTTTAAAGGGATACCACTGCCCTTTTTAAAACGCTGAAGGCGCGCAACTTCAAAATCAGTGGTGACTGCACTTTTGCCCTCGTCAATCAAACATGCCTTGGCGGTTGTTCCTCCCATGTCAAAACACAGAATCTGCGTTAAGTCTGCCATTTGCCCAATCAGCGAGGTTGCTTGCACGCCACCCGCCGGGCCCGATTGCACTAACCTGATCGGATACTCAAGCGCAGTATTGAAGTGCACCGTGCCACCATCTGATTGCATCAGATACAAATCTTGATCAATGCCAAGTTGCTTGATACCAGCCATTAAGGCAGAGATATATTTTTTAAATAACGGCTGAACATACGCGTTGCACACCGTGGTGGCGGTACGCTCATACTCACCAATTTCTGGCATGACCTCGCTCGAGATACAAACTGCCACGTCAGGCAAGAGTTTAGCGAGCGCTTGCTTAATCTGAATTTCGTGTTCGGGAGACTGAAACGAATGCAACAAACACACTGCGACCGCATCCACTTTTGCTTGTTTGATCGCCTGCGCAATTTGGGGCAACGCTGAAAGATCCAGCGGCGTGATCACCGAGCCGTCATGACCCACTCGCTCTTTGATTTCAAAGCACAGCGCCCGAGGGACTAATGGCTCAACAGGAGTCAAAAACAAATCGTAAATGTCGTAGCGCCATTCGCGCCCAATTTGCAAGACGTCGCGAAAGCCCTCTGTCGTAATCAGCGCAGTACGAACCCCCTTCCGCTCAATCAGTGCGTTAGCGACCAGGGTCGTACCATGGATAACGTTTTCAACGTCGCTTGCTTGCACGCCATTATTATCGAGAATCAACTGGATTCCCGTTAAGACGCCAATCGACGGATCTAGCGGCGTTGTTAAAACTTTTTCGTTTCGCAACTGCCCTTGCGCGTCGACCATCACCAAGTCTGTGAAGGTTCCACCGATATCCACGCCAATGCGAAACGGTGCCATCAGTGGTTTAAGCGACTGACTCATGCTGCACTCCCTTTCGCGACGGACACCAGAGTCTCGGGTTGAGTACCCTTCAGACCATACGCCGTCTGCGCGCTTTGCGCTGACACTACGCCATTTTGTAGATCTGTTGCTAAGCTTTTAGAGTCGCGCTCAAGAGGTGAAAACATACCACCCCCACCCGGCGTCTCGAAGGTCACAATCTGCCCTTGCTTGATGGTGGTGACTGATTTGCCTGGTATCCGTTCACCATCCAGCAAGTCGACGCCAAGCCTTCCATCCGCTCCACCTAAAAAACCGCGTGGCGGGTATTTGATTCTTTCGTGGCGAATCATGAAGGTCAGAGGCTCGGGCGACAAAGATTGAAACGACAAGCGCTGCCCTAATCCGCCTCGATACCTGCCCGCACCACCGCTGTCGGTAATCAGACTTTTTTCAGTGATCAACATCGGCGTTTGATTTTCAAATTGCTCGATAGGATTATTAGCAATATTGGTCGGAAAGCTTAAACACGCTGGGCCATCGCTTTGCGCGCGAGCGCCGTAGCCGCCACTCATAAAAAACATTTTCACAAACTTTCGGTTTGAACGATCGACGCCCTTGAAGTAGACGTTCCAGATCGGTGAACCGCTGTCGGCGATCACTCTATCTGGGATGATTTTAGATAAAGCACCAAAGATCACGAACGGCAGGTAGTGGCCAGACAAGTGCCGCCCCCAGACAGGTGCAGGTCGGGTTGGATTGACCAGCGAACCCTCGGGTGCCAACAAGGTCAAGGGCCTTAACCCCCCATCATTATTGGGCGAGCCGGGGTCAAAGGCGCATTTAATTGCGTACGCACTGTAGGCAAACGTGAAGTTGTACACCGAGTTAATTGGCTTATCAATTTGCGGATCAGTACCCGCGAAGTCAACCAAAATATCAGACCCCGTTTTTTTGATCGAGCAGCAAATCGTCAGTGGCTTGTCAAAGCCATCGGCAGTGACCTGATCGGTACATTCACCATTAGGGATCGCCTCTAACATTTTGCGCATGCTCAACTCAGAACGCGACAAGATCGAATCCGTGACACGCTTAAGGTCGTCAATGCCCTCTTGCTGCAACAGATTGAGCAGTTTTGTTTGCGCTAGGTCATAGGCTGCAAATTGGGCGCGAATATCGCCCAGAGTTTCAGTGGGTTCACGCAAATTCTCTTGCAAAAAAGAAATCACATCCGTGTTTTCTTCACCGCGTCGCACGATTTTTAAAATCGGAATACACAGACCCTCTTCATAGGAGTCCTTTGCGAACGGCGATGGTGCACCACCAATATCAACGGTATGAAAGGTTGAACCGACAAACGCCACGAGCTCGCGACCACGAAAAATAGGTCGCACCATCGTGATGTCATTTAGGTGCCCAGTGCCAAGCCATGGGTCGTTCGAGATTAAAACATCGCCGGGCTCAAGACTGTGTTGTGGATGCTTTTGAAGCATTGCCTGCAAGGTTCTCGGCATGGTCCCTAGAAAGGACGGAATCGATCTGGATGATTGCGCGAATACCCGACCGTCAGCATCCATCAACGAACATGCAAGATCCCAATTTTCACGAACCACCACAGAAAAAGATGTCCGTACGAAGGTTTGTGCGACCTCGTCCATCAAACCGGTTAAACGCCTCCAGACGATACCGAGTTGAAGCGCACTAATATCTTTACTCATTGTCTACCTTATATTTTTTAAATAGTAAAACTTAGCGAAGATTTAATCAATTTTCGCGCCAGAGCGCTTAATCACCTCAGCCCACTTTGCTGTTTCGCGTTTTGAAAGCTCAGAAAACTCTTCGGGCGTGCTGGGAGAAGTTTCTGCACCAAAGGATTTAAATTTTTCGATCAGTTCTGGATTTTTTAAGGCTTGCAGGACTTCAGCATTTAAACGCTTAACGATCTCTGGCGGCAAATTCGCCGGGCCGACTAAGCCGCCCCAAGCAACTACCTCATAACCAGCAAGGCCTTGCTCTGCCACCGTGGCAATCGTCGGAAATGTTGGAGAACGTTTGTCATCTGTAATGCCGATACCACGCATGCGCCCAGACTGTACGTGGGGCCCGGCCACAGGCGAATTACTTAACGCGACCTGCACTGAGCCGCCCATCAAATCCGTCAACATCGCCGGAGCTGATTTATAAGGCACATGCAACAGGTCGATCCCAGCGAGGCTGCGAAAGTACTCCATCCCCAGATGCGAGGTTGTACCGTTGCCGTCTGAACCAAAAACCACTTTACCCGGATTCTTTTTGGCGTACGCGATCAACTCTTGAACAGAGGTCACCGGCAAATCGTTATTCACGACCATTAAGTTCACCACGCGTAACGCGTTTGCAATCAGTGTCAGATCCTTGTCAACGCTGTACGGTACTTTGCTGTGCAAAGACATATTTGTCGCTAAAGAAACCACGTTACCGTAGGCCAGCGTGTAGCCATCGGGAGCAGACCGCAGCATTTCCATTGTCGCGATCATGTGCGACGCACCTGGTTTATTTTCAATCACAATCGGTACGCCCATTTGTTTAGACATCTGCGCGCCAAGGGTACGCATCAAGACGTCCGGTGCTCCGCCCGGGGCAGAGCCCACAACCAAGCGAATCGGTTTATCTGGATAGGCGGCAAAAGCATTCGCCGTATTGAGCAAAACCAAGCTGGCGATGTAGCACAACAGCGTCGACATTTTTTTCATGTGAGTCTCAGTAT
This sequence comes from Gammaproteobacteria bacterium, assembly GCA_030832095.1. Lineage (GTDB taxonomy): Bacteria > Pseudomonadota > Gammaproteobacteria > Burkholderiales > Burkholderiaceae_B > Zwartia > Zwartia planktonica. The sequence continues at coordinate 42,978 of JAURJT010000018.1, read as the reverse complement.
GAAGAACGTAGGGGCAACCTAGAATGTACAACTAAAGCTAGGGTAGAATTTTCGATTCAATTATCAACACGAGATATCCCATGGCGCAAACGCCAAAAAATGACCAAACATTAGACCTCGGCGACAGAGAGTCAATTTATCAGCCGACGCAGAAAGGGTTGGTTTTTCCCGAACGCCCCACTGGCATGTCGATCGTACAAGAGCGACAACACCGCAAAGAGCGACTGGTTGCGGCCTGCCGTGCCTTCGCGTTGCAGGGGTTTGACTACGGCTTTGCGGGTCACTTAACCGTGCGCGATCCACAGCATCCTCATCTGTACTGGACCAACCCCATGGCGGTCCATTTTTCGCAGGTCAAAATCTCAAACCTGATTTTGGCTGATCATCAAGGCACTGTGGTTGAAGGTGACTACGCGATCAATCAGGCGGGCTTTGTGTTGCATGGTGCAGTGCACGAAATGCACCCCGATATCATCGCCATGTGCCACGCCCATACGGTCTATGGTACGGTCTTCGCCTCGCTCGGTAAAAAGCTCGATCCGATTAGTCAGGATGCAGCGGCTTTTTATGAAGACCATGTCGTGATCGGCGCTGAAGCGGGTCAGGTCGCCGTAGAGACCAAAGCGGGCTTGGGCGTCGCTGAGTCGTTCAAGGGGGTCAAAGCCGCGATTCATAAAAATCACGGGCTGTTGACGGCCAGCCGGCACAGCATCGAGGCGGCGGCCTTTTGGTTTATTGCACTTGAACGCTGCTGCCAGCAACAACTGCTGATTGAGGCGACAGGCCTCAAGCCCACGCTGGTACCGCACGACAAAGCGCTTTACAGCCGCGAGCACGTGGGCAGTGAGTATATTGGTTGGCTACACTTTCAAACCATCTGGACTCAGTTGCTGCAGACCCAACCCGACATGTTTGACTAACTGGACCCAGTTGCTGCAGACAAAACCCGACACGTTCGACTAACCGCCACGCGACTCTTTCAACACCCTCACAAGGGCATTAAATTCTTCTATCCTAGCAGTTGACGGCCTGGCAATTAACGCGATCTTTCGTTTAGGCGCTGGCGCAGTCAACGGCCTTGCAATCAAGTTGGTCTGTATCAGCAGACCAGACTTGACTGCCATCTCGGGCAACAGCGCAATCCCTAAACCAGACTCAACCATCTGCACAAGGGTGAGCAGACTAGTGGCTTCAATGCCATCGGTACTGGCGAGGTCGCTTTTTGTGCAGACGGTTAACGTGTGCTCGCGCAGGCAATTACCCTCTTCTAGTAACAACACACGATCTGCTAATTGGCTGGTTAACTGGATTTCTTTGTTTTTAAGCACTGGATCGTGCTGATTGCCAATCAACCATAACTCATCATCAAAAAGTTCTTTGATCAAAAAACCCTCTGTCTCGTAGGGCAAGGCGATTAAGGCAAAGTCCAATTGATGCCGATTGAGCTTATCGATCAAGTTCGCCGACAAATCCTCACGCAGCACAATTTTTAGGTGAGGAAAATCGTCTCTCATTTTGGATAGCAAGGCTGGCAATAAAAAAGGAGCGATTGTTGGGATCACGCCCAACTTAATCACGCCCATCATCGATCCAGCAGCCCCTTGAACAAAATCGACTAAATCGTCTGCCTGTGCGATTAAGCGCTGCGCACGCTCGACCACGCCGCGGCCGGTGGGCGTGAGTGACACCGAATGCTTATCACGCTCGACTAACTGTGTGCCTAGAGTGTCTTCTAGCTCTTTAAGCCCAGCGCTTAGGGTCGACTGCCCAACGAAGCACCGTTCGGCAGCCTTCGTAAAGCTTAAGGTTTCACTAAGCGCGATTAAATAACGTAACTGTTTAAGGGTAGGGATTGCGGCCATGTATTGCCCTCTCGGTTGCTCTCTTTGCTGTTCTTAGCTGTTTTCAACTGTTTTAAGCTGTTCTCTTTGTTATCTATTAAATAGATAATTATTATTATTTTAATTTATTTGATTGATTACACCAATAGGCTCAAACTTCGTCTGTCGTTCAATTTTTCACCCAAAAGGCCTTATATGTCGATCATCAACACCCCAGTTCAGCCGTTCAAAACCCAAGCCTTTCATAATGGCAAGTTCATCACTGTTTCGGACGAAAGCCTCAAAGGCAAGTGGTCAGTCATGATTTTTATGCCCGCAGCCTTTACCTTCAATTGCCCCACTGAGATTGAAGATGCTGCCGACAACTACGCCGAATTTCAAAAAATGGGCGCCGAGGTCTATATCGTGACCACCGATACACACTTCTCGCACAAAGTGTGGCACGAGACTTCACCAGCGGTTGGCAAAGCTAAGTTTCCGTTAGTTGGCGACCCAACCCATACGCTGACACGCGGTTTTGGCGTTCATATTGAAGAAGAAGGCTTGGCCTTGCGCGGCACCTTTGTCATCAATCCTGATGGCGTCATCAAGACCGCTGAAGTGCATTCAAACGAAATCGCGCGCGATATCTCTGAAACCTTGCGCAAGCTCAAAGCTGCTCAGTACACCGCCGCTCACCCAGGCGAAGTGTGCCCGGCCAAGTGGAAAGAAGGCGCGGCAACCTTGACGCCATCTTTGGACCTGGTCGGCAAGATCTAAGTTCAGACAAAGCAGCAACCAAGCAGACTCTCTTCGGAGAGTCTATTGGAGAGGACAAACCCCTGCCCAATAGGCTCACCAAATATTAAGGAACTCACCATGTTAGATAACAACCTCAAAGCCCAACTGAAAGTTTATTTCGAAAAGATTGTGAGCCCAATCGTTTTGACCGCCTCGTTAGATAACAACCCAGCCTCAGCTGAAATGCTCAAGCTATTAAATGAAGTTGCCGAGCAATCAGACAAGGTAACGGTCACGACCACCGGCAACGCCAAACACACCCCGAGCTTCACAGTTGGCAAAATCGGCGAAGACGCACGTATTCACTTTTCAGGCCTACCAATGGGTCATGAGATGACGTCTTTCGTGCTGGCCATTTTACAAGCGAGCGGCTACCCACCCAAGGTTGAGCAAGAGATCATTGAACGCATTCGTGAACTCGACGGCAAACTGCGCTTTCAGACTTTTATTTCATTGTCATGCCATAACTGCCCAGATGTTGTGCAAGCGCTCAATCTCATGGCAGCACTGAATCCAAACGTCGAGCACGAGATGATTGACGGCGCTCTGTTTCAAGGCTTGGTCGACCAACATCAAGTCATGGCCGTGCCCACAGTCCTCTTAAACAACGAAGCCTTTGGACAGGGGCGCATGAGTGTCGAAGAAATCATGACTAAGCTCGATACCAACAGCCCGCAAAAAGACGCGGCAAAACTCAACGCTAAAGATACGTTTGATGTGTTGGTGATTGGCGGTGGCCCAGCCGGTTCTGCGGCTGCGATTTACGCGGCACGTAAAGGCATTCGCACGGGGGTATTGGCCGAGCGCTTTGGCGGACAAGTGATGGACACCATGGGCATTGAGAACTTTATTTCTGTCAAAGAAACCGAAGGGCCTAAGTTAGTGCAAGCGCTTGAGCAACACGTCAAAACCTACGAAGTCGACATCATGAATTTACAACGTGCCACGGCCTTGCGTCAGGGTGCAAATGGTCTTGAAGTTGAATTGGCAAACGGAGCTGTTCTAACAAGCAAGGCGGTAATTGTGAGCACCGGTGCGCGCTGGAGAGAAATGAACGTACCCGGCGAGCAAGAGTATCGCAACAAAGGGGTGGCCTACTGCCCTCACTGCGATGGCCCCTTGTTTAAAGGCAAACGCGTTGCGGTCATTGGTGGCGGTAACTCGGGCGTGGAAGCCGCGATTGACTTAGCCGGTATTGTCAGCCACGTCACGCTGCTTGAATTTGATAGCAAGCTACGCGCGGATGCCGTCTTGCAAAACAAGCTTGCCAGCTTGCCTAACGTGACTGTCATCAAAAGCGCCTTGACCAAAGAGGTTTTGGGCGACGGCACAAAAGTCAACGGCCTGCGCTATCAAGATCGTGTCAGCAACGAGCTGCATATTGTTGAACTTGAAGGGATCTTTGTGCAAATCGGCTTACTCCCCAATACCGATTGGCTCAAAGGCACGGTCGAGCTTTCAAAGCATGGCGAAGTGATTGTTGACCACAAAGGCGAGACTTCAATGCCAGGTGTGTTTGCTGCAGGCGATTGCACCACGGTACCGTACAAACAAATTATCATCGCCATGGGCGAAGGTGCGAAAGCCTCCCTCTCTGCGTTTGATTACTTGATTCGCTCGCCTATTGCAGAACCTCTGAAAGCCTTGGCAGCTTGATCGCATCGACAGACTTAGGTTCGCTGCTAGAAGCCCAGCCTCTTACTTGGCGGCCGGGTCTTGTCCAAACAGCAACGGCACGAGCGCGATGCCCAAAACAAGACAGGCTAGTATCAATGTCCACTGGATACCATAGGTCGTGAGTGCTGCGCCCAACGCTGCGCTTGCCAGAAAGATCGCAATCGAACTTAAGCGCCGCACCCAATTGTGATTATTACCAGCTGCTGCGGTGCTATCCGCCACCAACGCGGTAAAGGTACCCGTTAACGCATTCGTAGCCATGTCTGGAAGACCATGTACTCGGATCAAGGTATTCAAAATCCCCATACCGAACGCAAGTAAAGCAAGCAGCACATAGCCAGCGACATTGGTTGCATCTGGCTGCATGGTGAATGCGAGTATCGTGCCAGCACAGAGTAACGTCCACTCAACTAAAAACCCAAAACGCTCTTGCTTCCATAGCGTTTTATTTTTTAGCATGCGAGACCCCGCGATGACCCCGACCACGTAAAAACTAATCACTAAAAAATAACGATCGATGTTACTCGTCAAGCCATGCACACCTATCGAAAAGCCAAGCATCAAAAGGTTACCCGTCATCATCTCTGCAAACACATGCCCCAGTCCGATAAAACAAGCCGCATCAACCAAGCCAGAAAGAGAAGTAATTAAATAGACACCCGTTGCCTTGTCAAGCAGCCCGACTCTTAGCGCGAAATTTTTTAAAAATTGCATGTCTTTGCTAATCAAACCGAATACCGGCCTTCTTAATCAGCTTATCCATACGTGCTGACTCTTCATCAATGAAGGCACTGAAGGCCGCCGGGCCTGAACCATCTACCAAGAGCCCAAGCGCATCTAACTGCTTTCGGATATCTGGATCTTTCGTGAAAGCATCTAGCTTGAGGGCAAGCGCTTGAGTGATCTGACTTGGTAAGCCTGCAGGGGCCACCAGACCCAGCCACGTGGCCATGTCAAAACCCGCGACGCCACTTTCGTTTAACGTTGGCGTATCAGACATCAGAGGTACCCTTTTTAAAGTGGTGACCCCAAAACTTTTTAACTGACCTGTTTTGGTGAATCGAGAGGCACTCAACACTGTATCGAACATGACTTGCACCCGCCCCGCAAGCAAATCTGTCACCGCAGGGCTGCTGCCTTTATAGGCGATGTGCGAAATCTCGAGGCCAGTCGCCAAGTTAAAGGCTTCGGCCGATAGATGTGAGGTCGAACCATTTCCAAACGACGCGTAATTGAGTTGTCGCGGCATGGTTTTAGCGTAAGCAATAAATTCTTGCACGGTCGCTGCGGGCACAGAGGGATGCGCCACGAGCACCAAGGGGACTTTGACCAGCAGCGTCAGGTGGGTGAAATCGCGCTCAGGACTATAGGGCAGGCGGTCGCCGAAACTACTACGCGCTGTCGTGAAGTCGCCCGCCGAGGCCAGATACAGGGCATAGCCATCCGCCGGCATGCGCGCAACCTGCGCCGCTGCGATGGTTCCGGCAGCGCCAGGGCGGTTTTCAACTACAAACTGCTGACCCATGTTTTGCGAAAGATAGTTCGCTACCAGTCGACCAAAAATATCACCCGCGCCACCTGGGGGATAACCTACAACCACACGTACCGACTTGGTTGGATAGGAGCTGCCCGGGTCGGCCGCAAGGGCTACAGAAGAACATGCAGCAGCAAGTAATAGCGCCAGAGTTTGTCTTTTTTTCATTATGATTATGCACTCCCTTTTGGGCGATTGTACGAGCTTAGTTGCTCTATGCGTGAAACGCCTTGAGATTGCGCACGTGACTCACAGCGCGATCACGGTACTTTGAGATACAACGATTAGCAGGCGCGAGGCAGGCCGTTACGCCTGATAAACCGCCATCGTTGCACGAATAAAGTCATTCAAATTGAAGTCACGCTCAGCCCGCGCACGCGCCTGCGCGCCCATCACACTCAGCCGAGCTGGGTTAGCCAGGATATTTAACAAAACATCCTTGATCGACTCAGGACTACGTACCGGAACAATCCAGCCCTCGTGGTCGTTACAAACGTTTTCAGTTAAGCCACCGGCCTGCGTGACAAGAACCGGCAAGCCCATCGCCATCTTCTCTCGGCAGGCAAACGACAAAGCCTCGTGGTACGACAATACAAAGCCCAAATCGCACGCCGATAACACAGCACGCACGTCGTCGACCAAGCCCAAAAAACTCAGATGGGTGCACACACCATGGGCGGCTGCCCGAGCAAGCAGGTATTCGTCAGGTTGATCTCCAATCACTGCAACGTGAAAATGTTTTCGTTGCTCAGGCTCAAGCAGCGACAGCGCGTGTACTAAATCCAGCCAACCTTTCGCCTCATGTGTTCCGCTAGCGCTTCCCAAAACAATCTTATCTTGAACCTCTGGTTCAAAAAACTGGGCGCGTAACCGCGTCTTCTCGACCTGACTGACTGGCGAGAAATATTGAGTGTCAATGCCGTGTCTGATCGTTGATATCGACCGTTTCTTATAGGGCGAGTTCAATAACATATCTTTGACATAGTCGCTCACAGCAATCACATGGTCAGTCGAAAAATGCGCCCGCAAATGATGTCCAACACTCGTGACCCCGCGATCATTATGTTTGGTATAAATCACGCGCGGCGAACATCCCAAGCCGACCAGCGCGAGCATCACCTGCTTGTGATCAGACGAGCCGTTGACGTGTATCACATCAAAATTTTCTTTCGAGATCAATTTACGTAACGCCGCACGCGCCGAAAACCATGAAGACGGTCGTGTCGTAAAAGACATATCAATTGTTTGAACACCAACAACTTCTGATGCACGCCCGAACAGGCGACTGGTCGCAGGGCAGGCCACAAAAAGATTATGTGTCGCTTTCATGCCAAGCAATAAGCTCACAATATAAGTCACATGCCCGCCGCCTATGCCAGGATGAAAGTTGGTGAACAATATCTTCATTGATGCATTTCTGCGGGCTGGTTTAATTCATTTATAAGCTATTGCGTCTTAAGGTACAGAGTCGTCTTTTATGCTGCGGCGCAACAATCGCTTCCGCAAGCAGGCAAACAACCGACCTCCTGCTGACCACAAGCTGACCACAAGCTGACAGAATCCTGACGGATTCTATCCTAACTGTCACTACTGAATTACCCTTAACCCAATCGGCTTGCGCGATGGCTGGAACCAGGCCTAGGAACGGGAGTGCGCGCGCTGAATCAGATTCAAAACAACACACAAGAACGTGTATGATCCAACCGTAAATTTTTACACTTAGGTACTCGTTTGGTTACGCGCCCGTCCTGCAGCGCCCAGCAACGTCTTGGCTCGTTTTTAGTCACGGTGTTGATTGCCTCCATGCCCATCACCCTGCTGACGGATTTTGCCCGCGCCAGCACGGTTTTTTATATTTTGGCAGCCATCAGCGCAATTATTTGTGTGTCACGAACCGGCGGCTATCAGGCCGTATTGAGCGACTGGAAAGACTATCGTGGCTTGGCTGCAGCTCTATTTGTATCGTTAGTCGTCATTACCATCGCTGCGACTCGGGGCACCATCAGAATCGACAACGAAATCGAGCGCGCGCTGCGCTTAAGTGTGGGCACTTTTCTGATATTAGGCGCCTGTTTGTCTCTCATCCCGCAGTGGTTGCGCCAAGCAACCTGGGGGTTGGTCATTGCGACCTGGGCAGCCACGGGGTATGCCCTTTGGTACGCGTTACCGACCTTTCGGCGGCCGCTTGAGGTGCCTCAACACAACGCAGTGTCGTACGGTAATTTGCTACTAATGATGGCAGCACTAGCCACGTTTTCGATTGGCTGGCGGTTGACGCGCTTTCGTAAGACCGAAATTGCCTTTAAAGTCTTGACGATGGCAGTTGGCCTGCTTGGCTTCATCACAACCCAGACGCGAGGCGGCTGGTTGGTCGTCCCATTTTTTATCCTGATTGGCTGGGTACTGGCAACAGGCAAAACCAGTGCGCGCAAATTATTACTTCCCGCCTTGATTGCAATTCTACTGTCAGGCGCAATTTCAGCCTCAAGCCCGATTCTTCGCCAGCGCATGTATCAGATGGTGACACAAACGGCCGAGTGTTTAACCAATCCGTTGGCGATTTCGTCAGAATGTGGCCGCCTACAACTTTGGCAAGCCTCTTGGCTGATGTTTAAAGCCAATCCTCTGTTTGGTAATGGCACCATACAAAATTTTGGTCCTAAGCTTGAAGATTACTGGCGTCAGGGAATTGTGTCGGATTTTGTTTACCGCCAAGGATTTGGTGAACCACACAATGACATGCTCTTCAGCATGGCCAGTCACGGCCTGCTCGGGCTCATGGCGTTATTGCTGATCTATGCCGCGCCAATCTGGATCTTTGCCCGACGTCTGCGGACGCAGGTGCCGCAACCTGCAAGGGTCGCGGCAGCAATGGGCTTAGCGCTATGTCTGGGATTTTTTATCTTTGGCTGGACAGAACTCATGATGCGCAGCATTCGCACCATCGGCTTTTATGCGATGACGATGGCTTGGTTGCTTGCCCTATCGGATGAGAAGTTTTTAGCTCGTCAAGAATCCACTTAAGCTCACCCTTAACTGTCACTTTAGTTTATTCACGAAATCATTCTTGTAAAGTGGCTCAAAACAATTACTAGGAGCAACCCGCATGAAGCCCGTCATACTCATTACCGGTGCGAGCCGTGGTATTGGTGCTGCCACCGCCCTACTTGCCGCAACAAAAGGCTATTCCGTCGCCGTTAACTATGCAAGCAACGCGAAAGCCGCTGAAAGCATTGTGGCTCAAATTCGTGCTCAGGGCGGCACCGCAATCGCCGTGCAGGCGGATGTCGCCGACGAAGCTCAGGTGCAGACAATGTTTAAAAAAGTGGATGCCGAATTAGGCCCTCTGAGCGCCTTAGTCAACAATGCTGGCATCGTGGACGTCACAGCACGGGTCGACGAGATCAGTGTCGCACGCTGGCAACGCATGTTCAATATCACCGTCTTAGGGACCTTTCTTTGCAGCCGTGAGGCCGTCAAGCGCATGAGCACACGCCACGGCGGAAAAGGCGGTGCCATCGTCAACGTATCTAGCGCCGCAGCGCGGATCGGCGCCTCAGGGCAATATGTGGATTACGCATCAGCTAAAGGCGCCGTCGACACGTTTACGGTCGGCTTGGGCAAAGAGGTCGCCAATGAAGGGATTCGGGTGAACTCTGTCAGACCGGGCCTCATTGATACAGAAATTCATGCCTCGGGCGGAATCCCTAACCGCGTGCGTGAACTTGAACACCTTGTGCCGATGAAACGAGGCGGCACAGCACTTGAAGTCGCGCAGGGCATTATCTGGCTTGTTTCAGACGAAGCGAGCTATGTCACCACAACAACACTAGACGTTGCTGGCGGGCGCTAGCAACGTCTCATTTATTCTGTTCACTTACCTCTAACATATCGGAATCCTATGTCTGTTTCTATCTACACCTCAACCGTTCCTGTTTTAAAGCAGATGCTCTTGACACTCAGCGACGTGCTCAAAAAAGGCGAGCAGTATGCCGAACAGCGAAAATTCGATTCGGCAACATTATTGCAATCGCGCTTGTTTCCCGACATGCTTGCGCTTGTTCGCCAAGTGCAAATTGCCTGTGATTTTGCAAAAAGCGTGCCTTCGCGTATCGCAGGCGTTGAAGTGGCGGCCTACGAGGATACTGAGCAGAGCTTTGCCGAACTCCAGCAACGTATTGCAAAAACCCTAGGGCTGATCGACGGCTTTACCGCCGCTCAATTAGAGGGCAGCGCCGTCAAAGAGATTGTGTTACGCCCCGGCACCCCGAAAGAGAAAAAACTATCGGTCGAAGATTACGCTCTGAAATACGGCATGCCGCAATTTTTCTTTCATGTCACAACTGCATACAACTTGCTACGACACAATGGCGTCGAAATCGGCAAGAAAGATTTTATGGGTTCATACTAATCAAGGAAGATTCACATGACAACCGCAACACCAGCAGTCAGGGGCCGTTATTTTGAAGACTTTGAAGTGGGTGCAGAGTTCGTGACGCCAGCGCGCACGATCACCAGCACAGACATCGTTAATTTTGCTTGTTTGTCAGGCGATTTTAATGAGGTGCACACCAACTTTGAATACTGCAAAACGACACAATTTGGCGAACCCATTGCGCATGGCCCATTGATTTATGGTGTTGCCGGTGGCTTGCAATATGCCAGCGGTATTAATGACGGCACACTACTGGCATTGCTACAGATTGATAAATGGCGCTTGCTTGCACCAGTTAAACACGGCGATACCATTCGAATGAAATCAACGGTCATTGAAAAAAAAGAATCAAGCAAACCCGACCGAGGGACTATTACATTTAAGCGCAACATTGTGAATCAGCATGACACAACCGTACAAGAAATGATCGCGACAATCTTGTATCGGCGTCGGCCTCGGTAAATCTTCGCCACATCAAACGCAGCGTGATACACAAGCGACGGGAAAGATCCCACCCATGTGCAGCCACTACAAGCCCGTTACCCAACTCAACCAATTACGCCAAGCGTTTGAGCTAGGCCCGCTCGAACATATCGGCAAACCTGATATGTGGCCGGGTTACGAAGGGCTCTTCATCCGCTCTCATCCGCATGCTGAGGTCGGCGACGAAGCTGTCCCCGCGCGCGAGGCACTGACCGGCCACTGGGGCTTGATTCCTCATTGGTCTAAAGATGGCAAGGTTAAAGGCACGTTTAATGCACGCAGTGAAACCATTGCTGAAAAGCCCACGTTTCGTGATGCCTGGAAAAAGGGTCAACGCTGCATTATTCCGGCGCTGTCTGTGTTTGAGCCTGATTGGCGCACCGGCAAGGCCGTGGCGGCTGAGGTATCACGGGCCGATGGCGCGCCAATGGGTATTGCAGGAATATGGTCAGCGTGGCGCTCGTCTGCTGGCTGGGTAGAAAGCTACACCATGCTCACAGTCAACGCAGATGACCACGCTGCATTTAAGCTATTACACAAACCGCAAGACGAAAAGCGTATGGTGGTGATCTTGAATCCTGACAGCTATGAGACGTGGCTGAAAGGTTCAATGTCAGACATAACGCCGCTCATTAGGCAATGCCCTGCCGAGGTTCTTCAGTTTCAAAACCAAATAGCGAAGCAGACGCCATAGTCTTATCGAGAGTCGACCCACTATTGAGAGTAGCGTCGATGAAAAAATAAAACACGAAAAGATCAGTATCAATCTGTTTACGACTGCAACCGAGGTTTTGAAGTCGGACGACATGGCAGCAACTGGCCCCAAGTTCCAGATTAGGATTAGAGTGATAATCAACCCAGCTCCTGCTGAGCAGTATTTCAAAGCCCTCGATGAGCGGTGCTCCCATAGCACTATCGCGACCGAAAGCGGATAAGCAAAAATAGAATAAATGACTACTTCGCCTAAATAAAAGGGCCGTGCACCAGCAAGAGACCCGTCAAAGTCAAACGCCGCGCACACGGCCATAGAAAGAAACGTCGTTACCGCCGCCAATAAGAGTTTTTTACTCATTTTGAATTGTGAGACCCCGTGACCTTGGTTTGCCTAGCAGTCGCTTCAAATCTTCTGAGGCAGCTTCATAGACGCGTTGATTGTTCTGAATATCCTTTTCGTATTCTGCACCACCAACAATACAACCACGAGTCATGACTTTGATGTTGTAAGGGAATAATTCTTTCTGCAAATCATCAAAGTCGCCAAGAAACATCAGGCCGTACACATACCACCGAGGTGAACTCGTATCCTCAAAAAACGTTTTAAGCGGGGTAGTAAATGCGCTAAGCGCGATCGCCATCACCAAGGCACCGATCAGTAGCACTGCAAAAAAACGTTTATTAAGCCAAGCAGTCACGGCCTTTATTGCAAACGCTTTAGGCATCGCGTGTATGAAGCGCCAAAGCTTATACACTTTTGAGTCTTTCAATGACTTTAACTCGGCATTATTTTTAAAAAACAGAGCCGGCAGCGGCTCGCCTCGCTCAGTGATTATTTGTTCAATTGCCTGTCGGGCAAAGGGATTCAAATCAGGGTTGTTGTCTCGCCTCGCAAGCAGACACGCTGACTCGGTATTGCTAAAGCGGTCTTTAAAGTAGGCAAGGTTCATATTTTGTTTCGCACACACTTACCTCGTTTCTTTCAAGGCGGAGCTCACACTTAGCCACTGATCCAATACTGTGGTCACATACTCTTTAGGCAGCATATGCCCCGCCCTTGGTACGACGGTGACTGACATATTAAGCAGTTTGCCAAACTCGCTGACATGCTCTGGGTTGCTTTGCCAATCTTGTTCGCCAACATGAATCTCACACGACTGTGGCGTTGGATACTTTTTTGCTTGCACAAGCTCTTTTAGCTTTCTTGAACGAGGTGGCACGAAATGCGTACCGGTTTCGTAATTTGAAAACTCTCCGACGATTGGCGATAACAGCAGTACCTTACCGATATAGGCAGGCATTATGGTTTGTGCATGCAGAAACAGATAGGCGCCAAACGAGTTCGCTAAGATCTTAGCCTCTTGATGCCAAAAATTTGCTTGAATATCTTGCGCGACGAGTTCAATTTGCTCTTGAAAACTCAGGCTCGCAAAGTCACCTACGGTCTCTCGGCCAAAGACCAGAAGATTACGTTCGACGAGGGCGGTGCCCAGCCCAGCATCCAGTCGCCCGCCTCGGCCTGGTAAGTAATAAATTGGTGAACTGCTATTCATGCATCATCTCTGTTTCACTCGGCGCGCCGCTCAGGCTCGACTCTATTTGTACTTGCTCTTGGAGGATAAGAAAATGCTAGGTTTGCCAAAAGACTATGCACTTGTTCGTAAGACTGAACAAGATTCAGCATGGGCCTTAAGCCGAATACCTGCTAATAAAGTTTCAAAATTTTTTGCACGGTCTCTTTGACTTTCTTCTTCAGTGCCGCCGGCGCAAGCACTTCAACGTCAGGGCCTTGGCGCAAGATGTCTTGAATCAACTCCCAGTCTTCGCCATAGGGAACTTCTAAGGTGTAGCTACCATCTGCGTGTACTTCGCCAACTTGCTCGGGATGCCAGACTTCGCGTGCCACCCACTGCGCTCTGAAGGGGGTGAACTTTAATTTGGCGACTTGACGATTTTTACCTGAAAAAATGCCGTAGCTGGTTTCGAACATCTCGCGCAGTTCTGCCTCTGGCACATTCTTGGCCGCTTTATCGAAGAGTTGGACTCCGCTCAACGCATCTAAGGCAAAGCTACGTAAGCCTTCGCGTAAGTGGCAATAGGCATCCATGTACCAATTGTCGCGATAATAGACCAAGCGCTGGGGTGACACTTGCCGCTCAGTCGTCTGCCCCGTTTGCCGCGCAAAGTGTTTGATATCGAGTCGTTTGCGTTGCACTAACGCGTGGGCAATCATTTGAAAATAGTCGCCTGAAACTTGCCTTTGTGCCATTGGTAAGATGCGAATCCGATTCATGGCCTCTTTTGAACTGCCGATGCCTTCGTCTAACAAGCCCTCAAGGCGGGCCTTAAACGGTGCCACATGCGGCAGCAACAAGCCACCGGGCTCGAGCTTTGAGATCAACTCGATCATCGTCAGTAGCGAGTGGATTTCTTGTTGATTGAACCAGACACCTGGTAGCTCAAAGGTTTTACCGTCTGTCGGCTGACGCGTCATGGCATAGCCGCGTAGGGTGGCATCCCAGGCAAAAGGGATATTGAGCCGATCGCGCATGTAGGCCAAATCTCGATTTAAGGTTGCGCGAGATACCTCAAGCGCCTCTTGCATCTGTTTCATTGTGACCGAAGGTTTGCCCATCAGTAGGCTTTGTATCTTATAGAAGCGCTCGGTACGATCCATTGTTTTTATCCGCCAATCGTGCGACTCGGTGCAATTGTTGAACCAATAATAGTTAACTTTTTGACAATTATGTTGCACTATCTGCTGGCTCACTAGGTGATACTAGAAATATTCCTTTAACCTATTTTTATATACGCTGTCTAAGGGCTAATGAACCCCTGCCCTAACCAAAGCTAAGGGCAATAAGCTGTGAGAAGCAGTCTTGAGCGTGAGTCGTGCCTGACGCTTAGCGCGACGCTTTTCGAGCGCCAAGACAAAGTCTCGACGCCACCGTTGTGATTCAACACTACGGGTCGTGGTTTTTTTAGCGAAGGCAAGGTAAAACAGCTGCAGGCTAGGATTGACCAACCCTGCCTGCTGACAACAGCTCGTACCTTGCGGGTCGTGCGCCACAGGTGAAACACGCTGTGCACCAAACGTCAAAACGCTTGCGCCCACAAGCACAACAAGCCAAAGAAAAGATTTTTTTAGAATTTGGTTCACCTTTGAATAAGCCTTTGACGTTTTTTATGCGTTCAGCGTCACGGGTTGTAACTCGTGCCATGTAGTCCTAATATCTGATGTGAGGTTAGTATCGCCGGGCAGGTGCCTCACAGGATGAGACACTCACGAATAGTTGTCGCAGGCCACGGTGACAGCACTTTGACAAAGCGGCTATTCTTAAACAGACCTTCATCACTGTGAATCTTCATGGCCACCCTCGTACCTGACCTGTCAAACGCGAAACATAGCCGCGGTAAAGAGCGCGAATTAGATGTTCTCTATCGCCTTGAATTGTCGTTGCCTAAAGGCTATGAAATCTTTCATAATATTTCTTGGCATTCGCTGCATGAAGATAAAGACAAACACGGTGAGATTGACTTTGTCGTACTCTCACCCCTAGGTAATGTCTTGCTCGTTGAGGTCAAAGCGGGTGAGGTCACGATCGCCAATGGTCAAATGACCAAACTGTACGAGGACGGACCTAAGGATGTGGGCCGGCAGACATCAGTGCAGTTTGCGGCTGTCGTCGATCGACTGAACAAAGCAGGTTTGCGAACACACGTCACAAATTGTCTGGTACTGCCCGACTACGTCATCGGCGACCAACACGTGATCAAGATACCGCCAGAGCGCATTATTGATGCAACGCGCTTTGATCAACTCGGCACACTTGTCAGAGAAATGCTAGCTGATGAACAAGCAGTTTCTGAGGTTGAGCGCTTACGCAAATTCTTTTGCAACGAATTTAATGTCACCCTAGACATGCGCGTTTTAGGAGAACAAGTTCGCACGGCTACCGTACGTCTGGCCGATGGTCTTGCGACCTGGGTGCCACGTATTACCGCGCCCTCGGGCGTGATCAAAATACAAGCCACCGCTGGTTCGGGTAAAACCCAGCTTGCCTTGAAATTACTAGAAGACGCGTCAGAACAATCCCTGAAAAGTTTATACGTTTGTTTCAATCGCAGCCTAGCCGATCACATTGGACACATCGCACCTGCCAAGACTAAGGTCGCGAATTTTCATGAACTCTGTGTTGAGTATTATCGGCAGACGGTGGGCGAACCCGACTTCACAGAGCAAGGTATTTATGATCGTATGGCCAACCACTATTGCGCTGCGATTGAGGCTAACGCTAGTTTGCAAAATCGTTATCAACTCATCGTGCTAGATGAGGGCCAAGACTTTGAGCCCGCTTGGGTGGCTGCACTAATGCCCCAGTTGACTGGCGAAGGTAAAGTCTATTTGCTTGGCGATGACGCTCAAAGGATCTATGACCGCGGCGAGTTTGACTTGCCTGAGGCTGTGACCATCACCTGCCAAGATAACTTTCGAACACCGGGTGAAATCTGCCAAGTCATTAACGCGCTCGGGTTGACCGAGCAAGCCGTCATCTCTCGCTCTTTCTACCGCGGCGAGTTACCTAATTTTTACACCTACGGCAATGACAAAGAGTTATTGGATAAGACCGAAATGGCGATCAAGCACCTACTACAGCTAGGCATTGCCCTCAAGGATATTGCGATCCTTAGTTGGCGTGGCTTAGCCGGCTCGCTCTTGATTAAGACACCGCAACTGGGTGAATTCACTTTACGACGCCCGACTGGCAAGTATTCTGCCGCCGGCGATGCGCTATGGACTGAGGGCGCGCTACTCACCGATTCTGTCTATCGCTTTAAAGGCCAAAGTGCAGCAGGTATCGTGTTGACAGAAGTTGACTTTGAAACCTTCGACGACAAAGCTCGGCGCCAACTGTTTGTGGGCCTGACGCGCGCGCAACTGGCTGTTGAAGTTGTATTGACTGAACAAGCTGCTGGCTGTTTGAACCGCGTCGTTTAATCCTCATCCTGTGTGCCAAGACTTTGACATCAGAAGCATATTTGGATTGTTATTTCGCCTAAAGATCTTTTTTTGGCGTTTTAAAGCAAGACCACTCGTTCGGACCTCCCACTTTTAAACGAAAAACCCCTCACCTGCCTCACGTCTTGAGACACCCACCCTTCTATTGTCGAGCTGAATCAGCTTATTTTTATTAATACAGTTAATTTGTACAGTAATAGTGTTATTATTAACGCATGAACACTGTCAATCACACCCAAACGTTCTCGCTTGACGAGCTCTGTGCCCTTACCGACCTCACCAAACGCACGGTTCGCTACTACGTCCAAATTGGGCTAGTGAACCGGCCTGAAGGTGAAACGCGGGCAGCAAAGTACTCGCCACAGCATCTTGAACAACTTTTGCTTGTCAAAAAATGGACAGCAGCCGGGGTGTCGCTTGACCGTATTCGTGAACTGCTTCAAGGCGGCTCAGCGCCAGTCCCTGAGCGAGGGCGCGTGCCCGGGTCAATCGAGGTCTGCAGCCATTTGCATGTGGCCGACGGCGTTGAGCTTGTGATTGAACCGACCCGCGCAGGGCTTACCCCCGAGCAGTTGCGTCACTTTGTTCGAGCCGTAATGAGCGCCTACGAACAAATCCACCAAGACAGCACAACAAAGGCAAACCAATGAGCGAAATTCTCGAACTCTTCGACTTAAACGGCCCACAGGCCACTCTGCGTAACAGCCAAGGCGATCCACTGATCCTAAAAGACGTTGCCATCACCGGCGAATTACGTGGCGCAATGTTTGAAGCGCACGTGCGCCAAACCTTTAGCAACCCCACTAAAACCCACGCTGAAGTCGTGTACAGCTTTCCACTGCCCTGGGGCGCAACATTGTTAGGTGTTGACGTTCAGCTAGGCAAAGTCAAACTAAACGGCACCGTGGTTGCTAAAGCTCAGGCTGCTGAACAATACGAAGAAAGCCTTTCAAAGGGCGACGCCGCCATCATGCTCGAGCGTGGCAACGATGGTCACTACGTTTTGCATCTTGGTAACTTAGCGCCTGGTGAAGAATGCTTTATCGATATGCACTACGGTCAATTGTTGCAGTTTGAACAAGGCGGCTTGCGCCTCGCCATCCCAACAGTCATTGCTCCACGTTATGGCGATGCCATTCATGAAGGTGGCCTTGCGCCCTACCAGGTCCCAGAAACAGACCTTTTAGCCGATTATGGTTTTAGTTTGACGCTCAAGCTGCATGGCGATTTGGTCAACGCACGCATTGCCTCGCCAAGTCATCCTATCAGTGTCGCCCGAAGTCAATCGCTCGGCTCGCGAGAAGGACCCAAACTTCTCGGTGTCGACGACCCTCAAAACGACACCAACAACGAGAAGAGCGACGAGCCTCAAGCCAACGCCACTGACATCATAACGATAGCGTTAAGTCAGCAAAGCTACCTGGATCGCGACTTCATCCTTGTACTCGATCAATTAGCACAGTGCTCGGTGGCTACCGTGGCTCCCGACTACGTCGATGAAAAAACCTTTGTTGCTACCGCCAGCTTTAGCCCAAGCATCCCCAACGCGAAAGAACAAAAAACTGCCGTCAAGATTTTAGTTGACTGTTCAGGTTCGATGTCGGGCGGCAGCATCCAAGCAGCGCGACGTGCCTTAATGGCCATTGTTAAAAAATTCAACACAGGCGACAAGTTCTCGCTCTCTAAGTTTGGCTCCTCGGTTGAGCATCGCTCAAAGTCGCTTTGGACAACCTCCGAGCAATCACGCTTAGGTGCAGAAAAATGGATCGGCGAGCTCGAGGCTGACATGGGTGGTACTGACATGCTAGACGCCATCGCAAGCACCTTTGCGCTAGCACACGGTAGCCCGTGCGACGTCTTGCTGATTACCGACGGGCAGATCCACGGCATTGACGCCATGATCAAAAAAGCCAAAGATTCAAAACACCGAGTGTTTTCAGTCGGGATTGGCAGCAGCCCAAGCGAAAACCTTTTGCGCCGCCTTGCCGTTGAAACCAACGGGGCCTGCGATTTTGTTGCTGCGGGCGAGGCCGTTGAACCGGCAATCGTACGTATGTTTAATCGCTTGCGTTCACCTGCAGTCACCAAGGTATCGGTTCAGTGGCCCGAAGGCTTTACGCCTAAGCTTTTGACCAAAGTCGATAGCACTGCCTTTGAGGGTGACACACTGCACGCGTCGGCTTGGTTTCATACAAAACCAACTGGTCGGATCACGCTATTGGGTCAATTAGTCGGTCAAAATACGGTGCAAGAACTTGGAACTGTTGAAATCAACGAAACACCCGCAACGTCGACGGCCTTGTCGCGCCTAGCAACCGCTGGGCACATGCAACAGTTTGCGGATACAACGCAGGCGACTAAGCTTGCGCTTGATTACCAACTCGTCACCGAGCACACCAACTTTTTAATGCTGCATGAGCGTAGCGCCGAAGACAAAGCACCTAACATGCCTGAGCTGCATAAGGTCAAGCAGATGCTGCCTGCGGGCTGGGGCGGTGCTGGTATGGATCCAGTGCACTTCATGAGAACCTCGGCGAGCTTTTCGTGCGACGGTTCTACGTCGTATGAAATCTCATCGCCCACCGTCATGCGCAGTAGAGGTGCCAACTCACCACAATCTCGACTGCTTGAAATATCCGGGATGGATCATTACGACATCCCAGCATTCTTAAGACGGCAGATTGACCCAGTGCCCACAATCGGTATGGTCGGCGACCGGATCACCATCAAAGCAGATCGCATCTGGTTGAAGTTGAATGACGCTCAAGAAACAATATTTGCGTTACTCACACCGAACCCTAAGGCCATTGGCGCACGGATCTGGTTTGTCAATCAAAAGCACGAGGTGTTTGACTATATGGACTTCGCCAGCTTAGAAGACGCCGTCAACGCCTTGCAGGTCAACGGCTTCAGCGATTACGTGAAAAAGAAATTTTCGCTGTTAAATCGCGTTCGAACCCGCTACACCTGGAAGTGTGAAGACCACACACGGATCTTTACAAACTCACCTGCGTGGGTAAAACCATAGCTATAAAAATTTAGCCTTTATTTACGAAATTCAGTTGTAATATCTTCAGGCTACCCTTGGGTCAAATCTGGCCCTAGGCCTAGTCAAAGCGTAAGACAACTGAACGCAGGGGCACGATGGGCTATAAAGTTTCACTCGGTCTGCACACATATCAATTCTCAGACCTCAAAACGGTGATGGCCAAGGCGAGCCCGCTTCGCTCAGGCGATTGTCTGTCTGGCGTGGCGGCCCTGTCTAATGAAGAACGGGTCGCTGCTGCCCTCGTGCTGGCTGATCTACCGTTAAAACGGTTTCTTGAAGAACAACTCATTGCCTACGAAGACGACGAAGTCACGCGGGTGATTCTGGATGACCATCAAGCCGAAGCGTTTGCACCACTCTCAAGCTTTACCGTGGGTGATTTTCGTAACTGGCTGTTGTCTGATGCCGTCGGTGCCAATGAGCTCAACGCGGTCGCACCAGGGTTAACGCCCGAGATGGTTGCCGCCGTTTCAAAAATCATGCGCAATCAAGATCTGATTTTGGTTGCCGCAAAATGCCAGGTTGTCACGCGCTTCAGAAACACACTGGGCCTCGCCGGTAGACTATCCGTTAGGCTTCAGCCTAACCACCCTACCGACGACGCCCGTGGCGTTGGTGCTGCCATCATTGATGGCTTGCTGTATGGCGCGGGTGATGCGGTCATCGGCGTGAACCCGGCCTCAGATAACTTTCGTGAAATCGGCCAGATCTTGTCGTTGTTAGACAAGGTACGTGAAAAGTTTGACATCCCCACTCAGACTTGTGTGCTCACGCACGTCACAACGACCTTGCGAGCAATCGATGCTGGCTTACCAGTTGATCTGGTGTTTCAATCTATCGGCGGCACCGAAGGCGTTAATCGCAGCTTTGGCGTGACGGCCGCATTATTACAAGAGGCGCATGAAGCCGCGCTCTCGTTACAACGCGGTACCGTCGGCAACAATGTGATGTATTTCGAAACAGGCCAAGGTAGCGCGCTTTCGGCCAACGCCTCGCATGGTGTCGATCAACAAACGATCGAAGCCAGGGCTTACGGCTTGGCACGTCGCTTTAAACCACTTCTGTTAAACAGCGTTGTCGGCTTTATTGGCCCCGAATATCTGTTTGATGGCAAACAAATCATTCGCGCTGGGCTTGAAGATCACTTTTGCGGCAAGCTACTCGGCTTACCAATGGGTTGTGATATTTGCTACACCAACCACGCCGAGGCCGATCAAGATGATATGGATACCCTGTTGACTCTACTGGGTGTGGCTGGCATCAACTACATCATGGGGGTACCCGGCTCAGACGACATCATGTTGGGCTATCAAAGCACTTCGTTTCACGACGCTTTGTATATCCGACGCGTACTCGGCAAAAAACCAGCACCAGAATTTGAAGCTTGGCTTGAAAAAATGCAGTTGGTCGATGACAAGGGGTGGGTCATCAGCCCCGTTGATTCGCAAGCTTTACTGACCTTTTAAGGAGACGGCCGTGTCTAAGCACTCTGTGGTGTCGCCCGAGAGAGCCTCAGTGGTGTCTTCCGACAACGCATTAATCTCTGAAGCTACTCCTGCCTGGTTAAAGTTAAAAGAGCTGACCAGTGCACGGATCGCACTGGGCCGCACAGGTGTCAGCTTACCCACCAAAGATATCCTCGAGTTTCGCTTGGCACACGCACGTGCCCGTGATGCTGTTCACACGGCGCTTGAAGTCGAGCCGTTGTTCAAGACACTTGTCAGCAAAGGGTTTGCGCCCGTCACCGTTGCAAGTCAAGCCGTCGATCGACACACGTTTTTACTGCGCCCCGATCTTGGTCGTCGACTCTCAGTGACTAGTGCACAAACCTTAACGCGCCTAAGCCACGATACAACGCAACCTTTACCCAGCCTGGCCTTTGTGATTGCTGATGGGCTTTCAGCGCAAGCGATTCAAAGCCATGCTTTGGCATTACTTGAGGCCTTGCGCTTAGAACTACCACAGGTGCAAGAGGCGGCGGTCGTACTTGCGACCCAAGCTCGCGTAGCACTTGGGGATGAAATTAGTGAAATTTTAGGTGCCGAGATAGTGGTTGTGTTAATCGGCGAACGCCCTGGCCTTTCAGCCCCTGACAGCATGAGCGCGTACCTCACGCGGCATCCAAAAGTTGGCCGAACCGATGTTGAACGCAATTGCATCTCAAACATACGGCTTGAAGGTTTGAGTTATGCCGAGGCCGCGCAGAAGCTCGCTTGGCTGATTAGGCAAGCAAAGGCGTTAGGTAAAAGCGGGGTTGAGTTGAAAGAAGAGTCTGAATAGTGAGAAAACATTTGGTGACAAATTTTTTCTTGACCTAACTCGCGTACCGAGCCCGATCCACCAACAGCATATGTGGCACTGTCAACGCGGCAAGCGTCACGAAGACAAATTGCAACAGCCTTGAGTCATAAGACGACGCTGGTAGATACAGCCAAGCAAGCGCGACCAAGGCGCTGACGCCTAACATCGGTAAGAGACATATCCATAACAGACGACCGACCGACAAATTGACATACTGTTGCGTTCGCAGCAAATGTCTCAAACTATGCATCCCACAGAAGTAAACCGTGAAGGCGATTAAAGGTTGAGCCACTACTGCTAGCAAAGTCACTGACAAAATTTCGAAGCCAACACGCCAATTTTTTATCGCTTCAAAACATATCAAAATAGCCAAAGCCACAGCCCAAGGCCAGGCCAACGCGCGCAATGCTACGACAATCGTCTGAGCACTTTCAGCGCCAACAATTAAGGTGAATAATTCAAGCATTTCAGAAAAATGAAAGAGTGTGGGCAACACAATGACAGCACCGCCATACAGCAGTGTGGTGATTTTTGCAGTGGGCGGCGCTAAGTCTCTTGAGAAATGTAAAACCGAAATGATTAAAAAGCCGCTCATAAAGACGAGCGGTGCCTGCCACCAAAGCAAAGCGACACAACCAGCCAGGCCCAAATAGATCACCACAAACTGTAACCACGCTCGCCACCCTTTGACCGCTAGCAGCTTTTGAGCAAAGCATGGGTCAAGAGCACCATGTGGTACACCAAGAAAAAAGATTAACGTCGCGACCACGAGTAACGAGGCTAGCGGGTCGACCGATGGTACGAGCGCAGAGCCAAGCGCGATGAGTGTTGCCACAACACAAAAAATGAAACCTTGTTGTTGAATACGGTTCATCGCGTCGTTGCCACTTGATAAGCGCTTTTCATGAACAGCCACGGTGGTAATGACAAAATCACTGCCAGGTAATCAGACACTCGCCCCTGATCCGACAAAAAGCGAATCAATTTTTCGTTGCTCACCTTTGAAAATAGTCGCATAAAGAGCTCAGGGCCCAATTCGGGATGATGACGAAGCACATTCAAAAAAATCGCATCCATCTGTCTGATGACGAAAGAGTCTGGTTGATGACCGACAGGTAAACCATTTTTTTTAAGAGACTGCTTGCAGGCAAGAGCCCAGCGCTGAATTCTTTGAAAGGCGTAACCCGTCGCGGGTCGGGCGGCACCAGCGGTCAAGCCAACCCGAACATAGCTTGAGTGCCGCTCAGTAGGCTTAACCGTGCCCTTAGGCTTGCCCACACCCATCGGGATCAACCCATATTCGTTACGCAGGCGTTGATAAGGCCTACCGCCCGCAAACTTTTCGACCTGAGCGTCAAGATAGCTGACGAGCTCAGCTTGGTCATAAATCTTGGAAGAGAACACGGTAAATTCGATAAGTGCTCTTGTTGTTGAAAGAGGCAGCACATAATTAAAACCAACAAACGCATCAGTCGCTGGATAAAAATCCATCAATTGCGCTAAAGTCGGATCAAAGCGTGGCTTTTGAAACTCAAGCTCGCAACCCAAAAAAGATTGCCAAAGGGTGGTATCAGACAGCTGCTGCGTGGGCAGTGGGCGAGTATCAACGATGGCGTTGGCTGAAAAAGAACCACCAGTGGTGTGAAGATGCCACCTGCCCTGGGTAAGACTCGGCTCTGCGGTTAGTGAAATACCCGTTTTTAAATCCAGCGCAGTGTGACTGGCAATCGCTTCAAGCGCCTTCGTATAAAAATCTGCTGCAGTCAACAATCGGTAAGGCGTTGTAGAGCAATCGACCAGCGCGCGACTGACGGCGTTGTTGACACTAAAGCGCTGCCAACTGTGCCTAGCAAGTGTTGCAAATGGCGTTTGCTCATCGCCCCAAAAACACCAGGTTCGATCGTTTTCGTAAGCAGTACGCGACTCAAGCAATAGTGTTCTGGGTGCTTGTGCGTGCAACGAAGCGAGTTGCATTCCCAAACTGAGTCCGGCGCAGCCGGCTCCGATAATGATCAGATCAAAGTCAGTTTGCATGACCCTGTACTGACAAGAGCGTCTTTCTATCTCTTGGGGCTAAAGGCGCATGCAGTTTGGCGTCATGCCGGCTTGGGTAGCGCCAAAATTTCAGGGTCAACGGCGCGCTGAGAAGGACTTCGAGCGTAATCATAAATTTCTTCGCTTTAGACACCACGATACGTTGATGCCAGTATTCGCATTGTTGTCGCCTGAGTTTTTGACCAATCTCACGATACAGACGGGCCGCTACCAAGATTGCCAGCCTTGCTCTGAACGGTAAATAGGATAACCCTTTTTCGCCACTCTGGTAATAGGCATCCGCCAGATCTAATAAGGTCGCAACGGCTTGCTTAACCAACTGTTTATGCTCTTCGCTTGGGGCAATGAGCTCATTAGGTGCTAAGCCATTGACCAACGCTGAGGGGATGTAACGTCGATCGACCAGCGCATCCGTCTGCACATCTCTGCAAATATTGGTCAACTGCATGGCAATGCCCAGGTCGATGGCGAAGGGTTCCGCCTCTGGATGATCAGTGTTGAGCACTTTGCACATCATTAAACCGACGGTCCCTGCCACTTGATAGCAATATTGCATTAAGTGAGCATCGTCTGCCATCCTGACAAGCTCAGTGTCAGACCATACCCCTGCAATCAAATCAAGCACGACTTTCTTATCGATCTGACACTCATTGATTAACGTGATGCCATCCTGCACCACAGCATCTGCAGTCAAGCCTGAGTGAATCGACTCGCGAAGCGCTGCGATATTCTTCTTTGAGCGAACGGCTGATTGATCTTCATCTGCCAAGTCGTCAACGTAGCGACAAAACCGATACAGCCGAGTTGCACGACTTGCATGCCTTGGGCCGAGCAGCTGGCGAGCCCAGTAAAAACTCTTACCCTTTGCCGCAAGAACACGGTCTGCGTCAACGAAAGAATCGTTAGCCTGCGTCACGCGGGTGTCACCCTGGGGATTAAAGCATCAACCACTTTGGCTGACGAAATCACGCCTGGTAAACCAGCACCTGGATGGGTGCCTGCACCAACCAGGTAGAGATTCTTTAAACTTTCAGCGCGGTTGTGGAAACGAAACCAAGCAGACTGCGTAAAGATTGGCGAGATTGAAAAGCCTGCGCCGTGCTCACTCAGATAATCATGCTCGAAGTCTTTTGGCGTCATGAAAAAATCTTCGGTGATCACAGATGACAGCCCGGGCAATATTGTTTTTTCTAGGGCAAGCACAATACGATCACGTAAGGCTGGCCCTTCAACGGACCAGTCTTGCCCACTCTGCAAGTTGGGTACAGGGCAAAGCACGTAAAAACTATCGCAACCGTCTGGGGCAAAACTCTTGTCAGTCGCCGTCGGGCGATGCAAATACAAAGAGAAATCCTCGGACAAGATCTTGCGATTAAAAATGTCTGCTAACAGTTCTTGATAGCGCTCACCCATCCAAATCGTATGATGTGCAATGCTTGGATACGTGCGTGTTGTACCAAAATACAGAACAAAGAGCCCCATCGAGTACTGAGATTTTTTTGTTTTGAGACGCGTCAACAAAGATTGCTTTTTGGGCTCGATCATATGCCGATACAAATAGGCCGGATCTGCATTTGAGACAACTACGTCAGCATCAATCGTTTGACCACCTTCGAGCACGACCCCTGTTACGGTATCCGACTCGACAAGCAAACGCTCAACGGTCTGATTCAACCGAATCTCAATACCTTGACGTTGCATCAGTTTTTCTAACGCTGTCACGATTGCTTGCGTACCGCCCATCGCAAACTGCACGCCGTAGGCACGTTCAAGGTAATGGATCAAACAGTAAATACTGGTGGTATCAAAGGGATTGCCACCCACTAGCAACGGTTGTATCGAAAACGCTTGTCGAAGCTTGTCGTTTTTAAGATAGTGAGACACCAGTTGCCAAACCGTTTTATAGCTTTGTAGCCCGATCAGTCGCGGGATCTGCTTCACCATAAACCAGAAACTACTGAAGGGTTGGGCGGACAACTCACTGAACCCAACCTTAAAGATTCGCTTTGAGTGCGCGAGTAACTGCAGGTACCTGTCACAATCGGCGGGCTCGATGCGTCGGATCTCAGCTAGTGTGTCTTCGAGGGTGCCACCGTAATCGAAGTGATCACCATCTGCAAAATAGAAGCGATACCAGGGCTTAAGCGGCACGAGGGTCACGTGGTCGGCTAAGGTTTCACCAAACAATGCGAACAGCTCTTCGAACAAAAATGAAGCGGTAATCACTGTCGGCCCGGCGTCATGCCGAAACCCATTACGTTCAAAGGCTTGGGCACGCCCGCCGAGCTGTGGACAACGATCAATCAAGGTGACGTCATAGCCCTTCGCTTTGAAGCGCAAAGCGCTAGCGATGCCTCCAAATCCGCCGCCGATGATCAAAGCATGCATAGATTGAGCTCGTTAATAAGACAACTGATTCAACAGCCCACGAATATTTTGCGAGCATTCACTCAACATTGCGCCAGACTGAACAGGTAATTGAGTCAGAGCCGCTTCGGCCCTGAGCAGGTATTCGGTCGCCAGGTCTTTGGCCAAACGCTTTGAATCGAAAGCGGTATCGAGGCCTTCGTCCATCAACTCGAACACTGACACAATGTTCAACGCATCGCGGTCTTTGCCAGACCCGTTTGTTTGACGCTGATCCACATCGATATCGAGCAGATCATCATAGATTTGAAAGCCAACAGCAAAGTCCTTGCAGGCTTGTTCGGTGCAAAGGATGGCACTGTTCTGACCGCTGAGCAAAAATACAAGCTCTAAGGGCAGACTCAATAAAGCGCCTGATTTCGCTCTGACAATGGCAATGTAAGTCTCTAGCTTCATCTGCTCAGGCGTGATCGATAAATCGGCGCACTGACCAAAAATCGCCTCGCTAGAACGGTGGTGCATCGCCTGGTACATTTTTGCTAGAGCACCTGCTTTGCTGACATTTGCCAGCGCAGCATAAGACGCCGATAAAAAGAGATCGCCACAACAAATTGCGATATCACTACCAAACTTACTCCAAACTGCTTGGTGCCCGCGGCGAAACTCATCTCGGTCTTGAAGGTCATCATGAATTAATGACGCATTGTGTAAAAGCTCGACGACTGTCGCAACGATGATGCAGTCATCTTCTTTCAGGCCTACCGCCTTGCCTGCACTTAGGGCTAATCGCGCTCGTAGGCGCTGCCCTCCTGACTGCAAATGATGCGATACAGCCTCTTGGATTCTGGTCGAGTTTGAAACGGGTGTTTGCGGTGCGCTTTGCAACGAAGCGCGCATGCACATTTCGACTTGTTTGAGCAAAGCCGTTGGTTCGCTAACCAAATAGCGCGGGTCTGCATAAGTTGCTGAAAGAGCCGTACCCATCCCCATTTGAGCTCCATCACACTTTTTGTATTGTTTTTTTAAAAAATCCCCGGCCGCAGCCGGGAATTCTCTTCAAGCAACCGCAACAATCTTAGTGCTTTGACGCTTCAGATTCAGTGACTGCAACTTTCCAGATGATCAGACCGAAGGCAATCTTGTTCAAAACGTCAGCCAGGTTATAGATGATGTTCAGAGCTGCTGCGCTGTTGGCTGGGCTGCTGCCAGTCAAGTAACCGAAGAAATAACCGATTGGGTAAATTGCCCAACCAATGGTCACGATCCAACGCATTAAGCTAAAAGCCGATTGCACTGACGGTGGAGCACTTGCTGCATTAATCTTACTGGCTTCGCCAGCGAAGATTTCATACAGAATGTAGAACCAACCGATCATGCCAACGATGAACGATGGCCAGACAGGAGCATAACCTGCTTCGCCAACATAACCGCCGACTAACATAACTAAAGTACCGATCATCAAACGCCAGAACACACCGCCAGGTACCTTGGCGATCGCGGCCAAAATCAGATAAAACTCGATCATTAACAGCGGCACCGTGATCAGCCAATCAATGTAACGAAAGACCGTTGGTGTTGAGCCCGTTGCAACCCAAACGTCGCGCATGTAAAAGTAATGCACAGCGGCGATTAAAGTTACCAAGCCCGACACGGTCAGTGAGGTTTTCCATTTAGCAGAGACACGATCTCTCTCTAAAAAGAAAAACGCAGTTGACGCGATCAACGCCATCGAGATCAGCCAGAAAGAAATACCAACAAAGTCATCTTGCTTGAGCACTGATGAAGAGGCCCAAGCCGGGGAACTCGACAGCGCTAACAACACACTACTACCCAGGGCGGCTTTCCCCTGAGACCAGATGGAATTTAATTTCATGATGTCCCTTTCGATTAAATTTCTTCGTAGCGAAAAATATCGCGAAGTTAAAGTACACCCAGCGCATCGGACTTCACAACCCATTTTCTGCAATGACCCTACTGCGTTTATCAATGCTGCAACTGCAACATGACTAACTTAAAGTTAGGTTGGCGTGCAATGGTATTCACTCATAAAATAGAAACACCAAACAATTGCCTAGAATAAAAAAAATCGTATACGATTCATACAATAAAACTAAATAAAATTTATATAAAATAACTAAGCAAAAATTACATAGAACCGCTGCGATCCAAGCCGACGATCCAGACACGGCCTCAGCGCAAGCTTCAACGCACACTCTTAAAAACAAAGCGCCACTTTTATGACAAACCCATCAAACACCAACGCTTTACCACTTGCCGGGTTGAAAGTCCTTGACCTAACACGTGCCTTAGCAGGCCCCTTCAGTGCAATGATTCTGGCCGACCTAGGCGCCGATGTCATCAAAATCGAACCCACGCCAAACGGCGAGATGGTGCGAGGCTGGGGCCCGTTTCAAGAGGGCATCAGCGTTTATTACTTAAGCATTCATCGCAACAAACGCAGCTTGGCGGTTGACTTTAGACAGCCCAAAGGGCTTGAACTGATTCGCACCATGGCCAAACAGGCCGACATCATTATCGAGAACTTTAAGCCCGGTGTGATGGCTGATATGAAGATGGATTACGCAGCACTTTCTGCGTTGAATCCGCGCTTGATCTATGCCTCGATTACAGGCTTTGGTAACACTGGCCCGTATGGCAGTTGGCCCGGTATGGATCAAATCGCTCAAGGCATGTCAGGACTCATGAGCTTAACGGGCCAGGCTGCCACCGGTCCCACGCGCGTAGGGATCCCAATCGGCGATGTAGTGGGTGGTATGTGGGCAACGATGGGGATCCAAGCTGCCATCATTCAGCGCCAGGCAAACGGCCGCGGTCAACTGGTTGAAACATCTTTGCTTGCTGGCTTGATCGGCTTGCTGACCGTGCAGGGTCAGCGTCAATTGAGCTTGGGTGACACCCCAGGTGTCGCGGGTAACGATCACCCGGTCATCTGCCCCTATGGCATGTTTGAAGCCAGCGACGGCCCGTTCAATATGGCGGCTGCCACCGAGGATATGTGGGTCAAGCTTTGTCAATTAATCGGCATTGAAGACTGGATCACGCATCCTGACTTCAAAGATAACGCGAATCGTTGTAAACATCGCGAGCAAGTCAAAGAACGCCTAAACAAAATATTTGCAACACGTAAAAAAATGGAGTGGACACTCGAACTCGTCAAACTGAGTATCCCCGCGGGCCCGATTTTGACGCTCGATCAAGTCTTCAAAGACCCGCACATTGTTGAAACGGGCTTGGTAGAAGAAGTCGATCACCCCAAACTTGGCAAACTCAAGCTCGTCGGTAACCCTTTAAAGATGGAAAGCTTTGGCGGCAAAACAGTACGTACTGCACCACCCGAACTCGGCGCTGATTCACGCGAGGTGCTTCGAGAGTACGGGCTATCAGACGCTGATATCAACACCCTCATTGCAGAAAAAGTCATTCAAAGCACACATTAAGGATCGCAGCATGCTTGCCTCAAAAATCACCTATGTCGCCGTTGCCTCAAACGACCCTGAAGCGACTTGTTCGATCTACGAAAAATACTTCGAGCTTCCACGTACCGATTTCAATACGCCTGAAGGCAAGGTGTCTTTGTTTAGTATCGGTCAAAGCGCGTTGGCCGTTGTGCCCCTTGGCCATTCGCTGATTGATGGTGACGTGAAGCCGGGCGTACATCACATTGCCTTTGGCCTGCAAGACCCTGAGGCTGCAGTCAAAAACTTTGCTTTGACGCCCACCTCTGCAGTCGGCTTAGACGGGCGCCGCAGTTTTGCCATCGACCCCGCACAAACGTGTGGGGTGCGTGTGCGTCTGACCGAACCCCTGGTACTACCCACTCATATGAGTGGCGCGATTGAACGCATCGATCATCTTGGTATCGCAAGCACGGATGTTGCCGAAGACGAGCGCGTCTTTGCCAACAAGCTTGGCTTTGCAGTTGAAAGTCGGCAAACCGACATGGAGGTCAACATCTCGGTTGAAAGTTTTACCTCAGATAAATATGGCGTGGTATATCACACGCAACCACCAAAGCCGATCGGCGGCTTACGCGTCACCTTTATTACGATTGGCGATCTTGAGCTTGAGTTCTTGGTAAACTTTGATCCAAGCCAAGGGGCACACATTGAGCACGGCCAGTCAGGCTCAACGAAACAAGACCAAGGCGCCATCACACGTTTTGTGCAGTCGCGCGGTCGTGGCTTGCATCACATCGCCATCAAGGCCAGCGATATCAATGGCACCTTGCAAAAAATGTCGAAGGCAGGCTTTCAGATGATTGATCAAGTCGGTCGGCCAGGCTCGCGCCGTGCGTTGATCGGTTTTCCGCATCCAAAATCGACTGGTGGGATTTTGATGCATCTGGTTCAACGTGATGTCTGAGGCGCTTGTCCTCACTGAAAGGCAAGGCGATTGTCTGATCGTTCGGCTTAATCGACCGCAGGATGGCAATGCGATCAATTTGGCGGTGGCGCAAAGCCTGGCAGCTATCATTGAAACTTGCCGCAAAGATTCAAGCTTGCGTGCTGTGATTTTGACCGGAACCGGAAACAAGTTCTTTTGCACAGGTGGCGACGTTAAGGCTTACGCCAAAATTGAAACCGAAGACGCCTTGAACGAAGTCTTTGACACGATTCGAACTTTACTTGACGCGCTTGAACAATTGCCCTGCCCTGTGATCGCAGCGATCAACGGCTATGCCATTGGTGGCGGTGCTGAACTTTCGCTAGCCTGCGATTTTCGAGTGATTGAACAAGGCGCACAGATTGGCTTTCCGCAATCTCGGCTAGGAATCTTGCCGGGCTGGAATGGGATTTCGCGACTTGTGCCCTTAGTTGGGCGCGCCGCTGCAGCAAAATTATTATTTGATGGCAGGCGCATTGATGCCGCGCAAGCACTGGCAATTGGTTTAGCCACCGAGGTTGCACCAGCTGGCGAAAGCTTGAGCGTGGCACTCAAATTAGCCCAGACGTTTAGCGGTACGGCACCGCTCTCGATTGCTGCAATCAAAGCAGAGCTTAACGCTGTGACACAAAACTTAGGCGATGTCAGAGCCCAGTCGCGTCAGGCCTTTGCCAAGCTTTGGTTTACCGCCGATCATAAAGAGGCTGAACAAGCCTTTGCAGAAAAACGTTTACCTAGTTTTAAGGGGCTATAGCGACTAAAAGCCAACAAATATTGCAGATCCAAGGAGCTACATTGCTAAGAAGACCAGTAAATTGCTCTTTAGACAAATCAAAATAATTTTCGGGAGACAAGCAACATGCTTAAAAAAATAATTGCAACTACGGCAACAGCAACCTTAGTTGGACTCACAGCGGGTTCTGTATCTGCACAAGACTTTCCAAGCAAAGGCCCCATCAAGTTAATCGTGGGCTTTGCCCCGGGCGGCGGCACCGACGCGATTGCCAGAGCCTTAAATGGCAAACTGTCAGAAATTCTTAAACAAACAGTCGTGGTTGAAAATAAACCTGGAGCTGGTGGCACACTTTCCACAGATTACGTTGCAAAATCGGCGCCTGATGGCTACACGATTAGCTTCACTTTAAACAACCACTCACTCAACCAGGCTCTGTACTCAAACTTACCTTTCAACACTGAACGAGACTTAAGAGGCGTGGCTTTAATTGGTTCGCTCACACAACTTCTTGCAGCAAATCCAAATTCTCCAGCGAAAACCTTGCAAGAATTTTTAGCGCAAGCTAAGGGGTCGGATGTTCGTCCTAAAACATATGCAAGCGGCGGTGTGGGTTCACCGGGGCATTTTGCCGCCGCCTATCTAGAGTTTTTAGCAAACGTTCAATTGAACCATGTGCCCTATCGTGGCGCGGGCCCGGCCATTGCTGACGTGGTTGGTAATCATGTGCCTTATATTTTATCGACGCTTAGCGGTCTCTTGCCCAACGTCAAAGCCGGAAAACTCTACCCGATTGCGGTGACGTCGAAAGAGCGCAGTCTTTTATTGCCCGATGTGCCCACAATTGCTGAAAGTGGTTTTCCGGGCTACGACATGGATACCTGGATTGCCATGTTTGTACCGCGCCAAACACCCGATGCCATCGTCGATATCCTTTATAAAGCCACGATGGAGGCTGTTAAAGCCCCTGATGTAAAAGAGCGGATTACCTCGCAAGCTGGCATTGTCAGAACCGGCACCCCTGCAGAACTTGATGCTCTGGTGAAAACAGAGATTGTTCAATTCACAAAAATTGTGAAAGACAGCAACATCAAGCCAGAGTGATTTACAACGACTGTTCAATTCACAAAAATAGTGAAAGACGGTAACAGCAAGCCATAGTGATTTAAACACTCTGGTTTGCAATCATCGGGGAGACAAGATGAAGTTTTTTAACTCGCAGTTCATGTTGGGCGCTGTACTAGCCGCCCTTGTTGTGCCTGCCAGCGTCAGCGCGAAAGAGCGCAGCTTAGCGTATCCAACCAAAGCCGTACGTTTGATCATCCCGTTTCCAGCGGGCCAAGCAACTGACATCATTGGGCGCCTGCTTGCCGAACGATTGGCGCAAACTTGGGGCCAACCGGTCTTTGTAGAAAATCGAGGTGGCGGCAATGCCATACCTGGCATGTTGGCGGGTAAGGACGCCACCCCCGACGGTTATACGCTGACCTTTGGTGCGACGAGCAGCACGGTGATCAACGAAGCGCTCTTTCCTAACCTGCCCTACAGGATGGAAAAAGACTTTGTTGCCATCGCGCCAGTGTTTACGCAAGACTGGTTGATTGTTGCCAATCGCAATGCACCCTACAACAACCTAACTGAGCTTATTGCGGCAGCCAAGCAAGCCCCAGGCAAACTCTCCTGGAGCGTCAGCGCAACTGCCCTCAATATGGCAGGCGAACTTGTGAAATTGAGTACAGGCATGGACATTGTGGCTGTGCCTTACAAGGGCAGCCCAATGGCCGTGAACGATCTGATCGGTGGCCATATTCAATTGGGTGTTGATACGATCGCCGCCACACTTCCGCACATTAAAGACGGCCGTTTGAAAGTCATCGCCAATCTTTCAGATAAGCGTTCAACGCATTTGCCCGATGTTGCTACGGTGAGCGAGCAGTTTCCTGGCACTGTGAGCGTAGGATTTGCGGGGCTGTTCGCACCCAAGGCGACTCCAACCGCAATCGTGCAAAAGGTCACGACTGACGTTCAGAAGATCGTTAGTGATACAAGCTTTCAGCAAGCCGTTGTTGACAAGGGTTCGGTGCCAGATCTGCGCACCAAAGAGCAATGGGCGATTTTCTTGGCAGACCTCACCTCAAAATATTCAGACCTCGTGAAGTCTGGCAAAGTTAAAGTGGCGGATTGAATCATGGACAAAGAACTATTCGAAGCAGGCATCGCAACCCGTAAAGAGGTGCTTGGTACAGACTACGTAGGCCGAGCCTTTGAAGAGAATGCGATGACCGACGAGTTTCAAAAAATCGTCACAGAATATGCATGGGGTGCAGTCTGGTCTCGGCCAGATTTTCCGCGCAAGACGCGCAGCATGCTGAACCTCGCGATGTTGACCGCCTTGAACCGCCCCAAAGAGTTGCGTTTGCATATGCGTGCCGCCATTTGCAACGGGGTCACTAAGCAAGAGTTCGTTGAAGTGTTTTTGCAGGCACTGATTTACTGCGGAGCACCGGCCGCTAACGACAGCTTTCGAATGGCCGCAGAGGTGTGGCGCGAGGTCGAGGCAGAGCAGGCTAATCGTCAGTAAGTGAACCCTTTCTACCCCAAAGTGTTAACTATGTGACCAGTACGATATGTTAACCATGTGTTCGGTACATACATTAAAGACCGCAGCGCCTAGAATCAAGCAAGGTCTTGATCTGTTGCATGGCGACGATCCCGCCTTGCTTCATCAACTCAAGTGGTGAATGCCCCGAAAAGAGCATGTTGGTATTAGGCATTTTCACCCACTGATCAGCAAGCGGGTCACCGTATAGAACGTGCAAAGCTTTATAGATACCAATCAAGTACGACATGCGCGTGATTCGATCGACATCCAGGGTATTGGTTGGGTTCTTTTTTATCTCGTAATAGGTAATACTTGACACCGAACCCAGTAACTCTCTGGCTTCGTCATTCTTTAATTGCCACCTTTGCACAATATTTAAAAAACCCCTTAAGGCTGAAGGCGACAGACTCGCGCATTCTTCGCCAGACCGCAAATCGATCAAGGCCGTGGATTCAAACCGGCTTTGGGGGTAGACGAAGACAGGGTTCATGCTCTTTTCTCACGAAGAAACTCTATTATGAAGCCGTTTTGCTCTCAACATGAAGTTGGTAAAAACCTCACGCCCTTCTAACAGGCTCACCCCCTGAGCCATCGAGCTAGGTAGACTCAAAAAGACCCTACCCCTACCCCAGCTCACCCTACTCAAGTCCACCCTCATGCCAATATCTAAAACCGCCACGCGCGAGCAGTGGCTCAAAGAAGCCATCCTCGCGCTTACACCGCTATTTAAAGAAAAAGGTTATGTCATCCCCAAGTGCCATGTCTCCTGTGGCTTTGCCAGCACCGACGTTAAACGCGGCCACATCGGCCAATGCTGGAGCACGAAGGCCTCGGCCGATAAGGTCAATCAAATCTTTATTTCACCAGGGCTTAGCGATAGCGTTGAGGTACTCGATACCTTGATGCATGAGCTCGTGCATGCAGTGGATGACTGCCAAAACAAGCACGGCCCAGTCTTTAAAAAAATGGCGCTCAAGCTTGGGATGAAAGGCCCAATGCGTAGTGCCGGTGCTGGGCCCGAGCTTAAAGTCAAACTTGAGCAACTAGCAGCCGGCTTAGGCGCCTACCCCCACGCCAAACTCATCGTACCCCGAAAAGTCATTGACCGCCGCCCTCGCCCACGCGCAAAATGTTCAGAGTGTGGGTTTACCGTGCCAATGCTTAAAGCCTTTATGCATTACGGGCCGCCGATTTGCCCAAAAGACAAAATCGACATGACCGCTATCGGCGACTGGGAGTAATCGTATTGAGAATCAAAAAAGGCCTGGCGCTACCAAAAAACGACAAGGGCACGCGAGCCCAGCACGTGACAACGATCAAGCCAGCAACGATCAACCCCGCCTCGCCCCAATTCGTGACCTTGAGTTGTGACTCACTTAAGAAAAAGACGTTTCACTAACTCGTCTCGTCTTCCTGCCCCTTCGGCAAATCAGCAAACCTCTGCTGCATCGTCTGATTACCTCTGGTTAACTTCTTGATCGTGACGTCTTGGGCTTTGTCGTTGGCTAAGCGCAAGTTTCGATTGGCACCAGTCAACGCATCACGCGTTTTTTGTAGATGACTGATCGATTTGTCGATTTCGTCGATGGCAGTTTCAAATTGCCGTGAGGCCAGGTCGTAATTTCTGGCGAACCCAGTTTTAAAACTTGCAAGCTCGTTTTCGAAATTTGTAATGTCAACGTTTTGCGCTTTAATTAACGCAAGCTCTGACTTGTATACGAGTGATTTAAGTGCCGCGTTACGCAGCAAAGTAATGATCGGGATAAAAAACTGAGGGCGCACGACGTACATCTTTGGATAGCGGTGAGACTTATCGACGATCCCGGTGTTGTACAACTCACTATCAGGCTCAAGCAAGGACACCAACACTGCGTACTCGCAGCCCTTCTCGTTGCGATCTTTATCAAGCTCTTTCAAAAAGTCTTCATTTTTGCTTTTGTTTACAGTTTGATCGCTCTCGTTTTTCATTTCAAACATAATTGAAACAATCTCGGTGCCAGCGTCGTCTAGATCCTTAAAGATAAAGTCGCCCTTACTGCCACTACGCGCGTTATTGTCTTTTTCAAAATACGCTTTTGGAAACGCGGTCGCCCGGATACGGTCGAACTCAGTCTCGCAATGCTGCTCAAGCGTTTCACCCACCATTTTGGTCGATAAGCGCGCCTTCATATCTTTGAGGCGCTCGATCGTATCTTCACGATCTTTGATCTGCGTTTCGTACTTGTCTTTGAGTGCTTGCTCAGCCTGTTGCTTGGCAAGCTCAACGCGGACCAAATTATTTTTAACTTCGTCACGCTCTTGCGCCACTGCGCTCACGGCTTCGGTCAGGGCAAGCTTTTGCGTGACTTCTAACCCATCGAGCTTGGCTTTTAGGCTTTGAATCTCTGAGTCTTTTGCCGCAGCAGTTTTTTGTAATTCGCTGACCAGTTTTGCATCAGCAAGCGCAACTGATGCTTCTTTGTCTAACTGCGCTTGTTTTAGCTTATTGGCGAGTTCATCGCGCTCTTTCTCAACACCGCCTAACGCTTGCGCCAGGGCAAGCTGACGAGCCGCGTCGGCCGCAGCGAGCTTAGCGTTTAGCTCTTGGATCACAGCATCTTTAGCGGCTTCGGCACGATGCAGCTCACTCGCTGCTTGCGATTTGGCCAGCTCAATAGCATTTTGTTTGCCTTGCTCGGCAAGTTCAAGCCGCTCGTGCAACTGCTCGTTGAACTCGCTGTCACGCACTTGCTTAACGATATCCGCGTAACCAGTTTCGTCAATTTTGAAGGCTTTTGAGCAGTGGGGGCAAATGATGTCGTGCATGTTTAATTACCGCCTTTGCGATGAATATTGATATTGCGACAGTATGCCGCACCCTGTGACTCACCGAGTGAGATTGGCCCGTGCAGGCCATCGCCGCACCCGAGGAAGCGACCGCCCTTTAGTTCAGCTAACTTTTTCGTACAAAACCCTAGTTTTTCTTACAAAACACAGTTTTCTTATACTTTTTCGTACACAAACAAGGATCTCATCATAAAAATTATCCTTGTAATTTAAATACAGTATGTTTAATATGCAAGGATGTTTCAACGCTTATCCTACGCCAAAATTGCCGAGCACCTTCAATGGAGCCCAGCCGTTGGGATCCTTGGGCCACGCCAGGTCGGCAAGACAACCTTGGCTAAGACCTTGGCCAGCGAATCAGGGAAATCTATCTATCTAGATTTAGACACCGCCCACGCCAGGGCTCAACTGGTTAATCCGACGGCTTTTTTCGCCGCTAATCGTGATCGCCTGATTGTTCTGGACGAGATTCAAAATCAACCAGACTTGCTGAGCGAGCTACGCGGCGAGATCGACGCCGATCGCAGGCCAGGTCGGTTTTTATTACTCGGTTCGGCCTCGTTCAAGTTATTAAAACAGTCACAATCGCTGGCTGGGCGACTGTCATTGGTGGATATGTCGCCGTTAGTACTCAGCGAGGTTTTTCAAACCTTTAATGACACGCAAACGCTCTGGCTCAGGGGCGGGTTTCCGAATAGCTATTTGGCTAAAACGACCAATGCCTCGTGGGATTGGCGTGACGCACTGATACGACACTTCTTAAATACAGATTTGCCGAGTTTGGGTATCGCGGTCGAACCGCAGTTAATGCACCGCTTTTGGCGGATGGTGGCGCACCTACACGGTCAAATGTTTAATGCCTCAGCGGTGGCAACGTCGCTGGGCATCTCTGCCCCTAGCACTGGGCGCTACCTAGACCATCTATGCGACGCACTCATGGTTCGTCGCCTTGAGCCCTATTTCGTGAACCTTGGTAAGCGTTTAGTCAAAACACCCAAGGTGTACGTGCGCGATAGCGGTTTGTTGCACAGCCTGCTTGGCATTCGCGAAGTCAACGACCTACTTGGGCACCCAAGCACTGGTGCCTCTTGGGAAGGCTTTGTCGTTGAACAAATCGCAGCGCATCTACCGACGGGTGCATCGATGTACTTTTACCGCACCGCCGCCGGCGCAGAACTCGACGTCGTAGTTGAATTGGGGTTACGAAAACTAGGTTTCGAAATTAAGTTTTCAAGCGCACCCAAAGTGACAAAAGGCTTTTGGTTGGCCTGCGAAGATGTCGGCGTCGACGCGGCCTATATCGTTGCGCCCGTTCAAACGAGTTGGCCGGTACAGTCAAAGGTCGAGGTGATCGGCGTCATGGATATTGCACAGCGCTTGGCGAAGCATTTTGACTAAATTCACAAAAACTCTCTGCGTTCGGATGGAAAAAATCAGCTCTGACGCCGATGTCAGCCCCTCTCGTGTAGAGATTACTGAGCAGGACGCTCCTATACCCGAGCAGTTCTTGAGCTTTCTTTCTAATGACCTTGCCCAACATCCAGAACGACTCGAGACCATTGACGCTAGTCTGGTGCAACGTATCCGTTCGTTAGTCGGTGACGTCGATGTCGATCTCAACACCGCGCTATCGCCGACGCATGCACCAAAGCCTTAAGCAGCCTGAATATTTTCAACGCTCAGGTCTGATTTTTCACAACACGTTTATGTAACACTATGTTTTGCACGCTAACACTTGTAATGTTAGCGTGCGGGTTTTATGTTAGAAACGGCGATAGCACCCACCACCCGGTGCTGTCGAAGCACCCTCTACTCGGCCCTCAAGCAACCTCTTAAAACGGGTCTGGTCACATAAAATAATAAAACAGAATAACTTTTTTGCATTTATTAAGCAAAAATCTGTTCAAAGATGTAATATCTCGCCATGCTTATCCAATTTTCGGTCACCAACTGCCGGTCGATCTTAGGGCGCCAGACGCTCAACATGGCTGCGTCCTCTTACTTTAAAGAGCTCGAAGCTTCAAACACCTTTATGCCTGAGTTTGACGATGGCTTGCCTCGGTTGCTGCGCTCAACAGTTCTTTATGGTCCAAATGCGTCGGGCAAGAGCGCCTTTATTCAAGCGTTGAGTTTTGTACAAGAACAGGTGCTGAATTCACAAAAAGAGAGTCAAGCAGGCGACCCTATTGACGTGACACCCTTCAAATTAACGGCAGACTCGCGCGCTGCAGATAGCGAGTTTGAGGTTACCTTTGTCGAGCAAGGCGTACGCTACGAATATGGCTTTTGCTGCAACCGCGAGCGTTTTACAGAAGAGTGGCTCATTGCCTACCCCCTTGGCCGGGCACAGAAATGGTTTCACCGCGTCTTTAATACCGAAACCGGCAAAGACGCGTTTAAGTTCAGCACTGCCTTTCTGGGTGGCAGACAACGCCAAACTTTGGCAGCGCAAACGCGCCAGAACGCGCTTTTCTTTTCTACGGCAATTCAGCTCAATAACGAACAACTCAAGCCTGCCTTTGACTGGTTCAAGCTGCGCTTGCGAGTGCTCGATTCTGTGCGAGGCTTTAGCCCTAGCTATACCTTGAGCCTCTGCCGCAACGAAGAAAATCGCAAACGGGTTGTCGCGTTCATGAATTCGGCTGACCTTTCAATTTTAGACATCCAGCTTAAAGAAACGGCGTTTTCAGCAGACACTCTGCCTAGGGGTCTGCCTGCCGCTATCAAAGACGAGTTGTTAAAAGACGTTGCTGGCAAGAAATTTATCAAACCAAGCTTCTTTCATCGTGATGTCGATACACAAGAATCTGTTGAGTTTGACGAAAAAGAAGAATCGGCCGGGACGCTTGCCCTCTTTGCTTTTGCCGGCCCTTGGCTGGATGTGATCGAAAACGAACGCGTCTTGGTCGTTGACGAGTTAGACAGCAGCCTACACCCGCTACTCGTACATCACCTCGTCAGGCGTTTGCATCACGAGGGCACCAACGCGCAGATCATTTTCACCACGCATGACACGACCTTACTCAGTCAAAAGCTACTTCGTCGCGACCAAGTCTGGTTCATGGAAAAAGATGCCAACAGCGCGACACGACTTTATCCACTATCAGATTTCAGTCCGCGAGATAATGAGGCCGTTGAACGCGGCTATCTCAATGGACGCTATGGTGGTATTCCGTTCTTGAAGGATTTAGATTTTTATGGGCTCTGAGGATTTGTTTCGAAAACGCAAGGCGCGTAGTGGCGCAGCGTTACACCGACAAAGACTCGAACGTGCCAGAAACAAACGGTATTTGATCGTATGCGAGGGTACAAAAACAGAGCCGTATTACTTTCGCGAGTTATTGGATGATCTTCAGATTCGTCAGCAAACGGTCCGTATCGCACGCAATGACGGCGCGTCACCAGATCGTGTGGTCGCACACGCGTTAGCGTTATATGAAGATGATGCGCGGAGTGGCGATGCTTATGACACGGTTTACTGCGTCTTTGATCGAGATAAGCACACCACCTTTGAGGCAGCGGTGCAACGTACCAAAAATTTGAGTGCCGCAGCCAAGCCACTGGTCGCTATCACATCTACGCCATGCTTTGAAGTGTGGCTGCTGCTTCATTTTGGGTATACCGATCAGCCATTTCATCACGCAGGAAAAAAATCTGTGGGTGACCAAGTAATCAACGCGCTTAAAGCCAAATCAGGATTTGAAAAATACAGTAAGGGGCAGACGGGTATTTACACCCACTTGAAGGACAAATTGGCCGATGCAATTAACCACGCAACTCAACTTCGCAAGCACTGCCAAGCGACCGGCAGCATCAATCCCGCGACAGAGATCGATCAATTAATTTTGACGCTTAAGAGTTGGAACTCGTACATTTGCTAGCAACAAGAAAGCTGGGCAACCTCACCGTTTGGCGAGGTATGAGTGTCAGGTCAATTCGATGTCGATACGGTCTAATTACCTAGCAATTAGGATTCGGCCGATTCCATTTATCCGTGCCGCCACCACCAGGCCCGCTGTAGCACCCGCCACCCGGCGCCGTCGAAGCACCGCCGCCCGGCCCGGTGTATGCACCGCCACCAGGTCCTGTATAAGCACCACCGCCGGGGCCCGTGTATAAACCGCCACCTGGTCCGGTATAAGCCCCACCTCCTGGCCCCGTGTATGCACCACCGCCAGGGCCGGTGTAGGCTCCGCCGCCTGGGCCCGTATAGGCGCCGCCTCCGGGGCCGGTGTAGAGACCACCGCCCGGGCCCGTATAGCAAGGCCCGCCTGGGCCAGAGTAGCCGGTGCAAGCCAGCGACGCGCTTGAGGCCACGACTGCACACACTGCGAAAATAATTTTCAATGCGGTGTTCATACTTGCCCCTTAGGCTGTTCGTGTGGATGACACAGCACCAGTATGCGCGCGTTAGTGGCTCATCAGACGAGACAGTGCGCCGTGCAACCTTAACTGACAACGCGTTCAAAGAATGTGCAAGCGCGCGTTGCCCACTTTGGCTCAGCAAAAGCCCCATCTACTCTGAGTGCGCGCGACCTCAATGCTGCAGGCGAGATGATGAAACATTTTGATACAAAAAATAGTTAAGTACGCCTGCAGTTTGAGCCAATTCAAAAACTAAAATTACGCACGATTCACGCACTTTAGGTATTACTGAATGGAAACTAGATTAGCCAAACTCGAAGCCATCATCCCGACCCTTGCTACGCGTGAAGATTTGGCAAAGCAAAAGGCGGATGAAACCATGGAGCGAATAGAACGTTTAATCGCATGCTTAAGCGCTGACTTTGATCGTAAGCTTTCTGATATCAACAACGCAATTCTTGAATTGCGTAAAGATTTTGACCGTAAATTTACTTTCTTGATGATCGTACAATTCGCGATCCTCTTCGCCATCATTGGTCTGTTGTCGAAGATTACGAATATTTTATAGCCATCGCTGTTAACGGTTGCACAGGTAGCGAGTGTTGACCTTTGCCAAACGGGCAGATAGCTTCTAGACCAGAAGGCACTAATTAATACATTAGTCCCGATGCTGAAAGCCTCAGAGGACACTAATATGAGATCACCTGTAACAGAGCGCTCAGCTGTTCGTTATGACGGCCACGCACCAGACCAAGTACGCGTTCGCTTAGAAGAGATCGCTGCCACAATCAATTTAGTCGCCAAACAATTTGACGGAAACGCCGCAAAAACTGCCTCGTGGTTTAAGGCACGCAATCCGCTGCTCGGCGATGTGTCACCTTGTGACATGATTCGCTTGGGGCGCTACCAACGCCTGCGCAGTTTCATTATGCAGGCCATGAAAGGGCAAACTATTGCAAAGTAGCGGGACCAATTATTATTAAAAATCAACATAAGGTTTACCGTACGTCGCAACCAATTTTGAGACCACAAAAAAGAAAACCCGCTCGTGCGTCTTTCGACGTAGAGGAGCGGGCCGTGTTGCTAAGATTTTAATCAAGTTCTCCGAATTGTTCAACGCAAGCGGTTAAGCCTAGCGTTCTCGGTGTTAATCCTTAAACCTATGCAGTCGCGTCATTTCATTTTCAATATTTTCTGAAGTAATCGAGGATAAGATCAGCACTTCACTACTAGCTGTCCGACGTTTCGTATCGTATTGACTTGCTACCAAAGCCGATCCTGCGACTCACTCGTGAACTGCCCACGTTCAGCACCGCGGCCATCGGCATTTGAGTGGTTTTGCCATCCATGTATTCCTTTGCAGAAGTTCCAAGCGCTGGCTTAACTCCCAGTTTAGTCAGTACATCTATACCAATTTCAATGAGCGGCACCACAGGAACGGGCTTGCCTGTTAAGGCACTTTTCTTTGCCTTGACGTACACGCCATAGCCAGCCTTAATTAAGAGCCCTTTATTGATGACACCTCGCAGAGCTCGACCTACTTGATCATAGCCACCAAATTTATCAA
The DNA here is from genome assembly GCA_030832095.1 of Gammaproteobacteria bacterium. Taxonomy (GTDB): domain Bacteria; phylum Pseudomonadota; class Gammaproteobacteria; order Burkholderiales; family Burkholderiaceae_B; genus Zwartia; species Zwartia planktonica. The sequence goes on along the minus strand of JAURJT010000018.1, from coordinate 225 downwards.
ATTCTTTGCGAAGAAATACCATGGCCATAGAGCGCCGCAAGCTCATCTCGATTCGTTCTTCTAAGGTCATTTTTGACATGATGGTCATACTGACCTTTTAGTGCGAACCTTCTTTACTTTCGGATAGACCTCGTGAACCAGTCTACTTTCAGCAAGAGGCTCAGCCATTGCGTCTTCAATCGACTCACGCATACCGGGAATTGATAACAAATACACAGTTTCTTG
>JAURJT010000017.1 GCA_030832095.1 Gammaproteobacteria bacterium | reverse complement strand
GCGGCGATGTACCCAACCAAACAACGTAACGGTTTGACCTAAGTGGTCTTTACAAACCTGGCCGGTGTAGCAGGTACGCATGCAAACTCCAAAAGATCTGACAAATAGATCTGACAATAAAAATTAATCGGACGAACGAGAGGGCGTGACGGGCGTTGTGACACCCTCACTGGATAAAGTCGTTTGTGTCGGGGCTGTTTGGCTGCCGGACTTGACTGAGTTCAGTTGCGCTTGCGCAGCTGCGACTTGAACTGCAACGCCTTGAGCTGCCGCGTCGACGGCATTCAGTATCGGACCAGCAGGGGGCACAACAACGCCCATCGACACAATGTATTTAAGCGCAGCATCGACCGACATATTAAGCGGCTCTACCTCGCTGCGCGACATGATTAAAAAGAAACCAGACGTTGGATTTGGCGTGGTGGGCACGTACACGCTCACGTAATCACCCTGCAGGTGATCAGCCACTTCGCCGCTTGGAGCGCCCGTCAACAGGGCAACGGTGTAACAACCCGCGCGCGGATATTGCACCAGCACGGCCTGCCTGAAAGCCTGACCATTGGGAGCAAGCAAGGTATCGCTAACCTGCTTGACCGACTGATAGATTGACCTGACGAGTGGGATGCGGCCTAGGACTTTTTCTGAGTACTTTAAGATGCCACGGCCCAAAAAATTAGCGGCAAACATGCCCGTAGCAAGCAATACGGCAAGTACCAAGGCCACCCTAAAACCCGGGATATCAAAGCCAAATAACGCTGTGGGCGATAAAAAAGTCGGCACCACGCTTTCGAGCGTGTTGACCATCAAGCCGAGCACCCAGATCGTGATGACGACAGGCACCCAAATCAGTAAACCGGTGACGAAGTACTTTTTTAAGAATCGCATGTTGGGCTCTATTGGCCTCAGGTACTACCGGAAGAATTGCTGGACGACCCGCCCGAAGAGCTAGCTGCGCCACTGTTACCCGAACTAGCGGCGCCGCCACTGCTTGACGAAGCTGCGCTTGAGTTGCCACTTGAGTTGCCACTTGAGTTGCCGTTTGAAGTACCGTTTGAGCTGCCACCCGAGGAGGACGTCTTGCCCGAACTGTCAGACGACGTGCCCGACTGACTAGCAGACGACTCGCTTGAGCCAGCCTTGGTGTCGCCACCAGACGAACCCGCAGCGGCCTCAGAGCCTGCTATCGGCACAGCCGCTTCGCTGGTTTTAGCACCGCCGCTACCGTTGCTACGAAAATCGGTGACATACCACCCGGAGCCTTTTAATTGAAAGCCGGCAGCGGTGACTTGTTTTGAGTACGTTGACTGACCGCACTGTGGGCACACCGTCAGAGGCGCGTCAGAGATTTTTTGCAGTTTGTCTTCAGCGTGACCACAGGCTGAGCATTTGTAAGCGTAGATTGGCACGATTCACTTCTTGGATACTGGATAAATGGGAAAGTACTAACCCTGAAAAGAGAAAGTACGGAAACCAAAAGGAAAGCCTTTGATTTTAACGGGTTTTTATCAAAATTCGATGACTCTGAAGGTAAAGCGGCCCCAAAGGGGCTGAATAAACCCGCTTTGAAGCCTTTTTCGGCCAGTTGTCGGCCGAACGCACTAAGTAATGGTTTGCTGTTGCTTACAGACCTAGCTTTTTGAGATCTGGGCGAGCCAAGTGAAACTTGGTCACGCGCTGAAACGCAATCCCGATCTTAACCATGGTGGCATCGTCAAACGGCTTACCCAATAGTTGCATGCCAATTGGCATACCGTTATCGGCAAAACCGGCGGGCAATGAAACACCCGTGGTGCCCATGAAGTTACCGCCGCGCGTAAAGGCAGAGACAGGAGTTTTTGACTCGTCAACCTCGGTCAGTGGGCACGCACCCATAGGCACACACGGCGAAAGCAACGCATCAACGTTACTCATCCAGTCTGTCCAGGCGGCAGTGGTACGACGATGGTCCGCCATCGCGTGGATGTAATCTGCAGCAGAAATACCGCGCCCTGACTGCACGCGCTTACGCACGAACTCACCAAATGGACGAGCGGCATCATCGATGTAGGCGCGATGAATCGCGTAGGCCTCAGCGGCAGTGATGTAACCGTTACGCACCATCATCTCGTTAAAGTCGAACGGAAACGGCTTGTCAACGATCTGCGCACCAAGTTCGACCAGCACCCGGCGTGTATCTTCAAGAATGCGTTTGATGTCAGCACCAACCGGCATGGGATATTGCCCTTCGGGAGTCAGCGCAATACGAATCCCCTGCAAAGGCTTGGCGCCCTCGGGAGGAGCCTGCCATTGAAACAGCGGGTGACCACAACTGGTTGGATCGAGCGGATCAGCACCAGCCATCAACTCAGTGAGGATGGCAGAATCTTGCATATCGCGTGTCATGGGGCCGATCGAGTCTAGCGTGCCCGACAACGCCAAGGCGCCATGCAAGCTAATCAAACCGCGGGTGGTTTTTAGCCCTGTAATACCATTTAACGCGGCGGGGATACGCACCGAACCGCCAGTATCTGAGCCCAACGCGGCCGGCGCCAAGGCTGCAGCCACAGCGACACCCGAGCCACTTGAAGAACCGCCCGGTATGCGATGGGTGGTCAAATCCCAAGGGTTTTTAGGGGTGCCCATGACCGGGTTGGTACCCCAGCCACCAAAGGCAAATTCAACCATATGGGTTTTACCCAAATTAATCATGCCGGCACGCAGCAGGCGCTCAACGGCCGTACAGGTGGTGGGGCTGCGACGTGTTAGCCAATCTTGCGAGCCGCCGGTGGTGATTTGGCCTTCGATATCGCACAGATCTTTTACAGCAACGGGTACGCCATCTAAAACGCTTAGGCTGTAGCCCGAGGCACGGCGTGCATCGGCTGCGCGGGCTTGCGCCAATACGCTGTCTGAATCGACGCTGACATAGGCGTGTAGCTCTTTGTTGCCTTTGTCGATTCGCGTTAAATATTCTTTCGCAAGCTCTTCAGAGCTAAATTTTTTGTTGCGCAAACCTTGCGCGAGTTCGGTAAGGGTAGAGTAGGCGAGATCTGACATGATGGGGTGCTCTGAGGTGAACCAACTTAGACACTAATACAAAAATAACGCGGCGGCTACAAGTGTGGGGCCTAACGCTGCAATAAATAAGGGCCCCGGTGCAATCGTTTCGTTATCAAAGGTCGATTTCAAAATCGCAAAACCTGCTGGGTTTGGCGCATTTGCGATCACGGTCAAACCGCCGCCTGTGACGGCGCCGGCCACCAGCATATAACGCCACGCCTCAGAGGTACCCTCGACCAACGAGCCCAGATACGTTAAAGCCGCGTTATCGGTAATCGCCGTGAGTGCGGTTGCCCCCCAAAACAAAACGATGGGCGACAAGCTACCCAATAAATCTTGCAGCCACCACTTTTGCAAAGTCCCTAACAGCACCAAGCCCGCCAAAAAGAAACCAACCATCAAGCCTTCTTTAAGCATCAAGGGCGACTGAAAGCGCTTGTAAGCGTGGCAAAAGCCGATGAATAACACTAACAGCCCCACAAAGACCGCAGGGTGGTGAGCAAAGACAACGATGCCAACTAAGAACGCAACGTGGATCAAAATAGTGAATGGCGGCACGTTCACGGGGGCATCTTGCGTGACACCACGGTGTGTTTCAACCTCGCCGCTGGCCAACACTTTACGATTAATGATAGTCAAAATAAGAGCGTTAAACGACACAGCCAAGACAGCGCGCCAACCGAAGTGGGTCAACATATAGGCAGAATCCCAGCCAAAGGTTTGTGCCACCATCAGCACAGGCGGGGCTGCATAAGCGCTCAACACGCCACCAATCGATACGTTCACAAATAACACACCAAGCGTCATGTATTTAAAGGCACTGTGGCCTGGCCGCTTGAAGTAAGCGTCGCGCAACAACAGTGCGGCTAGAGTCATGGCTGCGGGTTCAGTAATTAAGGACCCCGACAGCGGTACGACCGTCAGCACCACAAAATACGTCGCGAGCTGCCGCGACACCGGAATCATTCGTGCAATCGCACGCACAACGCCACCGACCAGTTCAAGAATCGGGCGACTGGCAGCCACCACCATGATGGCAAACACGAATAACGGCTCAGTAAAATTGGTCGTGTCGACGTAATTGACCATGGTGGGCACACCGGCAAGCATTGCCATCACGACCAGCAGCACGAACGCCCAAAGACCAAACACCGCCTCAACTTCAGACAAAAAATGCCACAACCCTGCATGCGGACCATTTTTATGCGCGAGGCGTGCAAACACCGGCACCGAAAACGTATGAACAATGGCCACTGCAAACAAGACCGTTGCGATGATTTGGATGGAGTGAGGCATGTTCATGCGGTACCTTTTAACGCCGGTAAAAATACGAAAGAAGCCAAGAAAAAGCGCGCTTCGCGCGAACGGGGCTTGTACTGCCAAAGACTATACCGCAGACAATTACCAGAACGAAAGGATTTACGTCCGATTATGTGTAAGAATTGTCACCCAATGGTTTCTGAATGATTCTGCCCTGAAGCAACAATGCGCACACTAAACACTCAAACTCTAAGCGCCACTGCTTTTGCCCCCTACGGTGCTGTGTTGGGGGGTGCCGTTTCAAGTGGGCTTTTTATCAATGCGGGCACAAGCGAAAAGATCGCTCTGCCTGATCCTGACCTGTCGCAGGCAGGCGGCCAGGCGAGCTTGAATCTGTATCGTGCGCAAGCCAACCCTCTACCATTTGTAGCGCGCGAGCTTGAGCGTCACTTGTTGGGCAGTCAATCGTTTATCCCCTTAGCTGGTGTGCCGTTTGTGGTGGTGGTTGCCTTAGGTGACCCGGCTTTTCAAGGCAAGCAGCCGCTTGAGTCGAGCCTGGCTGCCTTTTGGCTGGATGGCTCGTGCGGGGTGAGTTTTCACCCTGGTACGTGGCATCATCCATTATTAGCCCAGCAAGCGGGCGACTTTGTCGTGCTAGAGCGCAAGGCGCTTGAGGTGGATTGCGAAATCAAACCACTACGAGAGTTGGTACAAATCTTGGCGCGCTAGGCTCAGACGCAAATCCTAATCCGTCACACTAGAGTGTCAACCTTTAGATCTTGGTACCAACCTTTAGACGTTTTGCGTCGATAAAAATCTTAGCGCTCTAAGCCCCGCTCAACATCATTTTTGCAGCCTTCTCGGCAATCACAAGTGTCGGCGAGTTGGTATTGCCCGACGTAATGGTTGGCATGATCGACGCATCGGCCACGCGTAGGCCTTGCACACCATGCACGCGCAAATTCGCATCGACTACGGCCATCGCGTCTTGGCCCATTTTGCAGGTACCCACAGGGTGAAAAATAGTCGTGCCGATTTCGCCGGCTGCGCGTGCGAGCGACTCTTCGCTATCGTCGGTCAGGCCCGGCTTGATCTCTTGAGGATTGAAACGCGCTAACGCAGACTGCCCCACAATACGGCGCGTTAAACGAATGCTGTCGGCTGCCACGCGACGATCTTCGGCCGTTGATAAGTAGTTGCACAAAATCTCGGGCGACTGCGCAGTGTCGGGCGATACGATGTTGACGTGCCCACGACTGGTGGGGCGTACGTTACAAATCGAAGCGGTAAACGCCGGAAAGCTATGCAAGGGCTCGCCAAATTTTTCAAGCGACAGCGGTTGCACGTGATACTCAACGTTAGCACGTGCTTGTTGCGGATCTGACTTAGCGAACACCCCTAATTGCGAAGGTGCCATGCTCATGGGGCCGCGTCGCGTTAACGCGTACTCGAGCCCGATCATTGCTTTGCCCCACAGTGAATTCACGATGGTGTTTAAGGTGCGCGTGCCCTGTACGCGATAGATCATGCGCAACTGCAAATGGTCTTGCAAGTTTTGTCCAACGCCAGGCAGTTCGTGCACGGTTTGAATGCCGAGTGGTGCCAGCAAGCTTGTGGCACCCAAGCCCGAGGCCTGCATAATTTGCGGCGTACCAATTGAACCGGCGGCCATCACCACCTCAGTGTGAGCGCGCGCGATTTGCTTGTGCCCGTCTTTGAGAAACTCAACGCCGGTCACACGCGTACCTTCAAACACCAAACGCGTGGTGTGAGCGCGCGTCAACACCGTCAAGTTGCGGCGGTGTTTGATTGGGCGCAAAAACGCTTTAGAGGTGTTCCAACGCCAACCTTCGCGCTGATTCACTTCAAAGTAATCGCTCCCTTCGTTATCACCCGAATTAAAGTCATTGACGGGTTGGATGCCTGCCTGCGCGGCAGCCTCGCGAAACGAATCGAGGATCTCCCACGACAAACGTACGCGTTCGACATTCCACTCGCCGCCCGCACCATGAAACTCGCTCGCACCACCGTGGTGATTCTCCATGCCTTTATATAAAGGCAGTAGGTCATCCCAACCCCAACCCGTGTTGCCAAGCGCAGCCCAGCCATCGTAATCAGCGCGCTGGCCACGCATGTAAATCATGCCGTTAATCGATGAGCAGCCACCCAGCACGCGACCACGTGGGTAACCTAATTGCCGACCATTCAACCCTGGATCAGCCTTAGTTTTGTAACACCAGTCTGTGCGCGGATTGCCGATGCAATACAAATAGCCCACAGGGATGTGGATCCAATGCCAGTTATCGGGCCCGCCTGCCTCAAGCAGCAAGACGCGTTTGGACGAATCAGCCGACAGACGATTAGCCAGCAGGCAACCGGCCGAGCCTGCACCTACGATGACATAATCAAAGTCTAAAGCGTTGGGTGTGCTCATAAGAGAGTCTATTCCGGCAACAGTGAAGAAAGAAAAATTTTACACAAGGCTTGCATGCCATTTTGGTCGACGGCATCAAAGCGATTGAGCACAGGGCTATCAACATCCCACACGCCAAGCAGCTTACCTTGATGCAACAACGGCACCACCAACTCAGAGCGCGACGCGGCATCACAAGCGATATGACCAGGAAACGCGTGCACATCAGGCACGAGTTGCGTTTGACCGGTTGTTGCGGCCTTGCCGCACACACCACGGTTCAGTGCAATACGCAAGCAAGCGGGCTTACCCTGAAACGGCCCAAGCACAAGCTCAGTGCCGTCATACAGATAAAAGCCAGCCCAATTGAGATCGGGTAACGAACTCATGACAAGCGCAGACAAATTGGCGGCATTAGCAATCAGGTTGTGTTCACCCGCCATCAAGGCGTGCGCTTGGGTGGCTAGCGCCTCGTACTGTGCGGGCTTAGGCAAATGCGCAAGAGAAGTGGTGTCAAACATATTGGCTAAAAGCAGCTTGAATCGTCAGAAAAGGTAGCTTGCTGCGCATTTTAGCCGTATGGCTCGCCTGCTTTCACCGCATCACCTCACAACTTTTCTGCACGATGCCATCGCGCGCCCTATCGTTCTGTCGCACCTTTGCTGCAAACGCCTCAAGCTGCACTGCAGCACTGCGCGAACAGCTGAATAATTCTTGTCTTGGCAATCTGTGGCGAGCGCTACCTTAAAACACGAACCTGAACCCGGCGCTGCCCCCATATAAGGTTTGACCGCGTCGTGCTTCAGAGGATACGCCGGCGTAAGCGTAGATATTGTCTGAGAGTTTCATCGTCCCATACAGTCCTACCTGAACAAAAGCTGCTCCGACCGTCGGCGTACTCACGCTACTGGAATAGCCTCCAAGCGTCGTGCTCAACGCTGGGTTTAACAAGCCTTGCGAATCAGCACCTATGGCTATATTTGTCCGGTAGGTGTAATCGTCTTTAAACGGGTCTTTGTTCAATGAGCCTACTGCAATGCCCGCCACCCCACGCACGCCGTTGCCTGTGTAGCGGCCAATATCTAGCGCGGCTGCCGTGCCGCCTTCGTTGTAGCCTGACTGCGTCACAGACTGATAGGTGAAGCGTAGGTAAGGCGTGACACGTAGCTCGTTGTCCTCGAATGGCCTGCTGATGCCCAAACTTGCTAACCAGTCATTGCCCATGACAGCTTTATTTTTATAACCCCCACTCAGCCCGGTCACGTCGCTACGGGATAGGTCCGTTGAGCTCAACCCAAAGCTTGTCATCGCATCGATTACATACTCTTGCATGACCGGCATCTTGCCGTAAAGAAATAATGAGCCCTGTTAAATGGTGCTGTTACCCCCATTTGCAGCGACAGTCGTAGTGGATAAGGCTAGGCCTCCACCAAGTTTTAAGCCAAGCTCGGCATTTGAATAGGCATCGATACCAAACACAGCTTGATACAGATTACTGTTGTACCCACTCGCCTGACTGTCGCCACCGCGATC
>JAURJT010000004.1 GCA_030832095.1 Gammaproteobacteria bacterium | reverse complement strand
CCGGTGGTGCGCAGGGAGGTCTGACAGGGGGGACACTTTGGTTGTCTGATTGTGGACGTTATTAGTTAGCTATTGCTGACCGTTAACCCACTTGGAGTCTGCGATGAACATTGAACTTGAAGAAGTTGTTGGACTGGATGTTTCTGATGACGCACTGGAGCTGGCTGCCGGTGGTGCGGGGCGTTACCAGAGCTACCCTTATGGCACTTGGGAATATAGGGTTGTGTGGTGTTGTTAGAGGCTTTAGCTATTGCTGACCGGTAACCCACTTGGAGTTTGCGTAAGACTGCCACCTTCATTCGGGTGGCTTTTTAACGCCCGGATCAAAATTCCTGAACAGTCAGACCTGAACATAATTAAAAATATATACCCCAACCTTTTTTATACAGAAAACAAAGGGGGGGTGTTTCGCCAGTCACGACTGAGCTGTTTCCGACCGAACGCAGACCTCGAGGGGCGAAGCCCGAACAGTATCGTTTGAGCAAATTACAGTGCATAGGTCTGCACAGTGAAGCCGTCGATTTACGGGGGTGGGGGTACGGTGGGGTCAGCGTGGGGAGAAATCGACAAGGGGTGGGTATGTCTTTGTTCAACCACGAAGCAGACAGCACCAACAGTCAAAGTCCAGCACAGCGCTACGCACAGGTCATAACGAAGACTAGATTCAATCACTGTGGTATCGTCATTCTTGTCCAATTTCTGTCCAAATCAAGGTCATAATTGGCGATTTTTTAAAACCCGGAAACGGACATAAACTTTTAGCTAAAACCCAACGCATAGCCTTAAGTCATTGATTCATTGAACGAACTCTTCTACATGGACAAAACCATGATGGTGTTCGGTGATGCGAAGAAGGTGATTGAGGATATGGTCAAGGCGGTTGAGAACTCGTAGGCAAAAATCTTAGGCTTCCTCAGTCAGCGGGCTGAGGCTGTTTTGGTTGTCGGCATAAAAGCACACTTTGTTCCCACCAGATTTTTTGGCTTGGTACATTGCCTGGTCGGCCTGCGCAAAGAGATCTAGCTGCTCGGTCGCATCGCCCAAAAATATCACAACCCCAATGCTTGTACCGCCTTGGTACACGATTTCACCCTCTTCTGAAGGGTAACGTTCTTTGCGATTCGCACGCTTCATCTCGGGTGCATCCTCACCCGCTGATTGGTTGAGCATATATGGCAAGGCCAAGGCTACACGCATTTTTTCCGCGATCCGGCGAGCGGTTTCGATCGAGTAATCAAGGTCGTTATGCAGCTGATTCAAGACCACCACAAACTCATCGCCGCCAAAACGGGCAACAGTATCTACATCTCGCACACAGCCTAACAGTCGCGAGGCGGCCTCGCGCAGCACCACATCACCCAGTACGTGGCCGTGCTGATCGTTTAAGCCTTTAAACGAATCCAGATCCATAAACATCAACGCGCAATAACACAAATTACGCTTGCTATTGTTAATCGCGATCTTAAGTCGATCTTCAAGCAAATACCGATTGGGTAACTTTGTCAGACCATCAAAAAATGCTCGATCCTTGGTCTGCTCTTCGAGTTGTCGACGACGGCTGACATCTCGTCCAATCCCCAGCACACCTAGTAATTTACCGTTTTCAGAATAAACAGGGCTTTTTGTGACCTCGAGCAATTCTTTATGTCCATCGCTCGCAAAGGTCACCCATTCTTCTGAAATATAAGACGTGCCTTGTTCAATCGCGAGTTGATCTCCCACCCGAAACATTTCTGCTCGATCGATATCAACGAACGCATTTGCCTTTTGCCCAACGATTTGCTCCTCGGTTGCCCCAAAATAGCTTTCAAAACGAGCGTTACAAAACTGAAATCGATCTTGGGTATCTTTAAACCACACCACGTCAGGAATCGCATGAACGAGTGTCTTAAGCTGTCCGACATTATCAGCAAGTTTTTTCTCGAGTTGGATCCGCTCAAGGTGCTCGCTCAAATTTTCGATCATGCCCCAGACAACGGGTTGACCATTGACATCAATTAATTTGAAGCCGCTGATGCGAACCGGAAACCGAGTCCCATCACGCCGAATATATTCTTTTTGATTCGGGCCAAACCGCCCTTCTCGCTTCAAATCCTCGAGTTGCTGTTGATCTTGTGCTCGAAACTCTTCAGGTGTGATGTCGCCAAACTTCATGGCCAAAAATTCTTGTCGTGAATAACCTGTCCAAGTCAGTAAAGCTTGATTCACCTCACAAAACTGCCCTGTGCTCTGATTCACCATCGCCAAGCCTACTGGCGAGTTTTTAAACAACTGCTCAAAGCGCTCTTCAAACCGCACAAGCGTTTGCTGTACCGGCGTGTGTTGGTGGTGAATCGCGGCACCGTTGACCAACGCCTGACCGAGCAGCGACTTAGCAGCCTGCACCATCGAGTATTGCTCAATGGTCTCGGCCTCAGCCAAAAAACCATCTACGATGACCGACTCAAACGAACTGTGGCGGTGACGTACAACCTCTTGAACCGCCTCGGTGTGCGTCCAATTTCGTTTATAAACCCGAAACGATACGAGAGCATCGTACATATCAACAAGTGACACCAAGCGCGCAGCCAGCGGAATCTGCTCACCTTTTAGACCTCGCGGGTAGCCCGTACCATCCCACTTTTCGTGATGAGAGCCTGCCACCGTGATCGCCATGTTGAGAACAGTCGAAGTGTCTTCAAGTTGCGCGGCAGTCGTCGCCAAGATCGCCTCACCCATTTGCGCATGTGTTTGCACCACGCACCAATCTGCTTGCGACAACTTACCGTCTTTATGCAGAATGTGATCTGAGATTGTGACTTTACCAATATCGTGCAAAGGCGCAGCCCGACATAACGTCTCGATCCAGTCTTCGGTCAATATCTCGGTGAATTGACCCATGTCACGTAAGCGACATGCCAAGAGCCTCACGTAGTGAGCAGCCCGAAGACCATGATCGTCCACATCAGACGAGTCTCGACCTACGGGCAACGTATTTACACTCGCTAACATAGCACTCAAAGTGACGATAAAGGGGCTTCTAACAGAATACCAACGAACCCTTCATTTGAGACTATTTGCGCACAGAACTGCTCTATTCATACCTGCTTTGCAGTAATCGTCGTCACAAAAGTGCAGCATCTACCACTTCGATCCAATGTCGCACCGCAATCTCAGTACCACTTTGCAAGTGCCCGATGCAACCAATGTTCGAAGACAACACTAAGTCTGGCTTCGCCGCGTTAAGTTGAGATAACTTACGATCACGCAGCGCCGTTGAGATTTCAGGCTGCAGGACTGAGTAAGCACCGGCCGAGCCGCAGCACAAGTGAGTCTCTGTAAAGGGTTGCAACGCCAATCCGAGCTTGACAAACAAGTCTTCACTTAACGGGCGCAATCCCTGCCAATGCTGCAAGGTACAAGGGGGATGAAAGGCAGGTCGTTTAGGCAAACGCGTTGCGTCAAGTTGAGCCGCCAGTGCCTCAGCGTGAGGCGCCACCACCTCAGCGATATCGCGCACAAGTGCCACAACTTTTTGCGCCTTGGCTGCGTACGCCGCATCGTGCCGTAGGTGATGTGCGTACTCAACTACCATCGCACCGCAACCCGAGGCATTCATCACAATCGCCTCAACTTTACCGGCCTCAATGAGTGGCAGCCAGGCGTCGATATTTAAGCGCATCTGCGCGCGCGCAGCCTCTTGATCATCCAAATGAAAATTCAATGCACCGCAACAGCCGGCACCTTGCGCCACTTGCGTGCCAATCCCTAAACGATCAAGCACGCGAATCGTGGCAGCATCAATCGTTGGCATCATCGTGGGTTGCACGCAACCGGTTAACAACAGCACCTGCTTTGCATGCCGACTAGTATCTGGACGAACACCCTTCGGGCGCGCTTGCATGACTTTTTTCTGAAGGCTGGCAGGTAAAAGACCGCGCACCGCTTGGCCAACTTTATAGGCAGGTGCAAACAGGGGTGAGTTCAAGCCCTTTCGCAACAAAGCACGTTGTAGGCGCTGTGATAACGGGCGTGGCACTTTCTCTTCAACAAGCTTGCGTCCGATGTCGATCAAATGACCGTACTCAACCCCAGACGGGCAAGTGGTTTCGCAGTTACGGCAGGTCAAACACCGATCAAGATGCAGCTGGGTAGCCTGAGTGGGTTCTTGGCCCTCGAGTAGCTCTTTGATCAGATAGATACGGCCACGTGGGCTGTCGAGTTCGTCACCCAGCACCTGATAGGTTGGGCAAGTGGCGGTACAAAACCCGCAGTGCACACAACGTCGCAAGATATCGTCGGCTTCTTGGCCCAGCTCAGAAAGGCGCGCCCAGTCGGCAAGATTTGTCTGCATATGTGTCTCGTCAGAGTCCGTGCACTAAGCGGCCAGGGTTAAACAACCCCTGTGGGTCAAATTCATGTTTGAGACGATTCACCACGTCTAATACGCCAGCGGCCAAAGGTTGAAATACACCTTGTTCGGGGATGGCGCCCTCAAAGAGCTGTCGAAACAAGGTGGCATGCCCACCCGCGCGCTCAGCGAGACGCCTGACTGCTAAGGCCTCAAGATCTGCCGCTACCCAGCGTTGACCGCCACCCCATTCGATGAGCGTCGGGCCTAGATTCAGAGCCGGCGTACCTGGCGCAACCGCGAGCCGCCATAACGTGGGCGCAGCAAAAAATGAAAGTGTCTGTTCACGCAACGCTGCCCAATACTCAAAGGCTTGTAGCTCGGGCACGACTTGCCCGCCCATTTTTTGTCGCGCGGCTTTCAGTGCGGCGCCGGCACCGGCAAGGCGAACCCTCAAACAACCCGAGGCGCCCTCTGTGACCTGCCAAGCAGTGGCCGAAATCGGTAAAGGCTGAGGGCGCCAACTGTGACACAGCGCTAACGCCTTGGCTTCGTCAAGATCGAACTCAAGCGTGCAAACCTCTTGAGGCTTGGGGGCGACCTTAACTGATATTTGGGTCAGAGCACCAAACATGCCCATCGAGCCCACGAGCAAGCGCGACACGTCATAGCCTGCAACGTTTTTCATGACCTCGCCACCAAACTTCAAGACGTTGCCACTGGCAGTTAACAACTGTGTACCCAACACGTAATCCTTGACTGGCCCGCCGGCGTAGCGACCGGGCCCGGCAAGCCCCGCAGCCACACAGCCGCCAAGCGTCGCTTGCGCACCAAACGTTGGCGGATCAAAGGCGAGAATTTGCTGTGAGGCCGCAAGCGTATCAATCACCTCTTGAAGCGGTGTACCGGCCCAGGCCGTCACAACAAGTTCTGTCGGTTGATAATTCACAATGCCGCGCAGGCCACTCAACTTGAGCGCAACACAAGAACTTGCCAGCTGTGGAGCGCGGTTACCATAAAAACCTTTGGTACCACCACCCTCAATCAGAATAGTATTTTTTTTATTTGCGGCGTCGAGTACTTGCTCGCGTAACTGGGCGATCACATGATCCATAATTGCCTAAAAGCGTGGAAGCTCAGGAAACGCGAGCGCGCCACCATGCACATGCATTTTGCCGTATTCGGCACAACGCCTTAATGTTGGGATGACTTTCTCGGGGTTCAACAGCCCAGCTGGATCGAAGGCGCGCTTGACCGCAGAAAAGGCATTAAGCTCTTCGCGCGAAAACTGCACACACATCTGATTGATTTTTTCCATTCCTACGCCATGCTCCCCCGTGATCGTGCCACCCACTTCGACACACAACTCAAGAATGGCAGCACCAAAGTCTTCGGCACGCCGCACTTCGTCAGGAAAATTTGAATCAAACAAAATTAACGGATGCAAATTGCCATCGCCGGCGTGAAACACATTGGCGCAACGCATATTGAATTGCTTTTCCATATCTTGAATCGCATGCAATACCCGACCGAGGTGACGGCGCGGGATCGTGCCGTCCATGCAGTAGTAGTCGGGTGATACACGACCCGCGGCTGGAAAGGCGTTTTTACGTCCAGCCCAAAAGCGTAAACGTTCTGCCTCAGTTTGCGAGACTTGCAAGCGCGTTGCGCCGGCTTTTTCAAACACTTGTTGCATCCGGATGATTTCGTCAGCGACCTCATCAACAGTACCATCTGACTCACACAGCAAGATCGCCTCGGCCTCTGTGTCGTAGCCGGCTTTCACGAACGGCTCGACCATCTGGGTAGCTTGCTTATCCATCATCTCGAGACCCGCCGGGATAATGCCGGCCCCGATAATTTGCGCAACGGCCTGGCTCGCTTTTTCAACATCATCAAAACTGGCCATAATGACTCTGGCAAGCGCAGGCTTAGGCGTTAAGCGCAAGGTCACTTCAGTGACGACGCCTAACATGCCCTCAGACCCCACAAAGACGGACAGCAGCTCAGGGCCTGCACTGTCGGGGGCAAGCGAACCGAGTTCGATAATCTTGCCATCCATACTCACCATACGCACTTTCAACACGTTATGAACAGTGAGCCCGTACTTTAGGCAATGCACACCGCCTGAGTTTTCGGCAACATTACCGCCAATCGAACAGGCGATCTGACTAGAGGGATCGGGGGCGTAATACAGGCCAAAGGGGCTAACGGCCTCTGACACAGCAAGATTGCGCACACCTGGCTCAACCACCGCAATCGCGGCCTCTTGATCGATATGCTTGATTCGGTTGAACTTTGCCAAGCCTAGCAAGACGCCCTGCGCGTGAGGCATCGCGCCGCCTGACAAGCCGGTACCCGCACCACGCGCAACCACCGGCACGTTTAGTTTGTTACAAGTGATCAGCACAGCCTGCACCTGAGCTTCGGTCTCGGGCAGTACGACGGCCATTGGCACAGAGCGATACAACGACAACCCATCACACTCATAAGGACGCGTGTCTTCGGTGCGACTGAGCACACAGTGCGCGGGCAAGACCTGCAAGAGCGCCTTGACGACGACCGCGGCCTCTGGCGCTGCCACGGCTAAGACTGCTTGATCTGAAACAGCGTTCATAATTTCTCCGTGAGGCCTCGCCGTTCAATTCAAGAAGACAAGCAACGAGGCCGAAACTCAGTGCGCTGTCGCCTTAAATGGCTAAGCCCTAGGTTCGAGCATTTTTCCAGGGTTCAGTATATTGTGCGGGTCAAAGGCCATCTTTAATGACCGCATTAAATCTAGGGCATCTTCGCCGTGCTCATGGGCCATAAACTGCATCTTGTGTAAACCAATGCCATGCTCACCCGTACAAGTGCCGTCAGCGTCAATCGCCTGGGTCACAAGCGCATGATTGATTCTTTCAGACTCGGCCCACTCGGCTGGACTATTGGGGTCAAGCAACATCAGCACATGAAAATTACCATCGCCTACATGCCCCACGATTGTGCTCGGAAAACTGGCCTTCGCCAATTCTTGTGTTGCCAGATCAATGCTTTCGGCCAAGCGCGACAACGGCACGCAAACATCAGTCGTATTTGATTTGCAGCCAGGACGCAACTGCAAGCCAGCAAAATAGGCGTTGTGGCGCGCAGTCCAGAGTCGGTTGCGATCCTCTGGGCGGTCGGCCCATTCAAAATCCATGCCGCCGCACTCTTTTGCCAGTTCTTGAACTGTTTGCGCTTGTTCTTTCACACTCGCCTCAGAACCGTGAAATTCAAACAACAGCAAAGGAGTTTCGCGCAGTGTCAGCTTGCTGTAGCGGTTACCGGCGATAACTGCAGCGGCGTCCATCAACTCAACGCGGGCAATCGGCACACCCATCTGGATAGTTTGAATCACACATTGCACGGCCTCGTGAACAGTCGAAAAATTACAGACTGCTGCCGAGACCGCTTCGGGCTGAGGGTACAATTTGACCGTCACTTCGGTGATCACACCAAGCGTGCCCTCGCTACCCACAAAGATACGGGTCAGGTCGTAACCCGCTGAAGACTTGCGCGCGCGACGTGCGGTGCGAATCACTTTGCCATCGGCGGTCACTACGGTCAATGACACAACGTTTTCGCGCATGGTGCCATAACGCACAGCGTTGGTTCCCGATGCGCGCGTGGCTGACATGCCGCCAAGCGAGGCATCCGCACCCGGATCAATCGGAAAAAACAAACCGGTGTCACGGATTTGTTCGTTAAGCTGCTTACGCGTCAAACCCGCCTGGACAGTGACGGTTTGATCTTCGGTGTTTAACGACACAATTTTATTCATAGCGGTCACATCAAGGCTAATGCCGCCTTGAATCGCCAAAATATGCCCCTCAAGCGAAGATCCAGCCCCATACGGAATCAAAGGAATGTTGTATTGGCCACATAGTTTGACCACAGCAACAACTTCGTCGGTGCTTTGTGCAAAGACAACACCATCAGGCAACATCGACGGAAACGGCGACTCATCTTTGCCGTGATGATCGCGCACTGCGTTGGCCATTGAAAAGCGCTCGGCAAACTGCCCTTTAAGCGCAGCAATCATTTCAGGCGGTAGTTCACGTCTAAAGGTTTGTGCCGTATGCAAAGCGTTCATGAGCTAAGTCTCGTAAAAAAAAGGCGCCTCAAAAAGGCGAGGCAGCGATGCGTGCTAGGCACGCAATCGCTTTGTTTTGCTTATTTTCCGCTGGTCAAAACGGCGCGACGACGAGCGCGCACCGACTCGGCCAAGCGCTCAAGCACACCAACTGAACTTTGCCAGTCGATGCAGCCATCTGTCACGCTTTGGCCATAGACCAACGTTTGACCCTCAACAATATCCTGACGACCGGCAACGAGATTGCTTTCAATCATCAAACCAAAAATACGCGCATCGCCTTGAGCGATTTGTACGGCGACCTCGTCGCAGACTGCAGGTTGATTTTCTGGCTTTTTGTTGCTGTTTGCATGACTTGAATCAACCATGATGCGCTGCGCGAGACCCGCCTTTGCCATCTCTGCACAAGCCGCCTGTACGCTCGCCGCATCATAATTAGGCGCCTTACCACCCCGCAAAATGACGTGGCAATCTTCGTTGCCTGAGGTTGACACAATCGCCGAGTGCCCACCTTTCGTGACCGACAAGAAGTGATGCGGTGCAGATGCAGATTTCATGGCATCTACGGCAATCTTGACGTTACCGTCGGTACCATTTTTAAAACCAACCGGACACGACAGGCCCGAAGCCAACTCGCGATGCACCTGACTTTCGGTCGTGCGGGCACCGATGGCGCCCCAAGACACCAAGTCAGCGATGTACTGAGGGGTAATCATGTCAAGAAACTCGCAACCCGCTGGCAAGCCCAACTGATTAATTTCAAGCAGCAAGCCACGCGCAGTTGTTAAACCCTTGTTGATATTAAAACTACCATCCATATCGGGGTCGTTGATCAGGCCTTTCCAGCCGACCGTGGTGCGTGGCTTTTCAAAATAGACGCGCATCACAACTTCGAGCTCGCCTTTAAAACGATCGCGCTGAGCCTTCAGGCGCTTGGCGTAATCAAGGGCTGCCGCGGTGTCGTGAATTGAGCACGGGCCAATCACCACCACCAAGCGATCATCCATGCCATGCAAAATGCGATGGATCGCCTGACGCGATTCATAAACGATTGATGACACCTCGGGCGTGCAGGGGTGCTCTCGCATCGTGTGCGAAGGTGGCGCAAGTTCTTTCATCTCGCGAATGCGCAAGTCATCGGTATTGTGTGGCAAAACATACTCCTGGTGCAAAAAATATTAAAAATTAAATTCAGTCAAATCTCAACAGTGTCGCGTTGCTATCGACGTTCAAAACGTTGGATCACTCAACAATATCGACGACAATGAACCTTCGGCAATGCTTATGCAGTGCCGCCGACAGTCAGCCCTTCCATCTTGATGGTTGGCATCCCTACCCCAACCGGCACGCTTTGACCTTCTTTACCGCAGGTGCCCACGCCGCTATCGAGCTTCATGTTATTACCGATCATGCTGACGCGGTTCATGGCCTCCGGGCCACTGCCAATCAGGGTTGCCCCTTTAACGGGATGCGTAATGCGGCCGTTTTCGATCATGTAGGCTTCAGACGTTGAAAACACAAACTTACCGCTGGTGATGTCAACTTGCCCGCCGCCAAAATTTGCAGCGTAAATACCTTTTTTCACCGACGCAATAATTTCTTCAGGCGGCGTTTTACCCGACAGCATGAAAGTGTTGGTCATGCGTGGCATGGGAAGATGAGCAAACGATTCACGCCGACCGTTACCAGTGGCGGCGGTTTTCATTAAACGCGAATTCAAAGTGTCTTGCATGTAGCCGCGCAAAATTCCGTCTTCGATCAAGACATTGCGTTGCGTGGGATTGCCTTCATCATCAATGTTTAACGAGCCACGGCGCCCTTCGATGGTGCCGTCATCAACAACCGTGACACCTTTTGAAGCCACGCGTTGGCCGATACGGCCAGTGAAGACGCTAGACCCTTTGCGATTGAAGTCACCCTCTAGACCGTGGCCGACCGCCTCATGCAACAAAATCCCGGGCCAGCCTGCTGCAAGCACGACTGTCATTTCTCCGGCTGGTGCAGCCTGCGCGTCAAGATTAATCATGGCTTCGTGCACAGCCTGCTCGACGTATTGGGTCAGGGTTTCGTCTGAGAAATAACCTAAGCCGGTACGACCACCGCCGCCGGCGTGACCAGTTTCACGACGACCGTTTCGCTCAACGACGACAGTCAAGGACAAGCGTACGAGCGGACGCACATCCGCGGCCAAGCGGCCATCGCTGCCCGCCACCATGATGACGTCGTACTCCATCCCTAAACTAGCCATGACCTGTGCCACGTGCGGGTCGCGTGCTCGAGCCATTTTTTCAACCCGCTCAAGCAGGCCAACTTTTTCAGGCGCACTCATGGTGGCCAACGGGTCAACCGGCGGATACAGGCTTTGTCCGTGGCGCGGATCATCGCCAGTACGCACTTTTGTCTTACCGGCGCCTTGGCGCGCAATACTGCGCACCGCACGGGCAGAAGACAGCAACGCATCAGGCGACAAGGTATCGGAATAAGCGAACGCTGTTTTTTCACCAGCGACGGCTCGCACGCCCACGCCTTGCGAAATTGAAAAGCTACCGGTTTTGACGATGCCCTCTTCGAGGCTCCAGCCTTCGCTACGCGTGTACTGAAAATACAAATCTGCGTAATCGACTTTGTGCGTAAAAATCTCGCCGATCGCACGAGCCATGTCATTTTCGGACAAGCCCCAGGGGTCAAGCAATAAACTTTTTGCCGTGGCAAGCGAAGCAATAGCGGGGTCAGTCAGTTTCATGAATCAACTTATGATTGGGTAAAGAGTTTGCGATGAGCGAGTGCAGGCAAGGACTGCCGCACTTCAGCCAAACGCGCAGGGTCTATCGTACCGCTTACCACTCCCTCATGCTCGGGTAAAACTGATAAAACCTCGCCCCAGGGGTCAATCAGAATCGAGTGCCCCCAAGTGCGGCGTCCATTCTCGTGGGTGCCGCCTTGTGCAGGGGCTAAGACATAACACTGATTCTCAATCGCCCTTGCACGCAAGAGGGTCTCCCAATGCGCGCGACCTGTCGTATACGTAAACGCCGAAGGCACCAAAATCAAATCCACTTCGCCAAGCGCGCGATATAACTCAGGAAAACGCAGGTCATAACAAATCGACAAGCCCAAATTAATCACAGGGGTATCAACCCGACAAATCGTATCGCCAGCCAAAATACCGCGCGACTCGTCGTAACTTTCAGTACCCCGAGTAAATCCAAATAAATGAATTTTGTCGTAACGAGCAATTTGTTTACCGCTAGGATCAAAAATCAGTTGAGTATTTAACACGCGTGTCGGGTCTGAAGAGACCAACGGCATACTGCCGCACGATAACCAGATATTGTGCTGGCGCGCCGTTTCTGAGAGAAACGTTTGAATCGGGCCCGTGCCGGGTTGCTCGGCAATGTCTAGCTTATCAGTCTCTTTGCGACCGAATAAGCAAAAATATTCAGGTAAACCAACGAGTTGCGCACCGTCTTGGGCCGCTTGTGCGATGAGTCGAGCCGCTGAATCGAGATTTTGATTTAACGAGGCCGCTGACACCATTTGAACCGCGGCGACTTTTAAGGGGGCTTTCATGGGTTTTCCAGCGAGAGGTTTTAAACAGCGATTCAGTCATGACTTTCGGTCATTTAAGCATAGCCAGTCATCATATGACCAGCCTGATTAATAATGAAATGTGAGATGGTTTTATTTTTGGATGCCACCGTTAATCATTAATATACGTATTATCCTCAATGAAAAATAGATAAAAAAGGTATAAACTCCATACTGACATTTACTAACAAAAGGTCATACAGCCATGGCACGCCAAAACTACGCAACGCTTCAAGCAAAAATTAATAAAGAAATTGAAAAATTGCAAAAGCAAGCACAAGTATTACAAACTAAAAGTCGCAAACCAGTCATTAGCAGTTTAGTGCGCACAATGAAAGAATATAATATTTCTCCCGATGAGCTGGCTGCAGCCTACGGCAAGGTAAAAAGCTCAGCGAAGGCCGGTCGGCCCGCCAAAAGCACCAAAGCAGTCGGAGTCAAAAAACCAGTGGCACCTAAATATCGTCACCCCGCGAGCGGTGCCACCTGGACCGGTCGCGGCAAAGCGCCATTGTGGGTGGTTGAGGCTGAAAAAAACGGCCAGCCTCGCCAACAGTTTTTAATCTAACGCGTTAATCGATTTTCGCGCCAGAATCACGCACAGCTTTACCCCACTGCTCGATGTCTTTATCGACAATCTTCTGAAACTCAGCCAGGTCCATCGGCATGGCTGAGGCGCCTTTTGAAGATAATTGCGTCACCACCGCCTGATCGCTCAAAATCTTATTGATTTCGCTATGTATTTGCCGGCGCAGCGCCACGGGCGTTGCGGTGGGTGCAAAAAACGCAAACCACGAATCTAGCGCCAACTGAGGGTAGCCCGCCTCACCAAAGGTAGGCAGCGCAGGCAGCGCCTCTGAGCGCTTAGTGGCCGAAGCGGCTAGCGGTTTCACGGCGCCGCTTTTGATCTGCCCCATGACCGACGGTGCACTCGCAAACGTGCCCTGAATCTGTCCACTCATCACATCAGTCAGTGCGGGTGCGATGCCTTTATAAGGCACGTGCGTCGTTTTAATACCCGCTGCCGCATCAAACATCGTATCCAATAAATGTGCGACCGAACCATTACCCGAAGACGCGATATTTATTTTTCCGGGATTGGCTTTCGCATAAGCAACATATTCAGCAATATTATTGACCGGCAAGCTTGGGCTCACGACTAAAACAAAAGGCAGGGTTGCCAATGCACCTAAAGGCACCAAGTCTTTGACTGTGTCAAACGGCATATTTTGATACAACGCGGGATTAATCGCGTGGGTACCCGAATAACTCATTAACCAGGTTGTACCGTCAGGGGTCGATTTTGCAACGTTATCGCTGCCGATATTGCCACCTGCGCCGGGTCGGTTTTCAACAACCACCGGAACACCCCAGCGTTTCGAGAACTCTTGGCCCATTATGCGGGCGATCGCGTCAGAGGCACCACCAGCTGTTTGCGGCACAATAATTCTGACTTGCTTGCCTGCCAACGCCTGGGGCACTTGCGCACTGGCGGCGCTGATTAAACACAGCCCTGCCAATATGGATAATGCATAACGCCCAACTTTTTTATCAATTCCAAACATATAGAGTTTCTCGATATATCAATTAAATGTACGGCGATTAAATGCCCACCGCACCCGTAAACCTGTTGTGCGCGATTATGCGGGTTTATCACCCTTTAAGGTAATACGATGCAATAACCGCTTATAACCATGATAATCATTAATTGGATTATGCAAGGCGCAGCGATTATCCCAAAAAGCAATTGAACCCGGACGCCAAACAAACCGGCAGGTATATTCGGGCTTCACCTGTTGCTCAAATAAATAATTTAAAAGCGGAGCGCTTTCTTCTTCAGTCCAGCCAGCAAAACGGACGGTATGACCAGGATTAACGTAAAGCGCCTCGCGGCCGGTTTCGGGGTGCGTGCGCACGACCGGGTGCTCAGAGTTCAGTTCAGAGCGGCCTTTATCCGTTGCTGAGTCAGCCAAGCGATCTTCACGCGAGTGGGTCACCGCGGCTTTCGCTGATGAGTTCACCCCCTTGAGGGTACGCAACGTG
Organism: Gammaproteobacteria bacterium; assembly: GCA_030832095.1. Classification (GTDB taxonomy): domain Bacteria; phylum Pseudomonadota; class Gammaproteobacteria; order Burkholderiales; family Burkholderiaceae_B; genus Zwartia; species Zwartia planktonica. The sequence goes on along the minus strand of JAURJT010000004.1, from coordinate 11,361 downwards.
TCTTGTAAGGCGGGCGAAAGGCCTTCAAAGGCCGCGTAATTACTGGCAAACAGCGTATCGCCGCCTACCGGTGGTAGTTCGCGGGCAATCAGCATGGTCGCCATCGGCGGTTCTTGTAAATACGTCGTGTCGGTATGCCAAACACCGCCAAAATTATGTTTCTCGTGCGGCAGCTTTAATACCGGTACGATTAACGGAAAGTCGGGCAAGCCCTTCACAAAAGGATATTCAATAATCTCGCCAAAGCGTTGTGCAAAGGCTTGAAACGCGCCAGGTTCGAGGGGCTGTTCACGAAAAAACACGACACTATGTTGCAACCAGATCTTACGGATTTCCGCAATTTGCGCGTCGCTGACAGGGTTAAGTAAATTAATACCCAAGATCTCTGCGCCCACGGCCCTGGATAAGGGACGTACTTCAAGTTGTGTCATGTTGGTGTCTCGCGAAAATTTAATTAGATTTAACAACTTCTTATCTGCTTATCATAGGGCAGATTACAAGTTTTTTCACTGTGGCACCTCTACAATAGCCACTTACGCCCTAAACCATGACGTAGCTTACCCCTACGTCAGCACGATTTGGAAGCCAGTTCATGCGCACAGACACCGGAATCACCATTCGCCGGCAAGATTACCTGCCCTTTCCGTTTTTGATTCCGAAAGTCTCTCTCGAGTTTGAGCTGCAAGCAGAACTGACCTCTGTCAAGGCAGAATTGACTGTTGTGCGTAAGGCGGGGATGACCTTGCCCGCTGATTTGGTGCTTGATGGTCAAGCCTTGACGCTTGTCAGCGTACATCTCAATGGGGCGCTTCTCAATGACTCACAGTACACCCTCACTGACGAGACCCTCACCATCCACGGCATGCCTGAGCACGCCACGTTGATCATCGGCAGCACCTGTTCTCCTGCCACCAATACCAGCATGGCAGGCCTATATGTGTCGGGCAAAAGTCTGTTTACTCAATGCGAGGCGCAAGGCTTTAGAAAAATATGCTGGTTTGCCGACCGTCCCGACGTCATGTCAACGTACGAAGTCACGCTGCGAGCCAAGCAAGAGGATTACCCGCTCTTGCTGTCAAACGGCAACCTGCTGTCTACCAAAATACTTGAGGGTGCTCGTCACGAGGCCAAGTGGCAAGATCCATTCGCTAAGCCCAGCTACCTGTTTGCCTTAGTTGCCGGAGACTTCGACTGCCGTGAGCAACGTACCAAAACAGCGAGCGGTCGCGACGTTTTGCTTCAGGTCTACAGCGACCGCGGCACAAAAGAGCAAACGGGTTGGGCCATGGAGTCGCTTGAGCGCTCACTGCGCTGGGACGAAGTTCGCTTTGGGCTAGAGCTTGACTTAGATCGCTTCATGATCGTGGCAGCGCGCGACTTCAATATGGGTGCCATGGAGAATAAAGGCTTAAACGTTTTTAACGCAGCTTATGTTCTTGCCAATCCTAACACCGCCACCGATGCAAATTATCAGGCTATTGAAGCCGTCATCGGTCACGAATACTTTCATAACTGGACCGGCAATCGAGTCACATGCCGAGACTGGTTTCAGCTCAGCCTCAAAGAGGGGCTCACGGTCTTTCGCGATCAAGAATTTACGGCTGACATGATGGCCCATGGGCTGGACGCCACCGCAGCGGCAAGTGCGCGAGCGATTAAGCGCATCGATGACGTTGTCGGCCTGCGTGGCGCGCAGTTTTCTGAAGACAGTGGCCCGATGGCTCACCCGATTCGACCCGAAAGCTATCAAGAAATTGGTAATTTTTATACGGCAACTGTGTACGAAAAAGGCGCAGAGGTCATTCGTATGATGCACACTTTGTTGGGCGAACAGGCGTTTCGAGCAGGAATGGATGAGTACTTTCGGCGTCACGACGGCCAAGCTGTCACTTGCGACGATTTTGTTGATGCCATGCAGTGGGCTTATCAACAGCACAGTGCGAACAAATCCTCAACGCTGGGTACTCTCGAGTCCGGCAGCGCCGAACCGAACCGCGCCAAAACAGCGAGCACGAGTCTGGATAGCGTAAGCCTCGATATATTTAGACGTTGGTATCGCCAGGCGGGCACGCCTAGAGTTCAGGTCACACTTGACTACAACCAAGCGCTGCGACAGTGCACGTTGACCTTAGCGCAAACGTGCGCGCCGGTTGGCGTCGAAAAGCAATCGGGCCTCGAAAAACTACCGTTTCATATCCCCGTTAAATTCGGCCTGCTGGATCAGCAAGGCCAACCATTAACGTTTACGTTGCATGGCCACACCACGCAACAAGAGTTGCCTGAATCGGTCGGTGATCAAACCCTGCATCAGGCTTTACTTGAGTTAAAGCAGGCCAGCCAGACTTGGGTGCTTCACGACGTAGCCTCATTGCCGGTGCCGTCGTTGCTGCGTGACTTCTCGGCCCCGGTGATCATTGACTACACCTATCAAGACCAAGACTTAGCCTTGTTAAGCGCTCACGACACCAATGCCTTTGTGCGCTGGGAGGCAGGCCAAGAGCTTGCCTCGCGTCAAATTTTGAAGATGGCACAACACTGGCGCCAGACGGGTACGGTCGGCGCGGTCGACCCGATCGTGCTCAGCGCCTGGGCTGCTACCCTGAACGATCCGGCGCTCGACTCAGGCTTTCGAGCACGGGCCTTGAGCCTGCCCGCTGAAAAAACTCTGACTGAGCGCATGACACCGATGGACCCGCTCGCGGTGTCTGTTGCGCGGCGTGCCTTGCGCGCAGCATTAGGAGGCGCGTGCAGCACCAGCTTAAGAGCCATTTATAAGGCGCAGTCTACCCCGGGTGATTATTCGCCAGCCCCCTTGCCCGCCGGGCGACGTGCGTTAAAGAATTTGGCGTTGTCGTACTTGGTCGCAGGTGCCGAGGCTTTGCAGGAAAATACAAAACCGTCAGTCGAGGTTGAGGCATCAGGATCGGGTGCTAAAACCCTTAGCACGGCTGCAGAGGCTGCGGTCACGCGCCATCAATCAGAAGCAAACGCCCTTGTTCTAGAGCAGTTCGAGCAAGCAACGAACATGACAGACCGCATGGCAGCGTTCTCGATAAGCGTGCAAGAGGCCCCCAAGGACAAGGCTCTTGAGGTTATCCAGCGTTTTTACGAAGCCTGGCAGCACGATGCCTTGGTTGTAGACAAATGGTTTGGCGTTCAGGCTGCCTCGCCTAAAGCCAATGTCGCTACCATTCAGGCCTTGATGACGCACCCCGCCTTCACGCTTCGCAACCCCAACCGCGCACGCGCTGTGATCTTTATGTTTTGTATTGCTAATCCAAGCGGCTTACACGCCGAGGATGGCAGTGGCTATCGCTTTTGGGCCGAGCAGGTTTTAGCGCTCGATGCGATCAACCCTGAAATCGCAGCCCGTTTGGCACGTGCCTTTGATCACTGGGCACGCTTTATCCCAAGCGTGCAAGCACAGATGCGCGTCCAATTGCAGCGCGTGGCCACGCACAAAGGGCTCTCGCGTAATACACTTGAGATTGTCTCAAAGGCGCTGGCGTTATGATTAGCGTTCCGTTAACCCTGACCCGATACCGTTGATTAAAACCCACATGAAACGCAAAACACTTACCCAATATCTTGTTGAACAGCAACGCTCAAGCCAGGCACTCAGTGCAGAAGTGCGATTGTTAATTGAGATCGTCTCGCGCGCCTGCAAAACGATTAGCCATGCCGTCAGCAAAGGTGCCTTGGGTGGCGTGTTAGGCAGCCTTGAAAGCGAGAACGTGCAAGGCGAAGTGCAAAAAAAATTAGACGTCATGTCTAACGAAGTTTTGCTAGAGGCCAATGAATGGGGCGGCCATTTGGCAGCCATGGCGTCCGAAGAAATGGAAACCATCCATCTGATCCCAAATCGTTACCCTAAGGGTGAATTTTTATTATTGTTTGATCCACTGGATGGCTCGTCAAACATTGATGTCAACGTGTCAATCGGCACAATTTTTTCAGTGCTGCGCGCCCCTGCTTCGGCCTCTGGTCGCGAAGTCACCGAACAAGATTTCTTGCAACCTGGCAGCACTCAGGTCGTGGCAGGCTACGCCGTCTACGGGCCCCAAACCATGCTGGTATTAACCATTGGTCAGGGCGTCGTGGGCTTCACGCTTGATCGTGAAATGGGCTCGTGGATCATGACTAGCGAAAATATGCGGATCCCCGAAGACACCAAAGAATTTTCAATCAACATGTCGAATATGCGTCACTGGGCAGCACCTGTGCGCAAGTACATCGACGAGTTGCTTGCGGGCAAGTCAGGCACCCGCGACAAAGACTTTAATATGCGTTGGATTGCGTCAATGGTGGCAGACGTGCATCGTCTGCTGACGCGCGGCGGTATCTTTATGTACCCTTGGGATTCACGCGAGCCCAACAAGCCGGGCAAGCTGCGCTTAATGTACGAAGCCAACCCGATGAGCATGTTGGTTGAGCAGGCTGGCGGCGCTGCCACCAATGGCGAGCAACGTATTTTGGATATTCAACCAACGGCGCTGCACCAGCGCGTAAGCGTAGTGCTAGGTTCAAAAAATGAAGTCGAACGTGTGACGCGCTATCACCACGAAGCCAAAGCGTAAAGACTTAGGCAATCAGCTTTTTTTGCTAAAGCGTGAACAACTTGGGTCTCAACGCCTTAGTGCCAGAAAGCAGGTACCTGTAGATCAAAGCCAGTCGTCATAAAAAAGCCCTCTTGCATCGCTGCAAGAGGGCTTTTCACTTTCTGGATCACAGGCCGCGCGACATTGTCGCGCAACTTGATTTACTCAAGCGTGAAGATCGTAGCGCCAGTCGTTTTACGAGCGGCCAATGCAGCCTGTGCCTCGGCAGCTTGCTCAAGCGGATAACGCTGGTCGATACGCATCTTGATTTTCTTTTTCAAGACCAGATCAAACAGTTCATCTGCGGCGGCTTGCATTTTTTCAGGGGTGCCAACGTGCGCAGCCAACGAAGGACGCGTCACAAACAGCGAACCTTTGGCAGCCAAGACACCGAGGTTGACGCCATCAACTGCGCCAGAAGCATTGCCGTAGCTGACCATCAAACCGCGCGGCTGCAAGCAGTCGAGTGACGTCATCCAAGTGTCTTTACCCACGCCGTCATACACCACGGGTACTTTTTTACCTTTGGTGAGTTCAAGCACGCGCTCAACAACGTTTTCTTTTGAGTAGTCGATGACAGCCCAAGCACCATGTGCCTTAGCCAACGCTGCTTTTTCTGGACTTGAAACGGTACCAATCAGTTTCACGCCCAAGGCTTTAGCCCATTGGCATGCGATCAAGCCCACGCCGCCGGCGGCTGCATGAAACAAGATGGTTTCGCCGCCCTGCAAACGATACGTTTGACGAAACAGATATTGCACCGTGAGGCCTTTCAGCATCATCGCTGCTGCGTCTTCGTAGCTGATGCCCTTGGGCAGATGTACCACTTGCGCGGCAGGCACATTGCGCGCCTGAGCGTAGGCGCCGATTGGGCTTTGGCCGTAGGCAACCCGATCGCCCTTTTTAAAGCGTTTGGCGGCCTTTTTACCTACTGCAATCACTTCACCTGCACCCTCGAAGCCCAAGCCAGTTGGCATGGCGCTTTTGTACAACCCAGTACGGAAATAAATATCGATAAAGTTTAAGCCTGCAGCATGCTGGCGAATGGTGATCTCGTTTTCGCCTGGTGCAGGCACTTCGATTTCGACCAGCTTTAAAACTTCGGGGCCACCGTTTTCTTCGATTTGAATGGCTTTCACTAGATTGCTCATGGGGTGCTCCAGAAAATGAGAATGACTGTATAAAAATCGCGTTTGAGGCTAAAACAGATGCTTGAACCCCGACGGCAAGAGTTTATCTCGCTGCCAAGGTAAAATGAACCTTTATCGTAGCCAATTTTTAGGAAACCATGGCCGGACACAGTAAATGGGCCAATATCCAGCACCGTAAAGGTCGCCAGGATGCCAAGCGCGGAAAACTCTGGACCAAAATTATTCGCGAAATCACCGTTGCTGCCCGCGCCGGTGGTGCCGACCCGGATGCCAATCCGCGCCTGCGGATGGTATGGGATAAAGCCAATGCGGCCAATATGCCTAAGGATAACGTTCAACGCGCAATCGCTAAGGGCGTGGGCGGGGCCGATGGCTCAAACTACGACGAAATTCGCTATGAAGGTTACGGCATTTGTGGCGTCGCGGTGGTGGTTGACTGCATGACCGACAACCGTACCCGCACCGTGGCAGACGTTCGCCACGCCTTTGCCAAACACGGTGGCAACATGGGGCAAGAGGGTTCAGTGGCGTTTATGTTTACCCACTGCGGTCAATTTGTCTTTGCGCCCGGTACCTCTGAAGACGTTGTGATGGAGGCCGCCCTCGAGGCAGGCGCTGATGACGTTCTCACTGACGAAGAAGGCGTGATTGAAGTCATCTGCCCCCCCTCAAGCTTCGCTGCAGTGCGTAGCGCGTTTGAGAAGGCAGGCCTTACCCCCGAAATGGCTGACATTGTGATGAAGCCAAACACCGAAACTGAGTTGGTAGGCGACGACGCGATCAAAATGCAAAAACTACTAGACGCACTTGAAAGCCTGGATGACGTGCAAGAGGTCTACACCAACGCCTCGATAGACGAACAGGGCTAATCAGATGAAACTGTTAGTCATTGGCTCTGGCGGCCGTGAACACGCGCTGGCCTGGAAACTTTTGCAGTCACCACGTGTATCGCACGTGTTCGTTGCACCTGGTAATGGTGGCACAGCGACCATGGCACGCGGCACAAACGTTGCCCTGAGCGATCCCGCGGCGCTGGCTGAGTTTGTTAAAAAAGAGGGTATTGCACTTACGGTTGTCGGCCCTGAAGCGCCGTTGGCGCTTGGTGTGGTCGACACGTTTCGTGCGCAAGGCTTAAAAATCTTTGGTCCCACACGTGCTGCGGCGCAACTCGAAAGCTCAAAAGACTTTGCCAAAGCATTCATGGTGCGTCATCAGATTCCAACGGCGGCATACCAAACCTTTACTGACCCCAACGCAGCTCACTCCTATATTGAGGCGCAAGGTGCGCCAATTGTGATTAAGGCCGATGGCCTGGCCGCCGGCAAAGGGGTTGTGGTGGCCCTCACCTCTCGCGAAGCGCACGATGCCGTCGATGCCATGCTAGGTGACGGTTCGCTGGGTGCGGCAGGGGCGCGAGTCGTCATTGAAGAGTGCCTGCTCGGCGAAGAAGCTAGCTTCATTATTTTGTGTGATGGCAAAAACATTTTGCCGCTGGCGACTAGCCAAGATCACAAACGTTTGCAAGATGCAGATCAAGGGCCTAACACCGGCGGCATGGGGGCCTATTCGCCCGCACCTGTGGTGAGTGCCGCGATCCATGCCCGCGTCATGCGCGAAGTCATCACCCCAACGATCGAAGGGATGAAAGCTGACGGCATCCCTTTCACTGGCTTTCTTTACGCGGGTTTGATGATTGGGGATGGCGACGATGCCACGCGTCCGATCAAAGTCCTTGAGTTCAACTGCCGTTTAGGCGATCCTGAAACCCAACCAATCTTGATGCGTATCCGCAGTGATTTTCTTGAGGTCTTTGAACACGGCGTTGCTGGCACCCTGAATCAATCTGTCATTGACTGGGATCCTCGCACGGCACTTGGTGTGGTGATGGCGAGCGCAAATTATCCGTCCACCCCACGCTTAGGCGATTCGATTACAGGCATCCCTGCTGCGCAGCCTGATTGCGTGGTGTTTCACGCAGGCACCGCGCTCAAAGACGGTGCGCTTCAAACCTCGGGTGGTCGAGTGCTATGCATTACCGCCTTAGCCGACAGCGTTCGCGCCACGCAGCAACGCGCCTATGACGTTGTCAGGTCCATCCACTTTAACGGCGCTCAATATCGAACAGATATTGGCTGGCGTGCACTAGAAAAAAACTAATGGTGTCTGACGACAATATCGCTGCTGTGCGCGCCTATCTTTTAGGATTACAAGCCAACATCGTCTCTGAGCTTGAGCGCGCGGGCGGCGAACCATTTTTAAGCGATGAGTGGACGCGCACTGAGGGCGGTGGTGGCATTTCGCGTTTGATCGAAGGCGCGCAACTCTTTGAGCGAGCCGGGGTGTTATTTAGTCACGTCAAAGGTAAAACCTTACCTCCCTCGGCTTCGGCGCATCGCCCAGAGGTCGCCGGTCGTCCCTGGGAGGCCATGGGCGTTTCAATGGTGTTGCACCCGCGCAATCCTTTCATCCCCACAACACATTTGAATGTCAGAATGTTCGTGGCAAAGGCCCCCTCGGGTTCTGAGCAGACCGATGTGTTTTGGTTCGGTGGCGGGATGGACCTCACCCCCTATTACCTCTTTGAAGACGACGCTCGACATTTTCATCGCGTCAATCAGGCTGCACTTGCCCCGCACGACCCAAGTGCCTATCCGCGCTACAAAAAGTGGTGCGACGAGTATTTTTTTCTGAAGCACCGTAACGAAACTCGTGGGGTTGGCGGAATCTTTTTTGACGATCTCAGTGAGCCAGGGTTTGAGCAAGCATTCGCCTTGATGCGCTCGGTCGGAGACGCCTTTATCCCAGCTTATCTCCCTTTGGTTGAAAAACGACGTTCGCACCCCTTTGGCGAGCGCGAACGCGATTTTCAAGCCTATAGACGTGGACGTTATGTAGAATTCAATTTAGTATTTGACCGCGGTACGCTATTTGGGTTGCAGTCGGGGGGCAGAACCGAGTCTATTCTGCTTTCAATGCCTCCGATGGCGGCATGGCGATACAACTGGCAAGCAGAGGCTGGCTCACCTGAGGCGGCACTTTCTCAATACCTTACCCCGCGAGACTGGGTCTGATGCGCATTGGTTTACTCGGTGGTAGTTTTGATCCCGTGCATAGCGCGCATTTGGCGCTGGCTCAAACGGCATTGGTCACTTTGCCCCTAGACGAAGTGCAGCTAATGCCAGCGGGTCAACCGTGGCAACGACCGCCGTTGGGCGCATCGCCAGCACATCGTTTAGCGATGATTAAGCTCGCAGTCGGTAAGGCCAAGGGGTTGCAGGTAAACCCCATTGAAATTGACCGAACTGGCCCCACCTATACATTTGAAACACTTGCGTTATTGCCCCAAGAACATGAGTATTTTTGGATTCTTGGAGCAGATCAACTTGAAAATTTTTGTACTTGGCGCGAATGGTCAACGATTGCAAGCAAAGTACAACTCGTAGTCGCGCAGCGGCCAGGCTCGAAAGTGGCAGCACCTGCTGCGCTCGCCGCTTGGCTCACCCAACATAACCGGCATCTCGTGCATCTACCCTTTGATCCACTCGATGTCTCTGCCAACGAAATCCGTCAGCGGATCGCTCGAGGCGACTCAACCTGCGACCTCATCCCAGAGGCAGTAGGCCAGTACATCACCGAGCACGGCCTTTATCGGCGCCACTCAGCCTGACAGGAAATCACAAAACAATGGATATTCAAAAACTGCAACGCGCAGTGGTCGATGCACTCGAAGACGTTAAAGCACAAGATATCAAAGTGTTTAATACCGAGCACCTGACCAGTATGTTTGATCGAGTCGTGATCGCCTCGGCGACCTCAAACCGCCAAACTCGCGCTTTGGCCAATAGCGTGGCCGATAAATCACGCAGCGTTGGTAACCCCGTGATTGCAACAGAAGGTGAAGACACCGGCGAGTGGGTGTTGGTCGATATCGGCGATATTGTGGTTCACATCATGCAACCTGCTATTCGCACGTATTACAACCTCGAAGAAGTCTGGGGCGGCAAACCCGTGCGCTTAAAGCTGTCACCAGAGTCGACACGCCCGGCAGTGGCATCTACTGAAACAGCGTTCGACCCGATGGGCACCCGCGATGAGCCGGAAGGACGCCGAGGTGCGAGTCGGTCATCACGCCCAGCTCGGTCGAACCGATAGCGCGTTGCACGGGCTTGGCGCGATGAAAATAACGATCATCGCTGTGGGTGCCAAGATGCCCGCTTGGGTAGATACCGCCTGGGATGATTACGCGAAGCGGCTACCTGCTGATTGGTCATTGCAACTCAAAGAAATAAAACCCGAACCAAGAATCAGCGGCAAAACCGCAGCGCAAATGATGGCTGCCGAAGCCAAACGCATACAAAGCGCCATCCCAGAATCTGCCGTGCGGATCGCTTTAGACGAACACGGCAAAGACCTCTCAACCGAAAAGTTCTCGCAAGTTGTGCAAGGCTGGCAAAACAATAGTCAGCCCCTTGCGATCTTGATTGGCGGGCCCGACGGCTTAGATGCCGAACTCAAGGCCTCGTGTTCTGGTTTGATCCGCCTGTCGTCAATGACAATGCCACACCCACTGGTGCGCGTCGTTCTGATCGAGCAACTGTATCGAGCCTGGTCGATCTTAGTCAATCACCCTTATCATCGAATCTGAACAGCTTTAGTGTTGCGCTTGATTATTAAAAAGAATCTGAACACCTTTGGCATGCATCTGATTATAAAAATATACCGATATATATTTAAATGACTCTACAGATTTATCTGGCCTCTGCCAGCCCCCGTCGAAGCGAGCTCTTAACTCAGCTTGGTATCGATCACGTGGTTCTGAACGTGCCCGCCGTACCGGGCGAAGACGAGCCCAGACATCGCAACGAAAGCCCGCTGGCCTATGTGCAGCGTACCGCACACGACAAAGCAGACCGTTGTATTGAGTGGGTCAGCACAAACGCGTGGCATCCCGATAATCAGCAAGCCATCAATGAAAGCCCGCAAGGCCTCAATGACCATCAGCGAGGTCTCAATCAAAACTTGTACGCTCTAACCGCGGATACAACAGTCGCGTTAGGTGATCGAGTACTGGGCAAACCGGTAGATCAAGAGGATGCAAGAAAAACCCTCTCTTTGCTATCAAACCAAACACATCTAGTTCATACGGCAGTTGTACTGTGTCGCGGCCAAGAACGTTTAGCAGCAATTTCGACTTCGAAGGTCACTTTTACCGCACTGTCTGTTCAAGATATCGAGCAATACATTGCAAGTCAAGAACCCTTCGGTAAAGCAGGCGCTTACGGGATTCAGGGCTTAGCCGCGCAGTATATCTGCAAGCTTGAAGGCAGCTACACCGGCGTGATGGGATTACCCCTTTTCGAAACCGCACAGCTTTTAAAGAAGGCTGGCATCTTGTAGAGACGACTTGAGCAAAAATTATGTCTGGGGCGGCTTATTCTCTAGACCGCTCTTGCAGCGCGGTGATGTAACGTTCGCGCAAAGACAAACCCCCAAGTGCTTATGACACTTGGGGGTTTGGGGGATAAGAGCTTGACGATGTCCTACTTTCACAGATGTACATCCACTATCATCGGCGCTAAGGTGTTTCACGGTCCTGTTCGGGATGGGAAGGG
>JAURJT010000003.1 GCA_030832095.1 Gammaproteobacteria bacterium | reverse complement strand
TTGCGCACGCACCCAACTCGGCATACTCGTCAGGGCTGCGGTCGTGGCGCTAGCCTGCAAAAAATCTCGACGTTTCATTAGTACTGTCCTCCAATACGATGTTGTGCAACAAAGTGTCCCTCACCTATCTGAACGAGAGGTAAGACCATCGGTTCGTCACCGATGTTTCTGGCAGGGCTCGGAATTTCAGAGACTTCAAGGCTGGTGGTGCGCCGCACGTTGGGATCGGCAACTGGCACCGCCGACATCAATTTACGGGTGTAAGGGTGTTGAGGGTTTTCAAAAATCGCGCGACGTGGGCCGATTTCAACGATCTGACCAAGGTACATCACGGCGACACGGTGACTGACCCGCTCAACGATCGCCATATCGTGAGAGATAAACAGATACGAGACGCCTAAGTCTTTCTGCAAATCAAGCAAGAGGTTCACGATGTGAGCACGGATCGAGACATCCAACGCCGAGACCGATTCGTCAGCGATCAAGACGCGCGGGTTGACCGACAACGCCCGTGCAATGCAAATTCGCTGACGCTGACCGCCAGAAAATTCGTGCGGCCACCGCTGCGCCATTGAGGCACTTAAGCCAACACGCTCCATTAACTCGGCCACTTTGCGATCAGCCTCTGGCCCCTGAGCCAAACCCTGTATCAACAACGGCTCTTTGATGCAATCTCCAACGCGCATGCGCGGGTTTAACGATGCAAAGGGATCTTGAAAGACAAACTGTAAATTGCGACGGAGCGCTTTGAGAGACTGCGTATCGGTGGTATCGACACGCGTGCCATCAAAGTCAATCGTGCCTCGCGTGATCTTGGCTAAGCCCACCAACGAACGCCCGGTGGTGGTCTTGCCGCAGCCCGACTCGCCTACTAGAGAGAGCGTTTCACCCTCATGCAAATCAAAGCTCACTTGCTCGACCGCGTGGATGCGCTTTTTAACAAAACCAAAAATGCCACTACGCACGTCGAAGCGCGTGACTAGATTTTTAACGCTCAGCACGACACGCTCGGTCTGGGTATTACTTGGAGTGTTGTTATGCACAGCACTAGCAAGCGTCGCAGGATCAGCAGCCCCCGTCGCTCTATTCAGCACCAAATCAAATCGCGCTGGCTGATCGGTACCGTGCATCGCCCCCAGTTTAGGTACTGCAGCCAACAGCGTTTGGGTATAAGAGTGCTGAGGATTTGCAAACAGCGGAATCACCGCATTCTCTTCAACGACCTCACCATAACGCATCACCATCACGCGATTGGCAACCTCTGCAACAACCCCCATATCGTGGGTGATAAAGATCACCCCCATATCCATCTCTTTTTGTAACTCGCGAATTAGCTGCAAAATCTGCGCCTGAATCGTCACATCAAGTGCCGTTGTTGGCTCATCTGCAATCAGCAACGCCGGCTTACAAGACAGGGCCATGGCAATCATGACCCGCTGTCGCATCCCACCCGAGAGTTCGTGGGGATAGCGCCCTAAAATCGCGCTCGAATCCGAAATACGCACTTGATCCAGAATACGTTTAGCCGCAGCGACGGCTTGCTCATGATTCACATCTTGATGCAGTTGGATCGCCTCGATAATCTGTGAGCCCACAGTAAAAACTGGGTTCAAAGACGTCATGGGCTCTTGAAAAATCATCCCCAAGTCAGCGCCCCGCATGCTGCGCATTACCTCTTCAGAGGCGGCCCGCAAATCAATGTGCGTGCCATCGGCACGATGAAACAGCATCTCACCCTGATGGATGTGACCTCCGCCGAATTCAACGAGGCGCATAATCGCTAGCGACGTAACAGATTTGCCAGACCCTGATTCACCCACAATCGCAAGCGTCTCGCCTCGATCAACGTGCAGACTCAAGCCTTTCACCGCGTGCACGGCGGTGGGGCCCCGACCAAACGAGACCGATAAATTTCGGATATCCAGTACGCGCCGCTGTGACGTTAGCCGATTATCTGTCATGGCCTAAATCCTCTTTGCCATGCGTGGATCGATCGCGTCACGCAGACCATCGCCCAGCATATTGATCGACAGAATCGTGATGGATAAGAACAAAGCAGGAAACGCAATCAAATGCGGTTTGATCTGCCAGAGTGCCCGACCCTCTGCCATGATGTTGCCCCAAGACGGTGTCGAAGGGGGCACCCCCGCGCCAATAAACGACAAGCTCGCCTCAGCCAAAATCGCCAAGCCACAGATATAGGTTGTTTGCACGGTCAACGCCGCAATCGTGTTCGGGAAGATGTGCTTCGCGACAATCCGCAGGCGACCCGCCCCCGCAGCCACAGCCGCTTCAACGTAGGGCTGCTCGCGTAACGATAGGGTGAGGCTTCGCACTAAACGCACCACCCTGGGCACCTCTGCAATGGTGACCGCCAAAATCACGTTTTGCAAAGAGGCGCGGGTTAAAGCAATTAACGCGATTGCTAGCAAAATCGTCGGGATCGACATAAAGCCGTCCATGATGCGCATTACGATCGCATCAATCCACTTCACAAAGCCGGCTGCCAACCCAATCACCGTGCCAATCACCGCAGACAAGATAGCCACTGAAAATCCAACCGTCAGCGAAACGCGCGCACCGTACACCACGCGCGAATACACATCGCGACCAAGCAAGTCGGTACCAAACCAAAAGCGTTCACTGGGCACCCTCGTGCGATGAATCGGCGAAAGTGCAGTGGGGTCGATGGTGCCGAGCCAAGGGGCAAAAATCGCCATTAAAAATAGCAGGCTTAATAAAAAACCACCCACAACAATGGTTGGGTGCCGCTTAAATACCTGAATGAACTTGGCCATCAGTATTTAATCCTTGGGTCGAAGACACGGTACAAAAGATCGACCGTCAAGTTCACTAAAACGTACATAAAGCTAAACATCAAGATCACGCCCTGAATGATCGGATAATCGCGTCGCAAGATCGCGTCAACAGTCAGACGCCCGACCCCAGGTATCGAGAAAACCGTTTCGGTCACGACCGCACCGCTAATCAATAACGCCACCCCACTGCCCACTACGGTCACAATCGGAACGCCGACATTCTTTAAGGCATGCCGAAATAAAATGCCTTTGTTACTGACGCCTTTTGACCGCGCGGTACGGATGTAATCTTGCGACAAAGTCTCGAGAAGCGTGGCCCGACTGATCCGCGTGATCAACGCCACGTAAACACTACCTAGCGCACAGGTTGGCAAAATCAGGGTTCGAATCGAGGCCCAGAAACCTTGCGAAAACGGCACATAGCCTTGCACGGGCAACCAACGCAACTCTAAGCCAAAGGCATAGGCCAACAGATACCCCACCACAAACGAGGGGATCGAAAAGCTCAACACGGCCATCATCATGATGCTGCGGTCATACAACTTGTTATGCCGCCAGGCCGCCAAGGCGCCAAGCGGCACGGCTAACGTCACCGACAAAATGAGGGTCATAATCATCAGAGTGAAGGTCGGCGCAAGTCGCTGACCAATCATCTGGCTCACCTGTAACCCCGTAAACAACGAGACGCCAAGGTCGCCATGCAAGACCTTCCAGAGCCAGTCGCCAAAACGTACTAAAAAGGGCTGATCCAACCCTAAAGTTTGGCGAATTCGCTGAATATCGGCGGGCGTGGCGTCTTCACCAGCTAGCAATACCGCCGGGTCGCCGGGGGTCAGGCTGAGCAAGCCAAAAACGAACAATGCTACAAAGAGCATGACCGGCAACGTCAACAGCACGCGCCTTAGGGTGTAGGCAAGCATCAAATACCTTTCAGACTGCTAATTTGAAGTCTAGTCGATCTTATAGGCTCGCTAGCTTAGCGTCAATCTCAGGCACAATAGCTATTATCGAAGCTGTCGTTTATTGATTAAAGATTATGCAGACGCTGAGCATTCCACTTTTTCCGCTTGGGGCCACCTTATTTCCGGCCGGTATGATGGCGCTCAAAATCTTTGAGGTGCGCTACCTCGACATGACTAAAAAATGTCTGCGCGAGAACACGCCTTTTGGCATCGTGACCCTCAACCGTGGGGCTGAAGTTCAAGTGGCGGGTAAGCAAACCGAATTTGCTGACGTCGGCACTTTGGCCACGATTATTCATTTCGAGGCCGTGCAGCCGAGCTTATTTATGATCCGCTGCCAAGGCGGGCAGCGCTTTAAGATTCTTCAAAAAGAACTTCAGGCAAACGGTCTGTGGCGCGCCGAAGTTGAGTTGGTTGCTCCCGATGAGGTGATAGCGATCCCTCCTGAGCTCTTACCAACCGCAGATGCCCTGACAAAAATTATTCGTACGCTTGAGGATCAAGGGATCCCCCCAGACCAACGACCCATCATCCAACCCTATCAGTTGCAAGACTGTGCCTGGGTGGCCAACCGATGCGCCGAATTACTCGATTTGCCTTCGCAACAAAAGCAGCATCTTCTGATCATGGAAAACCCCAGACTCAGGCTTGATCTGGTACAAGAGCTACTAGAAGACATGGGTGTGTTCAAAGAGCCCGAGTGAGCGCGCGTGACGCTTAAAATTCGGTGGCACTATTTATAAATTAAGTTCATATGATCCTTAAAATAAGTTCACATCATTCACAAAATAATTTTATAAGATTCATAAAATACGATCGCGAAACTCAAAGAATAAGTTCGCATCCATCACAAAAAATGAGACTACCTAAAATGAATACTCTTTTTAAGATCTTTGCAGCAAGCGCACTTGCCTGTTTAACCTCGCTTTCGTTTGCGCAAACGGCGGCTAACTTTCCGAATCGCACTATCAAAATTCTGGTACCGTTTGCACCGGGCGGCTCGAGCGACCAGTTGGCCCGCCTAGTGGCGCAGCGCATGACCGCCGATTGGGGGCAAACCGTTATTGTCGAGAACAAGCCTGGCGCAGGTGCAACGCTGGGTGCCGACCAAGTTGCCAAAGCATCACCTGATGGCTATACCCTGCTGCTGGCTGCCACGCACCACATCATTGCTCAAAATGTCTTTAAAAATCTGCCCTACGATATTGGCCGTGACCTCGCACCCGTGAGCGTCATTGCCATGATCCCCAACATGGTTGTGGTCAACGCAAAGGTTCCAGCCAATACGATTCAAGAGTTTGTCGCGTTAGCCAAAACGCAACCGGGCAAACTGAACTATGGCTCTGCGGGCGCGGGCACGGCTCACCATCTCATCGGCGAAATGTTTAATCTGCAGGCACAAACAGATATTGTCCACGTCCCTTACAAAGGCAGTGCGCCCGCAATCTCTGATTTGGTCAGCGGCCAAACTCAATTAATGTTTGACACGATCACAGCAGGCTTGCCACAAGTCACAGGCGGCAAAACGCGTGCACTGGCCGTTACCACCGCCAAGCGCTCGTCTGCCTTGCCCGATGTGCCAACACTGAACGAAACGATTTTGCCAGGTTTCGACGTGGGCACCTGGTTTGGGCTGATGGCGCCTGCCAAAACCCCGAGCGATATTGTGAACAAGCTCAGTGCTGAGGTGACGAAAATCGTCAACATCCCAGAGGTGAAAAGCCAATTGTTAGCAACGGGTGCCGAACCTATTGGCAACACTGCAGCAGAGATGTCTGCGCAAGTTAAAAAAGAACTCGACAGCTTTGCAGCACTGCTTAAGCAGATCAAGTTGACGGTTGAGTAGCCGTCAATAAGAAACCGCAGTGTCGTTGCAATCGACCAAGCCGTAATATCTTTGCTCGGCTTGATCGAATTGCACCAGCCTCGAAGCAGCTGCAAAGTATTGAAAGATCAAATAACGCTCGCATATCAATATCTACCATCATTTCAGGAAACCGCCATGGGGACTTTTAGAACATTTTTGTTCGCACCCGCCAACCATCCACGACGCACCGAGAAGGCCTTTACGCTCGGTGCTGACGCCGTCATTCTTGACTTAGAAGATGCCTGCGCCGTCTCAGAAAAAGTCATTAGCCGCCCCCTAGCCGTGCAAGCGATGCAACGGCCACGCAACTGTCTGGGGTATATCCGCGTCAATCCGATGTCAACGATTTATGCCTATGGCGATCTCGTGGCCACTGTCCAAACTGGCGTCGACGGCTTGATTTTGCCCAAAGTCGAGAATGCTGGTCAGGCCCAAACTGCTGACTGGCTCATGACCGAGCTTGAGCGCGAACGCGGCTTAACGTTAGGTGCGATCGACCTGATCCCGATTATTGAAACCGCCAAAGGCATTGCCAACTTGGGCGAAATTCTCTCAAGCTGCTCGCGCATCAAGCGCGTGGCGTTTGGCGCCGGCGACTTTACCTTGGATCTCAATTTGAAGTGGTCGCGTGACGAGACTGAACTGCTGGCCTACCGCAATCAGGTGGTCTTGATGTCTCGCGCGCATGACAAAGAACCCCCGATCGACACGGTTTGGGTTGATTTGCAAGATGCTGAAGGCTTCGAAGCCTCGACCAATAAGATTCGCGACCTCGGTTTTCAGGGCAAACTGTGCATTCACCCAGATCAAATTCCAGTCGTCAACAAAGCCTTCACTCCAACTGAAGCGCAAGTTGCACGCGCCACAAAAATTGTTGAAGCCTTTGCCGCAGCCGAAGCTGCTGGGTCTTCATCGATTCAACTCGATGGTCAGTTTATTGACTACCCAATCGTCTACGCTGCACAGCGCATCGTTGCGATCAGTCAAAAACTGGCTGCAGCCCGTTAACAACACGCGCCTGTCGTCTTTAATAGATAGACAGGCGCACAAACCCTTCAGCTTTAAGAAACCTCTTTACAAGATCTTGCGCCTGAGCCACTTCGACGTTCAGCGCTGCGGGTGCATGGCGCAATCTTGTGCCTGACGCGCCTCAAACTGAGCGCAGACCTCGTCGTACTTAAATCCGCGGATCCCTCCGCGTACCGTACCCGACTCGCACGAGCGATACAAATCTCGCCAGCACTCTGGCAACACGTCACTATCTGGTGGCGCAATCCACAGCCTGTATAACAACCTCTTAAGCGCAGGATCTTCGTGGTCTTGAAACTCAGTGCGCGAATGGAGCGTCACGTGACTATTCACGATTTGTACGTCACCAGGTTCAAGCCACATTTCGTAGGCGATCTCAGGGCGCCGAACCACCTGATCAAACTGTTCAAGGGCTGCCAAATGTTCGGCACTGATTTGTGGGGCACCTTCGATTTTCTGGGCGCTGCGCACACGGTTCCAGTTCCAGCGGCCAAACCACTTTTCGCCTTGCTGCGAAAACACTGGCTGCATCACGTACGGTCCCTCGTCGGGTGCGCCCTCACCCTGCCGACTAAACGCAATCGGCTCGTACAGCCACTTCAGTTGATCAGGAAATTCACGTGCCATCACATCATGGCCGGCCATTGAACTGCTGACAATAGTCTTTCCACCGGATACGGCCTGGTTAAAGCAGCTTAAAAAAATGATGTCAGAGGAGTCGGTATGAAAATCAAGTTCAGCGTTGGATGAATAGCCGCGGCCTGTTCCCGTACGATAGGTCATCCCGGCATCTTTCACCGCTGAAATATAGTGCGTGTCTTTACCTTGAGGGCGAGGCACGCCGCTATACAGACCCAAGCCCCAAGTCAGGATTTCAAATTGCTTAGCGGTCAGTTCTTGTCGTGGCAAACCCTTGATCAAGGCAACGCCCAACCCACGTTTGACCTCTTCAAGCGCCGCGTTAAGCGTGACCAAGGTCTTGCTCAAGGCAAAATCCTCGCGCCGGTAAGCGAGCAAAGATTTATTGGGATCTTGAGCTTTTAGCACCGCGTCAATCATCTCTTGACGCATCGCTGCATCAATTCTAAAGACCCAACGTTGATCGCGTTCAAGATCGGCGACTCGCCAGTTTGAGGGATGTTTCAAAGAATTTAAGACCATACTGTTGCCTCACAACACGTTATTTTTATATCAGAGTGTACTGCTCGTCAGTTGTCAGATCGACGCGAATCAATAGTTTGATCGTCTTGATTCAAATCAATGCCATCAACTCGCAAACTTCAAAATCGCCCTCGCCCATCACAATTGCGTCGACCCGAGCTGCCACGTCACCGCCACACACCTCAGTGATGAGCCCGCGCGCTTTATCGCGAATTTTTTCGGGGCCCACCGGTCGCGTCCAACTGCCCAAGGGTGCATCGCAGCGCTGCACCAACTCACGCCCATCGCGCAACACAACCTTAAGCTCAACGTGCATCTGATCCAAACGACCTGAAATCGTTGCGTCGCGATTAAGAACAATTTTTTCAAGCAAACTAACAACATCCGCCGAAAAGCGCCGCTCTTGCGTAAAACTTTTTGGCTCGACTTGGCCATCAAGCAGTGCCACGGCAGTCGTATATTGCCAAGAGAACTTACCATCTAAACCTGTCTCGGGCTTTGGGCGATCGATGTAGTGCATCACCGGTGTGCGTAATTCGATGCGCTCGACCTGCTCGCTCAAATTCACCGCAGGGTGGTTTGCGCGTAACTCTAGTGCTGCGGTAATCACAAAATGAGTCGCAAACTGAGACGGAAACAATTTCCAGGCTGGGCCGGGCTGTACTGCGCGGGCAACCTCAAGCGCTGCCGTCAGGTGTTGAGGCTCAAAGGTTGCACCGAACAACGCGGGCCCCCACCCCCTGGGGCTACCGATCGCATCCACATTTGCCGTAAACCCCTCTGCCGCCAACAGCGCAGCCTCGACACCATTCGCTGCAGCGTCGCCACAATGCAGTGCTTTTGTCATCGTACCCACGTTAGCCAGCACAGAACCGCAGCGCGAAGCAGCCATACTGACTGCAGCAACGACTTGCTCTTGCGTCAAGGTCATCAGTTCGGCACAGGCCAGTGCGGCAGCCATTGGCCCCACCGCGCCTGGCGGATGCATCGTCAATTTACCCGGTTCGATCTGACCTGAGGCAAGGCGCAAACGCCCTTGCGCTTCAATCCCTTTCGCTAAGGCACGCAACAAGGCTTTGCCCTGAGCGCCACAACCGCTGGCCTCGCGCCACTGCGCAAGTGCCAAGAGCGCAGGTAGCAATGGCGATAGCGCATGGTTAGGCGGGTTCCACATGGGTTCAAAGTCCAGCACGTGCATTGCGGCACCATTCACTCGCGCCGCCTGCACCACACCGGTTGAAAATCCCTTGCTAATCACGCGTGCGGGCCCCGCCGGCACATCTCGTTGCGCCAGTTTGGCTAAGATACTCGGCCCAAGTTCATGCGCCCCCGCGATCGCGACGGCTAAGCCATCTAAAAGCAACAAACGGCATTGACGCTCAAGCACAGGGTCAGCAGCAGGCCAAGCTAAAAGCAAGTTAACAAAACTGCCAGTCAAGTCATTGGTGGGCGTCGCTGCGTTCACTTTAGGTGAGTCTCGGTTATTTTTGTCTGATAATTGGTTGATAGATTACGCCAGTTCATTATTGATAGATGTCGCCGGCTTGTTTTTGACAGATTGCGCTCGATCATTCTCTCGCAATTTCTGATCCATGAAGCAGATGAAACTCCACTATTTGGAATCTTAGAGATTGAAGACATCAATACAGGGTTATCCCTAATCGACTCACCTTATCATTCGCCACAAACTGCCTGACGGCATATAGTTGCAGTCACTGTGCAAAAAAAATTGGAAACTGCATGACGGCTCTCATCGGACAGGCGCAGCGCCTGTACCGAACTGCCGTGAGCGCGAGCCAACGCGCGGAACAATCACATAGAAAATCAGGATCATTGTTATGAATCAGTCACACGCCACTCAAACTGTGCTTGAGCAAATCGCCGAGCGTATCGTGTCTTTTGACCTCAAGGCCATCACGCCTCAAGCCATTATGTTGTCGCGCACGGCAATTATCGACACTATAGGCGTCACACTTGCTGGCGCTATTGAGCCCTGCACCACAAACCTGCTGCGCACCCCTGGGGTTGCCTCCGCACCGGGCGTCTGCACGATTTTTGGCACGGCGCAAAAGACTTCAGCGCTTGATGCAACGTTTATCAACGGCACCGCCTCGCACGCCTTAGATTACGACGACTTTAGCCAACCGATGGGCGGGCATCAGTCAGCGCCGTTGGTCGCGCCCCTGATGGCAATCGCCGAAGAACGCGGTAACTCGGGCCTCGAACTGCTTCAGTCGTATGTCGTTGGGATTGAAACTGAAATTCGACTGGCACGCGCCGTCAACTTCTATCACTATGACAAAGGCTGGCATCCAACAGCAACACTCGGTGTCTTTGGTGCTGCCGCTGCTGCGGGACATTTGCTTAGGCTCGACGCCAAAAAGCAAGCGATTGCACTGGCCATTGCCGCCTCGTTCGCCTCGGGTATCAAAGCTAACTTCGGCACCATGGTCAAGCCTCTTCACGTAGGTCAGTGCGCGCGTAACGGTTTATTGGCGGCTCTCATGGCCGACGCGGGCTACGATGCCAATCCTGAAGCGCTTGAGCACCATCAAGGCTTTTTCAATGCGTTCAACGGCAAAGGCAATTACGACGCCAGCTTGATTTTTGAAAACTGGGCCAATCCTCTAGAGGTCTTAAGCCCTAGTATGGGGCTTAAGCAGTTTGCCTGCTGCGGTAGCACCCACCCTGCCGTCACCATGGCGCTTCAACTGCGACAACAAGAAACCTTCAGCCCACAAGACATTGAAAAGGTCGACATCATGCCGCATCGTCGTCGCCTGCCGCACACGAACAATCCAGATCCTCAAACCCCGCTGGCCGCCAAATTCTCGGTGCAATATGCAGTGGCGCGCGCATTAGTTGATGGGACCGTGCGTCTTGATGACTTTGAAGGGGATGCGCACTTTGATAGTAAGGTACGAGCGATCATGGCAAAAACGACTGCCGCGCCACACCCCGATATGCCCGACGACTCACCCGATCAATTTGGCGCCGAAGTCATTGTGGCCTTGAAAGACGGGCGTACTGTATCGCGTCGAATTAATAGCTTGGTTGGACGTGGCGGCGACTACCCCTTAACAAGTGAAGAGTTATGGGAGAAATTCAACGACTGCGCCAAACGTGTGCTGCCCGCGACTGATATCCCTGCCCTGTTTGCTAAGCTCGAGAAGCTTGAACATATTAAAAATATTCGCGAACTCACCCCCTTCTTAGCCAAGTTTTCAAAGGCAGCCTAAGCACCAAGACGACTCAAGAAAACCACTCTCTCTGTCCGGTATATAGTGTTTGCCTAAGCCACTCGGTATTCAAGGAAACCCCATGAACAGACGTTCTTTTGTCCGATCAGCCGCATTGGGTGGTCTCGCGGCCATTGGGTTTCCGCTTTTAGCGCAACAGGATAAATTCCCAAGCAAAACGATCAAGTTTGTCGTGCCTTTTGCGGCCGGTGGTGGGGGTGACGCGATCGCCAGAATCGCCGGACAAAAACTATCCGAGCGACTCAATAATCCAGTCGTCGTTGAAAACCGTACGGGCGCGGGCGGCAATGTGGGTTCGGCGTATGTGATGAAGTCGGCGCCTGATGGCTACACGCTACTGAATTTGTCGACCAGTTACTGCATACAAGCGGCGATGGCACCCCTTCCCTTTGATCCCATTCTGGATATGCAACCCATCATCACGCTTGCGCAAACGCCAATGGTGCTGCTGGTGCATAACGATTCGCCTTTTCGCAATGCAACCGATCTGATTGCCGCCGCGAAAAAGAACCCCGATCGGTACACCCATGGCTCGGCCGGAGTGGGTTCAATTGCCCATTTATCCATGGAAGAGTTTGCCTATCTTGCAAAGATCAAATTGGTGCATGTGCCCTATAAGGGCTCGTCCCTCGCCATGAATGATTTACTCGGGGGGAACGTCGATCTTCTACTCAGCACCTCAACCTTCACCGCCCCTTACGTCAAGTCAAAACGCGTCAGAGCGCTAGGAGTCGCTGGAGAGTCTCGTTTAGCCATTTTGCCCGACGTCCCGACCTTTGAAGAACAGGGCGTTAAAGACTTCAATGTTGTCGACAGTAAATCTATGGGCGGCCCTCGAGGGATTCCTCCCGAAGTCGTTGCTTTGCTCAACGCCGAGCTCAATAACGTTTTAAAAGATCGCGCCGTCTACACTCGGCTCGAAGACGAAGGCACGATCGCCGTAGGCGGTTCGCCCGAGTACATGCTGCAACTGGTTCGCAAAGATATTGCTCGCTGGAAGAAAGTGATCGAGTTGCAGAAAATTACCCCTCAATAGTGAAAAGCATCATGACGCAAAAAAATCCCGAATACTTCCCACTGGGCCATAGCGGCCTCTATGTGCCGCGACTTTGGCTGGGCACCATGATGTTCGGCGATCAAACTAATGAAGCCGTTGCGCGAGAAATCGTCGCAACCACCCGCGCTGCCGGTTACAACGCGATCGACTCTGCAGACAGCTACGCCGGGGGTGACTCTGAGCGCATGGTTGGGCGTTTGATCGCACAAGACCGTGCCCGTTGGATAGTGGCGACTAAAGTCGCTAACCCCATGAGTAAAGAGCCTAACGACCGAGGCACCTCAAGACGTTGGCTCATGACCGAGATCGACAACAGCCTCAAACGGCTTGCAACCGATTGGATCGATGTTTACTACATGCACCGTGATGACGAAGTCACCCCGATGGAAGAGACCCTCTCGACTTTTGCCCGACTCATTGAGCTTGGAAAAATTCGCTATTACGGTGTGTCTAACTTTCGCTCATGGCGCATTGCCAAGATGGTTGAAATGGCTCGAAAAATGGGGATCCCGCCACCAATTGTGTGTCAGCCCCCTTACAGCGCAGTCACGCGGATGATTGAAACCGAAGTGCTACCCTGCTGCGATCATTACGGCGTCGGCGTCGTCGCCTACAGCCCACTGGCGCGTGGCGTGTTAACGGGCAAGTATCAGCCCAACGTCGCACCAGAGGCCTCGAGTCGCGCGGGGCGCGGCGACCGCCGTTTGCATCAAACCGAGTTTCGTAACGAATCTTTTGAAGTGGCCAACGCCTTAAAAGAGCATGCTTTGCGTCGCGGGTTGAGCCCAACTCAGTTTGCCATCGCCTGGGCGCTGAACAACAAACTCATCAACGGTGTGATTGGCGGGCCCCGAACGCTCGAACAGTGGCAAGACTATATTGCTGCAATGTCTGTCTCGTTGAACGCCGAAGACGAGGCGGCGGTCGACGGACTTGTCGCGCCAGGCTACGCTTCCACGCACGGATTCACTGATCCGCAATACCCCATTGTTGGGCGCCGCCCTCGCTAATCCTAAATTTTGCTAAGCTATAGATCCCTCTCTTTGCCCGCTAAGGCAAAGAGAGTCTAAACGGTTTCATGGCTCAAATACTGTACGACCCACAGAACCGAAGAGGCTTGTCTGCAACAAACTCGAAGGTCGAGAGGGCGACGAACAGACCTCCTCTGATCGGCGATAATAGACACCTCGCCATCAACAGTGAACTCTTCCGTCTCATGAATAAACGCGATATGGTCATCCAGAGCATCGTCTACCTGCGCGGACCAAATATCTGGACGTATTACTCAGCCCTCGAGGCTGTCGTCGACATCGGAGACCTCGAGGATTGCCCCTCTAATCTTGTACCCGGTCTCTATGAGAGACTAGTCGCCTGGCTACCCAGTCTGATCGAACATCGCTGTAGCCCAGGCGTGCGCGGAGGTTTTTTGCAACGTCTGCAAACCGGAACATGGCCCTGTCACATTCTTGAACATGTGACACTCGCCCTACAGGATCTCGCTGGCGTACCGGGTCATGGTTTTGGGCGAGCACGCGAAACCGAAACACGAGGCGTCTACAAAGTTGTCGTCAGTGGTTGGCAAGAAGAGGTGACCCGTGCCGCGCTCTACGCCGGACGAGATCTGGTCATGGCCGCGATTGAAGACCAGCCTTACGACCTTGAAGCTGCGCTTGAACAGCTCAAAGAACTCTCGCAAGATTTATGCTTAGGGCCGAGCACTGCCTCGATGGTCTTAGCGGCTGAAGATCGTGACATTCCAACTGTGCGTTTAAATAATGGCAACCTGATTCAGTTTGGGTACGGCAACCAACAACGCCGTATCTGGACTGCAGAAACTGACCAGACCAGCGCCATCGCCGAAACCATCTCGCGTGACAAAGACTTAACAAAGTCAATTTTAGAATCCTGCGGCGTGCCGATCCCGCAAGGGCGCGCCGTTCAAGACGCACAAGATGCCTGGGAAGCCGCGCAAGAACTGGGTTTGCCGGTCGTGGTCAAACCGGTTGACGGCAACCACGGACGTGGTGTGTTTATTAACCTCGAAACGCAGCAAGAGATCGAGGCAGCGTACGCCGTCGCGGTTGACGAGGGCTCTGGGGTGTTGGTTGAGCGTTTCATTCGTGGCAACGAACATCGACTGCTGATTGTGAATGGAAAACTTGCCGCGGCGGCAAAAGGTCAGACAGCGCGTGTGACTGGCGACGGCATCCACACGATCAACGACTTAATTGAGCTTCAAATCAACTCAGACCCTCGCCGCGGGCGTGGCGAAGAGCAGCCCCTAAATCCCGTTCGCATTGATTCGGCGGCACGCCTCGAGCTTAAACGTCAGGGGTTTGAAGCTGACAGCATTGCGCCACTCGGTTGCGAAGTCTTGATTCAGCGCAACGGCAATGTTGCCTTTGACTGCACCGATGACGTTCATCCCGAAGTCGCAGCGCTTGCGGCCGTCGCCGCAAAAGCCGTTGGATTAGATGTTGCCGGTATCGATTTGGTCACCGAGGATATCTCTCGCCCCCTGTCAGAGACGAATGGTGCGATCGTAGAAGTCAACGCTGGGCCCGGGCTCTTGATGCATCTGAAGCCAGCCGAAGGTCTACCGCGCGAGGTGGGCAAAGCAATCGTTGATTACATGTTTCCACCAGAAGACGATAAAACCTTTCCGTTGATCGGCGTCTCTGGCTCGAGTGGCACGACGCTAGTCACGCACCTGATGTTTCATTTATTACGGCTCAATGGCGCGTGCACCGGCTTGTCGAACAGCGAGGGGGTGAAAGTCAATGATCGCGTACTTACTTCGGCAGTCTCTTCAACTTGGTCTAATACTCAACGCTTGCTATTAAATTGCCAGATTCAAGCCGCAGTCGTTGAAACGAACGGCATGCAAATCCTGACCGAAGGCCTCGATTACATCAAATGCTTGGTAGGCATCGTCACTGATATCACTTTTCATGACACCTTCAAGGCCCCTAGCGTGGCATACCACGCCTTTGAAACTGCAACCGATCTGATCAAAATCTATCGCACACAAATTGACGTGGTTTGCGCCAGTGGCACAGGCGTACTCAACGCCGATGACGTCAACGTGGCAGACATTGCTCAATACTGCGCAGGTGCGTTAATCTTTTTTAGTCAGGATTCGAGCGCGGCACTGATTCAAGCGCATCTCGCAGAAGACAAATGGGCGGTGTTACTCGAATCGGGCCAGATTGTTTTGGCACAAGGCAAGCTTCGTACGCCTTTGTGCAAAACCTCAGACCTTCCAATTTTGGGAGGGCAGCATGACACCCCCCAAGACAATACCGTTGCGGTGCTGGCTTCAGTCGCTGCAGCGTGGGCCTTAAATTTGCCTTTAGATCTCATTCGCAGCGGCCTGCGCTCGTACTAACACAGACATCTAAGATCTCACCATCTAACCAAAAGGCCAAGCCCTAAACCCATCAACTAGCATGGGTTTAGGCGAGGCTTGGCGCTCGGCCACCATCCCCGCCCCGCCCTGCAATACAGCAAGCTTTTGGCTCAATTCCGGTAAACTAACTTACTGGTGGATTAACCGTGACGTCACCCCGCCTAATCTAGCTAACGTCTGTCACCCATTTCTTTTACGCAAGGCCTCTAGAGCATGACTGCACGCACTCAAATTCATCGCCTTCAAGTTGCAACCTCACTCTACCGTTTTATTGAAGACAGCGTGCTGCCAGGCAGTGGCGTCAGCAGCACCGCCTTCTGGCAAGGTTTCGATGCACTGGTACATGACTTGTCACCAAAAAATGTTGCTTTGCTCGCTGAGCGCGATCGCATTCAAACGGCGATGGACAGCTGGCATCGTGCTCACCCAGGCCCTATCCAAGACATGGCGGCCTATCGTACTCACCTGACTTCGATCGGCTACCTCGCACCGACGCCCGGGCCTGTCACCATCACGACTGCCAATGTGGATGCCGAGTTGGCGCTTCAAGCTGGGTCACAACTGGTTGTCCCAGTACTAAATGCCCGTTATGCCTTGAACGCGGCCAACGCCCGCTGGGGGTCGTTGTACGACGCACTGTATGGCACCGATGTGCTGCCTGAAACCGACGGTGCCACCAAAGCAGGGCCGAATGGCTCGGGCTACAACCCTGTGCGCGGTGCCCGCGTCATCGCATTTGGTCGTCAGTTTCTTGATCAAGCCGCCCCTTTGGCAAACGGCTCGCATGCCGACGTACAACGCTACAGCGTGCAGGCGGGCAAGTTAGCCGCATCGCTTAAAAACGGTAGCACAACTGGCTTGGCGGATCAAAATAAATTTGTCGGTTTCCAAGGCTCTGAAGCCGCACCATCGGCCATTCTTTTGGCCAATAACGGCCTGCACATTGATATCCAGATCGACAATTCAAAAGGTATTGGCAAAGACGACCAAGCTGGCGTCAACGACATTGTGATTGAATCGGCACTATCGACGATTCTTGATCTCGAAGACTCTGTTGCAGTCGTCGATGCAGACGACAAAGTCTTGGCCTACAGCAACTGGCTTGGCATTCTAAAAGGCACGCTGGTTGAAAGCGTGACTAAAAACGGAAAAACCTTCAATCGAACGCTGAACGCCGACAGAAAGTACCAGGCCGGTATCGGTGGCGTTCAAGCCAAAGATGGCGTAGTGACCTTGCACGGTCGTTCGCTTTTGTTTTTACGCAACGTCGGTCACCTGATGACCAACCCAGCTATTCTTGATGGCCAAGGTAATGAAATTTTTGAAGGTATCCTGGATGCAGTCGTAACCGTGACGATTGCACTGCATGATCTCAAGCGCACCAAAGATCACTTGTACGGCAACTCGCGAACGGGTTCGGTGTATATCGTTAAACCTAAAATGCACGGCCCTGCTGAAGTTGCGTTTGCAAGCGAGCTCTTTGGTCGTGTTGAAGGGTTCTTGGGCTTGCCCCCAAATACTGTCAAGCTTGGCATCATGGATGAAGAGCGTCGTACCAGCGCCAACCTGAAAGCATGTATTAACGAGGCTCGCGCCAGAGTGGCTTTTATCAACACCGGCTTTTTAGATCGCACTGGCGACGAAATGCATACAGCGATGCAAGCTGGCCCGATGCTTCGTAAAGGCGACATGAAATCCAGCGCTTGGCTGTCGGCCTACGAACGCAGCAATGTGCTCACAGGTTTAGCCTGCGGTTTGCGTGGTCGCGCGCAGATCGGTAAAGGGATGTGGGCGATGCCTGACCTGATGGCCGCCATGCTCGAACAAAAGATCGGTCACCCCAAAGCAGGTGCCAA
The DNA here is from genome assembly GCA_030832095.1 of Gammaproteobacteria bacterium. Classification (GTDB taxonomy): domain Bacteria; phylum Pseudomonadota; class Gammaproteobacteria; order Burkholderiales; family Burkholderiaceae_B; genus Zwartia; species Zwartia planktonica. Next base: position 10,385 of record JAURJT010000003.1, on the reverse strand, counting down.
TACTGCTTGGGTACCATCTCCGACCGCAGCGACCTTGCACGCGTTGCATTACCACCAAGTCAACGTTGCAGAGATTCAAGTGGGCCTTGAAAAAACCGCAAACGACGCCGAGATTGATCGCTTGCTCAACGAAATTTTACTAGTGCCAGTCGCCACTGACCCCAAGTGGTCAGCCAGTGATATTCAACAGGAACTCGATAACAACGCCCAAGGGATTTTGGGCTACGTTGTGCGTTGGGTCGATCAAGGCGTGGGCTGCTCAAAAGTGCCTGACATTCACAACGTCGGTCTGATGGAGGATCGCGCCACCTTAAGAATTTCAAGCCAGCACATCGCTAACTGGCTCTTGCACGGGATCACAAACGAGGCGCAGGTCACCGAAACCCTGCAACGCATGGCAAAGGTGGTAGATCAACAAAACGCGAATGACCCTCTGTACACCCCAATGTCGCCAAACTTTGAAGCCTCGTCTGCTTATCGCGCGGCGCGTGATTTAGTCTTTAAAGGATTGGTACAGCCAAGTGGCTATACCGAGCCTTTGTTGCACGCTTGGCGTCTCAAGGTAAAAGCCAGTTAAAGCGCCCACGTCATCACTCAGGAAACAAAATGAACGCACCCGTCCCAATGCTCGACACCGCTGAAATGCTTTCAAATGTAAGCCGAGCCTGGGACGACGATCTCGTCAAACAGCTCAGCGACTATATCGAGATTCCGGCCAAATCCCCGGCCTTTGATCCAGATTGGGCGAAAGCCGGTTACCTTGAAACCGTGCTGCAGCGAGCAGCAACCTGGGTTGAACAACAAAAAGTTGCAGGGCTCAAAGCTGAAATTATTCGCCTGCCTGGCCGTACACCTATTATGTTTTTTGAGGTGGCAGCTACACGGCCACAAACACCAAGCAGCCAAACGGTGCTGATGTATGGCCATTTGGATAAGCAACCCGAGTTTGATGGCTGGCGCGCCGGCTTGGGCCCCTGGACCTCAAAATACCTCGACGGCAAACTCTACGGACGTGGCAGTGCTGACGACGGCTATGCAACCTACGCTGCGATTACCGCGATTCAAGCGCTTAAAGCGCAAAAGGTCGAACACCCTCGTATCGTCGGCATTATCGAAACCTGCGAAGAAAGCGGGTCACCTGACTTGCTGCCCTACATCGAGGCGATCAAGCCTCGCTTGGGTGATGTCGGTTTGGTGATGTGCTTAGACAGTGGCGCAGGTAATTACGATCAGCTGTGGTTAACGACGAGTTTGCGCGGCATGGCCACCGGCGTCTTAAAAGTTGAAATTTTGACCGAAGGGATTCACTCGGGCGATGCTTCGGGCTTGGTGCCCTCAAGTTTTCGCATCATGCGTCATGTGCTGGATCGCCTTGAAGACAGCGCAACGGGCCGCCTACTGCCCCAAAGCTTTCATTGTGAGATCCCCACCGAACGGGTCGATCAGGCGCGTGCCACAGCAGCCATTCTGGGCGACGAGATATTCAAACGCTTTCCTTGGGCACATCACGACTGCGGCGGCTCAACCCTGGTGGCGATTCCCACCACCTTAGACCCTGTTGAAGCGCTGATGCGACGCACCTGGAGACCGACACTGAGCGTCACAGGCGCCGAGGGTTTCCCGTCGTTGCGTGACGCAGGTAACGTCTTGCGCCCGTACACGGCCTTCAAACTCGGCTTGCGCTTACCGCCGTTGATTGACGCCGCAGCGGCGGTTGCAGAACTCAAAACACTGCTAGAAGACAACGCTCCATATCAGGCCAAGGTTACCTTTGAGCCACAGGGTGCCTCAACCGGCTGGAATGCCCCCACAATCGCCCCTTGGTTTGAACAGGCGTTAAATCAAGCGAGCCTGGCACACTTTCAGGCACCTGTAGGTTACATCGGTCAAGGCGGTACGATCCCGTTGATGAATCTGCTCAGTCAGGGCTTTCCGAAAGCGCAAATGATGGTGTGCGGTGTGCTCGGACCAAAATCGAATGCGCATGGCCCAAACGAGTTTTTACACGTACCGTATGCAAAAAAATTGACCGCTGCAGTCGGGCAAATCATGGCGCAGATGCCCTAACGAGCCGCACCACACTTTAACCAAAAAACTCTCAGAGACATCAACATGACAACCCCTCAATCCTTAATCATTCGTAACGGCTTGATCGCTGACGGTACGGGCACCAAGCCCTACATTGGCGACATCAAAATCGTCGATGGCATCATTCAGCAAGTCGGTACAGTCACCGGCACCGCCTCCGAAGAAATCGATGCTAAGGGGCTGCTCGTGACCCCAGGTTTTGTCGATATCCATACCCATTACGACGGCCAGGTGACCTGGAGCAACAAAGTCGCGTCATCCTCACAGCTAGGCGTGACCACGGTGGTGATGGGTAATTGTGGCATTGGCTTTGCGCCTTGCAACCCAGAGCACCGGCAAGTCATGATGAAGCTTATGGAAGGTGTTGAGGATATTCCCGGCGTGGTGCTAGACGAGGGCTTGCCCTGGAACTGGCGCACCTTTCCAGAATATCTTGATGCGCTTGAGGCCCGTCAGTATGACGCCGATGTCGCGACGCAAGTTGGTCATGCGCCCTTACGCATTCATGTGATGGGTGACCGAGGCGCTGCGCGCGAAGTGGCCACCGAGGCTGACAGCCTTGAAATGGCACGTTTAGCCGCCGAGGCAGTTAAGGCTGGCGCGTTAGGCTTCACAACCTCACGCACCATTCTGCATAAAAGCAGCGATGGTCACCATACGCCAACCTTGGGTGCCGCCGAAAGTGAACTCACAACAATTGCCAAGGGCTTGGGCGCGATTGGCCAAGGCGTCTTGCAATTAGTCTCTGATTTTGACGATACAGACAATGAGTTTGCAATGCTACGTCGAATTGTCGAAGCGTCAGGGCGCCCTCTATCACTGACTCTGTTGCAACACGAGCATTTGCCACAACGCTGGCGTCGCGTGATGGAGCACATGCACGATGCAACCGATGCCGGCTTACAAATGAAAGCACAAGTTGGCGCACGCCCCGTCGCGTTGTTGCTGAGCTTTTCACTCTCGATCTGCCCATTCTCGCAATTACCGTCATACGAAGCGTTAGCAAAGCTGCCGCTGGCTGAAAAACTTGAGCGCCTCAAAGACCCGGCTCTGCGTGCCAAAATTGTGGCCGAAGAGCACACCGAAGCGATGTACAAACGTCGTGTCGCGAACTTTGAAAATCTATATCCACTCGGTGACCCACCAGAGTACGAACCGAAGCCTGAAGACAGCATTGCGGGCTTAGCAAAGCGTGCCGGTGTGAATCCAACCGAATACGCCTACGATTATTTGCTTCAAAACGAAGGCAAAGCGATTCTGTATCGCCCTCTGTATAACTATGCCGAGCAAAACCTTGACGTGCTGCGCGAAATGTTGCTTGATCGGGATACCGTGCCTGGCTTGAGCGATGGTGGCGCACATTATGGCTTTATCTGCGACGCAAGTTTCCCAACCTATCTGCTGACACACTGGGCACGTGATCGCTCACGAGGCGAAAAAATCCCTCTTGAAACCTTGGTGAAATGGCAAACGCACGACACCGCAGCCACAGTGGGTTTGAACGATCGAGGTCTGCTGCGCCCCGGCTACAAGGGCGACGTCAACGTGATCGACTTTGACAAACTCAAGCTTCACGCACCAAAAATCGTGCATGATTTGCCAGCAAACGGACGTCGCTTAGGACAAGTTGCCGAAGGCTATCGCGCTACGATCGTGGCCGGTGTGGTGACGTATCGCGACGGTGTTTCAACTGGCAAGTTGCCAGGCAGACTCATTCGTGGCGCGCAAAGTCCGCAGACTGTCGAACAAGTCGCACAGGCGGTTGCCGCCTAGGCGATGTTAACCAGGCACTGAGGGCTGGTAGATGACGAAGGGGCTATGCATTGTGTGCCTAGTCCCAGGATTAAAATTTTCTAAGACAATTAAACAAAAAATTGGAGACAAAGATGGCGATATACGAATTACGCACTTACACAGTCACAGTCGGAAAAATGAGTGAAGTAGTCGCTCTGTACAAAGCAGAAGGCTGGCCAGCACTCTCTAAGCACCCTGCAAAGTTGTGCGGTTACTTTACGGGTGACATTGGCGCACTCAATCAGTTAGTGCATCTATGGAAATTCGATGATGAGGCTGACCGCCGTAAGTTTTGGGATGGCGTCTATGGCGATCAGGCTTTTATGAATTTTGCCAAACAGTTGCGCCCGCTCTTGCAGACGCAAGAAAACAAGTTGATGCTTGCAGCGCCTTGGGGCCCGCAAGTTTAAGCCCTGTCATTTAAACCGCGCACTGACGCTGCCAAAGGCACCAAAATCGGCAACGACAGCATCGCCGGGCTTGACTGGTACAGGCACCACGCAGGTGCCAGTCATGACGACATCACCCGCTTGTAAATACCGATCGTGGTCCACTAATTCGTTGGCCAGCCAGGTCAAGGCAAGCCTCGGATCACCCAAGACGTTTGAGCCCTGCCCTCGCGCAACAGTTGCACCGTTGCAGGTCACACTGACCTGATGGTCTTTTAAGTCAACGCTGCGCCAATCGGTTGTGACCTCTTGCCCGACGACAAAAAAGCAAGCGCAGGCAAACTCTGCAATCAACTGTGCCTCACCTGCTTTTGCGAAATCTTCAAAACGTGAGGCAGGGACTTCAATGGCGACGTGCAAGGCTTCGACACTTGCCATCACCTCAGCCATGCTCAACGGCGCACTGCCCACGCGCTTGATATCACGCCCAATCCGAAAGGCAAACTCTGCCTCTGCCACTGCCATAAAATTACCGTCAAGAGACACTGTCGTCCCATCCGTTAAGCAGCGCGACTTCAATAATCGCCCTGCCAGCGGTCCGCTGACGCCAATATGCTTTTGTCCTGCCGCACTGGTGGCTGCGATTTTCCAGCCAATACCTGGTTCACCCACCGCCGTAAGTAGAGCCGCCTGTACCTCATAGCCCTCAGCACGGTTGGCCGGACGACAGCTTGGGTCAAGCGCGATGAGGCGACCATGATCGCGAAAAGCCGGCAATAAAGCGACAACGGCTTGCTGAATCTGTTTGGATTGCATAAAAATCCTACGCGTGAAAGTTAACAATACAAGAACGTGAATAACGGTCAGAATAAGTCAATCCGCAAATATGCGCCAAATCCAGCGTGACGGAATCCCCAGTTGACGGTCAACCGTCGAGTCGTTCGCAATATGAAGTAAAGTACTCTAAAAAGAATATTCTAAAAAGACCCTCAGAGACATGACTGAACCTTATGAACTGACGCTCGGCCAGATGGCCCAGGCGATCCGCGCCGGCAACTTAACGTCTGAAACACTGGTCAGCAGTTGCCTGGCGCGCATTGCCCAGGTTGACCCTGCTGTTCTAGCATGGGCAAGCCTAGATACCAAGGCGGCACTCGCGCGCGCGAAGCAACTCGACAAAGAAGCCCCACGTAGCCTGTTGCATGGCATTCCGATCGGCGTCAAAGACATCATTGACACCACCGACTTTATCACCAGCTACAACTCTCCGATCTATCAAACGCATCGGCCCACAATCAACGCCAATATCGTCACGCGTGCGCTTGATGCTGGCGCCATCGTTCTTGGAAAAACAACGACTCAAGAGTTTGCCACCCGCGGCAAGGTCAGCCCCACGCGCAATCCGTATTCAGCCCTGCACAGCCCCGGTGGGTCATCGAGTGGCTCTGCCGCTGCAGTCGGTGCTGGCATGGTGCCCTTGGCGCTAAGCTCGCAAACCGCCGGATCGATTGTGCGACCGGCCTCGTATTGCGGGGTCGTTGGTTTCAAGGCTAGCTATGACTTGATCGACATCGCAGGCGTCAAAAGAATGTCGCCAACGCTTGATACGCTGGGTTGGCATACCCGAAATGTTCATGACGCCGCCATTGCCTTAAGTCTTTTATCAGACTGGCAAGGTTTACAAGAGTTCGAACAAGGTTTAACTGGTGAGTTGATCGTTGGTATCTGTAAAGACCCCTTTTGGCCAATGGCAGAGACCGCCACCCGCGAAGCACTGTCCTTGGCTCGCGAGCGGCTTGAGCGGGCCGGCGTTCGCATCATCAACATTAGCTTACCTCCTGGTTTTGAAAAACTAGGGACTGCACTTGATGTCATCGGCGATGTTGAAGGGCTAGCCTCACTTGAGTGCGAATGGCAACATCACCGAGCAGGTCTCTCGGCCGGGGTGCAAGAAAAACTTCAGCGTGCGCAGACGATTAAACCCGAGGTATATCACGAGGCCAAGCGTTTGGCTCGAACATGCAGTGAGCAAAGCGCCAGCCTCTATGCAGGCGCGACGTGTATCCTGACACCAAGCTCACCGGGCTATGCACCCTTACTTGAACTGATAGATCCAGGCGATTCTTGTTTTAGCAAACTCTGGACAATTCTAGGAATGCCTAGTGTCAGTATTCCGGTTCCTTTGCCGGGACCGTTACCGATCGGCTTAGAAGTGATATGCCCGAAAGGTCAAGATACCCTGGCTTTACAAGCGGCACAGCGGATCGCTGAAATTTTGAATCAACAAATATAGTCCTCATGTTCACTTCAAAACGAGTCTCTAAGGTTTTTGACCAAGCGTCACACATATCTTCGTAAACCAACTAATTTCTAGTTCACGGTAAACTTTTTACGGCAACACAGAGTGAGTCAATATGGACACCACCGAAACGCTAGCGACCTTCATTACAAGTTTTGATGGCGCAAAAATTCCTGAACCCGTGCGTGCGATTGCTGTGCGTAGTCTGGTCAACTGGGCCGGCTGTGCGTTGGGTGGTGCTCGTCACCCGGCTGTGCTCAACGCCATGCAGGCGATGCGCCCTTTTATCGGTGCGCCGCAGGCGAGCGTGATCGGTCGTCATGACCGTGTCGACGCACTGAATGCCGCGTTGTTCAATGGGATCAGCTCACACGTGTTGGATTTTGACGATACGCACATGGCAACGCTGGTACACCCAAGTGGTCCGGTCCTCTCTGCGTTGCTTGCATTAGCTGAGTATCACCCCATTGATGGCAATACCTTTGTTGAAGCCATCGTCTTTGGCATTGAGGTCGAATGCCGTATCGCCTTGGGCGTCTGCCCTGCTCACTACGACATCGGCTGGCATGTCACAGGCACGGTCGGCGGCTTTGGCGCTGCGGCAGCGGTTGGCCGCGCACTCAAGCTCGATGCTAAAAAAATGGCCTGGGCGCTTGGCATTGCAGCCACACAGGCAGCTGGCTTGCGCGAAGTGTTTGGCACCATGTGCAAAAGCCTTCATCCTGGGCGTGCAGCACAAAGCGGTCTTAGCGCGGCATTGATGGCCCAAGCTGGCTTTACCAGTTCGCTGCGCGCCATCGAGGCACCGCGCGGGTTTGCGCACGTGCTATCCACCGAACAGCACCTTGAAAAAACAACTGAGGGCTTAGGTACGATATGGCACACCCTTGAGAATAGCTTCAAGCCCTACGCCTGTGGCTTAGTGATTCACCCGATTATCGATGGCTGTGTGACCTTACGCCAGCAACACTCATTCAGCTCTGACGACGTCAAACAAATTGATCTGAAGGTGCACCCGCTGGTGCTAGAACTTACCGGGAAAAGCGCACCCACGACTGGACTTGAAGGCAAATTCAGCGTGCAACACTCAGCGGCGATTGTGACCCACGAAGGTAAAAGCCAGGCCAGACAATACTCAGATGCTGCTGTGCAAGATCCTGCCGTCACCAAACTTCGCAGCAAGGTACAAGTCGCGATCGAGCCAGGCCTTCGGGTAGATGAAGCCAAAGTCACAATGACTTTGCATGATGGTCGCGTTCTGCATCACCACGTCTTACACGCTTTGGGTAGTATCGAACGACCAATGAACGATGAGCAAGTCGATGCAAAGTTTATGGACTTAGCGTCAACGGTTATGACACCCGAGCAAGCCGCCCAGGCGCTTGCCGCTTGTCGCGCTGTTGGGCAAGCAAAGGATGCCGGCGCAGTGGGCCGTGCGCTGAGTACACCAAAATAAGGAAAGCAGATTTGTTGACGCAGCCGCAACGATACTAGCCGCAGGCTTAGTCGCTTGGGGACTTCCCTAGTTTCAATTAAAAAGCCTTGTCCTCTGCCGATGCTGTCTTGTATAAGACGTTAGATACTCTTATACGAAAATTATGACTTGATCCCATCGTAAAACTAGCGACTCACGCATTTATAGAATTTAAAAAAATAGCTGCCTTAAACATGACAACAGAGACCCCAATCTTAGACAAGCCACTCCCTTACGGACGCCCCATTACACTCGAGCGAGCCAAGAAAATGATGCTTGCCGCCGAGGCGGAAGCAGAAAAAAATCAATGGCCAGTGGCCATCGTCATTGCAGACTCGGCCGGCAGCTTGGTGCTTGCTCAGCGTCTTGATCACACACAGCATTCAAGCATGGCGATTGCGACCGGCAAAGCGTTAACTGCGGTGAACTTCCGTCGTCCAACGAAAATGTTTCAGGATGGCATCGCTGCAGGCGGCGAAGGCTTGCGCTTCATGGCAGTGCCAGGCGTCACCCCGCTCGAAGGCGGATTCCCGATTATCGACAAGGGTGAAGTGATCGGGGGAATTGGTGTCTCGGGCGTGCTATCGCACCAAGACGCTCAAGTCGCTCGCGCGGGGATGGCGGCGATTCTGTAAACATTTAACAGCTAGGTCGGTGCCACCGACGGGATAGATCAGTTGTCATAGTTGTGCTTATGCAAATCCAATAAAAACCAGGAGACAATAATCATGCTTTCAACAGTCGCAAAAACCGTAGGAATTGCCTTACTAGGAGTCGTTTTGGGCGGTGCAGCCGTCGCTCAAACCACCTTTCCAAGTAAGCCCGTCAAAATTGTGGTCCCTTTCACTGCAGGCAGTCAGGTTGATATCGTTGCGCGCGAGCTAGGGCGTGCGCTTCAAGACACCTGGGGTCAACCTGTGATTGTCGAAAATCGTCCTGGTGCGGGTGGCACAATCGGTAGCCGCCTGGTTGCAACCGCAGAACCCGACGGCACTACGTTGATGTTTACCTCGGCCTCTCACGCCATCAACCCAACTTTGTACCAATCCTTGCCCTACGATACGCTCAAGGATTTCACCGGCGTGACCTTTGGCACGAGCGTACCGAACGTGCTCGTCGTGTCTCCATCGCTTGGAGTCAAAACCCCTCAAGAGCTCATCAAGCTCATTAACGCGCAACCAGGCAAGTTAAATTTCGCGTCTGCAGGGGTTGGTAGCGGCACACACTTTAACGGTGAAATGTTTAAAGGCATGGGTAAGCTTGACATTGTGCACGTACCCTACAAAGGAACTGGCGAGGCGCTGGTAGACACCACAGCGGGCCGCGCTGCGTTTTATTGGTCACCACTTGGGCTGACCTTGCCCTTTATCAAAGACGGTAAGCTCATCGCTTTAGCTGTTAGCACCGATAAACGTGCAGCACTGATGCCCGATATTCCGGCAATCTCTGAGATTATCCCCGGCATGATCTATGACCATTGGTACGGCCTGCTTGCGCCCAGCAAAACACCACCAGCGATTGTTGCGAAGATCTCTAAAGACGCCAATGACGTGCTGAAGTCTCCTGCAGTTGTCAAATCACTTAATGCGCAAGGAGTGATCCCCGCGCCCACGACCCCCGAGCAGTTCAACGCGTTTATCGCCGCAGAGATCAAACGTTTGGGTGATGTGGTGATAAGCGCCAATATCCCTCGTCAATAAAAACTAGCCTACTCACATCACAATCTTGCTACGAGCAGTAAGGGTGCGCGACTGAGTCGTACCCTGCTGACCTTTTGTCTGAACTCCATACATTGGATTAAAAAAATATGGCAATGATGAAAGGCGGTCAATTAATCGCCGAGACCTTGGTTCAAGAGCGTGTCCCGTACATCTTTGGTATCTGTGGCCACGGTAACGTGGGTATTCTCGATGCTTTGTACGACGTGCGTGACAAAATTCAACTGATATCGCCGCGCCACGAACAATGTGCCGGTCATATGGCCGATGCCTATTACCGTGTCAAACATCGCCCAGTCGCAACACTTACTTCAACAGGGCCGGGGTCGGCCAACCTGGTGATGTCACTGGCCACGGCGTTGTCCGACTCGTCCGCCTTCATGGCGATCACCGCCAACGTACCTACCTCGCAACACAACCGCGGGCCGTTTCAAGAGCTCTATAAACACAATCAAGCGGACTTCGCACAGGTGCTGCGCCCAGTCGTGAAACGCGCCTTTCAACCTACGCGCGTCGACATGCTGCCTCTTGCGTTACGCCAAGCGATGGATACGATGGTAACTGGCCGTCCCGGCCCAGTGAATCTCGATATCCCCTACAACGTGTTTCAAGAGGAGGCAGAT
>JAURJT010000016.1 GCA_030832095.1 Gammaproteobacteria bacterium | reverse complement strand
TTTTCTTGCAGATCCCACTCATGCCCATCAGGACGTCTGCGCTCCATCGCCCACAGTGATTGATAGATCAAAAGTTTTTGTGTCATGGTGTGCTCAGTAGAGGACAACGCTACGAATCGATTCGCCAGAATGCATTAAATCAAAACCATGATTAATTTGTTCTAACGGCATCGTGTGAGTAATCAGATCGTCAATATTGATTTTGCCGTCCATATACCAGTCAACAATTTTAGGCACATCGGTACGCCCGCGTGCACCACCAAAGGCAGTCCCCTTCCAGGTTCTGCCCGTCACAAGCTGAAAAGGGCGAGTTTTAATCTCTTGACCTGAACCGGCCACGCCAATAATGACCGATACGCCCCAACCACGATGGCAGCACTCAAGCGCCTGACGCATCACGTCAACGTTACCAATACATTCGAAGCTGTAGTCTGCGCCGCCCCCGGTTAACTCAACGAGATGCGCAACGAGGTCGCCCCCAACATCTTTGGGGTTAACGAAATGGGTCATCCCAAATTTAGTTGCCAAGGCCTGTCGACTAGGATTCAAGTCTACGCCAACGATCATGTTAGCGCCTGCCAGACGCGCCCCTTGCACCACGTTTAAACCAATGCCACCTAAGCCGAACACCACCACGTTGGCACCAGGCTCAACTTTTGCAGTGTTGATCACCGCACCGATGCCTGTTGTGACGCCACAACCGATATAACAAACCTTGTCAAAGGGCGCATCTTCGCGAATCTTGGCTAACGCGATCTCTGGCAAAACGGTGAAGTTCGCAAACGTTGAACAGCCCATATAGTGATGAATCGGTTTACCACCAAGCGAAAACCGACTTGTACCATCTGGCATAACACCCTTGCCTTGCGTGCCACGAATCGCTGTACACAGATTGGTTTTGCGCGACAGACACGATTTACATTGGCGGCACTCTGGCGTGTACAAGGGGATCACATGATCTCCCTTCTTGAGACTGACGACGCCTGGGCCGACATCTACTACAACCCCCGCACCCTCGTGGCCAAGAATCGCAGGAAAGATTCCTTCTGGATCAGCACCTGAGCGTGTGAATTCATCGGTGTGGCAAATGCCAGTGGCTTTAATTTCTATCAGTACCTCGCCGTACTTTGGTCCTTGAAGTTGTACCGTCTCAATGACGAGTGGTTTACCTGCTTCATAAGACACTGCTGCACGAACATCCATTGACGACCTCTTGAGTAAAGACTGTATGCGAGAGAAAACCGGTCAGTGCGCTCAGGCTAGACCGTAGGTGAACGACGACCAGTTGTTTTGCTCACGCTAAAAGAGCTTTTTTTCCGCCTTGTTCAACAAAGCCAAAATAACGTTTGCCAGACGTTTGATTTTCATAAATCGAGCCTTGATTTTTGGCGGGTGGCAAAGGCATACGAATTGGCGTCGGCACACACCGCGGCACGATCGTATCTTTGCCACAGATCAGACGATTTGAGAAGGCTTGCCAATCAGCTTTTCCGGCCGCCATCAACGGGTAAGCATCTGCAGCCGAAAATTCATATAACAGTAAGCCACGCGAGCGGGTGGAAATGTTTTGTGCAGACCCATGCACAGCCCGAACATGATGAAACGACACCGAACCTGCAGGCCCTTCACAGGCCACGGCGCGTGAAAAATCAACACCACAAGTCTCTGGATCCATGGCGCCACAGAAATATCCCTCTGCGTCGTGATGATCATAGGTTGGGCCTTTGTGCGATCCAGGGATCACATACATTGCCCCATTTTCGACCGTGGTGTCATCCAACATCACGCCAGCGGCCAGCACATCGTCATTTGAGTGCGGATAAAACGCCCAATCTTGATGCCATTCAACGGGCGAACCGAAATGCGGGGCTTTGAGATTAAGCTTGGAGCCATGCAAACGTACGCTTTCGCCGAGTAAATCCTGCAAGATCCCCATGAACGTTGGAGTCGTCATGAGATCTTTAAACACGGGATCAACGACATGCGGTTTTTTGATCCGACGCACCCTGGGGTCAGAGGCCTGATGTCCAGGCTCTAGGTCGTACACATCATCGTGCGACGCTAACGCACGCGACTTCTCAACCAAATCAGCCAACACCTCTTTCATCCGCAAAAGCGTCGCCTCTGGCACGACGTCTTGAACGATCACAAAGCCCTCTTCTGAGTATTGTTCAAGTTGTTTGGCAGTCAGGATACGGTTCATGTCTTTCACCAGTCAGTTTGTATTCGATCACTCGGGTCACGTTGGCCATCGAGTCGTTGCGTATGTTGAATGAATCTTTTTAATCGACCGTCGCACCCGAAGCACGAACGGCCTTGCCCCATTTGTCGACTTCTTGCTTCACGAATTGTTTCATTGCGTCGGGCTTCAATAATGAAGCCTCAAGACCCAACGCTGCAAATTTTTCACGAACATCGGGCATTTGCGCGATACGAATTAAGATTTCATTGATGCGCAGCACCAAAGCAGCAGGCATGTTAGGCGGCCCACTGATCGCTGTCCAAGACTCTGCCTCAAAGCCTGGAAAACCCGATTCGGCAACCGTCGGTACATCAGGCAAGGCCTGACGTCGGGTCAAACTCGTCACGGCAATCGCACGCATTTTGCCTGATTTCACATGCGGCACCGCCGAGTCGAAATTCACAAACATCATCGGAACTTGACCGGCCATCAGATCCAGCATGGCCGCCGCACCACCTTTGTACGGAATATGGGCAACATTTAAGTCTGCAGCTGACTTCAGCATCTCCATGGATAAGTGATTTGAGGCTCCGTTGCCTGTCGACGCATAGTTGTATTTGCCGGGGCTCGCTTTAATTAAGGCAATCAGCTCACTTAACGTGTTCGCAGGAAAGGCGGGATTAATCACCAGCGCGTTCGGACCTTTCGCGATCATCCCGATGTGGGTCAGACCCTCAACAATGTCATAAGGCATTGAACGATAGAGTGTGGCATTGATCCCTTGGCTACCAACGCCCGACACCAACAGGGTGTAGCCGTCTGGCGCCGACTTCGCCACAAAATCCGAACCAATATTGCCATTGGCGCCGGCCTTGTTTTCGACCACCACCACTTGACCAATTATGTCGGACATCTTTTGTGCGACCAAGCGCCCCATGTTGTCAGTGGTACCAGCGGGGGGCATAGGCACGATCAAGCGAACTGACTTCGAGGGCCACTCTTGTGCCGAAGTACTGAAGCCCAAGCCGGTGAGCCACACCGCCAAACCGAGAGAAACCAAGGTTTTGATCTGTAACATTTTTATGTCTCGTAGTTGTTATGGTTGTGTATTTTGAGTCATGATAGTGGGAAATTAAATATTTCGATAGCCCAAATCACTCTGAGTATCCCCGACATCGCCACCAACAGGAACACCCCTCACCATGAAAGCTATTCACATTGATCGCAAGCGTCGCCTGCGCGACGACCCGGGCACCGGCCATAACCGCTGGCATCCCGATATTGAGCCCATTCTTGAGGTTGCACCCGGAGAAGACCTTCTGCTTGAAACCCGCGATGCCTCAGATGGCCAGGTCAAGCCCGGCATGACCTTTGAAGACCTTGCTGGTCACGATAAAAAAGCAGGGCATCCATTGACCGGCCCGATTTTTGTGCAAGGGGCTAAGCCCGGCGATATCTTAGAAGTTGAGTTTGTTGACTTAACCCCCCAGCCTCATGGCTGGACCGTGATCCGCCCGGGCGCTGGCTTTCTACGCGAGATCTTCGACGCCCGTTTTCTGGCTCACTGGGAGGTCGATCGCGGCTTCGCTCGCTCGCCTCAGATTCCAGGTGTCAAAATCCCCGAGGGCGTTTTTATGGGAACGGCGGGTGTCGCACCGTCACACGAACAAATGCTGCTCTGGAATGCCCGCGAGACCGACCTAGTGAAACGCGGCGGCATCGCCCTCTTACCTGACGCGCAAGATGCCGTTCCAGCGATTGAACCAATCGCTAGTCAAGGCCTGCGTACGATGCCACCACGCGAAAACGGTGGTAACGCCGATATCAAACAATTGACGCGGGGCTCAAGGCTACAACTCCCAGTGGGGGTAGATGGCGCGCTCTTTTCGCTTGGCGATGCCCACTATGCTCAGGGCGACTCTGAGTGTTGTATCACCGCCATTGAGATGGGTGCGAGTGCAGTCGTGCGCTTTCGCGTGCTTGCGGGCGAAGCGGCTCGTCGCAAAACTCGCTTCCCGCGTTTCTCGCATCCAGGCTATTTTGCAGCCCCTCAGTGGGCAGCGCCGCACAACTTTGTCGCGACCACGGGCCTTCCCATTCGCGATGATGGCACGCAAGAGTGCGAAGACCTGACCTTAGCTGCCCGCAACGCCTTACTGGATATGATCGAACTACTTGGTGAGCGCGGCTTTAGTCGTGAACAGGCCTACGTGATTTGCTCGCTGGCGGTTGATCTGCGGATCAGCAACGCCGTCGACCTGCCAAACGTTTGCGTCAGTGCCTTACTGCCTGAAGCGATTTTTGAAAAATAGGCGTGGCCTCGCGGACTTCAACACTGCTTGCGACGCGCGCTGTGCGTGTTGAGCGGTGTTGCTTTTCAAAACGCGTGATCGACATAAGGGCTAAGCAATACGCAGCTAACAATTGCGAACCTATTGTTAAGTCTTATATAAGATATAAGACACTTGATCGATCGCGCGCTTACCACTACAATCTTGGTATCGATTCTCAGTCCAAAATTTCATAAAAAGGCTGGCGAATTCGTCAGAATTTTTTCTTCATTTGATTCACATTTTTAACCTTTAAAAGGCGCCATCATGCTTGAAGCCTATCGCCAACACGTTGCCGAACGCGCAGCCCTTGGTATTCCTCCCCTGCCACTGACCGCACAGCAAACAGCGGATCTGATTGAATTGCTCAAAGCGCCACCCGCTGGTGAAGGTGCTGCACTCGTTGAGTTAATGACGCATCGCGTACCTGCGGGTGTGGACGACGCTGCAAAAGTTAAAGCGTCCTACTTAGCGGCTGTGGCTCTAGGCACTGAAAAATGCTCTTTAATCTCGCGCAGCAAGGCAACCGAATTGCTTGGCACCATGCTCGGCGGCTACAACATTGGCCCCATGGTTGACCTGCTTGACGATAGCGAAGTTGGCAAGGTCGCCGCAGAAGGTTTGAAAAAAACCTTGCTGATGTTTGATGCTTTTCATGACGTTAAAGAAAAAGCGTTAAAAGGTAACGCCAACGCTAAAGCTGTGATGCAAAGTTGGGCCGATGGCGAGTGGTTTACCAGCCGCCCAGAAGTCCCAAAAAGTCTGACAGTCACCGTCTTTAAAGTGACCGGCGAAACCAACACTGACGATTTGTCTCCGGCTCCGGATGCCTGGACACGTCCTGATATTCCGTTGCATGCTCTGGCCATGCTCAAAAATCCGCGCCCCGGCATTGAGCCTCAAGAAGCAGGCAAAATTGGCCCAATCAATTTCATCAATGATCTGAAAAAGAAAGGCCACCTGGTTGCCTACGTTGGTGACGTGGTCGGTACAGGTTCGTCGCGTAAATCAGCCACCAACTCGGTGCTGTGGTTCACTGGCGAAGATATCCCTTTTGTACCCAACAAACGTTTTGGTGGCGTGTGCTTGGGCAGCAAAATTGCTCCGATCTTCTACAACACCATGGAAGATGCTGGTGCCCTGCCGATCGAACTTGATGTATCAAGCATGAATATGGGCGATGTGATCGAGCTGCGTCCTTATGACGGCGAGGCTTTGAAAGACGGCAAGGTCATCTCTAAATTTGAAGTCAAATCTGAAGTCTTATTTGACGAAGTACGTGCAGGCGGCCGTATCCCCTTGATTGTTGGCCGCGGCTTAACCAGCAAAGCCCGCGAAACACTGGGCTTACCACCCTCGACGCTGTTCCGTTTTCCACATGTGCCTGCTACCTCTAAAAAGGGTTTCACACTTGCGCAGAAGATGGTCGGTCGTGCTTGTGGCCTACCTGAAGGCCAGGGCGTGCGTCCCGGCTCTTACTGCGAACCTGCGATGACCTCAGTCGGCAGCCAGGATACAACTGGCCCGATGACACGCGACGAACTCAAAGATCTCGCTTGCTTGGGTTTCTCGGCTGACCTGGTCATGCAATCGTTCTGCCACACAGCAGCATATCCAAAACCAGTTGATGTCAAAACACACCACTCGTTGCCTCAGTTCATGAGCAACCGTGGTGGTATCTCGCTGCGTCCAGGCGATGGCGTGATCCACTCATGGCTCAACCGCATGTTGTTGCCCGATACCGTCGGTACTGGTGGTGATTCACACACTCGTTTCCCGATCGGCATCAGCTTTCCAGCGGGTTCTGGCTTAGTCGCTTTTGCGGCTGCCACAGGCGTGATGCCTTTGGATATGCCTGAGTCAGTGTTGGTGCGTTTCAAAGGCAAGATGCAACCCGGCGTGACGTTGCGTGACTTGGTCAGCGCGATCCCACTGTATGCGATCAAGGCAGGCTTGTTAACGGTTGACAAGCAAAACAAGCAAAACGTGTTTTCGGGTCGTATCCTTGAGATTGAAGGTTTGCCTGATCTCAAAGCCGAACAAGCGTTTGAACTCTCAGATGCCTCAGCCGAGCGTTCAGCGGCTGGCTGCACGATTCGACTGAACAAAGAGCCTGTCATTGAATACATCAATAGCAACATCGTCATGTTGAAGTGGATGATCGCTAATGGCTACTCAGACGAGCGCAGCATCACACGCCGCATTCAAGCCATGGAAGCCTGGATCAAGAACCCTCAGTTGTTGCAGCCTGACGCTGATGCTGAATACGCAGCGATCATTGAAATTGATCTAGCCGAAATTCATGAACCGATCGTCGCTTGCCCGAATGACCCGGATGATGTCAAAACATTATCAGAGGTGTCTGGCGCCAAGATCGACGAGGTGTTTATCGGTAGCTGCATGACCAACATTGGTCATTTCCGTGCAGCTTCGAAACTGCTCGAAGGCAAGCGCGACATGCCAGTGAAGTTGTGGATTGCACCCCCAACCAAAATGGATGCTGCGCAATTGACCGAAGAAGGACACTACGGCGTGTTCGGCTCGGCTGGTGCTCGTACTGAAATGCCAGGTTGCTCGCTATGTATGGGCAATCAGGCTCAGGTGCGCGAAGGCGCGACGGTGATGTCAACCAGTACGCGTAACTTCCCGAACCGCTTGGGCAAAAACACAAACGTGTATCTGGGTTCTGCCGAACTCGCTGCAATTTGCTCGAAACTCGGCCGCATCCCGACTAAAGAAGAGTATCTGACAGACATGGGCGTCTTAAGCAAGAACGGCGACCAGATCTACAAGTACCTCAACTTTGACCAAATCCCCGACTACAAAGATGTCGCCGATACGATTGCGTCTTAAGCCTTAACTGAGCGGGGTTAAAAACCCGCTTAGCTGAACAGCCCCGTCAAATTGGATCCTTATCCAGCTTGACGGGGTTTTTTATTCACTGGGGCTCATCCTTGCGCGACCACCGATACCAGCCACTCAAACGTCATCCACCGAACAAACAACGAGTCATTGAGCTTCGTTGAGAGAACAAACAACGATTCGTTTAGATAGTTCGTTACACTAGAGTCCTTTCTCGCTGCTTTTCTGGTTCCTGACATTTCTATGGCTCGTGCTCGCGCTTCCTCTTCTCATAAACGACTCAACCGCGACTCAGCGCGCTTGGTGACCCTATCACTCGCTTTGCACAACTCAGGTAGCCGCGTTGAAGACCGGTTTTGGGAAACCGAACTGGCAACGACCTTAAGCAAACTCATGCGAGCCGGCAACGACGCCACGCTCGATGCTGCCCTCGATCATCTTTCTACCACCAATATAGGCGGCTATGAAGTCTTGATCGAGCAGGCCGAAACGCACTCTGAATCGTGTGTTCTTGAAAAAGATGGCAAACGTTTTGACGTGTTATTGATCATCGCCCCGTTGGTTGCCTGGACTCGCTACAGTATTCCGGCGGTGGCGCTGAGCGACAGCATCGTTTCGACGCTGGCAGGTCATTTACAAGCACATATCTTGGCAACTGGCGCGCAAATCGCGATGATGCCGCAGTTGATTAGCCTGGATCAAATGCCGCGCACACTTTGTGAAACCTACGATTGGATGCATAAACTTGGCGCCACTGCACTGGATTTACCGAGTGGCCCGCCGAAGCTGAATCACGAACCCGACTCGTTCAACATGTTGGCAGATACCCGCTATGTTGCGATTGGCGTTGCCGTGCCAGAGGGCAAACCGGTGTTTCGTTGGCAAGAAACGCCTAGCGAACTCGGAGATGGTCGCGAAGCGTGTCTCGAAAAGTGGACCGCTGATACCCAACTGATTTTTGCAAATCTGTTGGCTGGCTGCGGCTTTGAAATTTTAGTGCCCGACGCCTACTACGTCAGCAACCGCGAAGCGGATCGTCGGATTCGTCCCCTCTCAGTGAGGTCGGCAGTGGTGTGGCTTGAAGGTGCACTTCAGCTCGAAGCCAGTCAGCTGCGCGCCGTGATCGTGGGGTGTGGCGAGCGGACCGTTGAAGAATACAGAATTGGTTTTACACAAAAAAATCAAACTGAAGTGATCTACGGATGCCTCTGGCCACTTTACGGTCGCGAAGAAGACGAGCCCCTGCTTGAAGGCCAACCTGCGCCAATCGAAACCATCGACGAAATCACCAACTTGCTTAAAGAGTGTGGCATTACCGATATCAGGCGTCTTTCCAGCATGTTAAGCCCTGAGTTTTGTGACGATTGTGGTGCGCCTTATTTTCCCAATCCGTCGGGCGAAATGGTGCATGCCGAACTCCCCGAAGACGCCGAAACGGCGCCCGCGCACTTTCACTGATTATGCAAGCCGACGTCTTTTGCCGAGTTGTCGACAACTTTGGCGACATCGGCGTGACCTGGCGCCTGGCGCGTCAACTGCAACGCGAGCACAGTTGGTCTATCCGTTTATGGGTGGATGATTTAAAAAGCTTTCAACGGCTTGAAGCACGCGTTGACTTGCAGGCCTTGCAGCAAGTGATCGAGTATATCGAGATCATTCATTGGGGCGACCCTGCCCCCGATCTCATCCCCTACCCGATTGTGCTGTGCAGTTTTTCATGCGACTTGCCCGCCACTTACCTTGCGCAGTTACACCAGAGGCCCGCACTCTGGCTAAATCTTGAATATCTGAGTGCAGAGACTTGGGTTGAAGGGTGCCACGGACTGCCCTCGCTGCGCGGTGATGGATTATCTTCCTACTTCTTTTTTCCAGGCTTTAACTCGCGAACCGGTGGCCTGCTACGCGAACGTGAACTGCTCACACGTCGCGACATCTGGCAACAAGACCCCAGTGCTCAGCGTCGGATGCTCGAACGCCTAGGCGTCTCTGCGCAAGCACTTACCGCCTGGCAGCCCTGCCTAGAGCAGCCTCGTGCCACTGACTCTCACTTAACGGCCCTAACGTTGCAAAGCGAAGCGTGCGACTCTTCGCTGCTACCGCGCACTGACTTGCAGCCCGCGCGCCTGTTGACCTTGTTTTGCTATCCACACGCGCCGGTGGCGCAACTGCTCGAGGCGCTCTGTGCAGAGCCGCGCGCCTCGGTTGTCTTGATCCCTCAGGGCGTCGCACCGGAACTTGCCACAGGGCGCTTGGGTCCCTTCAAACAGGTCTATCTCGAACGCATTCCTTTTGTGTCACAGCCAGAATACGATCAGCTGTTATGGATGGCCGATCTGAATTTTGTGCGCGGGGAAGACTCGGTCGTGCGTGCGCTCTGGGCTGGCAAGCCGCTCGTGTGGCAGATTTATCCGCAAACGGAAGGCACGCATCTGGTCAAACTTGAAGCGTGGCTTGAGGTGTCTGGGTTAACGCCAGAGGTTAAAACCTTGCAGCGCTCATGGAACGCCGACTCCGCAGGCAACACCAACTTGACTGGGTCATTCAGTCACATGCTCGGTCAAGACGCTTACGCGCAATGGTCAGGCCACACGTTGGCGCTGAGCCATCAAGTTGCGCAAGGTACCGATTTTGCCCAAGCGCTGCATGACTTTTGCGCCTCAAAGATAACGTCTTAGGCCGCAGCCGTTGCCATCACTGGTGCTGGCTCTTTGATCGGTAAGTTAATCAAAGCCGCCATCGCAGACAACGCAATGTCTGCGTACCACATCCACTGATAGTCGCCAAAAGAAAATAAAACCAAACCGCCCACATAGGCGCCTAAGAAGGCTCCGATCTGATGCGACAAGAGTGTTAAGCCAAACAGGGTTGACAGATAGCGCACACCAAACAACTTACCTACGATTGAAGCCGTTGGAGGCACAGTCGCCAGCCAAGTTGCCCCTAAGCCAATCGCAAACACATAAAACGTAAGTTCAGTTTTTGGTGCCATCAGGTACAACGCAATTAACACCGCGCGCGAGCCATACATCACTGCCAAAATGTTTTTACTTTTAAAGCGATTGATTTGTGCACCCACAAAGATACTGCCGGCAATATTGGCTAAGCCAATAATCCCTAGCGACCACCCCGCCACAGACGCAGGCAAGCCGCAAAGGTCCACCTCACCAGGCAAATGCGTGACAAGCATCGCGATATGAAAACCACAGGTAAAGAAACCTAAATGCAGCAATAAGTAGCTAGGGGATTTAAACGCCTCTTTCACTGCCGCGCCCATACCGGCATCGGTACCTTGCGGCGCAGCGGGTACCGGCACATTTTTGGTGAGCTTATTAATCAGCGGCAACGACAGTAACGCTAACAACACCAGCGACCACATCGCATTCATCCAGCCCAATGACTGAATCAGGCGCGTAGTGATCGGGGCAAATACAAACTGCCCCATTGAGCTTCCTGCATTAATCAAACCGGCTGCGTTACCACGCGCCTCAGCTGGGATCCGCTTAGCCACAGTGCCAATCAAAATAGAAAAACTACAGGCGCCATTACCGACCGCAGAAAGCAACCCCAGGGTAAAAATCAGACCCCAAGTTGAATCCATCAACGGAATCAGGGCGGTACCCACAATCGTCAAACACAAGCCCCCTAACAGCACAGGTCGCGCGCCATGACGGTCTGCAATCATGCCGGCAAGCGGTTGTGCCGCCCCCCACACAAATTGGCCCACGGCCATCGCTAGGCTAATACTCACGATCCCCAGACCCGTTGAGGTGTTCAACGGACTGATGAACAACCCCATGGTTTGACGCGTGCCGTTAATGATCATGATGATGCCAGCAGCCGTGAGTGTCACCAGCAATACGTCGCGCTGTTTAAACGTTTGAAAGAAACTCATGGGTCGCCTTGAGGACATTGACAGCAATCTTGCCGTTGACTGTACCAAGAAGCTAGCTTTGCTGCTTAGGCAATCAAAGAGCAACACGTAACCTTCAGAACGCGAGCCGCACGATCTACGGGGAAATGCTTGCCCGACCCACTGCTTGCCAGTCCCTCAGCAAAACTTGAAAAACACGCGTAACTCACTGCAAACAAAACGAAATCTCTGAAAACAGAGCAATAAATGCCGAGGCAGGCTAGAATAGAGGGCTTTTTTAACATTTACCGAATTACCGGAGCTTTAAGTCATGAAAACCGCACAAGAGTTGCGCGTCGGCAACGTAGTCATGGTCGGCAAAGATGCCGTCGTCGTGCAGCGCGCTGAATACAGCAAGTCAGGTCGCAACGCCTCAGTCGTGAAGCTTAAGTTCAAAAACTTGCTCACAGGCACCGGTAGCGAAACCGTTTCAAAGGCAGACGAAAAATACGACGTCATCACGCTTGACCGTAAAGAGTGCACTTACTCTTACTTTGCCGACCCAATGTATGTGTTTATGGATGCCGATTTCAACCAGTATGAAATCGAAGCAGACAGCATGGGCGACGCCCTCTTTTATCTTGAAGAAGGCATGCCTGTTGAAGCTGTGTTTTATGACGGCCGTGCAATTTCAATCGAACTGCCCACCATGGTCGTTCGCGAAATCACCTATACCGAACCGGCAGTGCGTGGCGACACGTCAGGCAAAGTGATGAAGCCCGCCAAAATCAACACCGGGCATGAATTACCCGTACCGTTGTTTTGCGCCATTGGCGACAAGATCGAAATCGACACACGCACTGGCGAATACCGTAGCCGTGTGATGTAAGTTATTTGTACCATCAGTCAAAAGGCCCAACGCTGTTGGGCCTTTTTTATTATGTGCCCGGCGAGGGCTCGTTAGGCTCAAACACCACATACTTTTCAAGAATATGATCTCGAAAGTCTTGCTTGATTTCATCCCAAACTAATACATCTACGCTGAAAGGTAACGAACTTTCGTCCAGTGCTTCTCTAAGTGAAGACACTAAAGCGCTTTGTGTCACCTTTGAAAAAACCACCAAATCGAGGTCTGAATCAGGTCTGAAGTTACCTTTAACGCGTGAACCAAACACCCATACTAAAACACCGGGCAAGTACTGCTCGAATAGCGTCGAAAGGATTTTGCGCTGAGCACTCGAAATGTGAATCACCGAAGTCACGACCAAATTTCTCCGGTCATTACCGTATAAAGCGCACGTGTATCTTTCAAAAAACCCTGTAACCGAGCGATACACTGCTGCGCCTTGTCACCATCGTAATCATGAGCGGTATTGGTTCGCGTGTCGGCATACACCAGCCAAGCTTCTATCGACTCAGCCAGCAACTTGTTCTCATTGGCTAGCCGAAATACCGGCTTAGGACTATTCGGAACCTCTGGCGCGCCCAACACCTCAATCAAGTAGCGTTTTAAGATCTTCCAGGTGCAGTCATAGCAAATCTCAAACCGTTGAATGCAAGACTCAACAATTGCCTCTTTGTTCAACACGCTCAAATTAGCCTGATTATGGCTGTCTAGATAGTTAGCGTATTGCAACTCGAGATGCGACAGCGACTTCTTTAGTTTGCTGTAATCAATCATAAAAAACACCTCGACTTAACTATTTAACGGCATGCGCAAAATCTCTGCCCGGTCCGGGGAACAGTATTAAGAAGCAACCTAACTAAAGGACCTTAGAACCAGCATGACAACTTTGTACATCATACTGGCTAGTGCTTACCCAGTCGAATGACAAATAAACATAATCGCCGAGCGCCGTTACCACACGTGACCGTGTGAGTCAGCGTGTCTGGTTCTCAAGGTCAGCAAGCCAGCGTAAGGCGTATTCTCGATCCGCGCCACACATCTCGAGCGATGGCTGCAAACCACCGCAAAACACTGGACGCTCGGGTTGACCGAAGATGGCACAGCGATTATCGGGTAACAGCTGAACACAACGCACGCCCGCAGGTTTGCCCTGCGGCATGCCTCGAATAGGACTGGTAATGGAGGGCGCGATACAGCAGGCACCGCAATCAGGGCGGCAATTCATCAGCAGTGACTCACTGCAAGCGATCAGTGTCCAGAAAATCTGGCAGGGCTACAACAGCTATACCGTCTTCTGCCAAGGCGTCACGCTCTTCACGCGTCGCAGTGCCGCGAATGGGGCGCTCATCCGATTCACCTTCGTGGATACGGCGCGCTTCATCGGCGAAGCGATCGCCAACGTTTTCTGTTTTGCTGACAAACTCGCGCATCTGCTGCAGCATAGCAGCCTGCATCTGCATGAGCTGAGCAGCCTCAGGATTGGCGGCGATCAAGTTGCGCGAGGTTTCTTGCGCAGCGGCAGTGGCATCTGCCGAGGCGTTTGATTCAAGACGAGGTTGCTCAAAATGCCCGACATTGATCCTAGGTGCCGACAAGCGCTTTTCGATCTTGTCGTTTTGACAAAGCGGACAGCTAATCAGGCCACGAGCCTGCTGCGCATCGTAATCGTCGTGCGAGCTGAACCAGCCCTCAAAAAGATGGCGATTACCGCATTCAAGATCGAAAACTTTAAGTCCCATGACCCTTAAGTGGGGCTAAAAGCCCGCATTTCAAGCGTTGAAGTATACCGGAGGACGCAACGCTTCAAGCAAAATCAAGTCGTGGCACAGCGGCTAACAGTTCTTTGGTCACAGCATGAGAAGGTGCTTGCAACACTTGCGCGGCCGTACCCAATTCAACGATATGCCCTGCGTCCATCACTGCCACGCGATCGGCAAAGTATTCGACCACACCAAAATTATGGGTGATAAACAAATAGGCCATGCCGGTTTCGCGCTGCAGATCCTGCAAAAGATCTAAAATTTGAGCCTGTACCGACACATCTAGTGCCGAGGTGGGCTCATCAAGTATCAGAATCTTAGGTTCAACCGCAAGCGCACGTGCAATCGCAATCCGTTGGCGTTGCCCACCCGAAAACTCGTGCGGATAGCGCAACGCAGCGTTCTCTGGCAAACCGACTCGCTCTAGCAGGTAGGCAATGCGACGCGCCTGCTCAACTGCTGACCACTCAGGGCGAAGCGCGGCGATCCCTTCTTGCAGGATTGCACCCACTCGCATACGCGGATCAAGAGAGGCAAAGGGATCTTGAAACACGATTTGAATCTGACCGCGTAGGGCTTTGAGTGCAGCGCCAGAGGCTTGCAAAATATTGGTGCGCTCAACGACCGCAGAACCGTTGATCGAAGCACTACCATCTAACAATCTGAGTAAGGTTTTGGCAACGGTTGTCTTGCCGCAACCAGAGCCCCCGACCAACGCCAGCGTTTCGTTGGCATGCAGCGTAAAGCTTACGCCTTGCACCACCTTGTTGTAAGCCACGATTCGGCGTAATAACCCTTTGCGAATTGGATAATGCACCTGCAGTTGATCTACCTGCAGAACCGCCGTTGCTTGACTGGCATCAGATCCTGAACCCCCAAGACCCGCGCGCGCTTGCCCTTGCGCCGACAGGGCTCGTCCACGCTTGGCGAACGTGGGGATCGCATCAAACAGTTCACGCGCATAAGCATGTTTAGGCGAGACAAAAAATTGCTCGGCAGGCGCCGTTTCAACGATCTCACCATGACGCATCAGCGAAACGGTGTCCGCCACCTGTCGCACCACAGCCAAGTCATGCGTAATTAACAGCACCGCCATGCCAAACTCTTTTTGGATATCCGCCAGCAGGGCCAAGACTTGTGCCTGCACTGTCACATCCAGTGCAGTGGTGGGCTCATCTGCAATCAACAATTCAGGTTCAGCCGCCAGCGCAATCGCAATCATGATCCGCTGCTTTTGCCCGCCAGAGAACTGAAAGGGGTAATCATCGATTCGAACTTCAGGCTCAGGGATACCAACACGGCCTAACCATTGCACCGCACGTGCGCGGGCTTGTGCGCCGCGTAACGCAGTGTGCCGCTCGATCGGCTCGAGAATTTGGTCGCCGATACGCATCACAGGATTCAAACTCGTGCCTGGTTCTTGAAAGATCATGCCCGCTCGAGCGCCGCGCACTGAACGCATCGCTGCTTCGGACAGCTGCGTTAACTCTGTACCTTGCAGGTCGATGCGCCCGCCCACCACACGCAAGGCCTCTGGTAGCAAACGCATCAGAGCCATCGCAGTCATACTTTTGCCCGACCCCGACTCGCCCACTAGAGCAAAGGTTTCTCCACGATGAATCGTCAACGCTAAGGCCTTTACAGCAAAACGAACCTGATCGTCTGTATCGAGTGCGATGTCTAGGCCGGCGACCTTTAGCACCGAAGACGTTGCGGAAGCAGTCGCACCAGTCGTTGCGCCTTCATTTGAACCTAACGCTCGTACGCTCAATTTAAAGCGCTTAGGCCTAAAAGCCCTGGTTCGAGGATCAAACGCATCGCGCACTGCATCGGAAAACAGATTAGCCGACAACACCAAAGCCAACATGAAAAGAAACGCGGTGAGCAAGTTCCACCAAATCATCGGATCGCGCGACATCTCTAGGCGAGCTTTCTCGATCATCGACCCAAACGAATTCATACTAGGATCGACACCGATTCCTAAATACGACAAGACCGCTTCATAAAGCACCAACCCCGAAAATTGGAGCACGACCGTAATCAGTACGATGTGCATCAAGTTAGGCAAGAGGTGACGTGCCATGATGCGCAGATGTGAGATCCCGAACGCGCGCGCAGCCTGCACATATTCAAGCTCGCGCAGCTTGAGCGCCTCAGCGCGCAGCAAGCGACACAAGCCCGCCCAACCGGTCAGGCCCAAGATCATGCACAATAAAAACAAACGCAAGTCGGCGCGCTGTGCCGAGGTTGGAAACATTCCAGGGTGCGCGTCGATGTAAACCTGCATCATTAGCACACACGCACCAATCAACAGAACACCTGGAATCGAGGTTAATGTCGTGTACACGTACTGAATCACGTCATCGATCCAGCCTTTGAAATAGCCAGCTGAAATCCCAAAAATCAAAGCGGGTGGCAACATGGCAACGGTTGCTAAGCTTCCGATCACCCACGCTGTGCGGATGCTTTTTAAGGCCTGCCATAAAACATCGTTACCCGTGCGATCGGTTCCCAGCACGTGATACCCCGACGCCAAGCCGAATACCGCGCCAAAGAGCAGGCACACTACAGTCATTGTGATAAAGATTGCCCGCCAGGGAATTTCGGCTTCGCCTCGCCACACTTGCAGCGCGAAGGCCACCCTCGTTTGCTCTGACACAGACCCAACTGCGTGCTGACGGTTATGAGGTTGTTGCGACCCAAGATCTTGTTCAGAGACAAGGACTTCTCGCCGGCCACGCCCGACCAAACTTAGCGTTAACACAATCAACAAGCAGGCCACCAATAAGCCAACCAACAACCCAAGCAGCAAGCGTTTCGTGACGTCCGCCCCCCACTGCTCGTCTGGCGCGGTCAGATGCTTACCGCCAAACCGCAAGCGCGGAAAATCTCGACGCGGCTCACCGCCCTCTTGCAGAATTGACTCTTTGGTGTATTGCAGCCAGGCTAGCGGGGCAGAATAGGTTTTTTCAGGTCTCGCAAACGCCGTATCTTCAAGCAAGGCGTCGAGCAGCGACTTGACTTTTGGTGCGTAAATCGGTGCGGTCGCGGTCGTCGCACTCGAGGTTTTAGCCGCCGTACCCGCACCAGGCGAAGCGGTCGCAGAGGTTGTACTAGACGAGGTCACCACCGGCGGCAAGCGTGGCTGATAGTGCAGCGAGTCAAGCAAACCAATCACAACAAACACTAGCAGCACAACAGCCGAACACATCGCGGGCGTGTTGCGTGCCACTCTCGCCCACGTCGCGCGTAATGCAGGCGATCGCGATACATGCCAGGCGTATGTCAACACCGCGAGCAACAGCGCAAAGAGCGCGACATCGGTCCAGAGAAAAATGATTTTTGGCATGATGGTTACTCGAAGCGCACGCGCGGATCGGCGAGCGTGTACGAGATATCAGCCATGATCAGGCCAACGATGTAAAGAGACGAGCCCAAAAACACCATGGCACGTACGATTGAAAAATCCTGACCACTGAGTGCATCAAGGGTATAGCTACCAAGCCCTGGAATCCCAAAAAATGATTCTGAGATCAAGCTACCCATAAACAACAAAGGCAGCGAAGCGACTGCACCCGTCAGGATGGGCAACAGCGCGTTACGCAGGACATGCTTGAACAACACCACGCGCTCGCTTAAACCTTTTGCGCGAGCGGTGCGCACGTAATCTTTACCGATCTCTTCTAAAAACAAGCTACGCAAAAAACGAGCTTCAGAACCTAACCCTGCAATCACAGCCACGATGATGGGCAAGGCTAAAAATTTAAGCGTATCCCAGCCACCCGCAAAGCCCGAATAGGGCACGAGCCTCAAGATTTTTGAGAACAACCATTGCCCCGCAATGATATAGAACAAACTCGAAATTGAGAGCATCACAACGCACACCACGACTCCCCAAAAATCTAGTGCGGTTGTTCGAAAGAAAACTAACACGAGCGAAAATGCAATGCTAAGTGCCAGCCCCAACACAAAAGTGGGTACCGCGAGGGCCAAGCTAGGCCACATGCGGGCTTTGATTTCACGACCAATATCACGACCCTCGTCTGAGGCACCAAAATCAAACGCCAGCAAAGGAACCGAGCGCTGATAAAAAATCGTCTCGGTATATTTCTGGACGCCCTCTTGTTTAACGTTCAAAAATAAAGGCTTGTCGTACCCACGTTCTATTTTCCATTTTTCGACCGCATCGGCGCTGACGCGTTGCCCACCAATGGCTAAGCGTGCCATGTCATCGGGCGTATTGACTGCAAAAAATAAAATAAAGGTGAAGAGATTCACGCCTAACAAAATCAGCACGCCGTATATCAGGCGTCGCAAAATATAACCAATCATCGCGCCCCCTCTTTCGCAGCATCACCAAAGATCGTCTGTCGATCTTGACGGCGCACCGCACGCCAAGCGGGCCAAACGATGGCACACAATAGCAACGCAAACAAGACTAAAGGCCACCACACAGGCGGATTCCATTCAGCAATTTTTTTGGTACGCAATGCGGGATCGATCTTCATGTACTGTAAGGTGTTGCGCACCATCTGAGTTGGCTTTGCATTTCCCACCCATTGTTGAAATGCCCCACCTGACTTTGGAAACAAACCAAACATCCAAGGCGCATCGTCTTGCAGTAACTGAATCATCTGTGCAATGACTTGTTCTTTTTCAATACCATCGGGCAAGTCACGCATTTTTTCAAACAAGGCATCGTACGCAGGGTTGACATAGTTAGAGGCATTTTCACCACCCTTACCTGCCTTGATGTTTGGGCCATAGAGTAAAAACAAAAAGTTTTCGGCATCAGGGTAATCAGCCACCCAACCCCACATATACATTTGCGCCACACCGCGTGCCATTTTTTCTTGAAAACGGTTGTAATCAGTTGCACGCACATCGAACTGCACACCCAGTTGTGCAAACTGGCGTCGCATCCAGTCAAGTGTTGGGCTAGACCCGCCTGCCCCACTGGCTGAATCAAAATGCAATACCAAGGGTTCGCCAGTTTGCGCGTCACGGCCATTGGGGTAACCCGCCTCGGCTAACAATAGGCGCGCCTGCTCGATGGATTTGCGCACTGGTTTGCCCTCTTTGACGTCATACACCACGCGATTGATCCCTTCTGCTCCCGCCTGATACCCTAAGATCCCAGGCGGTATTGGCCCTTGTGCCACTTGCGCCTGATCATTTTGAAAAATGGCAACGTACTCTTCCCAGTTAAAGGCAATGCTTAACGCTTGGCGCAACTTACGGTTACGCGCTTGCCGCTCGGGCGTATCACCCATGCCTACGACCGGGTCTTTCCAGTTAAAACCAAAGTACTGCATTTGCGCTTCAACGGTGGTGGGCAGTTGAATACCGTGCTTGGCATAGAGTGTCGCTTTTGCTGCCGAGTCGCCTGCTGCCACGAGCATGGCGACCCCGGCATCGCCACGATCAACCTGTGGGATGTCGTAATAGCCTTGCAAAAACTTACCTTGCAAGGGGATGCTTTCTTTTTCAATATTGAAAACAATCTTGTCGATAAACGGCGTGCGCTTGCCACAATCAGCCAATAACCCGGCCGCACGATCTTGAGGTTCACCTTCGCAAGGATAGGGTTCGCCACGAAAATTAGGGTTACGCACCAAGACGTGACGACGGTTTTGGACAGACTCAGCCAGCATGTAAGGCCCAGTGCCCACGGGCCAGTAATTCAAAGACAGATTACGTTGCGCCATGCCGGGCTGGCTATAAAAGCGATCTGCCTCCCAAGGGATGGGTGCAACAAACGTCATCGCCAACCAATACTTGAACTGTGGATACAAGCCTTTGACGCGAATACGTACAGTGTGCTCGTCAAGTGCCTCGACACCCGAGAAGCCAGTCTCACGCAAATCGAGCCACGGCAAATCTCTGGCGCCAGGCGGCAAATCTTTGCGCAGAGCGGTATCGATTTCTCGCAAGCGTTTACCGTAGGCCTGCAGCCCAACAATGTGATCAGCGAGCGTTGAAAAAATAGGCGACGCTACGCGTGGGCTTGCCAGTCTACGAATCGCGTAGACATAATCAAACGCCGTTAATTCACGTGTACCCGTCTGTTTGAAATCACCGATCACAAACTTATCTTTTAGTGCTTGATCTTCGAGCGGCCAATAGCTAAAGCGACCGTCTGCTTGCCGGGCAAACACAGGGTGAGGTTGATACAAAATACCAGGGCGTAACTTGATGTCGTAGATACTTTCTGCGATATCTTTTGCCAACGCGTCGGCGGGC
This sequence comes from Gammaproteobacteria bacterium, assembly GCA_030832095.1. GTDB lineage: Bacteria > Pseudomonadota > Gammaproteobacteria > Burkholderiales > Burkholderiaceae_B > Zwartia > Zwartia planktonica. Next base: position 29,088 of record JAURJT010000016.1, on the reverse strand, counting down.
AAAGTGTTGCCAGACTGATCTACAAAACTTGGCTCAGACACATCAACCGCTGTGCGCGGCGTCAAGACATAGGGGCGTTTGAGATAATGATAGCCATACAAAGGCTCATAAATGTTATAGGTATACGGTGTTTCGTCTGTCGAGTAGGATTTAGCTGGATCCAAAAATTTAGGCGAGCGTTGCGTAAACGCGGTGTACAACACGTTTTGACTTTCAGCGCCCGAGATATACGGGCTATTGATCGGCGACTCAAGCCCCTGGGGGCCGCACGCGGTTAGCGCGCCCAGTGATAACAAGGCCGCGAACTTTAACAACAACGGCGAAACTGGCATCGCAACACCATACCGTGGTAAGGATCTGCCTCTAAACATTTGCATCAGGTAACGTCTGCCACACCACCGGCTAGGAAGTGCTTGGGCAATACTTGATACCGTTCGCAAGATCAGCATTTTTGCTTTTGCCAACAATCGTGGCGCCACACCCAAGGCGCGACGGCTTGGGGCTCAGCCCACAAGCCTAGCTTGGCTTGTTTGGCTTTTTTCTCGAGTTCAACCAGCTTCTGATCACGCAAATACTTGCCGCCCCCTTGCTGATTAGCCCAAGCCATGCCGTGCTGAACCTGCAGGCGATTGGCGGTCGTGTCGCCCACGGGGATATCACAGACGTCGCGTCCGTACTGATCTTTTTCAAAACAGATGAGGGTTAGCGTTTTACCTGCAACATACTCGGCCAAGTGTTTGCGTGAGGCCTCACCATAAGGTTGGCCAGGCCGATTACTGCCATGGGCGGTTTCAGGTGCATCAATACTCGCCAGGCGAATTCGGTGCGTTTGCTGATTAACCAAGATGTTGACCGTATCACCGTCAGAGACCTGTACGATCTTGCCCGATAGCGTGTATTGACCAGAACCGTGAGCAGGGCGGATCAGGTCAACATCAAATCCTAGGCCAACCGCACTACAAACGGTCAAAACAAACAGAGATCGGGCAAGAAATTTTGTAGGGTACGTCAATTTTTTATAAAAGGTCATTTAGATTTTTTGAAAAATGATGGTTGAAAATAGTGATGCCCCAAACAGCTAAAGCCACTTGGCTTTTCTAAAACGATAGTAAAGCGTGCCACAGATTAACGCCATGCCACCAACGATCAACAGGTAACCGTATTTCCATTTGAGCTCGGGCATGTACTCAAAGTTCATTCCGTAAATACCTGCAATTGCAGTCGGTACCGCCAAAATAGCAGCCCATGCCGCCAATTTTCGCGTGGTTTCTGTCTGCTTGGATTGCTCAATGAGCATCCCAGCTTCAAAGGCAAAGGTCAAGCCATCGCCTAAGTTATCAAGCAACCGGTCAACTCTTGACACGCGATCAGACAACTCGCCAAACTGTACGCGGGCTTGTGCATCAATCGGCGCCATCTCAATATGGGCGAGGCGCCGACACACCTCACCTAGCGGTGAGATGGCGTTGTGCATTTTATGAAAATCGCGTCGCAACTGATACAGCCTTCGCACCTTTAGCTTTTCGAGGCCACGCAAAAGCATGGTTTGCTCCATCGGTTCGACAGTTTTTTCAAACATATCGTTCGCAAGGTTATAGCGGTCAATCAGCAAATCAAGCAATTCCGCTGCCACAAAATCACTGCCGCGTGCAAGCCGATCTGGCATGTTTTCAAGGCGCTTGCGTAATTCAGTGTGAGGTGCCATCGCGCCTCGTCTGATCGTTAACAAAAAATTAGACCCAATCAGCATCTGGGTTTCGCCAAATGCAGGTAAGCCATCTGACACCCTCACCTCAACCGTCATCGCTACGATCAGCACCACACTGTCGTAATCCATCACCTTGGGCATACGGTGTTTGGCTTGCAGGTCATCAAGCACATGCGGATCGAGCTTAAGTTGTAACGCCACACGGGCGAGCAACTCTTCGTCTGGTTCTTTTAAACCAAGCCACACCAACGCGTCGGGCTCGGCGATGGCTTTGCCCAGATCCTCAATTTCAACGCTGCGCGGGTGACGACCATTGAAATACGCCCGCGAGGCGACAATTTCAGACACGGGGGGCACCCTGCCTAATGGGGCGTTTGCTGTTTCAGTAGATTCGTTCACGATTAGCCTCTGAACCCTTTGCGTCTGGACACACCGAGCGGGTTGGTGTGCCGCCATGATTTAATACAAACCATATCAGACCACATCTCAGTAGAGTTTACCTATGCAAACTGACTTGCACCCAAGTGGCGGCACCTCCGCAACCTTGCCCCCTAGCGCCCAGCTCAAGCCGCTTTATGTTGGCTGTGCCACAGGCTTTTCGGGCGACCGAACCGATGGCGCGGGGCCCGTGGTCGATACGTTAATCGCGCTAGGCGGCGGGGTCTTGAACTTCGAAACCCTTGCTGAGCGCACTTTGGCGTTGGCTCAGGTCGAAAAGCGTAAAAACCCGGCTATGGGCTATGAGCCCTTGCTCGACGATCTGGTGGGGCCCGTACTCAAGCGCTGCCTAGATCACAAGATTCAAATTGTCAGTAATTTTGGTGCGGCTAACCCGCAGGCCAGCGCGCAGCGAATTTTTGCGCTGGCCCGTGCTCAAGGGCTGCGCACCCCACGCATTGCCGTGGTGCATGGCGACGACCTCACAAAACCCGAGCAATTAACGTTTTTACTCAAGCGCTTGGGCAGCGATATCGACCCCAAGCGTGTGGTCAGCGCCAACGCGTACCTAGGCGCCGGTGAAATCGCACAGGCGCTTAAAGACGGTGCCGACATTGTGGTGACAGGGCGCGTGTCAGACCCCTCGCTGACCCTTGGCCCTGCGATCGCACACTTTGGCTGGTCAATGCAAGACTGGCACCTGATGGGCTGTGGCACGATGGCAGGCCACATGCTTGAATGCGGCACACAGGTGACCGGCGGCTATTACAGCGTACCCGGGCAAAAGTCAGTACCTGGCATGGATTGCATTGGGTTTCCGATTGCAGAGATTCGGGCAGATGGCACGTTTTCGGTGTTTAAGGCGGCCAACACAGGCGGGCGTGTCGATGACCGCACGGGGCGCGAACAGATCTTGTACGAAGTGCATGACCCCGCGCGCTATCTCACCCCCGATGTGGTGGCTGACATCAGTCAGGCTACCGTCACTCGCGAGGGTAAAGATCGAATTCTGATACAAGGCGTGACCGGACACCAGCGACCCGACGAACTCAAAGTGAATGTCTGCTATGACAATGGGTACTTTGCAGAGGCAGAGATCTCTTATGCAGGCTTTCAGGCTAAAGAACGTGCTGCGCTTGCCGGCGAGACCATTCGCAAACGCATCGGGCACTTGCTGCCATTGCGTGTCGATTTAATTGGCGCCTTGAGTATTTTTGGTGACGATGCCGGTGAACTGATGGCGCAAGGCTATGCGGGTGCGTCACGCGATGTGCGTCTGCGAGTCGCCGGCGTGCATCTGCAAAAAGAGATCGCTGAAAAAATTCTTCGTGAAGTGACCGCGTTGTATTGTTGTGGGCCTGCGGGTGGTGGCGGCGTTCGAACCTCTTTGCGACCGCGCTTAGACACCCTCTCATGCACCATCCCTCGCGAGGCGGTGCCCTCTGGCTTTAGTTTTGTGCAGGAGCAACGCGCATGAATACCAACAACTCTTCGAACACCATAGAATTGCCCCTGTATCAATTGGCCCATGGGCGCGCAGGCGACAAAGGCAACACCTCTAATATCAGCGTCATCGCCTGGGATGCTGAATGCTTTGCCCTGCTTGTTGAACAACTCACCGAGGCACGGGTCGCCCAGTGGTTTGGCTATCGCCATCCAACCAAGGTCACACGCCATGTGCTACCCAAACTCGAAGCCATGAATTTTGTACTTGAAGGTGTGCTGGATGGCGGGGTCAATGACGCGTTGAATCTCGATACGCACGGCAAAGGTCTGTCTTTTTGGATGCTGGATTTGCCGATCACAGTACCGGCTGCGTTGGCGGCTAAGCTTGAAGTCAAAGAGTACAGTTGATGCGCTCAGGCACGTTCAAATCGGTCGATGCATCTGAACCCGTAGGCGACTCGATGAAAGCCAGTGCTGATGTTGCGTTAACCAATCGAGTCAGCCCCAAAAAACTCTTGCTTAGCAAGTGGACTGCAGTTCACCCTGAGCGCAAAGAAAAACATTTTTTGGTGACAAAGGTGTTTGAACCCGAAATCGAGGGTCAGGCGATTGTTGAGATTGAACTTGAAGCGGCAATGACGGGTCGAAAATTTTGCATACCCTGGCGTGACTTAAAAAATCGCGAACATTGGCGGCAAGGCTGGCTGTAGGCGTTTATCTGGGCGCCCGCCAAGAGAGCTCGCTCAGCGCGATACCCGCTGCTGGCCGGCTGAGCGTTTAAACAGCAGCCGTAACGCAAGGCTTACCACATACAACACGACCATGGTGCCTATCAGATCACCTAAAAACATGGGGACTAAGCCCTCGATCGGGCTAGTCATGCGACCCGACAAAAAAAAGTAAATATTGTGAGGTACTGCATTGAGAGCGGCCCCTACGGTCGCGAAAACTAGCAGTTGCTTAGCCGTCAAGCCCGCCAAGGTGAAGGGCAACCTGAGCAAACGGGTGCAGCACCAAAACGCCACCAGCGGCCCCGCTGAAGATAAAAAGGCCAACACGATGCCCTCAGTCAGACTAATGGTGGGATCGGCTTGATTCGTGAACAAGGCACCAGCAAACAACCCCACTGCCCCCACCCAGTCGCAAGCCATAATGGCAAGCATACGAATTGCCGCCGGTAAAAATATCCAACTGATAAAAATCGTCACATCAATTGATGAAAAGGCCCAGCGATTTAAGCGAAACAACAAGACCCACAGCAGCGCAACAGCGATTGCCGAGGCAACCATCACCCACACATGAGTTTGCTTTTTGGCCGCGGCGTCGGTATTGGCGTCGTGGTGAGGATCAAACGCCATTGCCGGTTAAATCGCGTGTTGCGCTTTGTCTAGGGCCTGACCAAGCGTCGAGAAATACTGCTTGGCAAGCGCTGTCGGCACAACGTATTTCACTCGGCTATCGGATTGATCGGTGTCGAGCTCGATCATTCCCTTTTTACGCAGAGTTTTGAGCCGCCGATGCGCGGTGGTTGCTGAAATCTCGTGGGTTAGGCTCATCGCCTCAAGAACACTAATCTTTTTTTCAAGATGCCAAACCCCAGCCAACATCGTTAGCAAACGCTCTTCTACCGGATCCATAGCCGGAAAAGTCGGGATTTCTCGAATCGCCTGCACTAAGTTCAAAAAGCGAAGATAGGTAGCGGAATATTTAGATTGATTGACCATAACTGTAATATTAAGGTCTTATTTAAATAATTGCTATTTTTTTTAGGAAAGAGGTGAATAACAAACCAAACGCACAGGCTTGATGCTTGAGCAATTGTGTGTCGGTTATGCCTCAGAAGGGTCACCTAAAAACTCGCCGCAGACAAAAATTAAACCGACCGCGCCAGCGATCGCGATAGAAAGCTTTGATTGCAACGCAAGATACAAAAATCGATTTGAAAAGGCGGTCGCCACAAGCAACCCAAAGGCAATTAGCGTGGTTCCATTCAAAAAATCGAAAATGCAATCTCGTCGGTTGAACAAAGACTTGAGCTGGTTTTTAAAGAAAAATCGCTTTAATGGTCTGATAGACATACAAAGAGCACCGGCTGCCAACGAAAGAAGATCAACAACATTCCCATCCAACAACTTAAAACCCTCGCACAATGAAGGCCGTTGACAACGCGCCAATTGAAGCGCCTATGACCTCTGCATGTTCTTGAAAAATGAAATTAGCACCAATAATATTTGCGATTGATATCCCAACAATCGCGCCGCTCATAATCAGGCGGATTTTTTTTAAGGCTGGGCTGTGGTGAGATTGGTGGCATTTGTTCATAGCAGGCTCTGAGGCGTTAATCGAGGTCAATGACGCGCAGATCGCGAGAGACCTTAACTCTAAAATATCAGCAGCACGACCTCCAGTAACATTGTGTAACAAGGGATCAGCCTTGTGATATAACCGAACTTACTTGTTCGACATAAAAATAGCGATTGCAATCGCTTACCGCTTACCAAAGCACCTCAGGAGACAACTCATGAAAATTCGCACTTTGCTGAAGCCTTTTATGGCACCTATTCTGCCTCGTCGGGCACTCATCCTTGGCGTTGTCAGCGCACTGGGAGTTGGCCTTGGTTTAAGCAGTCAAAACCTCTACGCCCAGCCCTACCCCAACAAACCGATTAAATTGATCATCCCCTTTAACGCGGGTGGCGCCTTAGACATCGTTGGTCGTTTACTCGCCGGCGAGCTTTCAAAACAGCTCAGTCAAAATGTGATTGTTGAAAACAAAGCAGGCGCTGGTGGCAATATTGCCGCGTCGTTCGTTGCCAAGTCAGATGCAGATGGCTACACCCTCTTGATGGGCTCAACGGGTAACTCAGTGAATAAGGCCTTGTATGGCAACCTGAACTATGACCCCGACACCGATCTGACTCCGGTTGCCATCGTGGGGCAAATCCCCAATGTTCTGCTTGCACACAAATCCGTGGCGGCGACAACGATCAACGAATTAATCGCCTTGTCAAAAACCAACTCTGCGGGTTTGAACTTTGCCTCAGGCGGCTCAGGAACATCTGAACATTTAGCGGCTGCCTTGTTTAATCTGAAAGCCGGCACGTCGATTGCACATATCCCCTACAAAGGCGGGGCACCAGCCGCGACCGATCTCATGAGCGGTCAAGTGCAACTGATGTTCACCAATCAGATCACTGCGATTTCGGCCTTACAAAGCGGCAACGTCAAAGTCCTGGGTACTGCAAGCACCTCGCGCAACAAAACCTTGCCCGATGTGCCAACGTTTGCCGAACAAGGCATGAGCGACTTTTTAGTGGCCGTGTGGTGGGGTGTCTTTGGCCCAGGTAACCTGCCGCCCGAGCTCGTCAATCGTTTAAACCAAGCGATCAACGCCTCGGTCAAAATGCCTGAGATGACGGCAAAACTTGAGAGCATGGGTGCCACACCCCTGTCACTCAGCGCGCCAGAATTCAAAGCCTTCTTTACCAAAGAATCGGCTCGCTGGTCTGAGGTCGTGAAGTCGGCAAAGATTAAAGTTGAATAGGGCCGGCAACTCAGCAAAGATTACTGTCGAATCAGCCAGGCAGTTCCTGGCTGTCGTGCGGTTATGATGACTCATGACAATTCAACTCTCTGACTTAAGCGGCCCACTTCATATCGATTATCTTGCCACCTCGCTAGGCGGCAAGATTGCCATGACGCACTGCCCAGGTCGTAATACTGTTGACGCACGCGGCCGTCAGTGGCAACGACAACTGAGCGATGACTTGGCCGCCATACACTCTGCAAACATTAGTACTGTGGTGTCGCTCATCAGCTTATCCGAAATGAAAAAGCTCGGTGTGCCAAACTTACCTGCGCAAGTTGTGCAGCACAAGTTGCAATGGCTGCAGCTGGTGATTGAAGACTTCGGCACACCGGATCTGAATGCCCTTGAAAGTTGGCAGCAGATTAAAGTCAGTATCCTTGCCGCATTAGCGCGACGCGAAACCGTACTGCTGCACTGCGCTGCAGGACTCGGCCGCACAGGCATGATGGCAGCTTGCCTGCTAGTTGCCTGCGGTCAAACACCCGCCTCTGCAATTGCGCAAGTCCGTGCCGCTCGACCGGGTACCATCGAAACCGAGGCGCAGGCAGCGTTTATTCAAGACGTGCGCCAAGGCTGAAATTTACGAAGCACTTTTTGAGCAATCAAGTGATGCGCCAGCCGCACAGCAAGGCAGACATATACCAGCAACATCGCCATCGCCGCGGCTGAGGCGACTCTGCCTGTTTCATCGATATGAATCACGGCAATCGACGCAAGCTTGGTATCAGACGAATACAAAAAAATCACTGCCGAGAGGGTCGTCATGGCGCATAAAAAAATGTAGAGCCAAACATCTAACAGCGCAGCCAAACATACCGGTAAAGTGACTTGCGTCAGCATACGTGTGACCGAGGTATTAAGAGACAAGCCCACTGATTCGATTTCACGATCAAGCCCTTTCAAAGCGGTCAGGCACGTTAGGTGCGGCACGCTGTACAAGTGCGTGACCGTGCTAATGACCAAAATCGCCATCCCACCGTACAACCAGCCCGCCGGGTTACCGGGCGTATTGATAAAAATAAGATACGCCAACCCCAGCACCAAGCCTGGGATCGCCATTGGCAACAACATAAACAGCTGCAACACTTTTCGAAGCCCAATATCGCGTCGCGCTTTTTCAACAACATAGGCACCGATAAAAACAATCAGCGTGCCAAAGCTCGCCGCAAGCGTCGCCATCCAAATCGAATTCGAAAAATTCATCCAACCCACGCCTTCGATTTCAAACTCGTAGTGGGCAAAGGTCAGGCTAAGGTTGTAAGGCCAGAATTTAACCAGCGAGGCAAACTGCGCCATCCCCAACATGCTTGCAATGAAAACCGTAACGGCGATACACCAACCCAGAAACACACCATCGCGCCAGCCTGAAGGTTTAGGCGTATAGGGCAATGAGCGCCCTGTGAACTGCGCCACCTGTTTGCTAGCCACTCGTCGCTCTAAGACAAACACCAGAACCGCTGGGATGAGCAACATCACCGAAATGACTGCACCCATCTCAAAGTTTTGCTGCCCCACGACCTCTTTGTAAATATCGGTCGCCAACACCCTGAAATCCCCACCAATCACCTTGGCGATACCGAAGTCGGTAAAGACACTGACCGTGACCACTAAAAAAGCTGTCGTTACCCCATACCGACACGAGGGCCAGGTCACATGCAAAAAGGTGCGCCAGGCACTGGTTTTTAAGACGGCCGCCGCGTGATACAGACGCTGATCAACATGCTGCAGTGCCGTCAGCATAATCAGTACCGCAAACGGAAACGTCCAGATCACTGAGGCGCCAATAATGCCAATCGGACCGTACAAAGGATGACCAAACAGCCACTCGCGCAGCAACCCTTGATTACCGAAGAGATAGACCAGAGCAATCGCCTTAAGCACGCCTGGAATTAACAAGGGGATGAGTGCAACACCACGAAAGAAGGACTTGAACGGCATGCACGTACGCAACAAACCATAGGCATAAGCAAAGGCCATGGGCACCACAATCGTTGCCGTCACCAGAGATACCAACAGGCTGTTCAAAAATGAATCAAATAGTGCAGAGGTACCGAAGTAAGTCAGATAGTTTTGCAGACCAACATACGCACCATCTGCATTGTTTAGGCTACGCAAAAACAAAGCGCCGACTGGCAAAACGATCGTACAGAGCGCTGCGACGCAATAAGCCACGCACACCCACCGTACCAACCAGTCGCTGCGCTCCATAATCTGAGGCTTACTGCGTGCAAACAGAGACACACTCAGCCCTTTGAGCGATTGAGTGTTCATTCTGTAAATAAGCGGATGTCGGTTGGAGCAATCGTCACGCTCAGCTCTTGCGAGACTGCATGCCGAACCGGATCAAAGTCCCGCTTAGAAATATCAACTTTTAACTTGAGTCCGCTGGGATTCATCACATGCGCGCGTACCACAGCGCCCAAATGCTCAATTTTGACAATCGTCGCGTTCAGCAGATTGGTGGGAGCTTGTTCTGGCATATTTGGGGGCGCAACCACTGCAATATCTTCAGGGCGCAGCAAGAGTTGCACCTTCGTACCGACAGGATGATCTTGGGTTTTGCAGTGCAGCGCAAACTGATCGCAAGCCACTTCATCTTGCGCACGCACAACACCTGAAAGCAAGTTACTCACACCCATAAAATCTGCAACAAATGGCGTAGCGGGTTCGTTATAAATTTGCCAAGGCGTGCCGATCTGCTCAATACGCCCTGCGTTCATCAAGACGATCCGATCGGCTAGAGTCTGAGCCTCTTCTTGGTCATGCGTCACCATCACCGTCGTGATTTTGAGTCGTTGCTGCAGATCTCGGATTTCGCCACGCAGGCGAGCACGCACTTGCGCATCGAGCGCGGACAGAGGTTCGTCTAGCAACAGCAAAGACGGCGATACGGCCAAGGCTCGGGCTAAGGCGACGCGCTGCTGCTGCCCACCTGATAGTTGGCTTGGATACTTATTTGCGTGGCCTTCGAGTGATAACAAGCTTACTAGGCCACCAACCGCTTCACGTATCTTGTCTTTAGACCATTTCAAGTTCACCAAACCAAAAGCAATATTGTCATAGACGCTCAGGTTAGGAAACAACGCATAAGACTGAAACACGATACCAACGTCGCGCTGCGAGGGTGGCGCAGCAGTGATCGTTTGACCATTTTTGTAAATCTCGCCTGCGCTAGGTGACTCTAGCCCGGCGAGGCACAACAACAACGTGGTTTTGCCACAACCCGAAGGACCTAAAAAACAAACAAATTCACCCTCTTCAATCTCAAACGAGACGTCTTTCAAAATTGGGGTTGAACCAAAACTCTTACTTAAGTTCGCGACGACGAGTTTGCGAGCATCACTCACGTTATTTCTTTGCCTCAGTTTTGCCGTCATAGCGCTTTCGCCATTCGGCCAAAATCGCAGCCTGATTCTCTGAGGCCCAGGCAAAATCATTTTTGATCATGCGACTCGCCAATTCAGGCGGCAAGTTCTGTGCCTTTGGCGTTTTGACCGGATAAGCCACCACTTCGGCACGCGCTGCATAGGCATCCATCGCCGACTCTGAAACAGACCAGTTCACAAAGGTCTGCGCGTCTTTTAGATTTTTTGTGGTCTTCATGATGGCCACGCCTTGCATTTCCCAGCCGATGCCATCGGTCGGGATAATGACGTCAATCGGGGCACCCATGGTCTTTAGGGTCGCACCACGCAAGGGCAACGAAATCCCGATCACATACTCACCAGCGGCAGCTTGCTCGCAAGGCTTAGAGCCCGAATGCGAGTAAGACGCGATATTTTGATGCAGGCCATCCATGAACGCCCAGGCCTTGTCTTTGCCCATGATTTGCAGCCAACCAGAGACATTCAAAAAACCAGTGCCTGACGAAGCAGGATTAGGCATCACGATCTGACCTTTATAAATCGGCTTGGTGAGGTCATCCCATTTTTCGGGAGGTGGTATATTTTTTTTCTTAGCCTCGATGGTGTTGAAGCAAATCGCAGCACCAAAGCCCCACAAGCCAGTCCAGTTTGGTGGGTCGCGCTTGTCACGAAACTTTTCGTCGAGCTTTTCGACACCAACGGGGCGATAGGGCGAGAACAAATTCATCGCATCAAGCGTCATCAAATTTGAGGCGGCGTGACCAAAAAAAAGATCATGGCGAGGATTGTCTTTTTCAGCAATCGCGCGCGCCTGAATCACGCCCGTCGAATCGCGTACCCAATTGATCTTAATGTCGGGATGAGCTTTACTAAACCGCGCGGCAAAGTTCTTTAAATTGTCGCCCTCGACCGAACTATAAATCGTTAACTCACCAGCACCTGCTACTGCGCTTGTCACTACGCAGGCAACTGCCAGAGATATTCTTAATTTGAAAGATCGACCCGTCTCTAATAGATACTGTGCAGTCATGGTGCGAAGCCCTTTAATTGATATAAAAATTAAACTGAACCGACATTAACCACTGAATATGACCGACACATGACGCCTACCGCTGCGCGCGGGCATGCGCCAGTACGCACAACAGTTCAAACATCATGGTCATCCCAACCAAAGCCGTATTGCCAGAGGGGTCGAACGGGGGGGATACCTCTACCACATCACCCCCAATTAGATTCAACCCTTGCAAGCCACGAAGCAATTGTTGTGCCTGATACGTCGTCGCACCACCAATCTCTGGCGTGCCCGTGCCCGGCGCGTACACGGGATCTAAAAAGTCCACATCGAAGCTCACGTAAGTTGGACCCGTGCCCACGACTTGGCGCGCCAGGTCGATCACCCCTTGGGTGCCAAGCGCATGATATTCGTCGATATCAACGACTCGGATGCCTTGCTCGATGCCCCAATTATTTTCACTATCGTTATACAAGGCACCGCGAATGCCAATCTGGATTGTGCGCGTTGGATCGAGCAAACCCTCTTCGATCGCTCTGCGAAACGGCGTGCCATGTGTGTATTTGCTGCCCCCAAAATAGCGATCCCACGTGTCGGTGTGTGCATCGAAGTGCACCATACCAACGGGGCGATCTTTTGCGATGGCACGCATGACGGGCAACGTCACTAAATGGTCCCCACCCGCAGCCAGAGGAATCATATTTTTTTCGTGTAATTGCTCAACAAAACGCTGCACGCGCGCGAGTGTGTCTTCGAGGTCAACAGGATTGACTGGGGTATCGCCAAGATCTGCACAATTGCATAACTCGAACGGATTAATCCCCGACGCACGATTCACGTTACGTGCGAGCGTCGACAAATCACGGATTTGACGTGGCCCGTGCCGCGCCCCTGCGCGATTGGTGGTGCCACCATCCCAGGGTATGCCGAACAGGCCGATATCAACCTCGTCGATACTCGGGTGATCAAACTCTAAAAAGGGTAAACGCATAAACGTGGCGATGCCCGCGAACCGCGGCATGACTGTACCGGTGATCGGCGCAAACAGCTTATTTTTAGTATTCGATTGACTCATAACCGACCAAGCCTTTAGGGTCTATATACATAACGGGACAGAGTAAAGTAACCGAATGGATGCGACTTGCAAACAACTGCGTTCTAATCCAACAAACTACACTTGTGTCAGTTTCAGCCAAGAGATTTTGCACCATTTTGGACCGCATTCATGCCCTCACTTTGTGCATAGCTCTACTCGTTTGTGCATATACTGTCAGGCTGGAGCACTATCGCCCTATACAATCAAAACAAAATCTAATACCGAGACAATCATGAATACACCAACCGTTTTAAAGCATAAAGTTCTTGGACACGCACTTTGCGGGGCACTACTCATCGCCAGCAGCTTGGCCATTTCGCAAGCCGTCGCCCAAGAGTACCCAAACAAACCCGTCACCCTTGTCGTGAGTTACCCGCCCGGGGGCTCTAACGACCTGACCGCTCGCGCCATTGCGCCCGCGCTAGGTGAAGCGCTTGGCACCACAATCGTGATCGAGAACAAGCCCGGCGCTGCCGGCATGATCTCGGGCACCTACGTGTCGCGCGCCGCACCCGATGGCTACATGATTTTGCTTGGTAGCCTAAGCCCAATTATTGTTTCGCCACAGGCTGCAAAAACTCCACCGTTTAATACGCCGGTTGATTTTCGTGCGATCAACCGTGTGGGGTCTACACCGCTAGGCATTGCGATGGGTCCGACTCTGCCAAACGTCAAAACGATCGCTGATCTCATTGCCGTTTCTAAAACACGCGACGTCACCTTGTCGTCAGCCGGCACGGGGGGCGTGTCGCACCTCACGATTGAGTTGTTGCAAGCGGCTTCTAAAGGGCGCCTAGTTCACGTGCCGTACAAGGGCGCAGGGCCAGCAGTGACAGATACCGTTGCGGGCCACGTTGATGGCATCGTGATGGATATTTCGCCCTTGATGCCCATGATGGCTGATGGACGACTGAAAGGGATCGCTGTGACCAGCCCCGAGCGCATGAACTTTTTGCCAAACCTCGCACCGGTCGGTGATTTTTTACCTGGATTTAGTGCAGTGAACTGGTTGGGGCTTTTTGTGCCGGTCAAAACCCCAGAGCCGGTCGTGGCAAAAATCAACGTGGCGATTATGAAAACAATTGCGCGCGCCGATGTTAGGGCTAAGCTCGAAGCGGCAGGCATTATGCCCTCAAGCATGGAGAACCCCGCTGCGTTTCAAGCCTATGTGAATGCAGAGTACACCCGCTGGGGCAAGATCTTGCAAGACGCAAAGATTGAAAAACAGGATTGATCAGAAAGTAAAGTTGCGCCCTTCTCTGCCAGAGCTTATTCAGCCGCGGCAGAGGTATGTGTGTCGACTCAGCGCTTTCCCACTAAGGCATAGGCTTCGATTTCGCCCAAGCCCTTACACTGAATTAAGCCATTTTTTGAAAAAATATAATTGTCTTGCAGCAGCTCATGCGTCATCGCCGAGATCTGGATGGTGCCTGGAGCTGCAGTGGACTCCATGCGACTTGCGGTATTGACCGTGCTGCCCCACAAGTCGTACGAGAACTTTGTAAAGCCAATCACGCCAGCCACCACGGGGCCCGAGTTCAACCCCACCCGCATCTTTAACTCTTTACCACGCTCTCGATTGAAGGCGTTCAAATCTTCGAACATGCCAAGGGCCATCTCGGCGGTAATCTCGGCATGATCACCACGCGGGATAGGGATGCCGCCCGCCAGCATGTACGCATCACCAATCGTCTTAATTTTTTCAACGCCTAGCTCTTCTGCACGCCGATCAAAGCGCGTAAACAGATCGTTGAGCAAACTCACGAGCTCTGCCGCACGCAGCTGACTCGACATCGCCGTAAACCCCACCAGATCAGCAAATAAAATCGTCACCTCTGGATACGCCCCAGAGATATTTTTTTCGCCTCGCTTTAAACGATCAGCAATGGGCTTAGGCAAAATATTGAGCATCAACTTTTCAGTTTTGAGCTGCTCAATCTCTAAGAGCTTTTTTTCATCTTCAAGAATTTTCCGATTGCTCTCGATCGCATCCTTTGCCGCCTTTAAGATCAAATGATTTTTCACACGCGCCAAGACAACAGGCGGGCTAATCGGTTTGGTGATGTAATCCACCGCTCCGAGTTCTAAGCCTTTTGCCTCGTCTTCGATGTCTGTTTTGGCGGTCAAAAAAATCACTGGGATATCGCGCGTTGCGCTGTCGGCTTTTAAACGACCGATTACCTCGTAGCCATCCATGTTTGGCATCATCACATCCAGCAAGATCAACGCCGGTTTGCTTTCGCTTTGCGCGATCTTTAAGGCTTTTTCACCACTATTGGCAATTTTGACCGTGTAAAACTCTTTAAACAAACCAGCGATCAAAGATAAGTTGTCGGGGGTGTCGTCAACTACCAAAATGATTGGTTTAGATGCGACTTCGGCGGGGCTCGTCATGGGGTGTATCGGCTCTTAGGCAATCGCTTGGCCGCTGCCATGCACCTGCGTGGCAACTTTTGGCTAAGGGATTACAGAGTAGGCGGTTTGAAGGCGCCCAGTGATGTCAAAAATCGCAAAGATACATTTTTTTTTGCAATTTTAGATATTTAAAAAAACGAGTAATTTATGAGACTGAGTGGGCAGTGTTGAATAGGCACCAGCGCTATGAACGAAGCATGCAATTATCGACGGATCTTGTTTTAATGATGTAGCAGATTGAGTTATAAAATGTACTAGATTATCTACTCTAACCGGATCGCCTAGCCCCGACTGATCAAGCCAAAACTCGCCGCGAAAGACACAGAACCACACAAGAACGCTAACCATCAACATCGTACGAGGTGTACCGCCTGCGACCGCCCACGAAAAAGGGCTACAGACCGAAATCTGTAACCCTTTGATAATGCTGGTGCGCCCGGCAGGATTCGAACCTACGACCCCCTGGTTCGTAGCCAGGTACTCTATCCATCTGAGCTACGGGCGCCTTTAAGACAAGACCAAGAGTATAGCAGTTTTTTAGCCCGAGATGCGGGGGATCTTGGCTGCCTTGATAGCGCGACCCATCTCGATATAGCCCTTTTCTAAAATATCCAAATATTGCTTGGCCGACAGGGAGGCTGGGTCAACCCCCATTTGCGTCATCCGGGCGCTTAATGCGGGGTCGCTCATCGACTTGAGCGTGGCATCTTCAAGCACCTTCACAATCGCAGCCGGGGTGCCTTTAGGCACAGCTAAGCCCAGCCACGAATCGATTTCGATGTCAAAGCCTTGCTCTTTAATCGTCTTGATCTCAGGAAACTCAGGCCACCGCATCGGGCTGGCAGATGCCAACATGCGCAACTTACCGGCCTTAATATGAGGAATGAGATCAGGCGGATTTTGCACAATCACCTGCACGTTTTTGCTTAACAGTGCGGTCACCGCTTCGCCACCAGATTTGTACGAAATATGTTCAAACTTTGCACCCGCTAAACGCGTCAACTCAAAGATCGCAAGGTTGTTAGGCGCTGAGGTTGTGCCAAAAAACAAACCCTTACCTTCTTTTGCCGCAGCGATCAGCTCATCAAGCGTTTGGTAGGGCGAATCGGCATTCACCGCAATCCCATAACGAAAGCGACCAAACCCGGCCACAAATTCAAAATCTTTCATGGTGTAGGTCAAGTCCATCAAGTGCGGCATGATCGCAACTGTTGAATAGGTGACGACACCGACTTGATAGCCATCAGGTTTTTGACGTGCGATGTAGGCGGGGGTCAAGGTACCCAAGGCACCAGGTTTGTTTTGCACCACGATCGACTTACCTAAAATCTTTTCCATCGTTTGCGCCAACGCGCGAGTAGCCACGTCGGTCGTGCCACCAGCACCATAGTTCACGATCATGTTCACTTCGTGCGCCGGAAAACTTTGCGCAACAACCGACGACGTTAAAACCGAACAGCCTAACAAGGCTGCAAAACCAAACCATTTACGACTGATGATATTTTTCATTTTTGTCTCCTGTAGTTTTAAGTAATAGAGTGGCCGATTGAAGATCACGACATAAAGAAACCACCATTAATATCTATGGTCGCCCCGTTGATAAAGCCGCTACTGTCTGCACACAAAAAGGCAATTGAGGCACCCACTTCGTCTGCAGTGCCTAAGCGCCTGACTGGGATTTGCTCTGCGTAGCGTTGGTTCACCGCTTCGCCCGCCTGCATCGCCATCTCAGTCAAGATACGACCGGGTGCCACACAGTTCGCGGTGACACCAAAGGGGCCCATCTCTGAAGCGATCGCACGCATCAGCCCAAGAATGCCCGCCTTTGAGGCCATGTAGCTTGGGCCAGCCACAACAGATTTACTGCGCCCAGCTAAAGACGACACACTGACGATACGGCCAAAGCCTTGCGCTTTCATGTCGGGTAAAAATAACTGCGTGATCTGCATGACCGTCGTCAAATTCACGAGCAGCACCTTTGACCACTCTTGTATGGTGACGTCAAGGATACCGTTAGATAGGCCATCGGCACGCTTAGGCGAAATCCCCGCGTTATTGACCAGAATAGACACGGTACCAAAGCGCTGCTTGATCTGCCCGTGCAAACGCGTCATAAAGGCCATGTCAGTCACGTCTGCCTGAAAGGCAATCGCCTGCTCATCGGTAATACCCAGTTGTTCAAGATCGATCGGCAAGCGATCAACCATCACGACAAACCGACCTTCAGCAATCAATGCTTGGCTAGTGCCCAACCCAATGCCTTTTGCGGCACCCGTGACTAACGCTATTTTCTTGTTCATGCTTCTAAGGCCGCCGTATAAGCTGTGATGGGGGGGAAGGCGTTTTCATCGGTCATCACTTCAATGAGTGTGGTGACATCGCTTGCACGAGCAGCGTCAAGCGCTTGATTCAGTTGCTCGGGGTCTGTGACACGGATGCCGTTACAGCCGCAGTTGCGCGCGATCGCAGCATGATCCACAGGATAAAAATCGACCGCACTGGTGTGAGCACCGAACTTCACGTTTTCGGCGTGTTTTTGGTATCCCAAAATCCCATTATTTAAAACAATGAGCGTCACCTTCAAGCCCATGCGGCGTGCAGTCTCTAGCTCTGACCAGACGTGTCCAAACCCACCATCACCCGCCAGGCAATACACCTCTGATTGCGGGCGTGCAACTTTGGCACCCAACGCCATCGGAAAGCCCCAGCCCAAGCCCGCCAACCCACGGGGCGTAATAAAGCGCATGCCGCTTTTGACCGAGGTTAAACAATTTGAAATCCAAATCGATGAGTAGCTGGCATCCGCCACCATCACCGTATCGCCAGTCAGGCGTTTTTGCAACTCGTGCATGACGCGCTCTGGACGAATGGGTGCCTGTGCTGACAAACGCATAGGCGCTGATTCTTTTAAATAGGTGTCACGCGCGGCTTGAATATTTGCCTCGAGTGCGGGTCGCTGAGCGCGACGTTTTGCTAGATCAAGTTTGCCAAGAGCTTCGGCCAACGCATCGAGCGTCAACCCTGCATCGCCCACCAAACGCGTTGCCTCGTAATTGCGACCCACTTCAGTGCCGTCGATATCCAGATGAATGTAATGTGCATTTTTTGGATACAACTGCCACGAATCAGTGCCGTTTTGATTGGTACGGTTACCCACCAACAGAATCACATCGGCTTCGGTGACTAGCTTGCGTTGATAGCGCGTAGCACCGTTTGGCCCCATAAAATAGCCAACCACACCTACGGCAAGTGCATGACGCTCATCAACCGTACCCTTACCCATCACGGTAGTGGCCACCGGCAAGTGTCCTTCATCCATCAGGCGCGTCAGTGCGGCGTGGCCGTGCGACAGATGCACACCGCCCCCGGCGATCACAAGAGGACGCTCGGCTTTTGCTAGCAATTCAGCGGCATGGCGCACTGCATCGGGTGAAGCAACCGTTGGGTCTAGGGGATACTGCCCCAGACACGCTGTACGCGTTGAAGGCACCAAAGGCTCAGTCAACAGATCACTCGGAAACAACAACACCACGGGCCCTGGGCGCCCTGAACACGCCAGCGTAAAAGCCTGATCAATGTAATCATCGACGCGGCTGGGTTCGTTGACGCGACGCACCCATTTTGAGACTGCGCTAAACATGCCAATGTGATCTAAATCTTGAAACGCATTTTTATCGGTTTGCAAACGACTCACATCCTGTACCAAAGCAATCACAGGGATGGATGCCTTTAACGCCTCGGCAAGCGGTGCGACCAACAACGCTGCTGCTGGGCCATTTTGAGCGGTGACAATACCTGGCTTACCGGTCAGCCTAGCATACGCATCAGCCATATAACCACCGGCGTTCTCGGTGCTATACACAATCTGCTTGATGCCGCCTGCCTCAGCAGATAACTGAAACATGGTGGGCAGACTTTGGCCAAAGGTGCATTCAACACCATGCCGCTTGAGGGCGCGTACGATCGCGTGCCCCACTGACTCGTGCACATTGAGCCCTGTAACAGTCAAGGGGGTAGGAATGGGTTTAGGCGTATTCATCGGGTTCCTGACAAAGATCAAGTCTTTGAGCGCGCGTTGTCTCGTGATTCGTTTTTGCGTCTTATATTGACTACCTACTCTTTATACGACACTTTGGTGCGTTTGGCATCTGTTCTGCGCAACCAAACACTAGAGCCTACTGACTTTTTCTTAGGCGCGTTGTGCACGCGCGACTACGCGGGTGAATCAGCCCTCAGAGAGGCTGTAGGAGTCGTTCGAGACCGCAAGACTCAACACCTGTTGGCAAGCGCCAAGTACTTGCTCGGGTGTCACGTTTTTAATCTCGCAGGTGCCATCTTGCGGCAGCACATCAGCACTTGTTTTACGTGCCCAAAACCATTCGCGATTACTTTCATGAAAAACGCCTACGTAAGGCACACCCGCAAATTGCGCTAAATGCGACGGGCCGCAATCATTTGCAACCACAAGTTTGGCACCCATCACCGCTTTGGCAATTTCGGATAAAGGCCGAGTCATGAGATACACAAAATCGCTGCGCCCGAGGCTTTGCAACCAGCGATATTGCTCGGCTTCGTCTGGCCCCATCACAAAACAAAAACTGGCTTGAGGCATGAGCGTCGGCTTCAGTAAGTCAGCCAGCGCAACATAATGCTCGATCGGCCAGCGTTTGTAATCACCGGCACCACCCCCTGGCATTAAGACTATCTGCGGGGCATTTGCGTCACCAGCGCTAGGTGGGTGAGCGCTTGGCTCGCTGAGTCGTGAACGACTATCAGACGCATCGTTCGCGTGTGCGAGTTCAGACGAACCAACGATTGATGTCTGGCCTTCAATAGCAGCCAACGCTTGTACGCACTGTCGCGCCGCTTGAGCAGGATCGAAGTCTTTTAAGGCGGCCAACACACGCAGATTGGCGAGCCCCATGTATTCAGAAAAGTCTTTACGGTGTGAGTGCGTCCAGACAAAATCAGTGACGCGTTTATTTTTAAAACCAAGCCGAAACTTAGGCCGTTTAAGCAAGGCGGCGATCCCGTATTTTTCGCTAGCAAAGTGCAAGGCGATCACCAGATCTGCGCTGCCGTCCATCGCCCGATACACTTCAGGTAACTTGTCTGCCTGCGTAAACGCGTCGACCCACGGCAAGGTCAGATAGTGCTGACTCACGGCGTCTTGTGCGACAACCCGCAGATGGCACGCGGGCCAAAACTGTTTAATTTGATAGAGCAGCGGATAAGACACGATTTGTGTGCCTAAAAACTGCATACTGCGGATAAAAACAATGACGTTTTTCACAATAAGGCTAACGCAACTCGATAGGTGATGAATGCGGCAAGATACGCCCGAACGCTGGCCGTTAAATGAGAATTGTTATTATTTCAAATGATACCAGTAGTTCTATAGTGAAGGCTCTAGTGAAGACTCTGCCGTCAACACCGTTTTCATACATCTCGCCTTTCTCAACCTTGATACAGATCAGGCACCACACACTATGCAGAGCACCGCGAACTCAAACAAGATTGCCACGCAGTTGCTCAAGGCGATCTGGCATGCAGCACAGGGCAACGAACACCTGTTGAATCGAGTGGCATTCAAAGCTGAGGGCGAACTACCCTCGGTCTTCGCGGTCACAGATTTGGCAGCCGCTGCTATGGGCGCTGCCGGGCTTGCGCTCAGCTCTTTGCTGGATGCCATTGATTCAGTGTCGGGGCGTGTCTCCACAGCTTCGACAAAAACCGTCACCGTCGACCGTCGCCTCGCCTCTTTTTGGTTTGCGTACTCGTTGCGCCCCATTGGTTGGAAGCCCCCGTCTGCCGAAGATTTTGTGATGGGTGATTATGAAACTAGTGACGGTTGGATCCGGCTTCATACCAACGCTCCACATCATCGCGCGGCAGCCCTACGTGCGTTAAAACTCAATGCGCCCTCTGGGCGCGCTGACATTGCTCGAGCCGTAGCTGTCTGGCCAGCTGACGCCCTTGAGGCCAAGGTTTTAGCCGAGGGAGGCTGCGCCGCAACGATGCGATCGTGGCAAGACTGGCAAGCACATCCTCACGGTCAAGCCGTCCTGAGCGAACCCTTATTGCATTGGCAGTCTGGCGCGGTGATCGCAAAGCCACTGTGGTCATTCAACCACAGTCGTCCTTTGCAAGGGCTCAAGGTGCTTGATATGACACGCGTGTTGGCAGGTCCTTCTGCCACCCGTATGCTGGCGGGGTTAGGGGCTGAAGTCTTGCGTGTCGATCCGCCTTGGTGGGATGAGCCCACACTTGCACCAGAAATGACGCTAGGTAAACGTTGCACGCGTCTTGATTTACGCAACACCTCTGAACGCGAACGTTGGATCAATTTATTGAGCGAGGCCGACGTGCTTGTGCACGGCTATCGCAGCGATGCATTAGCAACTTTAGGACTCGATGCCGAGCAGCGACAAACAATCAGACCAGGCTTAGTAGATGTCTCTCTAGACGCTTACGGCTTTACTGGCCCCTGGAAAAATCGTCGCGGCTTTGATAGCCTAGTGCAAATGAGTATGGGCATTGCGCACGCGGGGCAACAACTCGCGGGCAGCTCTAAGCCAAAGCCTTTACCAGTACAGGCACTTGACCACGCGACTGGTTATATCTTGGCGACCGCTGCCTTGCGCGGCCTTGAAATACGCCTCAGAACAGGTACGGGCAGCATTGCACGTGGCTCACTTGCGCGAACGGGCGCACTGCTCATGAAGACCCTGAACCACCCAGAGAAAAATAATCAGGCGTTAGCGCCAGAAACAGAGTTAGATCAAGCCCCTGCAATCGAAGACACCTACTGGGGTGCTGCACGGCGACTGCACTGGCCCGTTGGTGTCTCAGGGGTCAACATGCAATGGGATCAACCCTCGGGGCCGTTGGGCAGTAGCGAAGCGACCTGGAAGCGTTAATCTGACCCGCTGAGCAGCAGCGAAGCGTCCTGAAAGCGTTGACCTCATCCCAAACGAGGTGGGTGTCAGCGCAGCTCGTTACTTGGTGTGTCGATTCAATCGACGTTCAAACACATAAAACCCGTATTGCATCAGCAACGCTAAACCTGCTGACGGGATAGCTCCGGCCAAGAGCATCGAAGTGTCATTCAGCGCTAAGCCTTGCGCAATACGTTCGCCAAAACCGCCAGCCCCCACGAAAGCGGCGATCGTTGCCGTACCTACACTCAGCACAGTTGACACTTTAATACCGCTCAAAATCATGGTGCGCGCCAAAGGCAATTCAATAAACCAGAGTTGATCGCGAGCGCCAAGCCCCAAGGCAGTCGCAGCTTGACGCATCGAAGGCGAGATCTCGCTTAACCCAGCGTGCGTACTTTGTATGATCGGCAACAGTGCATATAAAAACAAGGCCACGATCGCCGGAATTGTTCCGATTAAACCAAACAAAGAAATTAAAAAGGCCAACAGTGCAAGTGACGGGATCGTTTGAATCACACTGGTGACAGACAACACAACCTGCCCCACCCCTGGCCGATAAAAACTTAACACGCCCAAGGGGATTCCTGCAGCGACCGCTAAAAGCAAAGACACCACTACCAAGAACAGATGCTGCGCGCACAACCGCCAAAAATCAGAGCCGAACAACACGTGCATAAAAGATTGTCGAGTCGACACCCTCTCAGAGGCTGCCCCGCTGATATTTGTCGTGAGTTTTTTGTCGCCCTGAGCCTGCTGTTGTAAAAAATCGCGAGCGACGGCAGCAAAAGACTGGCCATCGACTTCAGCCCGGGCATTTAGCTCACCCATCGTCTGTTGAGAAATTGTGTTCTGCAACGCAGACAGCACTTTCCAGGTGCTCGCAAACCGGGTTGGCACATCTGAGCGGTATAACAAAAGTGCGTCATACGTTGGGAAAAAATTCAAATCATCTTGCAGCACCACAAGTCGATCGCGCAGTAACTTCGAATCTGTGCCGTAGGCGTCCATGACATCGATTTGTCGGGCCCTGATCGCCTCGTACGCCAGGCCGTGATCTAAGCCCTTGGGTGAGAGTTTGCCCAATTGATATCTGTTCGCCAAGCCCTTCCAGCCATCACTACGACCAATGAACTCATGCGACAAGCCCAAAACTAAGCTGGGGTGTTTCGCTAAATCGGAAATAGAACGCAGTTGTAATTTTTCGGCAACGTCACGACGAACCGCCAAGACGTACGAATTATCGAAGCCAAGCAAGACACCTGCTTGAAGCCCGGTTGGCAAGAGGCGCGCGTTGATCTCTGCAAGGGATAGGACCTGCTCGGTTTTTAAAATCTCTCGCGTAATGGTGCCGGTGTATTCAGGGTAGAGATCTATTTCACCGCTGCGTAAAGCCGACAACAAGATACCGGTGTTACCCATACCAGACTTCAGCACGACACGATCGTGGCCGGCAGCGGTAATTGCTTGACTGACAATCTCGCCAAGAATATATGACTCGGTAAAGCGCTTTGAACCAACCACTAAGGGCTGAGCAAGCGAGACCTGTATCAACGCCTGCGCCAGCAGCAATACACCCAAACAACCCAATCGCCCAAGCCAAGCGTCGAGCGCGCGCATGCTTCGCCGCGCCAAAGGTGACCGAGCGTGGGTCATTTTTGTGGCTCGCGCCAAATACCAAGCTTGAGCATTACTCGATCAACAGGCGCGTTGCTTGCGCCTCGCCAATGCTACCAATTACGGCAGCGTCGTTAAAACCATGTCGACCAAAGACTGCTAACACCTCAGGTACGGCCTCAGGCGAACAGCACACCAACAACCCACCGCTTGTTTGCGGGTCAGATAACAAGGTCTGGCAATCAGCAGGCAGGCCCGCCGCAAGCTTAATCTCTTTACCATAGCCGTCCCAATTGCGGCCCGAGGCACCCGTCACCATCCCAGCTTTAATCAAGGCCGATACGTTAGGCAGCAAAGGAACATCTGCCCATTTGATGTGCGCGCTTAACTTAGCGCCACGAGCAATCTCTAATGCATGGCCAGCCAGACCAAAGCCTGTGACGTCGGTCAAAGCGTGCACGCCCGACAACTCGGCGAGTTCAGGGCCTGGGGTGTTGAGCTTGGTTGCATTAGAAAGCATCGATTCATAACCGGTTGCATCTAACGCTTCTTTTTTGAGCGCAGCCGATAAAATCCCGACACCAATAGGTTTACCAAGCACCATCACGTCGCCCTTACGCGCACCGTCATTACGTTTGACGCGATCAGGATGAATCAAGCCCAACACCACCAAGCCATAAATGGGCTCGACTGAATCAATCGTGTGGCCACCTGCGATCGGGATACCGGCTGTATTGCACACAGAGGCACCACCGGCAAGGATTTTTCCGATTGTGTCGGTAGATAACACATTGATCGGCATGCCAACCAAGGCAAGCGCCAAAATCGGCTTGCCGCCCATGGCATAGACATCACTGATGGCATTGGTTGCCGCGATGCGACCAAAGTCATAAGGATCATCAACAATCGGCATAAAAAAATCAGTTGTTGCGATCAACGCTTGCTCATCGTTGATTTTGTACACGGCTGCATCATCTGCCGTGGCGATCCCTACCATCAACTCTTTCGGAATCGGCATTTGCAAGGTGCCTTTTAAAATCTCAGACAACACTGCAGGCGCGATTTTGCATCCACAGCCGCCGCCATGCGAAAGTGAGGTCAGACGAGGTTCATTGTTAGCCATGTAGATTCCTAGGGTAAGAGGTTTTGAACGATTGTAATCAATCCACCACGTTCATGAGCAGGCTCAAATAAAGGGGCGCGGGAGGCACACTGCCCTTGTAATTGCGCCACAAACGCTGGTTCATTTCTAAACTTCAATAACAAGCTCGCCAATCCGTGCGCGTCACCCACTTTAAAAAATCCTTCATAGTCTTCCCCTAGCATCCCGATATTGCCAGCGATCCGTGAGGCAAGCACTGGAACGCCGCTGCAAACGGCCTCCATAATCACATGGGCGCCACCCTCCATCACACTGGCGTGAACCAGCACGTGCGAGCGTTGAATATATCGGCGGGTTTGTTCATGGCTACGCGCACCCAAAAACTGGTAATTTGGATATTGAGACGCCGTTTGATGCGCCTGTTGCGCTAAAGCCAAGTCGTGCTCGCCACCAATATGGTGCAGGTCAATGTCGTTGTGCGTTGCCAATACCGCAGCTGCCTCAAAAAAAGTTTGGGGAGATTTTTCAGAGCGTAAATGACCCACCATCACCGCTCGCAGACGACGGTTGGTTTTTGGCAAAGTCTGTCGAGTGGTTGTCGATTGAAATAACACTCGAGTTTTGTCGCGTAACTTAGCCGGCAACTCGGCTACACCCGCCCCTTGCAGCACCACAAGTCGTGCGGCCCACTGCAGCGACTGCCGCGCCTGTGGATCTTGCTTGATATCGCGATAGAGATCGGTACCGGTGAGCACCACGACCAGGCCTTTAGAACCGCGGGTTGCATGCCAAGATGCAATCGACGAGTAGCTGCGACGCGCATGCAATGCGATTAACACGTCGTCGGTCTGAGCGCCATCCCACTCTTGCAGGATGCGTACTGAAAA
This sequence comes from Gammaproteobacteria bacterium, assembly GCA_030832095.1. Taxonomy (GTDB): domain Bacteria; phylum Pseudomonadota; class Gammaproteobacteria; order Burkholderiales; family Burkholderiaceae_B; genus Zwartia; species Zwartia planktonica. Next base: position 3,475 of record JAURJT010000016.1, on the reverse strand, counting down.
GTTCTTTGAGAGCAGGTTGGCGTAACGCTTAGCGGTCTGCCAATTGCCGTTGTTGGCGCTCGCTAGTGCCGGACTTACAATGACAACATTGAGCTTGCGAGTTTGCGAGGCTATAAACATTGAAGGTCACTAAAATTGATGCGTCAGGCTAAAGCGAAAGAGCTTACCGCGGCACTACAAGAACTGCGTACACATACGCTCAGCGCGTTTCGAGCGTATGAGCGCGCCAATCTACTGTGCATCCCCTATCAGCCAGAGCTCAATCCACCGCTTTGGGAGCTCGGTCACATCGCCTGGTTTCAAGAATACTGGGTCGGCCGCAACAAGCATCGATCTGAGGGCACGGATTGGCAAATCGGGCGTCCTCAAAATACGTCTTTGCTCATCACGTCTGAACAATGGTTTGACAGCGCTAAAGTACAACACGTGACGCGCTGGGATCAAGCACTTCTGACACGCGAGACTTGCCTAACGTACGCTGAACAGACCCTGGAGCAAACTCTCGCGCTGTTACAGGTTGACGCCCAGAGCGGCCCGACACTGTATTTTTACTGGCTGGTGTTACAACACGAAGCCATGCACCTTGAAGCAAGCGCTTATATGGCACAAGCACTGGCAATACCCTTTAACCCCATGTGGGTAAGCGACCACGCAAACAGCACCACTGGCGAAATCGCTAACGCTAGTACTCTTGCGAAAGCCGGCGCCAGCCAGCCTCGGTCGCGTCAGACAACTACACGCCTGCCCGCTCAGTCTTGGACACTAGGTTCTGCAGCAGATCAGTTTTGTTTTGATAACGAGCTCATCGCTCGCCCACTGGCGCTCAAAACGTTTGAAATCGACTTAGAGCCTGTTTGCTGGGCACAATATATGTCGTTTATCGCAGCTTCCGGGCATCGCTTACCGCTCTATGTTCGTCAAACTGCTTCAAGCTTCGAGATTCAAACCTTTGGCGTCTGGGCGCCCATGAACATGCAAGACACAGCGGTTCATCTCTCTTGGGATGATGCCCAAGCCTATTGCGCCTGGGCACAGCGCCGCTTGCCCACTGAGGCCGAATGGGATTGCGCAGCCCGCACTACCCCAAACTTTAACTGGGGCGAGGTTTGGGAATGGACACAAGATACCTTTGAACCTTTTGACGGCTTTGTGGTGCATCCCTACGCCGAGTACTCAGCCCCGTGGTTTGGTACACGCAAAGTTTTACGCGGTGCCGCTGCCGTCACGCACTCGGTGTTACGGCATGTGCAGTACCGCAATTTCTTTACCCCCGAGCGCCGCGACATCTACTCAGGCTTCAGGACTTGCTCGACTTAGCGACCAACATAACGCCCATCCACCCATAAGCCCTGTTGGCAAAGCGCACGCACCACCTTGGCCGTGAGCGCACCGACCGAGGCCGCGGCGGTTGAAAGTGGGATGTGGCGCGAGCGGCATAGTGCCACCACCCGTTGAACACCCGGGGCACGAATCGACAGGGCAACTAAGGCCCCGCTGTCGAGCTCGGCTTTTAAGGGCATGACAGGCAAGATCGTGCACCCCAGGCCCGCTAGCAACGAGGTGCGCAAGATGCTGATAGAACTGATATCGGCGACCACATTCGGTGCAAGCAAACCCGCCCGAGCCGCTTGCTGCTCAATCAATGGCCGCACGCCGTGTGGCTGCGCAGGCAAAATCAGCGGCTTAGCCAAGGCATCACGAAATGAAATACTGGCTTTGGCAACGGGTTTTGTTTGCGAGTGAGCCTTGCTTGTTGCCCGTGTTGCCTGAAGACCCGCCTGACTGGCAGAACTTGTCTTAACGTTCACCCTCGTCTTTTGAAAAACAGTTTCTGGACGATAGATCAGCGACATCTTCTCAGACACCAAAGGCTCTGCAATAAAATCTTCAAGCGTGCCGTCATCAAACAAAATCGCCATGTGCAACGAGCCCGCCAACAGCTGACGGGTTAAGTTGCCGGTTAACTCTTCGGTCAGTTCAAGCTGCACTTTCGGAAGCTCTTCGCGCACAGCCTTCAACAAGGGCAAGGCCAACGCGTGAGAAGCACTGTGCGGTATCCCAAACACCACTTTACCTGCGGGTGAATCGGTTAGCCCAGCGACACTTGAGGCAGCATCTTCGACTTGGCGCAAAATTGAGGTCGCATAGGTGTGAAACACCACACCCGCTTCGGTGAGCTCTACCCCGCGACGAGAGCGCTCAAATAATCGCGCACCGAGCTCGTCTTCGAGCTACGCTAACTGATGACTCAGTGCAGACTGCGCCACAAACACTTTACTGGCCGCCTTTGAAAACGTGCCGTGTTCAGCGATAGCTAAAAAGTAGCGAAGTTGTCTGAGTTCCATTTAAGAGACCTAAGCAACCAAGACAAAAATTCAAAGCACCTCACTACGAGCTACGAATATATCTGTAAAACAGATAGATATATATTTAAATTATATTATACAGATCGATAACTTTGCGGTGTAATAGAACAACAAGTCGTGAACAAGCAGCCTCAGGTTACCGCCCAAGGCCTTGCACCACAGCAACACGGTGCGTTTGCTTCAGATTGATTCTTCTTACCCGAAGATGAGAACCCGGCGCTGATCGATTGGCCAGTTGATCAGCTGTTTGGATTGATGTAACTGCCCTTCCAGGGAATCACGTGCCTCACCCCCCCCTTTGGAAATTCTGCATCACCCAAGCGTCTTGGGATCAAATGTACATGGCAATGCCAGACCGATTGCCCAGCGATTTCGCCGCAATTCATACCGATGTTGTAGCCGCCAATGGTCGGATCAAGCGCATCAATTATTTTCTTTTGCGAATGAATCAGCGCATGAATCGCAACAACCTCAGCCTCGGTTAAACCAAAATAATCAATAGTGTGTCGCTTTGGAATAAACAAGGTATGAAAAGGCGTCACGGGATACGCATCGCGCGTCGCGTAGGCAAGCTCGTTTTCTTCAACGATACGTGCGCGGTCTGTGAGTTGTGCATCACAAAATAAACAATCAGCGACGTGCTCAGGCTGAGGCTCTCGTGTATCACCAGTTGATTCGTTCATGAAATGTTCTCAGTTGATCGCCTCAACGAATAGGCTTAGGTAAACGAGTGTGCGTCACTTTCACAATCGAGGTCACTGGGATCCAAGTGCGAGTGATTTTTATGTAGTCTTCGACCAACAAATAGGTTGAGCCAAGCTCGATCACCACATAGCCGCTTGGCAGCACACCGTCATCGAGTAGCGACAATTCAACCCCGCCGTTCACCGAGGTGATATTGATATGCTGGCCGACCTTGAGCGGTTTAAAAATCTCGGCGGGCTGAGCGCTCAGCGTCGAGAGCGCGCCCAACGTCAACATGCAACAGAGCGCGACACGACAAATGAATGTGTTCATCTTGCTACCTCAGCGTACACCGCATACCTTGCGCATTTTTCCATTGGTGCTCTACGCGTTTCAGCCGAGGTCAGATAATTTTTGCAGGTGGC
>JAURJT010000015.1 GCA_030832095.1 Gammaproteobacteria bacterium | reverse complement strand
TCGCTCAAGCGGATGACATTCCAATCGGCCAAGCGGGTGATCATTGAGATTGACGTGCGTACCGCACGGTCTTCATCATCGCTATGCGCCATCGGAATCCCAAAGGCTGCCATCACTGCATCGCCGATAAACTTATCAAGCATGCCGTCTTCTTGGCGCAAGCAGTCGACCATGATTTCAAAATATTCGTTGAGCATGCTGACCGTCGCTTGTGGGCCAAGCTCTTCGGTGATGGTCGTAAAGCCCCTGATATCCGAAAATAAAACGGTGGCGGGTACGCTCACACCACCCATTGAATCCGCACCGTTTGAAAGCAATTGATCAGCGATCGACGCATCCATGTAACGCGACATGGTCGATTTCATACGCTTTTCGCTAGAAATGTCCTCTAGCATTACCATCGAACCCAAGCGCTTATGATCAGCGCCAGTCAACGGCACAATCGTCAGGTTGACTGATAGCGTCTGCGCTGCCACCTCAATCTCTGCATCCACGGTGATGTCGGCCTCGCCTGTGTCCATCACGCGTTTTACTTTTTCAAGCACCCAAGCATTGGCATCGTAAAAAACTTGAGAAAAAGGCTTTTGTACGATTTCAGCAGGCGTGGTTTGTAAGATACGCAAGCCAGCCGCATTGCAGGTCACAATCTGCTCGGTCTCGTCAAGAGTCAGCACACCACTCGACATCGATTCAAGCATGCTTTCGTTATAGTTTTTCATACTCTGCACATCGGCAAACAATTTTGCGTTTTGCAAAGCAATCGAAATTTCAGAACTAAACGCTTTCAGACGTGATTCGTCTTCGGCGTTAAACGGGCCACCGTGCTTATCGAGCACCTGTGTCACACCGATCACTTTGCCTTCTTTATTCGTGATGGGTACGCAGAGTAATGAACGCGTGAAGTAACCCGTCTTTTTATCAAACGCGGGGTTAAAGCGCAGATCCGCATAGGCATGCGGGATATTAATCACCTTGCCGCTCGTAAATACTGCGCCAGCAATACCCAGATGATTAGGCAAACGGATTTGTAAAGAATCTAGACCCTGCCCCACTTCTGACCAAAGCTGTCCGGTTTTCTCATCATTCAAAAACAAGGTCGAGCGATCAGCGTTCAACATTCTGGTGATCTCACTCATCACCTTTTTTAACAGCGAACTGATGTTGATATCAGAGGTCACTTCAGAGATGACGTTTAGAAATTCAATTTCTTTGGCTCGTATCGCCTGCATGCTTTCAATGAATTGCGCGTTTTGCAAGGCCAACGAAGCTTGCGTCGTCATTTTTTCAAGCAATGTCAGATCAGTTTTTGTAAAGCGCCCTTTTTGCTTATTCAACAACTGTGCCACACCAATCACATTACCGTTACCAGCGCGAATCGGTACACACAAAATACTGCGTGTGACGAAACCTGTTTGCTCATCAATGGTTTGATTAAAACGTGGATCGCCATAGGGCTCTAAGATAATCAGACTGTCTTGCGTAGTAAATACACTGCCGGCAATGCCACTGCTATTCAAGATGCGAATTTCGTGACGCAAATGGCCTTGAGCCACTCTCGAATACAACTCATTGGTCGTAGGGTCGTTTAAGAATATCGTGCCGCGCTCGGCATTGAGTTCACGGGTCGCAATCTCGACAAAGGCGCTTAACACCTCGTCAAGATTACCAAAGGCCGACATCTGATTCGAAAGCTTAAGCAAGAAATCAGATAGATGCAGACGCTGCTCGAGCTTAGTAAGCGAAGTGGAACTCGTAGTTTTAAGTGCGGATGTTTTCATGTTCCCTCCGTCGCGCGCGCGCGCTTATCGTCAAGCCGCGAGCGCAAAGCCACTGCGATCTCTTTTAATTGCGCAATTTCGTTATGCGTGCGTAAGACAACCGCTTGCACCGCAGCCTCTTTGTCTTGCCGCATAAGCTCCATCTGGTCGCGCAATTCAACGACAGCAGCCTTTAAACTCGCTATTTCTTGGCTTGCAGCGAGCACAGCAGCTTGCACGGCTTGCTCTCTTTGCCGTCCCGTCTGCTCAAGCGTCTCGCGCAAGGCAATTGCCGTATGTTTGAGCTGTGCGATTTCAGAATCGGTTGCAAGTAAGGCCTGAGATACCCGCCTGGCACTCACCGACTGCTCTTGTTCTAGTGCACCCCTTAAGGCCGCAATCGTTGCCTTTAGATCACGCACCTCGGCTTCGTAGTCTAAAAACGCCTCTCTTGAGGCCGTCACGTTGTGTCCACCACTCATCATTTCAATTACAACCTCTTGGCACTGTAATAGTTTGAGCGTAGAGACCAAGTACGAATCTGGCCGCACTGTTTAAGTATGAAGAATGATCGCCAACCATCGCCAATGTGGCAAACATCTGTCGAAGCTTGCATATTGCTGCATACAAGACAGACTGCACCCCAACAAAAATTATCTCTTGAAAGTCACCCGCTCTTGCGCTTAAATGTTCAGATTGCGGGTCACCGAATAGACCTTTGCACTAAATAGCGCCTCTTTGCGTGCTTTGCACACACGCCTTCTCAACGATCCAACATAGTGGATGGTTATCTCATGAAACGCACAGTTGTCTCAATGCTTCAGATCACGACCGTTGTTTTAGCGTCGACCACTGGCCTGCTCAGTTCGCAAGCGCAAGCGCAAACCGCAGCCTATCCCAGCAAACCGATCACCATCATTGTGCCGTTTGGCCCAGGTACGCTGACTGATGTGCTGGCGCGTATCGTGGCCACGAAGCTGTCTGCGTCCTTGGGTCAACCAGTGGTTGCTGAAAACAAAGCAGGCGCAGATGGCAATATCGGCGCAAATTACGTGGCCACCGCCGCACCCGACGGTTACACCCTGATGGTTGGATCAACAAGCATCGGCTCGATTAACGTCACGCTGCACAAGAATATTAAATACGATCCACAGCGCGACTTTATTGGCATTACCAACCTTGTGTCGGTGCCAAACGTTTTGGTGATCGGACCGCAAGTACAGGCTAACAACGTGAAAGAACTTCTTGCCTTGCAAAAAGCAAAAAGCTTTAGCTATGGCTCAAGCGGTGCAGGCGGTAGCATGCACTTATCGGGCGAGATTTTTAAGAAAATGGCCCAAGTTGAGATGGTGCACATACCGTATAAAAGCAGCCCAGCCGTGATTAACGATATTCTTGGCGGCAGAGTTGAAATGATGTTCTGTAATTTGCCGATTTGCCTGTCACTGATACAAGCCGGAAAACTTAAAGCCCTAGGTGTGACGTCAGCAAAGCGCTCTGAACTATTGCCTGACGTACCCACGATTGCAGAGTCAGGGCTCAAAGGCTACGAAGTCAGTGGTTGGTTTGGTCTGTATGCACCCAAGGCAACGCCGCCAGCAATCGTTGAAAAATTAAATCTTGAAACGGTAAAAATCTTAAACGACCCTCAGATCAAAGCGCAATTACTTGCCCAAGGCGCGGTCACCATTGGCGACACCTCGGCGCACTTTAATCAGTACGCACAAGAAGAGCGTGTACGTTGGGCAAAAATTATCAAAGACGCTGGAATCGTAATTGACTGAAGCAGTGTGGTTTCGTCGCAGGCAGTGTGATCTCGTCGCAGAGCAAACACTGGGCTCGAGAAGCAGCTCTCAAGCAAAAAAAGACCGCCAAGGCGGTCTTTTTTTTCAACAGGTAAGCAGATTAATCCCCGTATACCTTACCAAATAATCTCCAGGCTTTGCCATCAAAGCGTGCTAACTGCATACGCTCGATCGGATAGAAGTCATTTGGCCCAGTTTGTACATTAATGCCAGGCAGCAACAAGGGCAGTTTCAAATCTTTGATGTTTGCGGCCTGCTTCATCACATTTTCACGAGTCAGGTCATTACCCGCTTGTTTGAGTACGTACTCAAGCGTCTGAGCGTTGGTATAGCCTTGTATATAAAAACCGTCATTTTGATCTGCGGAAGGCATATATTTTTTAAACCAGGCTTGGTACTCTAAAAACGCCTTGTCGTCTTTCCATTGCGGATCACTTGGATCCTTAATAAACGACGTCGTAATTAAGCCAACACTATTTTCAAGGCCAGCGGGAATCAAGGTTGAACCGACCGAGCTAGAGACTTGATTTAAATAATGCGTCGGTTTCCAGTTGAGCTCGGCCATTTTTTTAATGGCTTGTGCCGCAAACTTTGGAATAGTGATGTTCAAGAACACATCAGCACCCGAGGCACGAAGCTTAACGATCTGACTATCAATCGTCGGATCGCTCGTCTCGTAGCTTTCACGGGCGACGATCATATTTTTTTTATCGCCAAGTCCCTCTTCAATGCCGGTGATGTAATCCTTACCATAATCGTCATTTTGATACAAAATCGCTATTTTTCCATTAGGCTGATTTTGTAAGATTGCCTGCGCGTAAATCTTACCTTCGCTGTGGTAATTAGGCTGCCAACCCATTGTCCACGGAAAGTTTTTGGGATCACCCCATTTTGACGCGCCAGTCTGCACAAAGAGTTGTGGGACCTTTCTTTGATTCATATACTTGTGAATCGCAGAGTTGGTGGGTGTGCCCAGTGGAGCGAAAATCAACAGCACTTTGTCTTGCTCGACCAGTCTACGCGCTTGCTCTAGGGTCTTGGGGGGCTGATAGTTGTCATCTAAAGAAATGAACTCAATCATGCGCCCGTTAATACCGCCTTCATCATTGACTTTTTTGAAGTAAGCAGCTTGCGCTTTACCGTATGAACTGTAGGACGATGCCGGACCCGAATACGGATTAATGTTGCCGATCTTAATGACTTTGTCAGTTACGCCTGGCCCATAAGGCTGTGCGCAGGCGATCGTGCTTGCAAGTGCAAGACCGACGGTCATGAAGATCGCACTTAATTTACCAAGTTCTTTTTTCATAACAAATACTCCCTTGTAAAAACATATTAAATTGAATCTAATCCCCGTACGTCTTACCAAACAACACCCAAGCTTTTCCATCAAATCGGGCTAACTGCATACGCTCGATCGGATAGAAATCAGTCGCACTAGTCTGTACGTTTACGCCGGGCAACAACAAAGGCAACCTAAAGTCATTGATACTGGCGGCTTGTTTCATGATGTTTTCACGCGTCAAATTATTGCCCGCCTGCTTCAGAACCTGCTCAATCGTCTGAGCATTCATATAACCTTGGATATAAAAACTGTCTGTCGGATCAGCGCCGGGTAGATATTTTTTAAACCACGCTTCGTACTCTAAAATCGCCTTATCGTTTTTCCACTGCGGATCGCTCGGATCTTTAGAAAAAGCAGAGGTAATCAAACCGACGGTGTTATCAATTCCTGCTGGTGTCAACACAGCACCAATTGAGCTAGAAACCTGCCACACGTATTGCGTCGGCTTCCAACCTAACTCAGCAATTTTTTTCATCGATTGCGCGGCGAACTTTGGCCCGCTACCGTGAATAAATATGTCTGCCCCAGACGCTTTGAGTTTCACGATCTGACTGTCAACGGTCGGATCGGTCCCCTCGTAGGTTTCGCGCGCCACGAGCATATCTTTTCTGGCGCCTAAACCTTGCTCTAAGCCTAGCAACAAATCTTTGCCCGAATCATCGTTCTGATAAAGCAGCGCAATCTTGCCCTTTGGTTGATTATCTAAAATCGCTTGGGCAAACACCTTGCCCTCGCTGATGTAGTTAGGTTGCCAACCCATTGTCCAAGGGTAATTTTTTGGATCACCCCATTTTGACGCACCGGTTTGCACGAAAAGTTGCGGCACCTTTTTTTGATTCATGTACTTATGAATCGCAGTGTTAGGCGCGGTACCTAGTGTTGCAAAAAAGAATAAAACTTTTTCTTGCTCGACTAATTTACGAGCGTTCTCGAGCGTCTTAGGTGGTGAAAAACCATCATCCGTTGAGATGAAATTGATTTTGCGACCATTAATGCCACCCTCATCATTAATTTTCTTAAAGTAAGCGGCTTGTGCTTTGCCATAGGAGCCGTAGGCCGAAAAGGCGCCCGAATACGGATTCGTATTGCCAATTTTTATTTCTTTGTCGGTCGCGCCCGGATCATAAGGCTGCGCGTTTAAGCCAAAGCTGGCAGACGCTAGCGCGACAACTGCAACTAGAGCTTTTATATGATTTATTTTTTTCATTGTGCTTGTCTCCTGTTTTTAATTTTTTTCAAAATTCCCATCACGCCATCTGGAGCGACGTACGCTAGCGCCAACAGCATGCCTCCATACACTGCCCAAGGGGCAGATTTTGAAATTTGATCAGCGACATTGGGTACAAACTGAATAAACAGAGCACCAAAAATTGCGCCCGATATTGAGCCCAGGCCGCCGACGACGACCCCGACCAACAAACTAATCGATAAAAATGCCGGGAAGCTGTCTGGCGCGATATAGGCCACAGCCAGCGCGCTCAGTGCACCCGCGATACCGGTGTAAGCAGCCGAGAGGCCGAAGGTGGCGGTCTTCACGAACGTTAAATTAATACCAAGGGCAGCGGCAGCAGTTGGCTGATCTCGAATCGCCACAATGGCGCGCCCCACTCGCCCAGACAGCAAATTATGAGCCAACCAAAATAGGCCCAAGGCAATTGCCAAGATCACTAGATAAAGCCACCGATCCTCGCTGAGCTCATTGCCAAAGAGCGTGAACCCAAAGGGAGGCGTAGGCTTATCAAGAATAATTCCTTGTACGCCACCAGTCCAATGCTCAATTCCTTTGTATTTGAGTAACTGCGGTGTCGCAATTGCCAACGCGAAAGTTGCCAGGGCCAAGTAATGGCCAGCAAGACGAAGCGCCGGAAACCCCATCAAGACACCCATTACCAGGCAAACTACCGCGGCAATCGGTATGGTCAGATACGTCGACATGCCTACCTGCGAAATTAAGATCGCAGACGTGTAAGCGCCGACCGCAAAAAACGCCCCATGCCCTAGCGAAATCTGACCGCCATAGCCGGTCAAGATGTTCAAGCCCAGAATCGCGATTGCATAGATCAACACCAAATTCAATTGAAACACCCGAAAATCTTCAAGTACGAAGGGGAGCAAGACCGCGGCAAGTGCCGCGACTACTAAACTTATTTTTTTGGAAATGGCAGACATGTTGGCTCTCTTAGACGCGCGAGAAAATCGGTTTGCCGAAAAGGCCATAGGGGCGGAAGATCAGAATCGTCACGATTAAGACCAACGCCATCGTTAGCTTTAGATCGCTGCCAATGACATAAGCGCCTAGGATGTTTTCAAGCACACCTAAAATAACGCCACCAACAACGGCGCCCCACGGGTTATCTATCCCGCCAAGCAAAGCTGCGGCAAAACCGTAAAGCAAAATACCCGCCATCATATTTGGATCAAGAAACACAATGGGTGCGATCATCATGCCGGCCACGGCTCCGATCAAGGCGGCCATCCCCCAGCCAAGCGCCAACATCCAAGACACGCGAATCCCCACCAAGCGAGCCGACTCGGGATTAAATGCAGCCGCACGCATCGCCAGACCAAGCGGAGTGAATCGAAAGAAGCAGAACACTGAGAGCAGCACAACGAGTGTGACCGAAATTGAGCCGATTTGATGGCCAGAAAAGTATTTAGGCAAGAACATACCCTCAACCGGAAACGGACTCGGAAAGGATTTAATCGTGTGCTCAAAAATCCAACCGGCAAAAGCGTTAAAAATCACGAGTAAACCAACAAACACGATCACATTCGTGAGGATTGGCGCTTTTTCAACAGGCTTGAGAAAAATCCGCTGAATCAGTAAACCTGCGACAAACGAAACGACCATCGTTACGACAAACGCTATCCAGTAAGGCACGCCTGCCTGAATCATTGCCCAGGCGATGAAGGTCGAGAACGTCGCCATCTCGCCTTGTGCAAAATTAATGTGATGGGTCGCTTGGTGGATCATGACCAACGCCAGCCCGACCGCGGCGTAAATACCACCGTTCGCTAACCCCGCAGTGACTTGCAATACAAAAGAATCCATTAAAACTCCACAACCTGATCGCTAGTTTAATAACCCAAATACACGCGTCGAATTGACTCATCAGCTTTGATATCAGCCGCCGGACCCGACAACACAACCTTGCCTGTCTCGAGCAAATAAGCATGATCCGCTAAGTTCAATGCCAAGGCCGCGTTTTGTTCGACGAGCAGCATACTGACCTGGTCTTCTTGATTGATCTGGCGCATGATCTCGAAAATCTCTTTCACGATCAAAGGAGCCAAGCCAAAAGAAGGCTCATCTAAAAGCAGCAAACGAGGGCGCAGCATGAGCGCACGACTGATGGCAAGCATTTGTTGTTCGCCACCAGACAAGGTACCCGCCTGCTGACGAAACCGTTCTTTTAGACGAGGAAACCTGCTGTACATACGCTCGAGATCAGCCTGTACCTCGTGACGATCTTTACGCGTGTAGGCGCCTAGCTTCAGGTTTTCTTCGACCGTCAGCGCAGTGAAGGTACCGCGTCCATCAGGAACATGCGCGATCCCGGCTCTAACGATATCTTCGGTCGCTTTGCCGTCGATGCGTTTGTCCAGAAAAGTGATTGAACCAGTCGTTTGAACCGCCTGACATACGGCGCGCAGGGTCGTCGTTTTTCCGGCGCCATTCGCACCCAAAATAGTCGTGATGCCGCCCACGTTTAATTGAAAATTTAAATCAAAGAGCACCTGATTAGGGCCGTACCAGGCGTTCAAATTGGCAACATCAAGCAATTTCATTAGTTACCATCTCCTAAATACGCACGGATGACCTCAGGGTTGCGCTGGATCTCTTCAGGCGTGCCTTCGGCAATTTTTTTACCAAAGTTCAGCACGACGATCCAGTCCGAGACCTCCATCACTAGGCTCATGTGGTGTTCAACTAGTAAAACAGTGATGCCCATATCGTCGCGAACCGTGCGAATAAAGTCTGCTAAGTCGCTCAGCTCGGTGTGATTCAAGCCCGCCGCGGGTTCATCGAGCAGAAGCATCTTTGGCTTTGAGGCCAGTGCGCGTGCAAATTCAACGCGTTTTTGAGTGCCAAAGGACAAATCACCTACCGCCCGATCAGCGAATTCTGACAGCTTCAAATAAGACAACAATGCATTCGCATCTTCGACTAACTGTTTTTCTTCAGCACGAACCGCTGGTGTTTTTAGCATCGTGCCGATAAAGCCGCCTTCAGAGCGCGCGTGTGCGCCGACCATCACATTCTGACGCACCGTCATGGTGCGAAACATGGCTAAGTTTTGAAAGGTGCGACCAATGCCAATTTTTGACATTGCATGCACGGGCGTTTGCGTGATGGATTCGCCATCAAACAGCAGGTCACCCGACTGATACTGATAAAGGCGGCTCAAGCAATTGAACAGAGTGGTCTTACCGGCACCGTTGGGGCCAATCAATCCACAAACCTTATTGCGGGGTACATCAAAACTGACAGAGTCTAATGCTACGATGCCACCAAACCGCACCGTAATATCTTTGACATTCAGCAATGCTGACGCTGACTGGTTCGACAAATCCGTTCTCCAAGACTAAATCGAAATGTATGTTTAACAGTTTCTAAATGCAGCACATTGAGTGTTGTGTCAACGATCTGCATCTGCAACTTAAAACCGCTTTTTTATTAAATTCGCAAGTGTGAAAGTACGTTGGAATTTGATATTGGTCAAACGCTTTTATATTTGCGGGTTTTCTCTTAATCGTTTTCCCTGATATATTAATTCTGCTATCGTGAGCGAGGACTCTTCTCGCTTGTTCTGCTCCCCACTTCGATACTCTTGTTTAAGGTGTGTGCCATGGGTCATTTGAAAGCACTCCCAATTCAACCACTCGTGCTCGGCCTTGCCACGTTCATCCTTAGCTGTTGTGCTCCGGTCACGAGTTACAGCCAGCCAGCATCCTACCCGTCGCGTCCAATACGCGTGGTAGTGCCATACCCGCCGGCAGGCACCACAGACATCGTGGCCCGTCTGCTTGCTGCAAAATTGACAATCGCGTTAAAACAAACCGTACAAGTCGAGAACAAGGCCGGCGCAGGTGGGGCAATTGGATCTGACTTTGTCGCCAAGGCTGCCCCAGACGGCTACACCCTTTTGCTTGGTGCCACAGGCCCAATCACAGTCAGCCAATCACTATCGCCTAAGCCCAACTACGACTCAATTCGAGACTTCGCACCGATTTCGATTGTTGCAACCGTACCGACCATGCTTGTCGTCAATCCTAAACTCGCAGCAACAAGTGTCGCTGAGTTGATTGCGCTCGCAAAGGCCAACCCAGGCAAACTGAACTTCGCCTCAACAGGCTCTGGGGCAACGCCGCACTTATCAGGCGAGCTCTTTAAGTTAATGGCTGGTGTTGACATTAAACATGTTCCTTACAAAGGCAGCGCACCTGCAGTCACCGATCTAATCGGCGGGCAAGTCGACTTGATGTTTGAACAAATTCCTGGGGCAATGCCTTTTGTGCAGTCCGGCCAGCTTCGGGCCCTAGCGATGGGCAGCGCCAAACGAGTGGGCGCCTATCCAAACATCCCAACGGTTGCAGAGTCTGGCCTAACTGGTTTCGATATGGTGGCTTGGTTTGGCTTGCTGGCCCCCGCCAATACCCCGAGCGAGGTGATCAAGCGCCTAAACGCTGAAGTCACACAGATCATGAGCACTCAAGAGGTCAAAGATAAACTCGTGAGCATTGGTGCCGAGCCACAGGCGAGCACGACCGCCGAGTTTTCAAACACCATCGCGACCGAGATCCCCAAGTGGCGATCGCTGATTGAAAAACTCGGGCCGTTGTAACTCAAGCTAAGAGCCTAAATTAAAGGCTCTCATTCTAATGGCTGCTGTCAAACGATTGACTTTGATACGCAAACAACTCAGGCCATTGTCTAGTCAGCTGCCGTCTGCCTCAAAGATCAGGCAGCCATTTTTGGACTCGCGTTAGAGCTCAACGCAGCACCCGCAAGTGCCTTGAGCAACACGCCAAGAGGCTGCTGATCAAGCGTAAAACAGGTGTTGGCCAGTTCGGCAGCTGAAATATTCAACTGACCAAAACTGCAGCAGTCAGCGCCCTTGATAATCAACTCAGCATCGGTCAGTGGATGCTCTTTACTACCGCGCAGTTTTTCAACCCGACGCTTGAGCATGGTACCGTCTTTGAGATGAACGGTTAATTCTGCCCAGCGAGGATACAGAGGTGGCGCACCTTCTGTGACGTTGACTTTGGGTAAAAAGGCCTGAATAGCAGCACGCTGAACCGCTGCATCTTCAAAGGTTTTGAGTACCACTGCACCGTCGTGCAAGGCCGCGGTGACAGCGTACTGCATGCTGAACTTACCCTCTAAACCGGTTTGCGGCCGGCTATGAATCAAGGGCACCGTGGCACGATAGTTTGTTTGAATATCCACGTGATCAAGTTGCTCGAATTTAAATGGCGTGTCTTTCAGCATATCAAGCAAACCGTCAATCGTGCGATGTGTGGCATAGCACAAAGGATATTTTTTAACTTCGATACCGCTGCGCTCGATTTCAAGCGGCAAGCTACCCAATTGGTCAAGCTCTGCATGCAGATCCATCTTGTCGGCATACAGCGTGGTGTAACCCTGATCACCATCCAACGCCTTGGCTGAGGCATCAAACCCGATCTTCGCTAGCATGACAGCGCGCAGCGCTACGGCATTGGCTTGCCCTGCCTGAAATGGCTTAGACATCGTGCCAAAGTTTTGCCGAGTGCCTGCAATCTGCGAAACCGTGATGCCCAAGGCGTTCACAATCTGTGTCTGATTAAGTTTTAACAAATGTGCGCACGCAACCGTTGCACCGAAGGTCGCAATGGAGGCCGTTGAATGCCAGCCCTTGGCGTACTGTTCATCGACAATCGCACGTGCCAAGCGCAAGGTCACTTCAAAACCGACAATGTACGCATTGATAATGTCGCGTCCTTGTGACTGCAGTGTTTCGCCTAACGCAATCACAGCAGGCAAAATCGCGACCGTTGGATGGCCGCGCAGTGGTGAGGACACATCATCAAAATCCAAGGCATGACCCATCGTGCCGTTTACCAGGGCCGCCATCTCTAGCGACAGTTTCTGGCCAGTTGCCCAAACCGTAGCCATATGCGGGCCGGTTTGACCCTGCGCATATTGAAGACTGAGTTGCGAGGCGGGCTCTTGCACGCCCGCGATCGCACAGACAACAGTATCAAACAGCGCACGTGCGGCGACATGTCGGCTTGCAGGTGTGATTTTTGTGGGATCAAAATTCACCACAAACGAGGCAATTTTTTCACTGGCGGTTTGAGTCATGGCAAGGTCTCTATAAAAAGTGGGCGGGTGGCCACAATCGATCAGCGCATGAAGCGAGCCAACAGACTGCTACCAAACTGATTAGTCGTAACTACGAAGTGTTGTTTGTCTCAAGGTAAGCCCAGCCTGCTTAAGCTAAGCCTACGATCTGATTTATGTATTTTGGAATTAGTTTAGCGCAAACGTCCTGCACGCTTTAGGCAAAGAGAATCGCTCCGATCATGAGCCCCGCAGCTCGAGCCTTTGGGCAAAGATCTCTAGGCGGTCTGATGTTTCTTAGGCATACTGTGCAATCGACGCTTGGCGCTGGGCGCGTGTTATAAAAACTGCACAAGAGGGTTCGCTGGACGAGCTACTGACACCTGAGAGGAAAAGCCATGTTTTTAATCCCCCGAAACACCAACATTTTTATGCTTGTCAGCCTAATCGGCGCTTTATTTCTAAGCCCTGTCCAAGCGCAGCCCTATCCCAATCGTGACATCACTTTTATTGTGCCCTATGGCCCCGGTGGCTCAACGGACCCGATTTCGCGCCAGTTTGCGAGTCAACTCGAACAAGCGCTCAAGGTCAGCGTTAACGTCGAAAACAAACCTGGGGGCTCAGCCACCATCGGTACAGCAGCGGTCATTCGGGCCAAGCCTGATGGCTATACGCTTGGGCTCACCTCGAACAGCGTTCTGGCCTATCAACCCTTGGTGAACAAAGCGCTTGCCTGGAAAGGCCCAGAAG
This sequence comes from Gammaproteobacteria bacterium, assembly GCA_030832095.1. Lineage (GTDB taxonomy): Bacteria > Pseudomonadota > Gammaproteobacteria > Burkholderiales > Burkholderiaceae_B > Zwartia > Zwartia planktonica. The sequence continues at coordinate 16,493 of JAURJT010000015.1, read as the reverse complement.
ACTATCAATCAATCATCAAGCTCGTCGATCTACCCACCATCATTGCGGTGCGCGCTGACTCACCTTGGCAAACCTTTGAAGATTTTATGGATGCCGTGCGCAAAAATCCCGGGAAAATCCGTGCAGCTGTTTCGGGCTATCGCACCACACCGGATTTGGCAATTCAAGAATTAAACAAAATCGCTCAGGTGAGGATCGTCACTATCCCGTTCACCGGCGGTGGCGGTGAAGCCCTGATCGCACTGCTTGGCGGCCGAGTCGAAGCGAGCACCGGCTATGCCCCGACCATGTTGCCGCATGTTCAGGCCGGCAAAATTCGGATTATTGCTTCGTTTACGAAAGACAAATATTTTGCATTTCCACAAGCGACTTCAGTCGTACAGGCTGGTTACAACGTGACGCTACCGGCCTCGTACGGCATCGTGGCACCCAAAGGGATGCCAAACGAGATCAAAGACAAAATCATCGCCGCCTCTCTTGCTATCGGAAACAGCCCAGAGTTTGCACAATTTGCTGAAAAACACGGCCTGATTCTTGATGTGAAAGGCCCGAAACAGATGGACGAAGAAATGGATGAATACACCAGAATCTTTCGTGAGCTGATTGTATTTATGGACCAAAAGAAATAAACCTCAAAGACGAAACGAGCAACTCATGAAAATTCGCAAATTGACTGGCCATATTGGCGCTGAGTTACTAGGCGTTGACTTGACCAAAGACCTCACCCCAACGCTCATCGCCGATATTCGTCAGGCTCTGCTCGACAACCTTGTCATTTTCTTTCGCGAGCAGACCTTCACTCCAGAGCAACAAATCCATTTTGCAGAATGCTTTGGTGAAATCAGCCGGTCACCCGTTTATCGAACGCTCGAAGCCTATCCAAAGATCATGCCGGTCGTCAAAGAGAGCACTGACAAAGACATCATCGGCGATACCTGGCACACCGATGAAACCTTTCAGGCGACTCCTCCGCTGGGGTCACTGTTATACGCTCGCGAAATACCGCCCTTGGGTGGCGACACGCTGTTTGCCAATCTTTACATGGCGTACGATCGACTGTCAGACGCGCTCAAAGAACAGCTGTCTGAAATGCGTGCCATTCACTCGAATGATTTTTTGAGCACTAACGCCCAGTTGCGCAACGCCACGCGTTCGACAAAATTGCGTGACGATATCGGCAAAATCAACACCTCGCACCCCGTCGTGCGCAACCACGAAGAAACGGGTCGCAAACTCTTGTTTGTGAACCAACCCTTCACCTACTGTTTCGAAGGTATGACTCGCGAAGAGAGCTTACCCCTGCTGCAATATCTGTATCAACAAAGTTCAAAGCCAGAATTGACCTGTCGCTTTCGATGGGGGCCGGGTTCGATGGCGTTTTGGGATAACCGGTGCACCATGCACTATGCCATTAACGATTACCCTGGCCATCGACGCGAGATGCATCGCATCACAGTACAAGGAAGTGTTCCAGTATGAAAGATCTAACGCTCAAAACAACCATCATGTCAAAAGCAAACACTTCACGCCTTTTACTGTCGCTAGCGTTGTGCTTAATTGGCGCGCCATCTCAAGCACAAGCACAAACAAATACGTCTCAACCAACGCTCACCTTCGTCGTAGGTTACGCGCCAGGTGGCACCACAGACATCATTGCACGCATCGTCGCCAAAGAATTAACGCTGCAAACTGGCCAAACAGTGATCGTCGAAAACAAGGCGGGGGCTAACAGCAATATTGGCGCAGAGTACGTTGCCAACGGCCCAACTAACGGCACCCGTTTTTATATTGGCTCGACCGCAAATGCCATCAACAAAAGCCTCTATAAAAAACTGAATTACGACATTGAAAAAGACCTCTCGGCAGTCGCGCTGCTTGGAACCGTCCCCAACATGCTCGTGATCAACCCGGCCTTGCCGATTCAAAACGTTGAGCAATATATTGCCTACGCCCGTGCTAACCCGGGCAAACTCACGTGCGCGTCTTCTGGTGCAGGCTCAGCAATTCACATGTCTTGTGAATTGTTCAAAATTCAAACCAACACAAATATTTTGCATGTTCCTTACAAGGGCAGCAGTCTCGCCTTAAACGACCTCTTGGGCGGACAGGTCAGTTCGATCTTCGACAATATGCCTTCAGTCTTGCAACAAGTTCGTGCCGGCAAATTACGAGCGCTTGGGGTCACGACTGCCACCCGGTCATCGTTTGCTCCAGACATCCCTACGCTCGCTGAGTCTGGGCTACCTGATTTCTCTGTTCAGGCATGGTTCGGGCTATTTGCACCTTCAGCCACTGACCCAACGCTATTAAAACGCGTGAATGCTAACGTGACTCAAGCCTTGGCGACTGAAACAACAAAAACCAGCTACGCAAGTGCAGGCATCGCCCTACCCCCAACTACAAATACCGTCGACACATTCACCGCCTTTGTCGGTCAAGAAGTTAAAAAGTGGTCTGCTGTTGTTCGGCAATCGGGTACGGAGACGCAGTGATGGTTGAGCCAATATTTAAAGATACCGTCACCCTCATCACCGGGGCGAGTCGTGGGATCGGGCTAGCCTGCGCGCAACGCATTGCACAGCGAGGCGGGCATGTCATTGGCTTGGCCCGAAGCCCCTTTGACGGAGAGTTTCCGGGTGACTTCTACACCGCAGATCTAGCAGATGAAACCAGCACCGCTGAGGCCTTAGCGCTGATCACACAGAAGTTTTCGATCGACCATTTGGTCAATAATGCCGGCAAAAGCACCACCAGCTTGCTTGAAGAAACAAATTCGCGCGAATTCAACGAAATCATTCAGATCAATATGCGTGCACCGATGCAATGCTTGCAGGCCTGCCTACCCTCGATGACTAAGAAAGGCTTTGGTCGAGTGGTCAACATTAGCAGCCGAGCCAGTTTGGGGATGCTGAGACGCACAGCCTATGCGGGTGCCAAAAGCGGCGTCATTGGCATGACAAAAACCTGGGCACTCGAGCTCGGCAGTCGTGGCATCACTGTTAATGCCGTGGCACCGGGCCCCATTGAGACTGAAATGTACAGAAAGAATAATCCCCTTTCGCCCCAGCAAATGACCGATTTTTTGGCACGGATCCCAGTCCGGCGGCTCGGTAAGCCCGAAGACGTTGCCAATGCGATCACCTTTTTGCTGTCACCTGAAACCGGCTTTATGACGGGTCAAGTGCTCTATACGTGCGGCGGACTAACAGTTGGGTCATCTGCGGGTTAAAATACTTGGCTAAGTATGAAACCAACACCCTCAGGACGCCCTCAAACTGTCGCACCTCATCGAAACCACACCAGCGCTCACCCAGACCTCTCAAGATCTGTCTCCTGAACAAGAGCACTTCAGCGAGCTTGTTAAACAAGCAGAACGCCTGACTCTTAAAATCAAAGGCCTTCGAACCTTAGTTGACCAGCACCGCACCGTTCACCAGACCACCCTTAAGCCCCTTCAAAAGCGCCAAGAAACTCTGCGTAAAAGCATGGTTATCTGGCTTGATCAGCGTCTCGAAAAAGGTGGGCTACCAACTCGACATCAAAAGTTGATGCATCGACTGATTTGTAAGCTTGCCCTCGACTTCGCCATAGCGGGCGACCGCGACATGCGTGCATTGCACGATGCGCACAGCGACGAGTCACTGGCAGACATCCAGCAAGCACAAGCGCGTGAGGCGCAGGCGTATTTTGAACAAACCATGGGTCGCGAGCTCGAAGAAGACGAGCCCTTTGAAACCGTCGACGACGTGTTGCACGCCAAGTTTGAACAACTACGCAAGCAAGCTGAACAGCGCGAACGTCAAAAAGAAAAACGTAAAAATCAGCGTACCAAATCAGCAAGTCAACTGCAGGCCGAGCGACTGCTCGCCGATGCTCAAGGCGCCCTGCGCACGATCTATCGGCAACTTGCAAGTGCGGTGCACCCCGATCGCGAAAGTGACCCCGCTGAGCGCGCGCGCAAAACGCAGCTCATGAGTGATGCGAATACTGCCTATAGCCGCGGCGACCTATTGACCTTGTTGCACCTGCAATTAGAAGCGAATCTGACCGAAACCCAAATCGCTAGCAACCTGGCGCACGACAAAATTGTGGCACTGACCAGTATCATTACCCACCGTACTCAGGGGATACAACGCGAACTGCGCGATGTTGAGCTTGATGCGATCAGCGAATTTGGCATGTCACCGGCAGCAACCGTGACCGAAGCCTCGTTAAGCCGTCACTTGGCAACGCTACAGCGGCGTTTGCACTCAGAAATTACTGCTATCAAGAGCGACCTACTCACAGTGCGTGACGATGCCGGTCTTAAACGCTGGTTGAAAGAACAAGACGCTGAGTAATCCCTCACTGCCCTAAAGCCCGTGCAATCCGGTGCCTAGCGACAGTGGTTCTAGGCACTTTAAAGTCAAACCAATTGCGCACATCTTCATCGAGCCCAATGCCGTGCATGAAGTTGTAAATGGCTTTTCTGAGCCCTACCCCTAACGCAGCGTGATCCACCCCAGTCGGATCCGTGAACAACACATCATTTTTTGCAAAGCTGACCGGCGGTAAGGGTTTAAGGATGACGCCGTATTCTTCGGGATTCAGCCCCACAGGCGAATGCACCGTACAAGTAAACCGATGAAAAAAGCCACTTTGAATACAGCCGTTGGCAAAGAGCTGCCGCACCAATTCAAGGGCATCAACCGTGTCTTGCACGGTTTGAGTCGGAAACCCATACATCAAGTAGGCGTGCACCAAAACACCTGCATCGCTGAAGGCCCGTGTGACCCGCGCCACTTGATCTACCGACACGCCTTTTTTCATTAAATTCAGCAGCCGATCAGAGGCGACTTCAAGGCCACCCGACACAGCAATGCAACCGCTTTGCGCAAGCAAGTCGCATAACTCGGGCGTAAAGGTTTTTTCAAAGCGGATGTTGCCCCACCATGAAATGCCGGTATCGCGCTTTAACAGTTCAGTCGCAAGCGCTTTGAGTGATTTTGGCGGCGCAGCTTCGTCAACAAAATGAAAACCTGTTTGCCGGGTTTCTTGGATAATCGTTTCGATCCGATCCACCAAGACTGTGGCCGAGGCGCTTTCGTAGCGACCGATGTAATCCAGACTGACATCACAAAAGCTACATTTCTTCCAATAACAGCCATGCGCGACAGTGAGTTTGTTCCAGCGGCCATCGCTCCAGAGGCGATGCATCGGGTTGAGCATATCGAGCAACGACAAATAACGATCGAGTGGCAAGCCATCCCAAGTGGGCGTACCCACTTCTTCAAACGGTACGTCTGGCTCAACCAAATTGATATATTGCACCTGCTGCGAATCGGTGTTGCGTACGAAGGTGCGCACCAGCCGCTGTCTTGACCGTTGCCCTTGCAGATACGCAAGTAACGACAACAAGGGGCGCTCGCCCGAATCAAGCGTGACGTAATCAAAGTAATCAAAGACGCGTGGCTCAGTGAGTTCACGTAGCTCGGTATTGACAAAACCGCCGCCTAACAGCGTCACGATTGTTGGGTGATAGGCTTTAACTGCCTGAGCAATCCGAAACGCGGCATAGACAGAGCCCGGAAACGGTACAGAAATCAACACCACGGTCGGTTGATGCTTGCGCAGCGCGTCTAGCGTCAACTGCACGAGCGTATCGTCAATCAAATTGCGAGGCGCGGCTAAGGCTTGTGCCAGAGGCTCAAAACTTGCCTGACTCGCTGCCAATGACTCGCCATAACGAACAAATTCATAGCGCGGATCAATGGCATCGCGCAACACATCTGCCAGATCGTTCAGATAAAGGGTCGCCAAGTGCTTGGCCTTGTCATTTAACCCAAGTGCGCCAAAGGCCCACGCCAAGGGGTCGCCTCCCTCATCATCCACGTAGACATCTAGGCTTGCAAAGCGTGGGCCCTCAGGCAAGTACTGTCGACTCGCAATACGATGCGCCAAGGTTGAATCACGCCCTTGCAAGAACGCGATCACAGGCTCGATCGTTGCAAAATAACGCGCACGTTGCTCAACGAACGCCTCAATGGTTTGAGTATGCTGCACTGAAGGCAAAAGATCAACGGCCGCCGCCACCTCAGCTAGTCCTTCGCGAGAGAGCAAGCGAAGCACCAGAGCAAGTGCCAAATCCTCTTGCACCGCCTCAAAGCCTCGCGAACGCAAAAACCCCGTCAAGTACGCCGTCGAAGGATACGGCGTATTGAGTTGCGTCATCGGTGGGATGAGGGACAACACACGGATTGGAAGAGCGGTCATAGCACCTGAAGGACTAATCATTGCAGTAAGCAGTATAGTCGGAGCAATGGTCACCCATCTTGCGAGTCACTGAATGCTCTCGACTCTAAAAGCGCTTCCTAGAACTGTTTGGCTGATTGGCTTAATCAGCCTGGTCAACGATTCAGCCAGCGAGATGATCTACCCGCTGATGCCATTGTATTTAACGTCAGTACTGATGGCAGGCCCCAGAGCCTTGGGCATCATCGAAGGGATCGCTGAAGCGACTTCGAGCTTGTTTAAACTGGTGTCAGGCGTCATCGTCGATCAAACTAAGAAAACCAAACCTTGGATCGTGACTGGCTATTGTCTGGCGGGTGTCGGACGACCTTTAATCTTATTAGCAAACTCATGGCTGTGGGTGGTCGCTATCCGGTTTACCGACCGCTTGGGCAAAGGCCTGCGAAGCACACCACGCGATGCCTTGCTTGCTGATATTGTGCCGGCCAATCGACGAGGTCTCACCTTTGGCTTGCACCGCTCGATGGATAATGCTGGCGGGGTGATTGGCCCCCTGCTTGCAGCCCTGCTGCTTGCGCTAGAGGTTCCGTTGAGGGATATCTTCCTTTGGGCCATTATCCCAGCAGTCATTACGGTTGTGCTGGCCATGTTTTTGAAAGAACCAGTTAAACCAGTCAATACGAACGAATATAAATTCAACTGGTCGCTCGCAGGGCTCCCTCCCACCTTTCGGCGCTATTTGGTCGTCATTGGCCTTTTCGCTCTGGGTAACTCTTCTGATATGTTTTTGTTACTTCGTGCCCGAGAACTCGGTGTGTCGCAGGCAAATATACCTTTGCTATGGGCTGCGGTATCCTTGGTCACAACGGTCTTTGGTACACCCCTTTCCGCCTTATCCGACACGTTCGGCCGAAAGCATTTCATTTTGATTGCATGGATAGCGTTCGCCGGTTTCTATTTTGCGATGGCGTTGCCCGACATTTCGCTCTGGGGGCTCTTCGCCCTGTTTGGGGTGTACGGGCTGTTTCGGGCCGCGACCGAAGGTGTCGAGAAAGCCCTCGTCGCGGATTTGGCGCCCCAGGGCCTTACCGGCACAGCCTTTGGATGGTTTAACCTCGTAGCCGGAATCATGTTGTTGCCCGCCTCGTTGATTTTGGGTGGCTGTACGAGGCAGTGGGCTCGACTTATGCCTTTATGTTTTCGGGCTCGTGCGCCACGGTAGCCTTTTTACTGATGGCGTTTTGGGTCAATCCAAAATCAACTGTTCAAACTCAACCCCTTTAGTTCAGTCACCATCGACTTTTGCCAAACGCACAGCCACCAAGCGCCTCCGGCTTTTCAGTTAGACTCTAAAAACTCTAAAAAAAGACAATACTTATGACTGAATCAAGCAAACTATCTCAAGCCGAAGTGGATCAACTGCTTGGCTTTGTGAGTGATGACGACCAGCCCATTCACTATATGCAACGCACCCGCGACTGGTATTTGGGCTTGGGCTATGGCAACCCCTATCGCTGGGCACACTTTGCTGATGCCCCGTTCACACCTCTGCGTAAACCTGTCAAAGACACTTGCGTCACAATCGTGACCACGGCGGCGCCCTATCAACCCGATAAGGGCAATCAAGGCCCAGGGTCAACCTACAACTCTGCTGCCAAGTTTTTTACTGTGTATTCAGGCGCTACAGATATCGACCACGACTTGCGCGTGTCGCATGTGGCAGTCGACCGCAAGCACACCAGCATGCAAGACTCAAATACTTGGTTTGCTTTACCGATGTTGCGTGAGCTTGCACGCGACAATATCATCGGCAGTATTGCGCCCTTCTTTTATGGCGCCCCGACCAACCGAAGCCAGCGCCACACGATCGAAGTTGACGCCCCTGAAGTCTTAAAGCGTTGTCGCGCTGATGGTGTCGAGGCAGTGGTCTTGATCCCAAACTGTCCGGTGTGCCATCAAACGCTCAGTCTGATTGCTCGTCATCTTGAGGCAAATGGTATCCCCACAGTCTTGATGGGCTGTGCAAAGGATATTGTTGAACACTGCGGCGTGCCTAGATTCATGTTTAGCGATTTTCCCTTGGGTAACGCGGCTGGCAAGCCCTTTGATGCGATATCACAGCGGCAAACCCTAGAATCGGCCTTCAAGGTTTTAGAGTCTGCAGTTTCATCGCGCACAACCGTGCAATCCCCACAAAGATGGAGTCAATCGCACGAATGGAAGCTCGATTACGCCAACATTGAACGCGTCAGCCCTGCAGAGCTCACTAAGCTCAAACAAGAGTTTGATAAAGGTAAAGAGGTCGCACAAAACCTGCGCGATAAACAGTTGGCTGCAGCAGATAAAGAACTGACGACTACTAATAAGACTTCGGATGCTCAGATAAAGAAATGACTGCAGCTGATAAAAACTTGGTCGCTTCAGGTAAAGGGCTGACCACTACTGATAAAAATCCGGTCTCTACCGACAAATCGCTGATCTCAGCTTTTAACGACTTAGCAAATGATCACGAGGCGATTAAAAGAATCCTAAGAGACTTAGGGCTGGCTCAAAAAGAAAACGCCATTACGGTCAAGGCACTGACCGGTGGTGTGTCATCTAATATCTTTCACCTCACGACTCAGCAAGCGCAGTATTGCCTGAAACAAGCTCTGCCGCAGCTCAAAGTCGCTAAACAGTGGCTAGCACCTGTTGATCGGGTCTTTGCCGAAATTGCTTGGCTACAAACCGCCGCAACAATCGCACCCGACGCTATACCTAAAATTTTAGGCATCGATCAAACAAGCAAAAGTTTTGTGATGCAATACCTTGGGGCCGAATACCTCAACTGGAAGGCAGAGCTTCTAGCCGGTAGAGTCGCAGATAAGGTCGCCGCTCAGCTTGGCAACATACTTGGGCGCATCCACTCGCAAACAGCACTCAAAGAGGATATTGCCAAGCGCTTTGCCAATGACGATACCTTTTATGCCATCCGACTTGAGCCCTACCTCGAAGAGGCAGCGCGTCAACACCCTGAGTTAAGCCCGCGCTTAAAGGCTCTTATCAAACGCACCCAACATAATCCTAAAGTCTTGGTGCATGGTGATGTGAGCCCCAAAAATATTATGCTCGGGCCTATAGGCCCAGTCATCCTGGATGCAGAGTGTGCCTGGTACGGCGACCCAGCGTTTGATGTGGCGTTTTGCCTGAATCATTTTTTCTTGAAAGCCGCGCATATGCCTCGATTGGCATCCGCTTTACTGCAGGGCGCGCAAGATTTTTTAAATGCTTATTTGCAAGAGGTGACGTGGGAGCCCGTGCCAGAGCTTGAGTACCGAATCGTCTCGTTGCTGCCCGGCCTCATGCTTGCACGCGTCGATGGCAAATCACCAGTGGAATATCTTGCCGCTGAGCGTGGTGCGATTGTGCGAACGCTCGCAATCGAATTTTTACAGCAAGATCATGTTTCTTTTTCAATCATTCACGCGCGTTGGGGCCAGGAGTTCACATCATGAGTCTAGCCAAAAATATGCTTGGGTCTTAGTTGGGACTCTATCGCAACATGCTGAAATCAGGAGTTTAAGTAATGAGTCGTATTAAACATGTTCACGCGCGACGTATTTGGGATTCGCGCGGACGTCCAACGGTTGAAGTTGATGTCATCACTGAATCGGGCGCTCTCGGGCGTGGCATTGCTCCGGCGGGTGCGTCACGCGGTGCCCGTGAAGCGATTGAACGCCGCGATGGCGGCACGCGTTTTGGCGGGCTAGATGTGATGCAAGCTGTCCATGGGATTCAAACTGAGATCGCCCCTGCACTGCTTGGTTTGGACGTCACCCAACAAGAACAAATTGATACCTTACTGATTGCCTTAGACGGCACTGCCGACAAATCACGCTTGGGCGGCAACGCTCTGATCGCGACCTCGTTAGCAGTCTTGCATGCCGCAGCTGCCGACGCTCAGTTACCACTTTGGCGTTATCTTGCTAAAGATGCTGCCGTTCAACTGCCTTTGCCACAAATTCAGATTTTTGGCGGTGGCGCGCACGCTGATCGCCGCGTAGATATTCAAGATTTTATGGTGATCGCAACAGGTGCCCGCAGCTTTGCGCAAGCCATGGAAATGACAGCCGAGGTCTATCGACATGCCGGCCTGTTGATGAAACAACGCGGCTCCTCTCAAGGCATTGCCGACGAAGGCGGCTGGTGGCCTGCGTTTGCGCATAACGAAGAAGCACTTGATGTCTTAGTGATGTCGATCGAGGCCGCTGGCTTCGTGCCAGGTCAGGATGTCGGCATCGCGCTCGACGTTGCTGCCTCTGAATTTGGTCACGATGGGCGCTACACCCTAGGTCTTGAGAAAACAGAACTTGATTCTGACGGGCTCATTGAAAAACTATTGAAATGGCTGGATAAATATCCAATCGTCTCAATCGAAGACCCCGTCGCTGAAGATGATCGCAAGGGAATGATTGCCTTTACCAAGGCCGTTGCAGGCCGCGTGCAAGTTGTCGGTGACGATTACTTGGTGACCAATGCCAAGCTCGTACACGAAGCCGCACAACAAAAAGCCTGTAACGCCGTCTTGATTAAACCAAACCAAGCTGGCACGATCACCGAAACCTATGCTGCGCTTAAAGCCGCTCAACAAGCAGGCTATGCCACCATCGTGTCGGCTCGCTCGGGCGAGACTGAAGATGTTGCCATCGTGCACTTGGCAACGGGCTGGAACGCTGGTCAGTTAAAGGTCGGCTCTTTTGCGAGGTCAGAACGCATGGCGAAATGGAATGAAGGCATTCGGGTTGAAACCACCGAGCCTCATCCTGCGGGCTATTGCTGGCAAGCGCTGCAGCGAGGGTAAATCAGCGCCGCTGCCACCACACCAGACCAGCCCCACTTAAGATGATGATAGTCATCCCGACGATCGTCAGCTGGTCTGGGATATGGCCAAAGTATAAAAACGCCACAATCGATGAAAATACGATTTGTGCGTAACTAAACGGGGCAAGCATCACGACCGAGCCGTGCCGATACGAATACGTCAGCAGTAAGTGCCCGATCGTCGCAAACGAACCACCTACGAGCATCAGCAAAAAGTGCGGCAACGTTGGGGTCTCCCAAAAATACCAAACCAATGAACTCATGATGATCGTACAAAACACACCGGTAATAAAGTTTGTTGAGACGATGTGATCGGTCGTCAATAGTCTGCGCGTCAGCAGCTGAAATATCGCCATGCTAAAGGCACCCGTCAAGGGTAACAAGATTGCAGGAGTAAACAAGTCACTGCCTGGGCGCACAATCACCATCACGCCAACTAAGCCGCTGCCCACGGCAATCCATTGTCCAGGCTTAATTTTCTCTTTTAGGATTTTTCCGGCGAACCAAGTCAGCAGCAGAGGCGACAAAAATACCACGGCAGTGGCTTCACCGATTGGCACGTACAAAAGGCCCACCACAAAACTCACACTTGCTATCACCATGCATACACCGCGTGCGAGTTGTAGCTTGAGTTGCTTGGTATGCAAAATCGACACACCCATGCGGGGCATAAACACCGCGGCCGTCAGGCAGACTTGGATCACAAACCGCATCCAAACCACCAAGATCGGAGAATAAAACAAGGTCAAATATTTAGAGATGCCGTCTTGACTCGAAAACAACACGCACGAGATCAAAATCAACAAAATGCCGTAGAGCGGGCGTTGTGGGACGTTCAAATGCGGCTTCGAAGAGTAATGTGCTGCTAAATCATTGAAATTGAATGACTTATTAATGCACGATGCGCTCTATCTTAACCTCAATTTAAGTTTGACATCGATCCCCCCGCCGCGCCTTACCTGCTGGGTTATTTCAAGTTGGCAATGACAGCCTTTGTAATATCAGCCGTATTACTTTTTCCGCCAAATTCTGCGGGCCTAACAATGTTGTTGGCAAAAGAAATCTCGACAGCGCGCTGAATCGCGAGCGCCCCGTCTTGCAGACGCGAATCATCATGACGGTCGCTTAACCACTCAAGCATCATTGCCACCGACAAAATCATGGCAGTGGGGTTGGCAATCCCCCTGCCCGCAATATCAGGCGCCGTGCCGTGGGCCGGCTGAAACAAGCCATGATGATCACCAATATCGCCCGAGGGTGCCATGCCCATTCCACCCACCAACCCAGCAATGAGGTCAGACAAAATATCGCCAAACATGTTTTCAGTGACCAACACATCGTAGGCCCAAGGCTTGAGCACCAAGTTCAACGCCATGGCATCAACGTAAGCACTATCTGTTGCAATGGCAGGATAGCGTTTTGCGCAAGACTCAAAAATCGTACGCCAGAATGCCATTGATCGAAACACATTCGCTTTATCAACGCTGGTGACATGGCCTGGTCGACCCGTTTTCTTTCGTAACTCGGCTAACTTGAATGCAAAGTCGCATACACGTGTTGTGCCAGTACGAGAGATTTTCATGGTGTCGTACACCGCCTCATCACCCTCAGCACGACCGCGCCCACGTGAATAGAATAACCCTTCGGTGTTTTCTCTTATCAACACCAAATCGATTTTGCTGGCCAGCGGGTTAGCCAAAGGTACCGGCAAACCCGGAAACGTTCTGATCGGACGAACGCCCGCATACAAATCTAAAGCGAACCGAATATCAAGTTGCGGAATAATCTCTGTGCCATCAACACCCCGCACATGAGGCAAACCCATCGCGCCAAACAAAATCGCATCAGCGGCACGACACGCTGCTAGCGTTGGTTCAGGCAACGATTCGCCAGAATCTAGATAGTGTTGTGCGCCCGCGGGATAGGTGCGCGCATCAAACTGAACACCAAGCTGCATTTCAACGGCGTCTAGAACGGCCAATGCCGCCGCCATGACTTCTTGTCCGATACCATCGCCTGGAAGCACTGCGATTTGATATGTTTTTTTCATTTTTTGCTTTACCCGCTTCTGTGTCTATCAACAATAAGATCTCAGTACACTCACTGCAGCCGATTCTTGCGCCGTTGAGCCACAAACCTTACAAGATGCCTTAACAAGGGCTCACTCAATCTAGCGTATTACGAAAAACGACCTATTCATTTACTAATCAGTCTTTTACTTTTTTTGCCTACGAAAAACCTCGCCCCACACTTCATAATCTGCCTTAATACGTGCCGCGAACGCTTCAGGTGAACTTGTCGTCACGGTCATACCTGCCTTTAACAGAGTGGCTTGAACCTCAGGCATCTCTAAGACATAATTAATTTGGCTATTTAATATTTTTACCACGTTGTCTGGAGTGCCTTTGGGTGCCAGAAAACCGTACCAGCTACTGGCAAGAAATTTCGGAAATCCTGACTCAGAGGAGGTATTGACCTTGGGTAGCGCTGGTACACGCTCAGTACCTGTCACCGCAATCGCTTTGAGCTTACCTGCGTTCACCAAAGGCATCGCCGAAGGCAGGCTAGCGACCATCACATCGACATCACCACGTGCAAGCTCAATCACAGCTGTGCTCGCATTTTTATAGGGAACACTTAAGGTTTTTATTTGGGCGATTTGCCCGAACAAACTTCCAACTAGCTCGGTTTGCGACGAGGTTGAGGCAAAGCTAACAGGTTCATTTTTTTTATACGCGAAGGCGACGAGTCCTTGCAGATCATCAAACGGCGAAGACGTACTCGTGACGACTACAAAGGGTTGGTCGACTCCGATGGCGACTGCGACAAAATCGTTGATCGGATCATACTCAATGTTAGGAATCAAAAACGGAGTGATCGCAACCGAACTGGTCAGGGCGACCGTCAAGGTGTAACCATCAGGGGCCGCTCGAGCACCAAACGCAGTGCCTATCCCAGCCTGTGCACCCGGCTTGTTATCGACGATCACCTTTTGGTTTAATCGCTCGCTCAAGCGTTGAGCAATCACACGACCGAACGTATCCGTCCCTCCCCCTGGGCCGTTAGGAACGATCAGTTGGATCGCTTTAGATGGATAGTCCTGCGCCAGTGCGGTCAGCGATACACACATCAACAAAGCGAAGAGTCCAAAAAATCGTCTGATAACCATCACTTGCCTCTAAATGAACGGTTCAACACAACTGAATATACCTGTCTATACTAGCAAAGTGCCATACCCTAACTCGGAGACTCAAAATGACCAGCAAAATCGGCTTTATCGGCTTAGGCCGCATGGGCAAGCCCATGGCCTCTCATCTGCAAAAGAAAGGCTTTGACCTTATCGTACTTGATCTGAATCAGCAGGCCGTAGCCGAACTGGTATCTCTGGGCTCAACAGCCGGAAAAAGCGTCGCCGATATCGCTCGCAGCTGCAAGATTGTGATCACCATGCTGCCAAGTTCGGTTGAGGTTGAAAAGCTGTCGTACGGAACCGACGGAATTTTTGCGAACGCAGCAAAAGGTACCATTCTGATGGATATGAGCACCATCGACCCGCTAGCGACTGATCGCCTCAGCGCCGAAGCAAGCAAACACGGGCTCACTATGGTTGATGCCCCGGTTGGCCGGTTGGCCGAACATGCTGACCGCGCTGAATGCTTATTTATGGTCGGAGCCTCAGACGCTGACTTTAAAACTGTCACTCCGCTTCTGAATGCGATGGGCAATTCAACGTTTCACTGTGGCCCAGTTGGCACCGGTGGCAGAACCAAACTCGTTAACAACTACGTCGCCATTACGCTGACTCAGGTAAACGGCGAAGCGTTAGCGCTCTCACAGCGCTTTGGTTTGGATATCACCAAGACACTCGCAGTGTTGCTAGGCACTTCGGCTAACAATGGTCAACTGCGAATGAATTTTCCGAATAAAGTTTTGGCGGGCGATACGACTCCCGGCTTTACCATTGATCTGGCCCACAAAGACCTGTCACTGGTGGTCAATGCAGCGCATGCCGCTAAGGTGCCCATGCCTGTAGCCGCAGCGGTGCACGAATCCTTTAGTCAGGCCCGTGCAGCCGAATTCGGCGCGATTGATTTTTCGGGGATCGCTGATGTGATTTGCGAAGTCTCTAAAATCAAAAAGCCACGCGTGCCCAAGGGCTGGAAACCAAGTTAACTGCGATTCAACATCATTTCAACCCCACGCTCGGCGATCATATAGGTTGCCGCGTTGGTGTTGGTAGACACGACGGTCGGCATCACTGAAGCATCCATCACGCGTAGTCGCTCTACTCCGCGTACGCGCAATTGTGAATCCACTGGCGAGCGCCCGTCATCACTCATGCGGCAGGTGCCGCTTGGGTGATACACCGTACCGCCACGTGTTTGCGCAAAGGTCCACAGATCCGTATCACCGGGCATGGTTTCAACATCCCATAGATCTTTAAACGCTGGCTGAGCGTAAATGTCTCGCAGCATTTCAAGGCCAGCCACAATCACCTTGCGATCATGCTCAGCTGAAAAATAGCGGGGTTCGATTTTAGGCTGCTCATAAGGATCAGTTGAGCGAATCGACACACGCCCTCGACTGTCTGGGCGACACTGACAGACTGCCGCACTAAAACCAGAGTAATCATGCAACGGCTCGCCCGACTTCTCAAGCGATAAAGGCATGACAAACATTTGAACATCGGCCCGATTATCTCGCGCGTGTTTAGTGCGCGCTAAGCCACCCACCTGCGCCGCACCCACCGTCAGTGGCCCACTTTTCTTAAACAACCACTGCAACCCCATTTTGGCAAGCTCGAGCGGGTTACGCACTTGGTCGTTAATCGACATTTTTTTCTTGAGTTTAACGATCATGCGCGCTTGATAATGATCTTGCAGGTTTTCACCAACTTCAGGCGAATCAGCGACCACCGCGATACCGTGTTCTTGCAAGAGTGCCGTCGGGCCGATACCTGATAACTGCAACAATTGTGGCGATTGCAGTGCACCCGCGCACAACAGCACTTCACGATCAGCTTGTGCTTGCTTAGTCTGGCCGTTTTCAATCCATTCTATGCCGCAGGCAACCTTGCCTTCGAACAATACACGCGACACTTGAGCGTGCGTCACGATGGTCAGTTTTGGATTGCTCATCACTGGGCGTAAAAAAGCACGTGCTCCTGAAGAGCGCCAACCATCTTTGATGGATAACTGATAGGCACCAACGCCGTAATCGGTTTCCCCGTTGAAATCTTTATTAGCCGGCAAACCATATTGCTGGGCAGCCTCAAGCCACGCGTCACAATACGTATGATCATTACGTAACCCAAAAACGCCCAACGCGCCCGCCGCACCATGAAACGGTGTTTCACCACCAATGTAATTTTCTGAACGTTTGAAATACGGTAATACGTTATC
>JAURJT010000014.1 GCA_030832095.1 Gammaproteobacteria bacterium | reverse complement strand
TAGCGGCAAGCAAGTCGCCATCTTGCGCAACGTCAAGCTGATGGTACGTGGCGGTGACCGTATTGGCATCTTAGGCGTAAACGGCGCAGGTAAAAGTACGCTAGTCAAAACACTCGCTGGCGAGCTTGAGGTGCAAGGCGGTACGCGTTTGGCATCACGCGGGCTTGAAGTGGGTTATTTTGCCCAGCATCAACTTGATATGCTGGATTTAGCTAGCAGCCCTTTGCAACACCTGATGCGTGTTGCACCCGGCACACGCGAACAAGAACTACGCAATTATCTAGGCGGCTTTGGCTTCGGTGGCGATCGCGTCACCGATACAGTCGAGCCCATGTCGGGTGGCGAAAAAGCACGCTTAGCCCTGTCGCTAATCGTCTGGCAAAAGCCAAACCTGCTGCTGCTTGATGAGCCCAGCAACCACTTAGATGTTGAAACGCGCGAAGCCCTCACGACTGCCTTAGCTGAGTTCGGCGGCAGCATGCTGTTGGTATCGCATGACAGGCATTTGTTGCGCACCACCGTTGATAGCTTTTGGATTGTCGCCGATGGTGGCGTACAAGAGTTTGACGGTGATCTTGAAGACTATCGTGACTGGCTTGCACAACATCAGGCCCGCGCACGCAAACAAGAAGCGGCAGCGCGCACTGCAGGTCGTGCCGCTAACAAGATGACGGCGGCCGAACAGGCGGCGTTAGCTGCACAGGCAGCCGCGCAAGCCGCAGCGGACGAGGCAAAAAAAGCCGCGCCTTCAGCCCAAGAGCGAAAACTGAACAAACGCGAAAATGCCGAGCAACGACAGCAGACTGCCCAACTGCGCAAACCGCTCGAACAACAAATCAACAAACTTGAAAAAGAACTCGAGCAAGTGCAGACCAAGCTCAAGGGCTTAGATACCTTGATCGCAGATTCAGAGTTGTATAGTGAAGCCCGCAAAGAAGAGTGTGTACGGGTGCTGGCCGAACATGGCGAGTTGACCAAGCGTGCGGCTAGCCTTGAAAGCTCTTGGCTTGACTTACAAACTCAACTTGAGACCTTTGCTTAGAGCAGCTTGACTTACAAACGCAACTTGAGGCCTTTGCTTAGAGCAGCTTGAAGGGAAAATACAACTTGAGACCTTTGCTTAGAGCATCTCAAAAAGTGGTAAAACGGTATGAAACTAGCTTGAACAACGCAGCCTTAGCTATGTTGTCCCTCTGACAAGATTGACCAAGGCACGTGCCTCAGAAAGCAGAGCAATTGATGTTAAACATACTCGGTCCAATATTCGTAACAGCCGTATTTAGATTTTTCGCATGCTTGCCTCTGCCTGTACTTCAAGTCTTGGGCTGGGGCGTGGGTTGGTTAGTATGGATATTGCCAAGCCGTTACAAACGGCGTTCAGCTGAAAACTTAGCAATCGCACTGCCCGAGGCCTCACCGCAAGTATTGCGCGCATCGCTCATTAGCTCTGGGCAATTGTTTTTAGAAATGCCCTATTGGCACATGCGTCGAGATGAGGCCAAGTTAGCTAAACAGGTGCAATGCGATGGTTGGGATGAGTTTCAAGCGGCGCTTGCGCTAGGCAAGGGCTTGATACTGCTGGGCCCTCACTCAGGAAGCTTCGAACTACTTGGGGCGATCTACACCAGTCGATTTCCTGCGACTGTGCTCACTCGTCTGCCTAGGCAGAAGTGGCTGCAAGACTGGATCATCAAAACGAGATCCAGAAAAAACCTCACCATGGCGCCGGCGAATCAAGCTGGTCTAAGAACGTTACTGAAAGCGCTGAAACGAGGCGAGTCGGTCGGCATTCTGCCGGATCAAGTTCCGTTGATGGGTGAAGGCGTTTGGGCACCATTTTTTGGCAAACAAGCTTACACCACCAAACTTGTACAAAGGTTACAGAGCACTACGGGCGCCCCCATCTTTGTGATGGCGGCGCAACGTAACGGTATCGGCAAGGGTTTTACCGTTAGGTACCAGGCAATCAAAGAGCCCTTATCAGACGATATTGACATCGCTGCCGCACAAATGAATCGGGCGTTAGAAGACATGATTGCCCTGATGCCGACGCAGTACCTGTGGGGCTACAACCGCTACCGGATACCTCGTGATAAACCCGGCAAAGGTCAGACCTAGCTTTGTGTGATCTCTAGCTTGGCCACACCTAGCGCGAGTGTTTTTGAACCAACCTCGCGAAACTGAATCTGCGCTTGTGCGTCGAGGCCGCTGCCCGATAAACCAATAATCGTGCCTTCGCCGAAGCGACCATGTCGCACACCTTGGCCAATGCGAAACTGCTGAGCCCCAACCGTAACACCCGTGGTGACCGAGCGTGGCGCAACAGCAGCATGCGCCGCTGCGCCTTGGCGACCGTAGGTTGCCCCACCAGCATCACCGCTTGATTTCCAGCGCGGCTCAGAATCAACAAAACCCTGCTTGGGCGTCAGCCATTTTAGGTGCGCATCGGGCACCTCGGATAAAAACCGCGAACGCATCGCATAACGCGTCTGGCCATGCAGCATGCGACTTTGCGCCAAACTAAAATACAGCCGCTCGCGGGCGCGCGTGATCGCCACATACATCAAACGACGCTCTTCTTCGAGCCCCGATTGTTCGAGGATACTGTTTTCGTGAGGGAAAAGCCCCTCCTCTAACCCGGTAATAAAAACCGCATCAAACTCAAGCCCCTTGGCTGCATGCACCGTCATGAGCTGCACCGCATCTTGGCCGGCTTGCGCCTGGTTGTCACCGGCTTCAAGCGAGGCGTGCGACAAAAAGGCGGTAAGGGGCGACAAGCCACCGAAGTCAACACCCGAGCCTACAAACTGCGCTGAGGGCTCGACAAGCCCTGACTCAGCGGGCGTTGAATCAAGAGTGGTTGTCTGCGCATCAGACACGATCACAACACCTGCCGGCAACCCTGATACGTTTGCCTCTGAGGCAAACGCCGCAGCCGCGGACACAAGTTCGTTTAAGTTTTCAATGCGATCGGCGCCTTCGCGATCTTGCCGGTAGTGTTCGATCAAACCGCTTTGAGCAATGACGTGCTCGACCATTTCGGGCAAAGGTAAGTCACGGGTTTCGAGTGCCAGGCGCTGAATCATCAAGGTAAACTGGGCTAGGTTCGAACCGCCCTTGCCCGCCACACGCGCCACAGCACCTGACAAACTGGTATCAAAGGCCTTCGCTTGATCGCCTAGCTGCTCAAGCGTGCGTGCACCAATCCCGCGAGGAGGAAAATTCACCACTCGCATAAACGAAGTGTCATCATTGGCGTTGGCCATGAGACGCAAATACGCGAGTGCGTGTTTGACCTCTTGTCGTTCAAAAAAGCGCAAACCACCATACACTTTGTAGGCGACACCTGCCGAAAATAAACCGTGTTCAATCACACGCGATTGCGCATTGCTTCGATACAGCACGGCAATCTGGCTCCGATCACGTCCGTCAGAAATCAAGCCTCTGACCTCATCCACCAGCCAGCGAGCCTCAAGCAAATCAGTCGGTTGTTCAACCACCCGAATCTGCTCACCCTCGCCC
This sequence comes from Gammaproteobacteria bacterium, assembly GCA_030832095.1. GTDB lineage: Bacteria > Pseudomonadota > Gammaproteobacteria > Burkholderiales > Burkholderiaceae_B > Zwartia > Zwartia planktonica. The sequence continues at coordinate 124,419 of JAURJT010000014.1, read as the reverse complement.
TGCTCGGTCCAGAGGTTTTTACCTAAACGCCCGTCGTTGTGGCTAATCAGCGCATTCGCAGCGTCTAGGATGTGACCAAACGACCGATAGTTTTGCTCAAGACGAATGACTGTGCCGTGCGCATAGTCGCGCTCAAAGTCAGCCATGTTGCCAACGTTCGCCCCACGAAATGCATAAATCGACTGATCATCATCACCTACCGCAAACATGATGGCCCCGCCACCGGCTAGCAGCGTGAGCCATTTGTATTGCAAGGTGTTGGTGTCTTGAAACTCGTCAACTAGCACATGACGAAAGCGGCGCTGGTAGTGCGAGCGGATGGGTTCGTTGCGCGCCAGTAACTCGTAGGCGCGCAATAACAACTCAGGAAAATCCACCACTCCCTCGCGTTGACATTGCGCCTCATAGAGCGTGTAGATCTCAATCATGCGTCGACGAAAACTATCAAACGCCTCAACGTCGCCTGGGCGTTGGCCGTCTTCTTTTGCACCATTAATAAAACGTTGTACGTCACGAGGTGGATACTTTTCATCATCGACTGCATTGGCTTTTAACAAGCGCTTAATTGCAGCGAGTTGATCGGCAGTGTCTAGAATTTGAAATGACTGAGGCAAACCGGCATCGCGGTAATGCGCCCTGAGCATGCGATTACACAGGCCGTGAAAGGTACCAATCCACAAGCCGCGCAGATCAATCGGCAACAAGGCTGACACCCGCGCGAGCATTTCGCGCGCTGCTTTGTTGGTAAAAGTGACGGCCAACAGACCTTGTGGGCTGACCTGACCTGTTTGAATGAGCCACGCCATGCGTGTGGTTAAAACACGCGTTTTACCGCTACCCGCACCCGCCAGCACTAACGCATGCTGCGCCGCAAGTGTGACTGCCTCACGCTGAGGTGCGTTAAGTTTGTCGATCATGCCGCATAGCGGCGTAGGCGTAAGGCAAACTCTTCAAGGCTAGCGATACCACTTTGCTGAGCGCGCTGGCACCAGTTTTGCAAGTCGTGCAACAGTTGCTCGCTTGAGGCCGTCGAACTATCCCAGAGCTTGGCCAGCTCGTGACGCATCTGCACCAGAGTTGCCAGCGAAGCAGTCTGTGACAGGGCCTGATCAATGCGCGCACGCTCGACTGCAGGCAAAGTCTCGTCGCCGCGTCCAAGCCAATGTGTGGCCGCGGCAAGTGCCTCAGTGTGACTGGTGTCGTGATTGCTCGCCGTTGAAGTTTTCAAGCGCGTAAGTTCTGCACGACAAGCGGTCTTCATGATGCTGGTGTAGCGCTCAAGAATCTCAAACCGATGAGCAATCACGCCTTGCAACGTACGTGCATCTACCCCGGTTTTGCCCGTCGCCTCAAGCTTCAAACGAGGTGCGACTTTTTTGACCTTGGCCAGGCCGACAGCTTGTAAGCCCAAGATATATAACCAACCGATATCGAGTTCGTACCACTTGCTTGAGAACTTAGCCGACGTACCAAAGGCGTGGTGATTATTATGAAGCTCTTCGCCGCCAATCAAAATGCCGATCGGAAACACGTTGGTGCTGGTATCTGGCGAAGCAAAATTACGATAGCCGAAGTAATGACCTACACCGTTGACCACGCCAGCGGCCCAAAACGGGATCCAAGCCATTTGGATGGCCCATACGGTCAGCCCAAGCGCGCCAAAGAGGGCCACATCAATCACCAGCATGATCAGGATGCCGCGGGCACTGTAACGTGCGTAAATGTGTTTTTCAACCCAATCATCGGGTGTGCCGTGACCAAACTTAGACAGGGTCTCTGCATTTTTAGATTCGTGCCGATAAAGCTCTGCACCGCTAAATAAAACCTTATTAATGCCGTAAATCATGGGTGAGTGTGGATCACCGTCGCGTTCGCAACGCGCATGATGTTTACGATGAATCGCCACCCATTCTTTCGTCACCATGCCTGTCGTTAGCCATAACCAGAAGCGGAAAAAGTGCATCACACTCGGGTGCAGATCAAGGCCACGATGAGCCTGGCTACGATGTAAAAAGATCGTAACAGCCGCGATCGTGACGTGGGTCAGGCCCAAGGTGATCAGAGCAACCTGCCACCACGATGCCTGCAACAAACCACCCGCGACAAAAGAAATAATTTCGTTCATAAATATATTGACCGCCTAAGACAAAATAGTCAGGGTCATTTTAGCCTAACCCACCTATTTGATACGAGCCTTACCGCAAGGTTTTTGCGTCAAATCAAGCCACTAAGCCTTTTTAACCCGTCCTGCCGCCTGACTGGCACGTGGTTTTTTAGCCGGTTTGTCGGTCTTAGAATCTTCAACCTCGGCCTCATCCCGATGCCCTGGGTTTAAAGCGTCTTTGGCAAGAAACGCAGCAAACGCGTCAATTGCCGAGGCCGGTGCAGCAGCCGAAGCGGCGGTCGGAGATTCAGTTGCAATGGTAGCCTCAGGCGCGACGGTTGCTGGCAACGCTGCCGAGCCTTTTCCGTCACCCTTCTTCGCCCTCACAGCCTTCCCTTTTGTCTCGCTCGGCTTCACTGAGTCCGAAGAGTCCGGCGATTCGGCTGATTTCGCCGATTCGACTGCTTTCACTGATTTGACTGCTTTCTTAGCTTCAGTCGCTCCCTTAGCCTTAGTCGCTCCCTTAGCCTCAGTCGCTCCCTTAGCCTTAGTCGCTCCCTTAGCCTCAGTCGCTCCCTTAGCCTCAGTCGCTACCTTACCCTCAGCTGCTACCTTGCCCGTGGCGGCGACTTTCACCTCAATCGCGGCGACGTCGGCCTCGGGTGCTACCGCGCCGCCAGCTTTGCGGCGTTCAAACACCGCAGCAAAAAAACCGTCAGTGCCATGCACATCCGGCCTGAGATTTAAATAAGGCCCTTCAAGTTGCAAAGACGTGCGTGCTGCTAGCAGCTGCGCCGCATCAATCAGCTCAAAATCGGGGTGTTCTGCCAAAAACCGCTCTGCTTGAGCCTGATTTTCTTCGATCAAGACGCTGCAGGTGGCATAGACCAAGCGCCCGCCCAGGGCCACACAGCGCGAAGCACTGGCCAAAATACGAGCCTGCAAAGCCGTCAATTCTTGCAAACTTTGCACCGACTGGCGCCACTTTAGATCAGGATTACGTCGCAGCGTGCCGACACCACTGCACGGCGCATCCACCAAAACACGCTGGGCCTTACCGGCCAGACGTCGTACCCGCGTATCGTTTTCGTGCTCAAGCACCACCGGCACAATATTTGATAAGCCACTACGGGCAAACCGCGGCTTGGCCTTGGCCAATCGAGTCGCCGAAACATCTAACGCATAAAGGCGGCCAGTCGAGCGCATCAGCGCACCCAGAAGCAAAGTTTTACCCCCAGCGCCAGCGCAAAAGTCGATCACCATCTCGCCGCGCTTAGGCCCCACCAATAAGGCGAGCAACTGGCTCCCTTCGTCTTGCACCTCAATTAAGCCATGCTCGAACTGATGCCACTTGTTCATGGTGGGGCGACCCGTCAAACGAATCCCCCAGGGCGAGTAAGGCGTGGCCACAGGCGCGTGTCGCACGGCATTGCCGCGCGCCAGATCAGCGAGCATATCGTCACGCTCAGCCTTCATGGGGTTGACTCGAATATCCAGCGCCGCGGGTTGATTCAAGGCTTGCGCCAGTTGCTCAAGGTTGGGCATGTGCTGCAAACGTTCAAACAACCAATCAGGCAAACTCGTGCGCACTTCAACCGCCAGAGATAGCTCATCAATTTGGGCGATGCGGTCTAACCAAGCGATCTCACCTGGATCAAGCACTTCGCGCACGCGACCATTGTCAATCATGACAATCGCGCCTTGAATCGCGAGACGTCTAACCGCATTGCCTACCCCACTTTCAGCCAGTTGCCGATAGCGTCGCAAATTGCGCAACACGTCATAGACCACCTCGGCCACTTCGGCGCGGTCCCGTACCCCTAACTTCGGGTGCGCCCGGAACCAGTGCGACACCACAGAATCGGCCGCAAAGCGCCAAGTTAAGACCTCATCAAGCACTTGCCGAATCTGATCTAACCGAATCGTCATCGGTGGCAAACGAGGTTTGACGCGACCGGTGTAAGTTGACTGTTGCGGTTCACCACGTGCACCTGCAGGCCGTTCACCCGCATAGCTGCCGCCGGGGCGCGGTGCACCTGAGCGCGGCGCAAAGGGTGTAGCGTTCATTAACCGTTCGGTTGCCGAACCTTTGCGCGGAAGCGTTGTTCCGGAAGCACGGGCCGCCTCACGAGCCGCCTCTTTTGTACCCACACGAGAGGCACCGACAGCGCCACCAGCGTCACGTTTACCTCGGCTGTCCTGACCTGTAGCACGAGTCTGCGCAAACGACTGAATTGACCGTTTTGCACCACCTGAAGGGGTACGAGGGCCTGCTTTTTTAGAATCAATCATTGCGCGAGCTCCGATACAAATAAGCGCCTAGGTGCACCTTCAACCTGTACGCGTTGATCAGGCATGAGTTTGACGCGCGACTGCGCAAGCCAACTGGCAACTGCGGGATAAACACGATGCTCAACCGTGAGCACCCGTGCAGCGAGCGTGTCGGGGGTATCGTCGGCCAACACTGGCACCACCCCCTGAGCGATGATTGGGCCGTGATCGAGCACTGGCGTCACAAAATGTACCGTGCAACCATGGCTTTGCACCCCCATCGCCAAGGCCTGCTCGTGCGTATGCAGGCCGGGAAACGCGGGTAACAAAGAGGGATGAATATTGACCAAACGCGACGCGTAATGCTCGACAAAGGCTGGGGTCAAGATCCGCATAAACCCAGCCAACAAGACATAATCAGGCGAATAACGGTCGATGGCCTTGACCAAAGCCTGATCAAACGCCTCGCGCGACGCGAAATCGGTGTGCGCGATGACTTCAGTGGCAATGCCCTGTCCCTGCGCCCACTTCACGCCGCCCGCCTGTGCTCGGTTCGATACGACCGCGACAACCTCGCCCGGGCACGCCTTTGACTGGCATGCCGCCACGAGCGCCTGCATGTTTGACCCTTGGCCAGAGATCAAAATAACGAAGCGGCAGCGCAGAATTTCGGGTTCAGACATGGTTTTTCACAGACAAGGTAGTGCGAAATTGTAAACTGTTGCTCGTGAACACCTTTTTCAGCATTTTTCGTCAGGCCTCGGCCCCCACATTGCGGCGACCCACCGCGCTCTCTATCGGCAATTTTGATGGGGTGCATCTAGGGCATCTGGCCATGCTCAGCCAAGTGACTGAGGCCGCCCGCGCACGCGCGTTGGTGCCTACCGTCTTAACCTTTGCTCCGCACCCGCGCCAATTTTTTGCCGAAAAAAATCGACGACCTGAGTTGTCGCCGCCGCAAATCAATGGGCTGCGCGACAAACTCACTGCGCTACGCGAGGCAGGCATCGAACAAGTGCTGCTCGCACGTTTTAATCAACGTTTTGCAGAAATGTCGGCACAAGACTTTATTGAAACGCTTTTGGTCAAAGGCCTAAACGCGCGCTGGCTGATCGTGGGTGAAGACTTTCGGTTTGGACGCCAACGCTCGGGCGATGTGGCCTTACTTAAACAAATGGGCCCGCAGTGCGGGCTTGAGGTTCACACACTCTCTGAGATCAAAGATCAACAAGGCCATCGTGTTTCAAGCTCTGAGGTTCGTGCTGCACTAGCCGCGGGCGATCTGACACAAGCCCAAAGCCTGCTCGGACGCCCTTACGCAATGACTGGCCATGTCGTACACGGCAAAAAGCTTGGCCGCACCTTGAATATGCCCACCTTAAATATGCGTGTGACCCCAAGGTGTGCTGCCCGCTCAGGCATCTATGTTGTGCGGGTGCACGGTTTAGCGCAACAAGCTTTGCCTGGGGTCGCGAGCCTGGGCGTACGCCCGACCGTCGAAGACGATGGCCGGATCTTGCTCGAGACCCATCTTTTCGATGTCAATATCGATGCGTACGGTAAACTCATCCTCGTTGAGCTTCTCAAACATCTTCGAGACGAAGAGAAGTTTCCTGATCTCCCAACCTTGACTGCCGCCATGCATGCCGATGCACAGCATGCGCGGGCTTATTTTGCGCCACATGGACTATAAACAAACACTCAATCTGCCCGACACACCGTTTCCGATGCGTGGTGACCTGCCTCGCCGTGAACCCCTTTGGGTTGCACAATGGCAAGAAAAACGCGTTTATCAGGCGATTCGTGAGGCCAGCAAAGGGCGCCCGACGTTTTTACTGCACGATGGCCCACCCTACGCGAATGGCGACATCCACATCGGGCATGCCGTCAACAAAATCCTGAAAGACATCATCGTCAAAAGCCGCAACATGGCCGGCTTCGATGCGGCTTATGTGCCGGGCTGGGATTGCCACGGCATGCCGATTGAAATTCAGATTGAGAAAAAATACGGCAAACATTTGCCGGTTGCAGAAGTGCAAGCCAAGGCGCGCGCCTATGCACTTGAGCAAATCGAACGCCAGAAAAAGGATTTTGAACGGCTTGGTGTGTTGGGCGATTGGAATCGCCCCTACCTGACCATGAACTTCAGCAACGAAGCGAACGAAATTCGTGCACTGGGCCGGATCCTAGATAAAGGTTATGTGTTCAGAGGGCTCAAGCCTGTGAACTGGTGCTTTGATTGCGGCTCGGCCTTGGCTGAAGCTGAGGTTGAATACGCAGATCGCAAAGATCCAGCCGTTCATGTTGCGTTTCCGTTCATCGATCGCGCTGCACTCGCAAAAGCCTTTGGCCTGCACGAGGTTGAGCCTGGCGCTTTGGTGATCTGGACAACAACACCCTGGACGATCCCCTCAAATCAGGCGCTAAACCTGCACCCAGAATTCGAATATGCCTTGGTACGTGTCAGTCCGGCACCTGCCACGGGTGCGCTGCTACTGATTGCACTCGATCGTGTCCAAGCTTGCCTCAAAGAATGGAACCTGCAGGGTGAAGTTATTGCTCGCTGCCTCGGGCAAGCGTTAAACAAACTCGAGTTCGAACACCCTTTAGCGCGCTTTGACGCTGGCTACCAACGCACAGCACCTATTTATTTGGGCGATTACGTCACACTCGACACCGGCACGGGCGTCGTGCACTCAGCTCCAGCCTACGGGATTGAAGACTTTTTATCTTGCAAAGCCAACGGCATGAAAGATGGCGACATCATCAGCCCTGTCATGGGCGATGGTAAGTTCGTGCCCAGTTTGCCCGGCTTCGGCGGCTTAAGCATTTGGGCGGCGAATCCAAAAATTGTTGAAGCCTTGACCCAAGCCGGCACCCTGCTCAAGCAAGAACCACACGCGCACAGCTACATGCACTGCTGGCGCCATAAGACACCAATCATCTATCGAGCAACCAGTCAGTGGTTTGCTGGGATGGATGTGCTACCCAAAGACCACGCACCAACGCTGCGTACCAGCGCGCTGGCCGCGATTGAGGCCACCGCTTTTTACCCAGCCTGGGGCCGCGCACGCCTGCATGCCATGATCGCTAACCGGCCAGACTGGACCTTATCGCGGCAGCGCCAATGGGGCGTCCCCATGGCCTTCTTTCTGCACAAAGAAACCGGTGCCTTGCACCCCAATACCCCAGCATTACTTGAAGCCGTTGCCAAGCTTGTTGAGCAACACGGCATCGAAGCCTGGCAAGCGGTTGAACCTGCTGATTTACTCGGGCCTGAGGCCGATCAATACGAAAAAAATCGCGACACACTCGATGTCTGGTTTGATTCGGGCACGACCCATGCCACCGTGCTAGGTGGTTTGAATAATGCGCAGCAAGGCTCGCATGGCGAGTTACCTTGGCCTGCAGATATGTACCTTGAGGGGTCGGATCAACATCGCGGTTGGTTTCATTCATCGCTCTTAACGGGCTGCATGCTCGAGGGCCGCGCCCCTTATAACAGTTTGTTGACACACGGCTTTGTGGTTGACGGACAGGGTCGCAAAATGAGTAAGTCAGTGGGCAATGTGATCGCGCCCCAAAAAGTCTCTGACAGCCTAGGTGCCGAGATCTTGCGCTTGTGGGTCGCCAGCACCGACTACTCGGGCGAGTTATCGATCTCTGACGAAATCCTCAAGCGAGTGGTAGAAAGCTATCGCCGCATTCGTAACACCTTACGCTTTTTACTCGCCAATCTGGCCGACTTTGACGCCGCAACAGATGCAGTGTCGCCCGAAAGCATGCTTGAAATTGATCGCTATGCACTGGCGATGACGGCACAGATGCAAGCCGAGGTGCTCAAAAGCTTTGAGCAGTACGAGTTTCAACCGGCAATGTCTCGGTTGCAACATTTTTGCTCTGAAGACCTAGGCTCGTTTTACCTGGATGTCTTAAAAGACCGCTTGTATACCTCAGCCCCAAAAAGCCAGGCACGTCGCTCGGCACAAACGGCGTTGCTGCACATTACACAGACTTTGCTCAAACTGATGGCGCCGATTCTGTCCTTCACCGCTGAAGAGGCCTGGGGCATTTTATGCACGTCTACCCTAGCCAATCAGCCTGATACCAGTCGCCTCACGATTTTCACCGAGTGCTATCACTCAGTACCGACCATCGCAGAGGCTGACACGTTGCAACAGCGCTGGTCTCGCTTGCGTGAAATTCGCGGGCTTGTGACGCGCAAACTCGAAGAGCTTCGCACAGCCGGCAGTATCGGCTCGTCTCTACAAGGCGAAGTTGACCTCACGGCGCAGGGCACCGATCTCGCTTTGTTACAAAGCGTTGCAGAGCAACTACCTTTCATCTTGATTGTGTCCAGGGTTGGCGTTCATGCCTCGACGGCGCCTGACCAAACTGAACTCGCGATCAGCATCGCGCCCTCACAGCATAAAAAATGTGAGCGGTGCTGGCATTGGCGTGAAGATATCGGTCACGATGCCGAACACCCTGACATTTGCGGGCGTTGTGTCAGCAACTTACACGAAGCACACGCAAACGGCTAAATGATCATGAGAGCCCATTCACAAGCACAAGCAAACGGCCAAGTCAGCATGAGCGTCAACTCACAAGCACACGCAAACAGCTAAATCATCATGAGCGTCAACCCTCAAGCTGACCCGCCGGTTCAGGCCTCGCCACCGCTCACCCGTTGGCTGGTTCTCGCTGGGTGTTTGTTGATCATTGATCAACTGACCAAGCTTTGGTTTGACTCGTCCTTACGCTATGGCGAACGGGTGCAAGTCTTGCCCTTCTTTGACTTCACGCTGCTCTATAACCCTGGCGCGGCGTTTAGCTTTTTAGCCGACCAAGCGGGATGGCAGCGCTGGTTTTTTACGGTATTGGGCTTAGGCGCAGCAGTGTTTATGCTTTGGATGATGCACACCAATCGCACGCAGCAGCGCCTGTTGCTGGCCTTGGCTTTGATTTTGAGCGGAGCCATAGGCAATGTCATCGACCGCATTGCCTATGGCCATGTCATTGATTTTTTATTGTTCTATTGGCAAAACTGGTACTACCCTGCTTTTAATGTCGCCGACAGCTGTATTACGCTCGGTGCTATCCTGCTGATTCTGGATGAAATTCTTCGTCTGCGAGGTCGCCATGCAAGAGCTGCTTGATAAACGGATCGTGTTGGGGTTAAGTGGCGGTATCGCCTGCTACAAGTCGGCCGAACTCGTGCGACGTCTGGTCGAACAAGGTGCAACTGTCGACGTCATCATGACTGATGCCGCCACACATTTCATTACAGCCGTCACCATGCAAGCGTTGAGCGGGCGCCCAGTGTTTATCGATGCCTGGGATCCTCGCATCCCAAACAACATGGCCCATATTGACCTAAGCCGAGGCGCCGATGCGATTCTGATCGCACCCGCTTCGGCCGACTTCATGGCAAAGCTGGCGCAAGGCCGTGCCGACGACTTGCTGTCGACGCTGTGTCTGGCCAGAGCCTGCCCACTCTTGGTAGCACCTGCCATGAATCGCGAAATGTGGTCTGCTGCACCGACTCAACGTAACGTGGCACAACTCGCTCAAGACGGCGTCAAAGTGTTGGGCCCGGGCTCTGGACAACAAGCTTGTGGTGAAACTGGCGACGGCCGCATGCTTGAGCCGCTACAACTCTTGGCTGAAATGGTGGCTTTTTTTCAGCCTAAACTGTTACAAAATAAACGCGTACTGATCACTGCAGGCCCCACTGTTGAACCGATTGATCCCGTACGTGTGCTGACCAATCGTTCTTCAGGTAAAACCGGCTACGCGCTTGCGCGAGCAGCCTTTGAGGCCGGCGCAACAGTCACCTTGATTTCAGGCCCCACTGCCCTGCCAGAACCCTACGGCGTGCCCTGCGTTCAAGTGCAAACCGCACAGCAAATGCATGACGCGGTGCTCGCGCATATCAAAGAGCAAGATGTGTTCATCTCGGTGGCGGCGGTGGCTGACTGGCGTATCGCCAACGTGGCAAGCGACAAACTCAAGAAGGACTCAACCTCAAAAACTGCCAATGCACCTCACCTAGAGTTTGCCTTAAACCCTGACATTCTTGCCACAGTCGCAGCCTTACCGAACGCCCCTTGGTGCGTAGGCTTTGCTGCCGAAACCGAACGCCTGTCTGAATATGCACACGACAAACGCAAGCGCAAAGGAATCCCGATGCTAGTGGGCAATCTCGCTCAACACGTCATGGACGCCGACCACACTACCGTCAGCATTTTTGATGAGCAAGGCGAACATCCTCTGCCGACCAGCGCCAAGCAAGACATCGCTCGCCAGTTGATTGCTGCGATTGCAACACGCCTTCCTCTTCGAGCGTAACCAATACTCATCATGGATGCGCTCATCACACAGGCGGGGCAGTTTATTCAAACCCATCAGGCATGGGCTGGACTGATCATTTTTTTGATGACCTTTGGCGAATCGCTCTTTGTGATTGGGATCTTTTTGCCTGCCACGGTTTTGCTCATGATGAGTGGCGGCTTAGTGGGCAGCGGCACACTTGCTGCTCTACCTATTTTTCTTTGGGGTTTCGCCGGCGCCGTACTCGGAGACGCGCTGTCCTTCTGGCTTGGAAAATGGTTTGGCCCACGCGTCTTGCGACTGCAGATACTGAAAAAGCATCGCAGCACCGTTGCACGCGCACGCTTGTTATGTTTTCGCTATGGATTTTTAGCGGTCTTGTTGGGGCGTTTTCTCGGCCCGTTACGCTGTTTGATACCGACCGTTGCAGGCGTCATGGGCATGCCTGAGAAAAAATTTCAAGTTGCCAATATTTTGTCAGGCGCCCTATGGATTCCAGCCTTACTCGCCCCAGGGTATTTGACCGCAATTAGCCTCGACGCCGCCAGGCACTCACGCGAATCGTTGATTTACTCAGCCCTAGGTTGCGCGGTGTTAATCGGTATTGGGGTACTGATTTGGATCACCCGCAGCGCGCACCAAAAAAAACGACGTTCGACATACTAAAAACGAACCTGCAGACCCTCAATCGCACAGCCGTCAGACACGAATGCGTACAAGCTTACAGCCCCAGAATGACAAACCGCGTCGTCGAACCTTAAGGAATTCATTTTGAAAGCCGTCGAATTAAAAATTTTAGATCCAAGGATGCGAGACCATATTCCAGCCTATGCCACCGCTGGCTCAGCTGGCTTAGACTTAAGAGCATGTCTTGAGGCGCCTTTGGTGCTTGAGCCTGGCTCCACTCATCTGATCCCAACCGGGTTGGCGTTGCACGTGGCCGATCCAGGGTATGCGGCGGTGATTTTGCCACGCTCTGGGCTTGGTCATAAACACGGCATCGTCTTGGGCAATCTGGTTGGTTTGATTGACTCTGACTATCAAGGCCCCCTTATGGTGTCAGCCTGGAACCGCAGCCAAACCGCTTATACCCTAGAGCCGCTCGAGCGCCTAGCCCAACTCGTGGTCTTACCCATCGCCCAAGTCGAGTTCACCATTGTTGAAGAGTTTGAGCAAAGCACACGCGGTGCCGGCGGCTTTGGTAGTACCGGCAAGCGCTAATCACAACCTTAAGCATCCGCCGCATCCAAGGTCAGCTGACTCACGTCATTTGACCACGGCTTTTTTTTCAACCCGAGGTCTTAGCCTGGGTACATTGAGCGTCTGCAGGCGCACTACGCGATACCAACGACTGTGCGATTTGCGCAGACAAGAGCTGGGTATTTTTTTGCTGACCCAACACAAGCGCCGTCACGCCAATCTCGACGTTTTGCTTAAAACGTGAAAAACAGGTCAATACCAAACCGCTCTGCCTAAAGCGTAAACGCCATAGTGCATCAAGAGCCACGTACTGCCCAGGCACCAGTTCAAAGCGTTGCACGTCAACTTGGACTTGCGTCGCGTCGCCCTGCGTCCCACTCTGATTGATATTTTGCACGGGCGGCATCCCCAGCGCGGCAGTCAACTCTAACCCCAATGCGCTTTGCAGGTGCGAAGATAAGGTCGCCGTCCAACGATCATCGCTTAACAGCATCAGGCGCCCACTCGTCTCGCGAACCACCAAGGAAGTGCTGTCGACCTCAGGGGGTACCGTAACAGGGCTCAGTGCGTAAGCACCCACACGTTGCCCTGGGGCCACAGAGGCGCGCGTACCTTCAGGGCTTAAGGTGTAGTAATAAGGCGCGGGAGCCGAGCAACCGGCCAGCCCCGCAACAAACATCATCAGCAATAATTTTTTCATTTTGCAGGCGCTTTTCATTGTACGGGAGCCCCAAGCGTTTCGCGTGAATAGGGTTTAGGAGTGCGACCGGTGATTAACGAATCAGGCTGCGCTTGTAACGAATCAGTCAGCCCACGCAACGAACGCAAACTACGTCTGAGATCTTCAAGCATGGCCTCAGCGCTCGCGGTCATTGGGCTACCCGGTGCAATTAACCCGTTCAGGTTTTTAACGGCAAGCTCAACCTGCGACAGTGTAGAAGCAAGTTTAGGCACGACCGATTTATCGAGCGTCACACTCAGCACTTTGATCTGCTTGATCATTTCATTGACTTCGTTACCAATCGACTCGAACGGTATTTTGTCGAGCTTATTGACGATACTGGTCACCTGCTGCTGCAACTTGTCTAGATCATCTGAGGCCAGCGTTGGCATCTTAAAGGGCACCTCTGCTTTAACAGAATCAATCTTCGGTGCATTCGGAAAATCTTCGAGCACGATGTAGAGTTGGCCCGTCAAGATATTGGCTGTTCGCAACTGAGCACGCAGACCCCGCCTGGTCATGATCGCCAAAGAGTTTGTCAGCTGTTCAACCGAGCGCCGTGACATATTCATTTCTCGGTACACCATCCCCAAGCGCTCTGGATACAAGGTGGCAGTGACCGAAGTAAAGAATTTTCCCGACGCGATATCAAAGTCAAGCGCTACCGAATTCACAACGCCGATGTCCACTCCGTGAAAGTCGACACCTGCCCCCACCTTGAGCCCCCGCGTTGTCTGCCAAAAGCGCATGTGGATCGGCACAGCAACGCCCTGCGGCTCAATCTCGGCGGCGCGGCGGTTGTCGTACAGCTTAAATACTCGATCCACTTCAGAGATATCACGCGGGTTACCGAACGAGCCAAACGACACACCACCCGCAATTAAGGACACGAGTGATTGAGTATTAATTTGCATTCCGTCAGGTGAAAGGGTGATGTCAACACCACTTTCATTCCAGAAGCGCGTGCTGCCGTCTACATAACGATCGTAGGGTGCGTCGATGAACACTTCAATTTCAATAAACTTGCCTTCGGGTTCGAGCTTGTAACTTGAGATCATCCCAACTTGCAGGCGACGCATGTAGATCGGCGCGCCAACACTTAACGAACCCAAGTCATCACTACGCAAGACAAAACGCGTGCCTGGGCGATCACTGGTAATCGGCGGAGGCTCTTCGAGACCAATAAATTCCTTTTGCGTGGCCTTACCGAGCGCACCATGTTTGGTATCCGTTTCGATATAAGCGCCAGACATCAGCGTCGAAAGCCCCGACACGCCACTAATACCAATACGGGGCTTCACGACCCAAAATTGGGTCGCTTCGTTCGCCATCCCAGCGGCATCTTTGTTGAGCTCAGCCTGAACCACAACCTTGTCGCGCATCTCAGTTAAGCGAATCTCTTTGACCAGGCCAATCACCACATCGCGATAACGCAGTTGCGTCTTGCCCGCCTCTAGGCCGGTCGCGGACTGAAAAGTAATAAAGATGCGAGGACCTTGTTTGGACCAGCTGTGATAAAGGATAGAAAGCCCCACCAGCGCTGCCACAAGCGGAATCAGCCATACCCACCCGAGATTACGCTTGGGGCGTTGGCTAACACGCGGCAACCCAGGTGTTTGGTTTGTTATCGACTGCTCCGGCATGCCGGACTCCTTGGTCAAACAAAAACGGTGATGACCTCACCACCCAAAACGGTGAGTGTTACTGCGAGGCCAACAACAGGCACAATCGCTTAAAGATTCACTTCAAGACGGCATTTTCGCAGACTCTGGCAAAAGATGCCTACGATGGCCAGCACGCCGCCATGCCAGCCTAGGATCGAACCCCAGTGCAGCTAACATTGTCAGGATCACCACCCCCGCAAAGGCTGCGGCCCCGCCCCCTGGATCGATCGTCAATAAAGCGCCAAAGCGACCTAGCGCCGAGAGCAAAATCACCACAAACACATCCAGCATCGACCACTGGCCGATAAACTCGACCACTTCGTACAAATGCGTACGGGTTCTGAGCGCACCAACAGCACGCCTCTGGGCCAAGTACACCAGAACCGCCAAACAGACCAGCTTGAACAAAGGTACGACTACGCTGGCGATAAAGACCACTGCGGCAATACTGTAAGACCCCATCGAAACCAGTTCGAGCACGCCGCCTAGAATGGTGTGCGCTGAGTTGCCCGCGATCGAATTAATCTGCATGATCGGCAAAAGATTGGCTGGGATGTAAAGCAGGGCTGCCGCAACGATGAGCGCCCACGTTCGATTAAATAGGGCGGGCGATGGCGCTTTGGGCAAGGCCTCAAACGGCGCAGGCAGGCCAATGTCGTGCGCCAAACAGCGAATCTTTTGGGCAGACAGTCGCGTCAGTGCGGTGACAAAAATGGCTGAAGCAGCCGTTGCAAAGAGCCCCACGCCCGCCACCAACGATGCCAGACCCACAAGCTTGACCACTGACACCAAGATGCCCATCAGAAACACCGGCACCATACACCAGGGCTTCAACAAATCGATCAGACTAATCAATTCTTCAAAGCGTAACGGCAAGCGTCGAAGTGAGAGCGCTAAAAAGACCCAAAGCAAGAGTAGTAGTTGCACAAACGGAAGCAAGAAGCCGGCAGCAAACGACACGACGGCTACCTCGGGATACCCCGCTTGCCAGGTAATGATAATGGCGTCAAAAAACGACGCCGCTTGCGATTGACCTGAGATTAACAGCGTGGCGATTGGATACGCGTTGGCTAACGAAAAACATAGCAACGCAGCCAGAATGACCGCCAACCACGCCCCCGGGGTAAACGTCGAATATGTTTCTAAGACGTTGTCACAACGCTCACACTGCGCCCATTCCCCCGGCTCTAGCACTGGGCGCTGGTAAGCCGCGCCACAGTGATGGCAAGCCAGCATCAAGCTAGGAGATGACATCTTTAGAGTGCCGCGCTCTGTTGGTGTTTCATAGAAGCCTCATTGCGCATGACTAAGACAAGAGTCTATCCCGTGTACTTAGGGTAGTACAAAAGGCCATCAATGCGTCAACTCGGCTTCTTGGTCAGACCCCGACACCGACTTTTGCGACTTATCGGCGCGCGGTCCAAACGTCAAAGCGACTTTACCCTCAGCGTCAATATCCACAATCACAGAGCCACCATCCACGAGCTTGCCAAACAAGAGTTCGTCAGCCAAGGCACGGCGAATCGTGTCTTGAATCAAACGTTGCATGGGTCGTGCACCCATTAAAGGATCAAAACCATTTTTGCCCAAGTGCGCACGCAACGCATCGGTAAAGCTCGCCTCGACACGCTTGTCGTGCAACTGGTCTTCAAGCTGCATCAAGAACTTATCGACGACACGCAAGATGACAGCCTGATCGAGCTGCGCAAACGGCACGATCGCGTCTAGACGGTTGCGGAATTCGGGAGAGAACAAACGCTTGATGTCACCCATTTCGTCGCCACTGGCACGGGTATTTGAAAAACCAATATTCGGTTTATTCAAGGCTTCAGCCCCTGCGTTGGTCGTCATCACCAAAATCACATTACGAAAATCAGCTTTGCGACCATTGTTATCGGTGAGCGTGCCGTGATCCATCACTTGCAGCAAAATGTTAAACACATCAGGATGTGCTTTTTCAATTTCATCAAGTAACAACACGCAATGCGGCTGCTTGGTGATCGCCTCGGTCAACAGACCGCCTTGATCAAAGCCAACGTAACCCGGTGGGGCACCGATCAAGCGCGACACGGTGTGACGCTCCATGTACTCTGACATATCAAAGCGCAACAGTTCGATGCCCAAGGTAAAGGCCAATTGGCGTGCCACTTCAGTTTTACCCACGCCGGTCGGCCCTGAAAACAGAAACGCGCCAATCGGTTTCTCTGGCCGACCAAGCCCAGAGCGGGCCATTTTGATCGCAGACGAGAGCACATCAATCGCGCCATCTTGACCATATACCACTGTTTTTAAATCACGCTCAAGCGTAGCCAACTTGCTGCGGTCGTCGCTCGACACCGTTTGGGGTGGAATACGCGCGATTTTTGACACGATCGCTTCAATATCGGTTTTGCCAATCACTTTCTTTTGTTTTGAGCGAGGCAACAGGCGCTGTGCAGCTCCGGCCTCGTCAATCACGTCAATTGCCTTATCAGGCAAATGACGGTCGTTAATATGACGCGCCGATAATTCGGCTGCTGCCGTTAAGGCTGCACTTGAATATTTCACGCCATGATGTTCTTCAAAGCGGCCTTTGAGACCGCGCAAAATTTGAATGGTCTGCGCAACACTGGGCTCAGGCACATCGACTTTTTGAAAACGTCTTGAGAGCGCTGCATCTTTTTCAAACACCCCGCGAAACTCGGTGTAGGTCGTCGCGCCAATACAGCGCAACTGCCCAGAAGACAGCGCTGGCTTAAGCAGATTTGAAGCGTCGAGGGTACCGCCTGAGGCTGAACCTGCGCCAATCAAGGTGTGGATCTCGTCAATGAACAAAATCGCCTGTGGATTATTGCGCAACTGCTTGAGCACGCCTTTCAGACGCTGTTCGAAATCACCTCGGTATTTAGTGCCAGCCAAGAGAGCACCCATATCAAGCGAAAACACCTGAGCGTCTTGCAAGACCTCGGGCACTTCGTTGCGCGTGATGCGATAGGCCAAGCCTTCAGCAATCGCCGTCTTACCGACGCCAGCTTCGCCGACCAGAAGGGGGTTATTTTTACGACGACGACAGAGCGTTTGAATCACACGCTCAACTTCGTGCTCGCGTCCGATCAAGGGGTCGATGCGCCCAGCGTTAGCCGCAGCGTTCAAGTCTTGCGCATAAAGATCAAGTGGTGACTGACGGGCCTCGCCGCCCTGCTCTTCACCGTTGCCAGGTTGCTCTTTAGGGGTAGGTGTTTCGGCCGACGCTTTGCTAATGCCGTGCGACAAAAAGTTCACCACATCTAGACGCGAAATACCTTGTTGTTGAAGGTAATACACCGCGTGAGATTCTTTCTCGCCAAAGATTGCAACCAATACGTTTGCGCCTGTCACAGGCTTTTTAGAGGCACCGCCCGCTGACACATGCATGATCGCGCGCTGGATCACGCGCTGAAAGCCAAGAGTCGGCTGCGTATCCACCTCGGTACCCGCTGGGATCACAGGCGTGTTATCGGTCACAAACTTACGCAAATGACTGCGCAGTTCGTCTAGATTGGCCACACAGGCTTTGAGCACTTCAATGGCCGCTGCGTTATCAAGCAGCGACAACAGTAAATGTTCGACCGTAATAAATTCGTGGCGAGCTGAACGTGCCTCGACAAACGCCATATGTAGGCTTACTTCAAGCTCTTGCGAAATCACAATTCCTCCGTCCTTCTTTCGTCAGTGACACCGTTGATTCATATTCTATGCTTTCCACGGCCTAAGCGTTACAACTAGTAAAAAACCTTTTCAAACTGTATTTTTTTTGCTCATGTGTTCGCACCTTTCAAGCGTCGTCCGCCGGTTCAAGTACGCACTGCAGTGGGTGCTGGCGCGCCCTTGCATACTGGGCAACCTGAGCCACACGACTCGAGGCAATGTCGTGAGGGTAAACGCCGCACACTCCTTTGCCTTCGTGGTGAACTTGCAACATCACTCTGAAGGCATCTTCGGAAGACTTACCAAAGAACTTTTCGAGAATATGCACCACGAATTCCATGGGGGTGTAATCATCATTGAGCAAAATAACCTTGAACATAGGCGGCGGTGCCGTCTTTGCAGTGAGTTTCTCAACGACGAGATCTGGGGGTAGCGAAGTACGAGTCGGCATAATCAGAAAGCAACATCCTGGCTAAAACATTCATTTTTGTGACATCTCAGACACTTTCGTATCCTGTATTACCCTTGGTTTGTGCTTGAAGGCTTGACGACTTGCGCAAATCTGCTCAATATCTCGCCATACTCAAGAATCTTTGGGTATAGAAACGCCGAAAGAAACATGATAATAAGTCAAAAAATCATAGTTCTTCGGTTCAGTTTATACATTGCATAAAGAGGCAGGCGGAATGTCGGATTCAGCTACAAACAACGGCCCTAAGGTCACTGGTACAGTTAAATGGTTTAACGATGCAAAAGGCTTCGGCTTTGTCACACCAGACGACGGCGGCGAAGATCTTTTTGCTCATTTTTCAGCCATTGAGATGAACGGCTTTAAAACCCTGAAAGAAGGCCAAAAAGTGGCGTTTCAAGTCACACAGGGCCCAAAGGGCAAACAAGCGACAAATATAACCGCGGCTTAAACTATCGGGGTGAATAACCCCTTGGATAGTAGAGATGCGAAAGATGCTCATGCTTTTTAAGCAGCGCAGTCTTATGGCTGCGCTGTTTGTTTTTCTCTTCAGCATGCTAGCCTACTCGCCCGAGTCTGCTTGTCAGACGGCACCTATCGGCCCAAGCTTGCCAGTTAAAACACTTGGTGCAGGCATGCACAGAATTCAAGCCGAAGTTGCCGCCACAGACTCGAGTCGCTCTCGTGGGCTGATGTTTCGCAAAGAGCTTGCACCTAACCACGGCATGCTCTTTGTCTTTGAGCAAGCCAACGTGCAATGCTTTTGGATGCGCAACACACCCTTGCCGTTATCGATCGCTTTTATTCTGGATGACGGCACCATCACGAACATCGCCGACATGGCGCCCATGACCGAAAACTCTCATTGCTCGACTGCACCTGTGCGCTACACCCTCGAGATGGAACAAGGCTGGTTTGCGAAGCGTGGCATCACTGCCGGCAAAAAAATCACGGGTATTCAGTAGCGTGACGGGCAATTCTTGCCCATCACGTGTGTGAGCAAGGCTTAGACACGCTCAACGATCATTGCAATCCCCTGCCCCACACCGATACACATCGTGCATAAGGCGTAGCGCCCGCCAATGGCCTCCAGCTGATGCACTGCTGTCATCACCAGACGAGCGCCACTCGCACCCAGTGGATGCCCCAGGGCAATTGCACCACCATTTGGATTGACACGTGGGTCGTTATCAGCGAGACCAAGCATGCGCGTGACAGCCAGGCCTTGAGCCGCGAAGGCCTCGTTCAATTCGATGACATCCATCTGGTCAATGGTCAGCCCAGCCAAAGCCAACACTTTTTGCGTAGCCGGAGCTGGCCCGATACCCATAATGCGCGGCTCAACGCCTGCAGTGGCCATTGCAACGACACGGGCACGTGGGGTTAAGCCATGACGCTTGGCTGCGGCTTCGTTGGCCAACAACATGGCCACAGCGCCGTCATTCACACCCGAAGCATTGCCCGCAGTCACCGAACCGCCTTCACGCACAACGCCTTTCAATTTTGCTAAGGCCTCAAGACTCGTTTGGCGAGGATGCTCATCGCGATTGACTAAAAGCGGATCACCTTTTTTTTGTGCGATTGAGACCACCGCGATTTCTTTGTCAAAAAAGCCTGCTTTTTGCGCGGCGGCCGTTTTTTCTTGACTCGCCATCGCAAAGAGATCTTGATCTTCGCGTGATACCTTGAACTGATCGGCGACGTTCTCGGCGGTTTCTGGCATTGAGTCAACGCCATACTTGGCTTTCATCAAACGATTCACAAAGCGCCAGCCAATGGTGGTGTCATAGATCGCAGCATTACGGGAAAAAGCCGTATCGGCTTTACCCATCACAAACGGAGCACGCGACATGCTTTCGACGCCGCCCGCCAGCATCAACGACGCGTCACCTGAGCGGATCGCGCGCGCAGCAGTACCCACGGCATCCATGCCCGACCCGCACAGGCGATTGATCGTGCCACCCGGCACCGCGACCGGCAGCCCCGCCAACAAGGTAGCCATGCGCGCCACGTTACGGTTATCTTCACCCGCCTGATTAGCGCAGCCCATTAGCGCATCGTCGAGCTCAGCCCAGTTGATATTGGCATTGCGCTCAGCCAACGCGCGAATAGGCACCGCCAACAAATCATCGGGGCGCACCGGAGCGAGCGAGCCGGCATAACGACCAAAAGGCGTGCGTAACGCGTCACAAATAAAGGCTTGGTTAGCCATGGCGAAAATCCTTGTATGAGTGTGTTCGGTTGATTGTCGTAACCGCTACTTTAGCCCAAAAAAAACCGACCCTCAGGTCGGCTTTTCTTACGCATGGTTCGGCTTAACCGAAGTTTTTAGCAGCAAAGGCCCAGTTGGCCAGTGTCCAAAAACTTTCGAGGTACTTAGGACGCGCGTTGCGGTAATCGATGTAATAGGCGTGCTCCCATACGTCACAGGTCAACAAAGGCACGTCAGTCGTTGTGAGAGGCGTTGCAGCGTTGCTGGTGTTGACGATGTCGAGCGAACCGTCAGGCTTTTTAACCAGCCATGTCCAACCTGAACCAAAGTTGCCGGCGGCTGACTTGTTAAAGGCCTCTTTGAAAGCGGCAACACTGCCCCACTTTGCATTGATCGCGTCAGCAAGCTTACCGGTTGGCTCAGCACCTGAGGCTGGTGTCAGCGAGTTCCAGTAAAAGGTGTGGTTCCAGATTTGAGCAGCGTTGTTAAACACGCCACCTGAAGATTTTTTGACGATCTCTTCGAGCGAAGCGGTTTCAAACTCTGTGCCTGGGATCAGATTATTCAGGTTCGTCACATAGGTTTGATGATGCTTACCATAGTGAAACTCAAGCGTTTCTTTCGAAATGGTGGGTGCCAAAGCGTCGAGGGCATAGGGCAAAGCTGGGAGCGTATGGGCCATTGCTGCAAAATCCTTTTGTATGTGGGTCAGACAACTAACAACCGTTATTGTATCGAACGCTCAGCGAGGGGCAAGTCAAGCCTTGTCAGGAGCAGGGTTAAAGGCCTCTTTGGGTCACTGTTGCGTTGAGCACGCCCTCGGCCAACGTCACCTCAAGTGTTTGCCCAACCTGCGCGTCAACAGATTTTCTTAAGATTTTTTTATCTTCGGTACGCACGATGGCATAGCCGCGCGCGAGTGTGTGCTCGGGGCTCAAGGCTCTTAGCTGTGCGCCCACGCTCTCAAGTCGTGCTTGCTGGCGCACCAACATACGGCGTTGACCCGCCAGTAACTCAGCATCTGCATGCACCAGCCGTGCGCGCAGGGCGGTCAAATCTGGCAGTAAGCTCTTGCAGCGCACATGCGTCTGAGCGTGCCTTGCACGGCTGCGTTGAAACTGTTTATCGAATGCCGCCGCCACGCGGTGCCCCAAACCAGCGACCTTTTCAAGCTGATGCGCGACGCGCTGGCTTGGCGGGACAAGACCAAGAGTGGCTCGGTCTACCCGTTGTGCCAAGCGTTCGAGTTGACGCAGCAGCAACTGCTCTGCCCACTGCGCCGCCGACAACACACGTTCGAGCTGCGACTGACGCGTCGCACACACCAGTTCAGCGGCGGCGGTTGGCGTGGGCGCCCGCACGTCGGCTACAAAATCAGCAATGGTGAAGTCGGTTTCATGCCCGACGCCCGACACCACCGGGATCACACTGGCCGCGATATCGCGCGCTAAGGCTTCGTCATTGAAACTGAACAGATCTTCAAGACTGCCGCCGCCTCGCACCAGTAACAAAGTGTCAACCTCTTGGCGCTCGTTGGCTAGCGCGAGCGCCTGGCGCAGCTGCAATGCTGCTCCAGCTCCCTGCACCAGCGACGGATAAATCACCACAGGCACGTGTGGCGCACGGCGCACCAAGGCCGTTAAGACGTCGTGTAAAGCAGCCGCCCCCAGCGAGGTAATCACACCAATGGCCCGCGGAAAGGGTACGAGCGCGCGTTTGTTTTCAGCGTCAAACAACCCCTCAGCGGATAGCTTGTTTTTCAACGCCACAAACGCTTCAAACAACGTACCTAAGCCTGCCCGGCGCAATTGCTCAACTTGCAGTTGATATTCACCCCGAGCTTCGTAGAGGGTCACGCGGGCCTTGAGTTCGACCAAATCGCCTGCCTTGGGGGTAAACCCAGTCGTCGCAGCCCGACTGCGAAACATCACGGCCCGCACCGAAGCTGCGTCATCCTTAAGTGTGAAGTACCAATGTCCAGACGAGGCGTTGGTGAAATTAGAGATTTCGCCGCGAACCCAACAGGCATCGAAGCTGTCTTCAAGCAAATGGCTTACCGCTTGGTTTAACTGCGCCACTGTCAGGATATCTCTCGTCACTGCGGCATTTGTGTCTTGACTTCTAATTGTCATAAGGCTTCCGGCTTGGTTTCTATCCAAAGAGCAAGTAAGTTCGTTTTAAGTCATTGTGAAATAACAATTTATTTAAACAGGTACGGATTTAGGTCAATATTTTTTTTTCAACCCATTGTTTTTAATGTAAGTTTTCAAATATGACAAAATGATGATCGTTTTTTGAGCAAATCGCTTAACGCTAGTATTTTCCACGTTCTTGGAAGATGCACACAGAATTATCCACAACTCCTGTGGATAGTTTTATCCGGCCTAAATCGACTTGCCAAGCTCCATAAATGGCTCGTACGATGATACCTCGGGAAACGACAATGACTGCCCAGTCATCGTGTATTCTGCCCCCTCCACTCGCGAGGTTTGTTTTGTTATCGATCGTTACTCAGGCCGGTTGGCCAATTTGGCCTCTTTTAGCTCTTTCTGTGGCAGCGCTTGCCATCATCATCGAACGCCTGCTCAGCCTGCAAACACGCAGAATCGTCCCTCCAGAACTCACAACACAGGTGATACAGTTGGTTCGCGCCCAAGCCGATGAGGCTCAGGCCATCGCTAAGCTCAAAGCCTCGTCGGCGCTCGGGCGAATACTGGCGCAACTTCTGGTGCACAGAGATCTTCCCGATGCCGAACTCAGGCGCAGCGTCGAAGACGTCGCCCAAGACGTCGCTTATTCACTGAACCGTTACCTTCCGAGTTTGGCCATGATTGCCACAGTCGCGCCGCTGATGGGGCTGTTTGGTACCGTCGTTGGCATGATCGAAATTTTTGCTGCCTATCGCCCCGATGGCTCTGATCCGACAGAACTCGCGCGAGGCATCTCAATTGCGCTTTACAACACGGGCTTAGGCATTTTAATTGCTGTGCCTTGCCTGATTGCGCACCGCTATTTGAAATCACACGTCGACGCTCTCTTGCTGCGCCTTGAGCAGTCGGCCCGTCGCTTGCGTGACAGCCTTCGCGACTGAGGGCTCAGACCGATGCGCTTTCGCACCCCCGATCACGAGCCGCTCGAAATCAATCTGATTCCGCTGATTGATGTTCTGTTGGTCATGCTGATTTTTTTGGCCGCGACGACCACCTTTATGCGCCAGCAGGCATTAACCATCACACTCCCCCAAGGCAGCGCTCAGACACAACCGACTCAAGCGATTGAACTCAGCATTCACGAGTCAGGACGCTTCGCTATCAACGCGGTGTTACTCAACAATCCTGATGTCGCCTCGCTCACCGCCGCATTACGAAAAGCCAGCGAAGGGCAACAAGAGCCAACCGTCTTGATCCGAGCCGCCGCCAATGCCGCCCATCAGTTAGTCATCACGGGCATGCAGGCAGCGCGTCAGGCGGGGATTGCGCGCGTTCATTTCGCCACGCAGGCGAGCGAGTGAAAACGGTTAGCCTACAAAGCGCAACGGCTCGTTGGTTGCATCAGCAATGGCAAAAGCGCGGCTTGTGGGCGCACTTACTGTGGCCCGTGTCTTGCCTGGCGCTGGTCTACGTGTTTGCGAAACGTCGTTGGTATCAACAAGCCACCAAGCAGGTTTACCGTGCCCCCGTACCGGTCGTCGTTGTGGGCAATGTTTACGTGGGCGGGGTCGGCAAAACACCGGTTGTGATCGCCTTGGTGCAACAACTCGTGACCTTAGGCTGGAAACCCGGCGTAATCAGTCGTGGCTACGGGGTCAAACTTGGGCCTGCTCCGCGCGTTGGCCGGGGCGAGCTTGATGCCACCCGCCTGGGCGACGAACCGGCGTTGATCAGCGAACAAACCCAGGCACCTGTAAGCGTGCACCCGAACCGTCGCCTAGCCTGTCAGGCCCTGTTAACAGCCTATCCAGAGGTCGATATCATCGTGTCAGATGATGGCTTGCAACACCTGGCGCTCGCCCGCGACCTTGAGATCCTCGTCCAAGACGAACGTCTGAGCGGTAACGGTTGGTTGCTGCCCGCAGGGCCTTTGCGCGAGCCACCTAGCCGGCTGAGCACCGTTGACCTTGTCATCACGCGCCAGGCGACCCCACCGCAACACGGCGCACAACAAGCACCAAAGCCGCCGACTCAGCCGCAACTGACTGAGCCAAATACCTCACCGCAAGAGCCGGCCTGCGCCCCCGAGCGGCTCCCGATACGGCAGGCTGCCTCACAACCAACCAAACTATCAGTGTGGCTGCAAATCACAGCTGTTCATTCGATAGACAAAAAAATAAACCTATCCGTATATCAATTTATACAATTTCAAAAAAATAAGAAATCCTGCGCCATTGCTGCAATAGGTGAACCGGATCGATTTTTTAAGTCTTTAGATCAATCAGCCATTTTGTATCAGGATAGTATCGGGCTACCCGATCACCACCCTCTTGATCTAGCGTTTTTTAATGCCCAACAGGCTGATTTGCTACTCATCACCACCAAAGATGCTGTCAAATGTCGAGCGCTGCATGACCCAAGGGTGTGGGTCATTGAGACGACAGCCGTATTTTCTGATCCACTTTGGGCGACTGCACTCACAAAACAACTGACACACCGCGCAAGATCGCAACCCGAGTGATTACAATACCAACATGGAAACTCGCTTACTAGACCTGCTGGTGTGCCCTTTGTGTAAAGGCCGCCTTTACCCGAACGCCGGCCATACAGAATTAACTTGCCGGGGTGATCGTTTAGCCTTCCCTGTTCGCGATGGGGTACCGGTCATGCTCGAAGCGCAAGCACGCAGCCTAGGCGCAGACGATGACTCACACTCAATCTCTCAAAGTGAGTCAGACGTCGAACCGCCACCCGCCTCTGGTAATCTTTCTCGCTAACGACAAGGCAACGCTGCCGTGAACCCTCGAGCTGTCACCGACATTGTCGCGCCAAACTCGTTTATTGTTGTGATTCCAGCGCGGCAAGCCTCGACGCGCTTGCCCGGAAAAATGCTGGCTGACCTCGGCGGAAAACCCATGGTGGTGCGGGTGGCTGAACAGGCACTCGCTTCAAAGGCCGCGCGTGTGGTAATCGCAACAGACCATGCCGACATTGCGCAGGCTACCCGCGCGGCCGGTATCGACACACTGATGACGCGTGTCGATCATGTCTCGGGCACTGATCGTCTGGCCGAGGCTGCCGCACAACTTGGGCTGACAGACCAAACCATTGTGGTCAACGTTCAGGGCGACGAGCCACTGATCGATCCGCAACTGATTAATCGGGTGGCTCAACGGTTAACGCTAGACACCGGGGCCGCGATCGCCACCTGTGCGAGCCCGCTCACCGAAGTGACAAGCCTGTTTAACCCTAACATCGTCAAAGTTGTCTGCGACCAACGCGAGCGTGCGCTGTATTTTTCTCGTGCACCAATCCCCTGGGATCGCGACGGCTTTCAAATAGAACAACGCACACTCACGCGCGACTTTCCGGCACTGCACCATATCGGTCTGTATGCCTACCGCGTCGAATTTTTGAAGCGTTTTCCTGCGCTAAGTGCCGGGGTGCTTGAACGCCTTGAAATGCTTGAGCAATTGCGGGCACTCGAACACGGCTATGGCATCTCGGTCTTGAAAATTGCTTCGCATCCGGGCGCAGGTGTCGACACACCCGAAGACCTCCTCAGAGTCAGGCGCCTATTCAGCGGGCATGCCGACGCGTGAGGGTAAGTCTTAAACCGGATGCAGGGCACGGTCAGCTACGATGCGGCATAATGACGGCAGTTTTACGACTCACCTACGACACCAGGAGTTCTCATGCGGCTTATTCTGCTTGGCCCACCAGGCGCCGGTAAAGGCACACAAGCGGCTTTCATTACCCAGCACTACGGCATCCCGCAAATTTCAACGGGTGACATGCTGCGTGCGGCGGTCAAAGCCGGCACCCCGCTCGGGCTCGAAGCCAAAAAGATCATGGATAGCGGCGGCCTCGTGTCAGACGAACTCATTATCGGCCTCGTGAAAGACCGCCTGCAACAGCCAGACTGTAGCAAGGGCTATCTGTTTGACGGTTTTCCGCGCACGATTCCACAGGCAGATGCACTTAAGCATGCAAAGGTTGCCTTAGATTTCGTGATCGAAATTGAAGTGCCCGAGCAGGACATCATCGAGCGGATGAGTGGCAGGCGTGTGCACCCCGCAAGCGGGCGCAGCTATCACCTCACCTTTAATCCGCCAAAGGTCGCTGAATGTGACGACTTAACCGGCGAGCCCTTAGTGCAGCGCGATGACGACAAAGAAGAGACCGTGCGCCATCGCCTGACCGTCTACCAAAAGCAAACACGCCCTCTGGTCGACTACTACTCAGTCTGGGCCGCAGCAGATGACAAGGCGCCACGCTATCGCAAAGTCCATGGCCTAGGTTCGGTTCAAGACATTCAATCGCGCATCTCAGCCGCCCTTCAATAATTTTTACGACGAAGCGCTGCGGCGCAACGTCGGATTCACTTTGCTTAAAGTCAAAACATGGATATCGCAAATAAAGTTTTTATCGTCACAGGTGGCGCCTCAGGTTTAGGCGCCGGTACCGCCAAGATGCTGACTCAGCACGGTGCTCGGGTTGTGTTGGCCGATGTGCAAGACGAGGCTGGTCAGGCGTTAGCTGCCGAGCTCGGCCAACTCTACATCCACTGCGACGTGACACAAGAGCAAGACGCCCGCGCTGCAGTGACTCTGGCTCTATCAGCCGGTAAGCTGTTTGGCCTAATCAATTGCGCGGGTATCGCTCCAGCTGCCCGAACCGTTGGCAAGCAAGGCGCACATCCGCTCGATATGTTTCAAAAAGTCATCAGTATCAACTTGATTGGCAGCTTCAACATGATTCGCGTGGCTGCCGAAGCGATGTGCAAAAACGACCCCGAGTCGACCGGTGAACGCGGAGTCCTGATCAACACGGCCTCAGTGGCAGCCTATGACGGTCAAATCGGTCAAGTTGCCTACGCCGCTTCGAAGGCTGGCGTGGTCGGCATGACCTTACCGATCGCTCGCGATCTGGCCCCTCAGGGGATTCGCTGCTGCACCATCGCTCCTGGCATCTTCGGCACCCCGATGATGTTTGGGATGCCCCAGGCCGTGCAAGACTCTTTAGCCGCCAGCATCCCCTTTCCGTCAAGACTGGGTCGCCCAGAAGACTACGCCAAACTTGTCCATCAGATTGTGACAAATGACATGTTGAACGGTGAGACGATTCGCTTAGACGGTGCGATTCGCATGCCACCAAAATGAGCCTGTTGCGGGCCGCTGCCACAGTCAGCAGCCTGACCCTTTTATCGCGTATCACAGGCTTGGTGCGCGATGTCATGATTGCCCGCGCTTTTGGGGCAAGCGCACTGACCGATGCGTTCTGGGTCGCCTTTAGAATCCCTAATCTTTTACGGCGCCTGTTCGCCGAGGGGGCTTTCGCGCAGGCCTTCGTGCCGATCTTAGGACAAGCACGCAATGAGCACGAGGCGCCGGCCGTCAAACAGTTGCTTGATCGAGTCGCCCGCACATTATTTCTAGCGCTTTGCGCGATGACCTTGCTGGGCGTGTTGGGCGCCCCGTTGGTGGTTGCAGCGATGGCCAGTGGCTTGACTGGCGCTTCGCGTGCCAGCGACTTTGAGGCCGCGGTTTGGATGACCAGATTAATGTTTCCGTACATCATCTGCATGTCCTTGGTGGCCTTTGCCTCGGGGGTATTAAACACTTGGCGTCGCTTCGCCGTGCCTGCCATCACGCCTGCCCTGCTGAACCTGTCCATGATTGGCGCGAGCCTATTTTTATCAGGTTTTTTTAGCCGCCCCATTTACGCCCTGGCCGCGGGCGTCATGATCGGCGGGGTGGCACAATTCGCCGTGCAATGGTGGGCACTCTCGCGCCTGAGCCTGCGCCCCCATTTACTCGGTCCCGTCAGGCCCGCCTTACAAGATCCCCTCGTGCGCCGAATCATGCGACAGATGCTACCGGCGACGCTGGGTGTGTCGGTCGCGCAAATCTCGTTGCTGATTAACACCAACATTGCGACTTGGTTGGTTGCCGGAAGCGTCACCTGGCTCTCTTTTGCCGATCGTCTCATGGAGTTTCCGACGGCACTGGTGGGGGTGGCGCTCGGTACCGTATTACTGCCCAGTCTGACTCGGGCGCACGCCGACCATGACACCGAGCGCTACAGTGCCCTGCTCGACTGGGGCCTGCGTCTGATGCTGTTGCTTGGCTTGCCCGCTGCTGTGTGCATGATCATGCTTGCCGACGCCTTGGTCGCGACCTTGTTTCACTACGGTGCCTTTTCAGCAGCCGATGTCCAACAAACCCGTCTAGCAGTCATGGCCTACGCGCTCG
This sequence comes from Gammaproteobacteria bacterium, assembly GCA_030832095.1. GTDB lineage: Bacteria > Pseudomonadota > Gammaproteobacteria > Burkholderiales > Burkholderiaceae_B > Zwartia > Zwartia planktonica. Next base: position 95,375 of record JAURJT010000014.1, on the reverse strand, counting down.
GCCTAGTCGGCTTGCTCAGCATCAAGATCCTCGCGCCCGGCTTTTACGCTAAGCAAGATATTCGTAGCCCAGTCAAAATTGCCATCGCGGTGCTGCTCTTCACTCAAGTGCTTAACGTGTTTTTAGTCCCTTGGCTTGCACACGCAGGCTTGGCACTGGCAATTGCCCTAGGAGCTTGCCTCAACGCACTGGCCCTGCTGATTGGCTTACGCCGCAAAGGCATCTACCAACCAGCCCGAGGCTGGCTACGTTTTTTTGTGCAGCAAGGTTTAGGGCTAGCTGGGTTGGCAGTGCCGCTTTGGTGGGCAGCCCGTCACATTGACTGGCTGGGCTTGCAGCAGACGCCTTTGATGCGTATTGCTGCCCTCAGTGCGGTGTTTTTAGTGGGCGGCATGGTGTATTTTGCTGTCTTAGCGGCTGCTGGACTGCGTCCACGGCACTTTAGACGTGTGCCGAGTGCAAATACAGTTGGCAAAACAGAGGCTTAGTGCTAGAATTGTGGACTTTGCTGCAACTTTCACTCTTTCAAAGAATTTAGAACATGGCCAATACCGCCCAAGCCCGCAAACGCGCACGCCAATCTGTTGCGCTGAACAAGCACAATTCAAGCCTGCGCTCAATGCTGCGCACTGCAATCAAGCGCGTTCGTACCGCGATCGAAACCGGCGACAAGTCAGCTGCCGCTGACATCTTGCAAAAAGCAACCAGCGTCATTGATCGCGTGGCTGATAAAAACATCATCCACAAAAACAAAGCCGCTCGCCATAAAAGCCGTTTGTCTGCTGCAGTCAAAGCTTTGGCCTAATATCTCTACACTGACCGGTCACGTTAAGTAACGTATCGGTTGGCAGCGCTGGCAGTGGTTTCAGCTAGCTGGGGTTTCAATCAGCGTGTTGATACAAGTTGCTGACTGATGCTTTATCCAGCTTCAGCAGGCACACAAAAGCGCCTAATCTAGTGCGCGACACTGCACTGATCCAGACCGCCAGACTTTACTAAATGATTGACGCATGCAGCCCTTACGGGCTGTTTTGTTTTTTATTCTAGTGCTGCGATTCGAATCTCTTTACACATTGATGCTCTGCCTGTTCTACTTCACCCACTGACTGCTAACGCGCTGACTGTCGTGCCTAGTTTGCTTGCACGCCTGAACATGTCGCACTGCTCACGCTTCAATCTCAAACAATAGGTTCGCCCTCATGACTAAACCGCTGCTTTTACAAATTGGATCCTTCAACGGCCACGCGCCCGCCGACGGCGAGCTCGCCGAGCGCTATGAAGTGCTTGAATACTGGAAAGCAACAGACAAAGGCGCCTTCTTACGCGAGCATGCGAACCGCATTGAGGTCATTGCAACAACCGCCAACTTTGGTTGCAGCACTGAAATTATCGCCGCACTGCCCAAGCTGCGTGCCATTTGCACCTGGGGGGTCGGTTACGACAAAATCGATCTTGACAGCGCCGCTGCTCGCAAGATTCAAGTCAGCACGACACCTGATGTTCTCAATGATTGTGTGGCCGATATCGCCTGGGGCCTGCTGCTCGCCTGCGCACGCAATATTGGCTGGGGTGATCGCTTCGTACGCGAAAACCACTGGGAAAACAAAACCAGCAGTCTTCCTCTTGGCGCACGCGTGAGCGGCAAAAAGTTGGGCGTCGTGGGCTTAGGCCGTATCGGCGAAGCAATCGCACGCCGCGGTCTGGGGTTTGACATGGCTGTTTCGTATCACAACCGTAAACCACGCACAGATGTGCCTTACACCTATCAGGCCTCGTTGCTCGAACTTGCTCGTGAAAGCGACTTTCTGGTGCTTGCCACCGTTGGCGGCGCCAGCACTAAGCACCTGATCAACGAAGAGATCATGCGCGCACTTGGGCCCTCAGGCCGACTGATTAATATCGCGCGTGGTTCGGTGATTGACGAGCCAGCGATGGTGCGCCTGTTAAGCTCTGGCGAGCTCGGTGGCGCTGGGCTTGACGTGTTTGAGCACGAACCCAAAGTGCCAGATCAGCTAAAAACACTCAACAATGTCGTATTGATGCCACACGTGGCAAGTGCCACACACGAAACGCGTCGCGCAATGACCGACTGCGTCCTTGCCAACCTGCACAGCATGTTTACGCAGGGCAAGTTGGTGACACCGCTCATTTAAGTCGCGTGTCGCACCAAGGGATCTTCGGATAAATCAGCTTGTGTTTTTAGCTGATTATCGTGTGCAAAGTCATGTACAAACTGCCAGGCCAAGGGCTCAAGATCCCGTAAGCGGCCGTCAACCACGACGCAACGTTGACCCTCAAGAGTTGAAGGTACGGCATAGGGTGAGTATGAGATGTAGCCGCCTAAAGTGCCGGGCGGGCGGTATGGCGCCAGCACACCGGCAAGCCGCTCAGCCCAGTCGCTGGGCCTGAATGTACTACCTGATTCTGTCACACCATAAATGACAAAATAACGAACTTCTGCTGTCATGCACAACCCGTGTCGCCAATTCAGAGCCCGCAAACTTCTGATTCGCGCCTCTGTCGTCTAGATTGTATATGATTGATGTTTTACACCCCGATATGCGATCCGGCATATCGGGCATCTTACGGAGCCCTCGGCCATGACATCTGCCCTTTCCAATACGTATTCCCGTCTTCCAGTAGCCTTTACCCACGGTAAAGGCGTTTGGCTATGGGATACCAAGGGCCGACGCTATCTCGACGCGATGGCGGGCATTGGCGTGTCATGCTTAGGGCATGCTCACCCCAAACTAGTGGCTGCAATCAGCGAACAGGCTGCACGCGTCATTCACGTCTCAAATCTATACGAAGTGCCCGAACAAGAAGAGCTCGCTCAACGCATGACAAAAATGTCAGGTATGACTGAGGTCGTCTTTGGTAACAGCGGCGCCGAAGCCAACGAAGCCGCCATCAAACTGGCACGCTACTACGGCTACAAAAAAGGCAACGATCTGCCCACCATCATCACCATGGAATCCTCATGGCACGGCCGCACCATCGGCACGCTTGCTGCAACGGACAGCGAGAAAGCGCGCACTGGTTTTGGCCCTTTACCAGGTGGTTTTATCAAAGTCGCTTACAACGACATCGCCGCCATCAAAGCGGCTGGCGACGCTGAGCCGCGCGTGGTTGCGGTACTGCTTGAGGTCTTACAAGGTGAAGGCGGTATCCGCCCCATCGACGTGCAAAATCTTAAAGCGTTGCGTGCGCTATGTAACGAACGCGGCTGGCTCATGATGATTGACGAAGTGCAATCAGGCATTGGTCGCACTGGCAAATGGTTGGCGCACCAATGGGCTGAGATTCTGCCCGATGTCGTCGTCTTTGCAAAAGGCTTAGGCGGAGGCGTACCAATTGGTGCGATCGGCGCGTGTGGCCCTGCTGCTGGCGTTCTGGGCCCAGGCAGCCACGGCACCACCTTCGGTGGCAGCCCCTTGGTCAGCGCTGCGGCTATTGCCACCCTGCGCGCACTCGAAGAAGATAAACTTCTTGAAAATGCGGCAACGGTTGGCGCCTATCTCAAGGCAGAGCTTGGCAAAGCGTTATTGGGCACACCAGGCGTGCGTGAAGTGCGCGGCCAAGGCTTGATGTTAGGCGTCGAGCTCGAAAAACCCTGTGGCGTGTTGACGATGCGTGCGCTTGAAGCGGGCTTACTGATTAACGTCACGCGCGACCGTGTCGTGCGTCTGTTACCCCCACTCATCCTCACCGCCCAAGAGGCCGACGAAATCGTCAAGATTTTGGTGCCGCTGATCAAGGCGTTTAACGCCGAAACCGCCTAACCTGCACTGACACGGCCTGACGCTCAAACATAGCGTGAGGTCGTGCGGCTCAGGCCAGACAACTTTATCGAGTCTCTCATGTCAAACGCCGTACCTACCGCCGGCCCTCTTCGGCATTTTCTACAGTTGCAAGACCTCAGCACCAACGAACTGCTCTACGTGCTTGAGCGTGCCAAACTCATCAAAGACAAATTCAAGCGTTACGAACCGCATCGCCCGCTGCATGATCGTACGTTGGCGATGGTGTTTGAAAAAGCCAGCACCCGAACGCGCGTCTCTTTCGAGGCGGGCATGTACCAGATGGGTGGATCAGTCATTCATCTCACCACCACCGATTCTCAATTAGGTCGCTCTGAACCCATTGAAGACACCGCTCGCGTTGTGTCACGCATGGTCGATCTGGTGATGATTCGAACCTTTGAGCAAACGCGTCTTGAAACCTTTGCCGCGCACTCGCGCGTGCCTGTCATCAATGGGTTAACCAACGAGTTTCATCCCTGCCAGATTTTGGCCGACGTCTTCACCTATATTGATGCGCGCGGCAGCCTGAGCGGCAAAATCGTCGCGTGGGTCGGTGACGCCAATAACATGGCCTACACCTGGATTCAGGCTGCTGAGTTGCTAGGCTTTACGCTTCACGTCTCTGCCCCAACAGGCTATCTGCTGGATCCGGCCCGCTTGACCTCAGTCAAGGCTGGCGTGGTGAAAGAATTTGCCGATCCCAACGAAGCCTGCAAGGGTGCCCATCTCGTCACAACCGATGTCTGGACCAGTATGGGTTACGAGGTCGAAAACGAAGAACGCCGCAAGGCCTTTGCAGACTGGTGCGTCGACCAAGACATGATGGCGCAGGCAACCCCTACCGCGCTCTTCATGCATTGCCTGCCAGCACACCGCGGAGAAGAGGTGACCGCTGAGGTCATCGATGGGCCGCAAAGCGTGGTGTGGGACGAGGCCGAAAATCGTCTGCACGTCCAAAAGGCACTGATGGAGTTCTTGTTACTTGGGCGTCTGGGCTAAGAAACACGGCCAGGCGCGTGCGTCAGGCCGACGCAACCGGCCCAACGCTAAGGTCTGAACAATGAAACCCAACCTAGCGCTAGCGTCTGTGAGCGATAGAACATCCATTGAACTAATGCCTAGACTCAGGCTAGCGGGCTTCCGTTAAAATATTGTCTTCTGTTAATGATTCAGTCAACGTAGAGCACCTTATGAGCGATATCAAAAAAGTAGTCTTGGCCTATTCAGGCGGCTTAGACACCTCTGTCATTCTTAAATGGCTGCAAGACACCTACCAGTGCGAAGTCGTCACTTTCACCGCTGATATCGGTCAGGGCGAAGAGCTCGAACCAGCACGTGCCAAGGCCATTAAGTTCGGTATCAAACCAGAACAAATCTTTATCGATGATTTGCGCGAAGAATTTGTGCGAGATTTTGTGTTTCCAATGTTTCGTTGCAACACCGTCTACGAGGGCGAATACCTGTTAGGTACGTCGATTGCCCGTCCGTTAATCGCCAAGCGTCAAATCGAAATCGCCCGTCAAGTCGGTGCTGATGCCGTCTCTCACGGCGCAACCGGCAAAGGCAATGATCAAGTGCGCTTTGAGCTTGGTTACTACGCCCTTGAACCTGGCATTAAGGTCATTGCCCCCTGGCGCGAATGGGATCTAGTCTCGCGCGAAAAACTTTTGCAATACGCAGAAGATGCGGGCATCGCCATCGACATGAAGCATAAGCAAGGCGGAGCGCCCTATTCAATGGACGCCAACCTGCTGCACATTAGCTTTGAAGGTCGCCACCTTGAAGATCCAAAGGCAGAGGCCGAAGAAACCATGTGGCGCTGGACAGTCTCGCCCGAGGCCGCCCCTGACAAAGCCGAATATCTTGACCTTGAGTTTGAACACGGTGATGTGGTGGCGCTCAACGGCGTGCGCCTCTCACCAGCCCAGGTGCTGACAAAGCTGAATGAACTGGGTGGCAAGCACGGCATCGGCCGTCTTGATTTGGTCGAAAACCGCTACGTGGGCATGAAATCACGCGGCTGCTACGAAACCCCTGGTGGCACGATTTTGCTCAAGGCCCATCGCGCCATCGAATCAATCACGCTCGACCGTGAAGTCGCACATTTAAAAGACGACCTCATGCCACGTTATGCCAGCCTGATTTATAACGGCTATTGGTGGTCTCCAGAACGTCGTGCCATCCAAGCCTTGATCGACAGCACACAAAAAGAAGTGAACGGTTGGGTGCGTCTGAAGCTATACAAAGGTAACGTCTACACCGTGTCGCGCGACTCAAAAGATACTCTGTTTGATCAAACCATCGCGACCTTTGATGATGACGGCGGCGCCTATAACCAAGCTGACGCAGCAGGCTTTATCAAGCTCAATGCCTTACGCATGCGCATCGAGTCACGCGCTGGCCGCAAAATGTAAAGCGGGCAAGAGATGCATCACCTCGCTCTAAGATCAAGCGAGGTGATGCGTCTGGCAGCAAATCGAGCAGCTCCTACAGGGGCCAGGCTCAACGCAGTTGATTAAAGCGATCCAGACGCGTTAACTGGGCACCCCTGCGGGTGCCCGGAAACACCACCGTCAAGCGCGCGCCCGCAAATTGAGGGCGACTCACTAAGTTCCACCACGCACCATGGGCACGGGCAATTTCTCGCACGATGGCGAGCCCTAAACCCGACCCGCCCTGGGGTGCGTCAGGTGAGCGATAAAACGCCTCAAACACGCGCCCCTGCTCTTGCGTGCTGATGCCAGAGCCATCGTCTTCAACGGCAAGCGTGGGCGGCGTCGACGTGACGACTAACCGGATGTAATGCGCGCCTGTGGCATAGCGCAACGCATTGTCAATCAGATTACCCAAAAGCTCGTCGAGCAAAATTGGATCACCCTCCACCCAAACCGAATGCTCGGGCGCCTCGAGTTGCAAGGTAATGCCGGCCTCATTCGCGCGCGACAACCATTCAGCACCACTCGTGCGTACCCATTCACAGAGGTCCATTCGCAAAAAATGATCTTGCGGACGTGCTTCAGGATCAACACGCGCTAACACTAACAGTTGTCGCCCAAGACGAATCATGCGATCGCTGACTTGTTTAATGCGCTCTGCACGTTCGCGAAGGTCAGGAGATAAGGGCTTAGCAAGCATTAACTCAGACTCAAGCTTTAAACCCGCCAGAGGCGTTCTGAGTTGATGGGCAGCATGACCAACAAAGCGGCGCTGTGCTGCCAGCGTATCGTTTAAGCGCGCCAGCAAATCGTTAGTGTGGCGCACCAGCACTTCAAGCTCACGCGGTAGCCCCTCGGCCTTCAACTGGCCTAAATCATCCACCGAGCGCTGAGCAATATCGCTAGAGAGTTGATTGACTGCGCGCATGCCCGAGCGAACGCCTCGCACGACCACCCAAATGCACAGGGCAATCAACACAAATTGTCCAAAGACCATCAACCAGAAAATATCTTCTAGTTGCCAATCGGACATCTCGATTTTATGCGTAATGATCCAAGTCGCTACTAAGTCAAGGCCGACCAACAGCACGATGGGCGGCAACAAGCGTAGTGTCAAACTACGCGCCAGAGTGCCCGAGGCTAAGAATGCAAATTTTGGCATGACTGAGAGTCTATTGTGAGCCGAATGTTAATCGCTAGGATTGATCGTTTACACATGACCGGCCGTGTGTCGACTGTCATCCGGCGCTAAGCTGTGTCGACTTCAAGAAGGTAGCCAAAGCCGCGCACAGTTTGGATAGCAGCGCCTTTACCTTCGAGACGTTTACGCAGCCGATAAATGTAGACCTCGACGGCATTTTCGCTGAAGTCAGAATCAAGCGCCGAGAGGCCTTGCACGATTTGCTGTTTGGTCACGACCTTGCCGGCGCGCATCATGAGCATTTCAAGCACAGAGAGCTCACGTACGGAAAGGGCGAGTCGTTGACCTGCAACCCTGCACTCACGATGGGCCGTATCAAAGGACAAATTACCAAATTCAATCAGCGACCGCGCCACACCTAAATGACGCCTAGCCAAGGCACGCACACGCGCCGCCAATTCAGCTAATTCAAAGGGCTTGGTCAAATAGTCGTCGGCCCCAGCATCAAGCCCAGCCACTCGATCTGCAAGGCCATCGCGCGCAGTTAACACTAAAACAGGGATTTCGCTGCCCTCGCCACGCAACGAGATCAGCACCTGCAAGCCATCAATCAGGGGCAAATTTAGGTCGAGCACCAACAAGTCGTAAGCGTGGTTTGCTAAGGCGGCTAGCGCCCGCTTGCCATCTGCCAACCAGTCGGTTGCATAGCCTTGGTCTGTTAAAAACTCTTGCAACGCGCGCCCAAGCGTCGCGTCGTCTTCGATGACGAGCACTCTCATAGGGCAAGTTTACATCTTAGGGGATACTGGTGGGTGCTACAGGGGTCGAACCTGTGACCTACGCCTTGTAAGGGCGCCGCTCTACCAACTGAGCTAAGCACCCTAAGATATGACTGAACGTTTTGAACCTGCACAAAACGATACTGTGAACAAAGGGCTAGTACTGGTGCATAAAAAAATGCGTAGCGCATTATAGCGAAACGCATTTTTTTAGCAAATTCAAACGTGTTAATTCAATGCGTCTTTCAGTGCCTTACCTGGACGAAACTTTGGCACTTTTGCTTTTTTGATTTTAATTGCTTCACCGGTACGTGGATTACGTCCGGTACGTGCTGCGCGTTGCGACACTGCAAAGGTACCAAAACCCACCAACGTAACCGAATTACCTTTTTTAAGTGTTGCCTTGATTGCAGCAATCATCGCGTCAAGCGAACGGCCTGCAGCTGCTTTAGAGATATCAGCTTTTGTGGCGATGTGATCAATCAATTCAGTTTTGTTCATGTTGTTTATTTCCTTGGTGGTAGCAAAATCATCTATTGCAAAAAATTTGAGCCGCTTGCCTGTACCAAATTTAACAGGTACCTCAATCGTGTGCGAAAAGGTTGAGACACCTGCTTGCGCAGGCAAGAGATAAAAACGCCCGCTTGCGCAGACCCTCATCACTCATGACGGTATTAGGCCACTCTGAGCAAGGACTGTCAAGAAAAAATCGCTTGAGACCCGCATTCTTATTGATAATTATCGACAAAGTACTCAAATAAATTTTGGACAATTTTGACTTTCATCAGGGTAACTCACTATTGTTCTCGCGCGCTTGCGCTCTCAATCGCAAGCTCAGCACAGGGACTCAAAGCACTGTGTGCGCCAGCCGCACCAAGCAAGCAAGCGAGGTACCAGTCATTGTTTAAACAACGCCACACGCCGCAAACGCTTGTTCAAAATCAGCGATCAAATCGGTTTGATCCTCGATACCCACAGATAAGCGAATCAAGCCATCAGCAATCCCCATCTTGGCTCTCAAGTCGGGCCCCATCTCATAATAAATCGTCTGCGCAGCAGGCAAGGCGAGAGTGCGCGTGTCACCCACATGTGTCGCCAAAATTGCCACTTGAAGATGATTTAAAAAATCAAGGCACTCGATACCCGCCACCAATTCAACTGCAATCAGCATACTGAACTTGCCACCAAATAATTGTGCAGCGCGGGCATGTTGAGGATGATTTGTAAGCCCCGGGTAAGCAACACGTTGCACTCCTGGGTGCTTGGATAAAAACGTAGCGAGCGCCATCGCGTTGCTGCAAATCTTATCCAGCCGCAACGCTAAGGTCTCGGCGCCAACGGCAATTCGATGTGCTGCATCGGCGGACAAGGTGCCGCCCATATCGCGTAAACCTTTCTTCTTGATTTGCGTGATCGCCCAGCCCGTTGCTGGACCTTTTTTATAAATATCAAGGATGTTGCTGTACTCGGTCCAGTCAAACAGACCGGTATCGGTCAATGAGCCACCCAGCGCATTTGCATGCCCACCAATATGCTTGGATAGCGCGTTCATCACAATCGATGCACCAACCGCCTTAGGCCGAAATAACCAAGGTGAGGTCACGGTGTTATCGACGACATATACTAATTTATGCTTTTGGCACAACTGCCCTAATCCGACAAGGTCAGCAACCTGCGTACCCGGGTTCGCGATGGTCTCGGTAAACAACATTTTTGTATTTGGGCGAATCGCCGCCGCGACGGCCTGCGCATCAGTCGGGTCGACCAAAGTGATCTCAATACCCAACAACTCAAGCGTACCAAAAAGACTATTTGTGTTACCAAAAATAAACTGACTGGATAGTAGATGGTCGCCCGCGCGCAGCAAGGTCGTAAACAAGGCCGTCAGCGCTGCCATGCCAGTCGCAAACGACAAGCTTGCCACACCGTCTTCCATTTTGTTAATTTTCTTTTCAAGCGCATCGCTGGTGGGCGTACCTTGACGTGCATAGGTATAGCCCGCCTTACCCTGAAACACCGCGGCCAATTCACGCGAGTCAGCAAAGGCGTATTGCGTTGACGTATGAATCGGCTTATGCACAGCACCGTGCTCGACTGACAATTTACGGTCGCCGTGCAAAATGGTGGTTGTAAAGCCCTGTTTGGGGGATTGTTTAGACTGAGTCATCACACATTCACTTTAAAAAATAAGCTTCGATCGCTCACGAAATAAGCTTGGCTCATTGCATGGATGCGAGGACATAAGCTTAGCGCAATAGGCCTAGCCTAGGAAATCATCTTGCGGGACTTAGACGAAGCGCACAGACAAGCCTCAGTCTCAGACGCTAGTCTAGCCTTGACGCTGGCGATTAGTTTACCCTTGACGCTGGCGAACAGTCTCGTACAGACACACTGCAGTTGCCACACTGACGTTTAGGCTTTCAACGCTGCCCAACATGGGGATTGTGACCAGTTCGTCGCAGGTTTCGCGGGTGAGTCGACGCATCCCCTCGCCTTCAGCACCCATCACCCAGGCCATCGAACGCTTACCGTCGGTTTGATGAATGCTTTGTGTCGCGGTGTCGTCAGTGCCGACTAACCAAAGATCGCGGTCTTTTAACTCGCGCATGGTGCGCGCCAGATTCGTCACCATTAGGTATGGCACCGACTCAGCCGCCCCGCAAGCGACCCGCTGAACGGTCGTATTTAAACCCACGGCACGGTCTCTGGGTGCGACCACTGCGTGCACCCCTGCCGCATCGGCCGTACGCAAACAAGCGCCCAAGTTATGTGGATCGGTCACTCCATCCAAAATCAACAACAACGCTGGGCCCTGCACGCCATCTAGGACCTCGTCCAAATCATCGGCCAGTTTGCGCACATCCGCGACTGCTACCACGCCTTGATGCCGAGAACCGCCAGTCAGCCCATCTAAACGGTCCGAAGACACGGGGTGTACGGCTCGCCCTGCTTGGTTGGCCGTTGCGATCAACGCCTGCATGCGTTTATCGCGCCGTTGCGCCTCAACATAGACTTCGCGGATTGATTCTGGAGCTTGCCGCAAGCGCGCGATGACCGCGTGAAAGCCCGCTAGCATTTGAGTTGCAGCCATACGTTTTCCTAGCGCCCTTTACGAGCAGATTTTTTTACACCAGCGCTTTTACCAGCGCGCACCGCCTTTTTAGGCGCGCGCGCAGTCTCTTGCTTGGCAGCTTTTTGAGCCTGTGCACGACGCACTTTAGCAATTTGCCCTTTCAATTCGGGCGGTTTAGGAGCAGCCGCTTTTTTAATTCGTCTGCCCGCTGGATCTTCAACACGCGTGGCTGCCTTACGCAAGGCATCAAACGTCGTGCCCGTTACCAGCCTAAACTCAATGCGTCGCGCCTCGAGATCAACTCGCGCCACTTGCACTTGTACCGCATCAGTCAAACGATAGCGCAAACCGGTGCGCTCGCCACGAAGCTCGTGCATCGCATCGTTGAATTGAAAATACTCGGTACCAAGTTCTGAGACATGCACCAGACCTTCAACATGCAAGGTATCGAGAGTGACAAAAATCCCGAAGCTGGCCACACCAGTGACCCGCCCGCTGAAGACTTCACCGACACGTTCTTTGACGAACCAGCATTTGAGCCAAGCCTCGACATCGCGCGACGCATCGTCGGCACGTCGCTCCGTGCCTGACAACAATAGACCGATTTTTTCCCAGAGGTCATGCTCATATTCGCGCAGTGTGGCACCGGGTGCTGAGGCAAAACCGTGCAACACAGGTTGATAACGTTGACTTTTAAGCAAAGCCTTGATGACGCGATGGGTCATCAGATCTGGGTAGCGGCGAATCGGCGACGTAAAGTGGGTATAGGCTGGATACGACAAGCCAAAGTGACCCGCATTGTCAGGCCCATAGATCGCTTGCTGCATCGAACGCAAGCACATTGTTTGCAGTAACCCATAGTCGGGACGCGCACGGGCTTTATCGAGCAAAACGCCATAGTCTTTAGCGGTCGGGTCGGCACCGCCCCCCAGGCTTAGGCCAAGCGTTTTCAAAAACTCACGTAACGATTGCAGTTTTTCAGGCGTTGGGCCTTCGTGCACACGGTACAAACCGATATGCTTGCTACGCAGCATAAAGTCAGCCGCGCAGGTATTCGCCGCAAGCATGCACTCTTCAATTAAACGATGGGCGTCGTTGCGTAAGACACCGATAATCTTTTCAATGCGGCCTAACTCATTGCACACAATTTTTGTTTCAACCGTATCAAAGTCAATTGCGCCCCGTTCTTTGCGACCTTGAGACAACAACTGAAACAACTCATAGAGCCCATTAATCTGCGGCATGACGTTGGCAAAACCACGCGCAACTGGCCCTAGAGGCTGCTGCAACGACTCCCACACCTGATTGTAGGTGGTACGCGCATGCGAATGAATCACTGCGTTATAAAACTGATAGGCCGACACCGTGCCCGCTTTGGCACCCGAAAGCGGAATCACCATGTCGCACACGAGCACCAGTCGATCGACCGAGGGCTTGAGCGAACACAACCCATTCGAGAGCTTTTCAGGCAACATCGGGATCACCCGACGTGGAAAATACACGCTTGTACCGCGCTCACGTGCCGCTTCATCCAGCGCATCTTCCGGTGTCACATAATGGCTGACATCGGCAATCGCAACGAGTAGTCGCCACGCTGGGCGTTTACGCGCCTCGCCCATGTCAACCTGCTCGCAATACACGGCGTCGTCAAAATCGCGCGCGTCTTCGCCATCGATCGTAATAAACGGCACATCACGCAAATCAACACGGTCCTTCAAATCGGCGGCGCGCACTGCGTCTGGCAATTTTTCGGCCTGCCGTAAAGCTGCTTCAGAAAAATCGACCGGCACATCAAACTTACGCACAGCAATTTCGATTTCCATACCAGGGTCGTCAATTTCACCCAAAATCTCAGCAACACGCCCCAAAGGCTGTTTATGGCGCGATGGTTGCTCGATGATGTCGACAGACACCACCTGACCGTGCTGTGCACCGCCTGTATCACCGGGCGGGATCAAGACGTCGTGCTTGATACGCTGATCTTCGGGCACAACGATGGTCATGCCGCGTTCATTTAAAAAGCGCCCAACTAAGCGATTGGTGCGACGCTCAAGTACCTCAACAATCGTGCCCTCGGGTTTGCCGCGATACTCGCCAGTCGGCTTGACCAGCACGCGATCGCCGTGCAAGACCTTTTGCATTTCGCGAGGCGACAAAAAGATGTCTTGGCCCCCAGCGTCAGCCACCAAAAAGCCAAACCCATCGCGATGTCCTTGCACACGGCCGGCCACAAAATCAAGTTTATTGGCCAGCAACAGTACACCCTTACGGTTGGGCAACAACTGACCGTCGCGCTCCATCGCTGCAATTCTGCGATCAAATCCCGTTAAGGTTTCATCCCGCGTGAGTCCCATGCGAGCGGCCAAATCCTCTGGTGATAATGGTGCGGGCGATACACGCAGGACTTCTAGAATTTGTTCGCGACTAGGGACATCGGGATCAAAGTCAGGAATCTTTTCGGGCGATACAGTCGCGGCGCGAGTGCTCTTGATATTTGGTGGGAGGCGTTTTGCCAAAGCTAAAATCTCGCTTATAATGCGTGGCTTAGTGAGTACAAGTTAGGCCCAGGTGGCGGAATTGGTAGACGCGCACGGTTCAGGTCCGTGTGCCGAAAGGTGTGGAGGTTCGAGTCCTCTCCTGGGCACCACCGAAGTGTAAAGCATAAAGTACCTGGCTTTTATGACAATGCCTCAAAATTCACTTTGAATGTTTGAGGCTTTTTTGTTTTAGCGCAAAAGCAGTATGACGCTTTGTCATTGTTTGGCGCTTTACCTGTTTCTAACGATTTCTTGCTCTTCGGGGCTCTGCAGCCCTACAACACTTTGCGCATCAAAACATGTGGGATATTTGCATCAAGGTATTCGGCGCCCTCCGCCACAAACCCTTGGCGCAGATAAAACCCTTGGGCGTGTGTCTGTGCAGAGAGCACCACTTCGCCAAAACCCTGTTGTCTGGCCTGTTGTACCAACGCTGTCAGCACCGCGCGCCCTAGGCCCTGCCCGCGCGCGCCTTTCAGCACTGCCATCCGACCAATATGACCATCTGGCAACAAACGGCCAGTTGCCAGTGCCCGGCCTTGCGCGTCGTAGGCCACGGCATGCACACACAAGGGGTCAAGAGCGTCGATCTCTTCTTCAATTGGCACGAGTTGCTCGTGCACAAACACTTCGAGCCGAATCGGCGCAGCCCAGGGCTGCAGGGTCGGCCAATCTCCTAGTTCGACGCGCCAAGGGCTTGCTCGCCTGTCGGCGCACGCCTCAATTCTATAAGCGCTGAGGCTTTGATCAACGGGCATTTCGGATCTATGATCGGGCGAGGTCATGCTTTCTCCTAATATAGAAATTATACGATTCGCACTGTAAGCTGAGACACTGGTCATTGGCAGACTCTTTAAAATCGTAAACGGGTCCCGAGCTTGCAATCCCAAGCGCGATGATTATGGATATGCTCGCTGGCAGGCGCGCACTTGCACCATGTTTAACCGGAGCCGACGATGGCAATTTTTTTATTTCGATATCTCGCCTTATGGCTCGCACTTGCCTTTGCTGTGCTAGCGCCCTACTTCGCACTGCAAGGTGAGGGCGCCCTTTTTTGGTGGCTTGTGGCCGCCGGTTCTTGGGCACTGTCTGCACTTGGTCTGCGTGACCTTACGCAAACGCATCGTGCAATTTTGCGAAATTACCCAATCATCGGTCATTTGCGTTATCTCTTTGAAGATTTACGCCCGGCCATTCGTCAGTATTTTTTTGAAACAGATACCGAGGAGACACCCTTCTCGAGAGCAAGTCGGTCACTTGTCTATCAGCGTGCCAAACAAGAGATCGACAAACGCCCGTTCGGCACCCAACTCGACGTCTACGACCAACAGTATGAATGGATTAACCACTCGCTGGCCCCGTCAAAGATCGCTGACTCAGATTTTCGCCTGACCGTAGGAGGCCCGGCCTGCAGCCAACCGGTATCGTTATCAGTTCTCAATATCTCGGCAATGAGCTTTGGTGCCTTGAGTGCAAATGCCGTGTTGGCCTTAAATGAAGGCGCCAAACTGGGGCACTTTGCACATGACACAGGCGAAGGTGGCATTAGCAGCTACCATCGCCAACCAGGCGGAGACCTGATTTGGAACATTGGTTCTGGTTACTTTGGTTGCCGTGACGAACAGGGTCGTTTTTCAGAAACACACTTTGTTGCCAACGCCTTGTTGCCTCAAGTGAAAATGATAGAAATCAAGCTTTCACAAGGTGCAAAACCTGGACACGGCGGAATCTTGCCGGGCAGTAAAGTCACAGCTGAAATCGCGGCGGCACGCGGTGTCAAGATCGGAGAAGACTGCAACTCGCCGTCGGCGCACTCAGAGTTTGATAGCCCCGTTGGCCTCTTGCATTTCGTACAACGCCTTCGCACACTATCAGGCGGTAAACCCGTTGGCTTCAAACTGTGTGTTGGTCACGCCTGGGAGTGGTTCGCCATTGCAAAAGCGATGGTCAAGACCGGGATCACGCCAGATTTTATCGTGGTCGATGGCTCAGAGGGAGGCACTGGTGCGGCCCCCATCGAATTTGTGGATCACGTTGGTACCCCACTACGTGAGGCAATTCGCCTGGTACACAACACTCTAGTGGGCTTGAATTTGCGCGATCGTATCAAGATTGGAGCCTCAGGAAAAATCGTATCAGCCTTTGACATGGCACGTACCTTTGCCCTAGGCGCTGACTGGTGTAACAGTGCTCGGGCCTTCATGTTCGCAATTGGTTGCATTCAGGCGCAACAGTGTCACACTGGACGCTGTCCAACGGGTGTCGCGACGCAAGACCCCGAGCGCCAGCGTGCCCTAGTGCCTTTAGAAAAAGCGCCACGCGTCGCGCATTTTCACCAAAATACGCTGCACGCCCTGGCAGAGTTATTGCAAGCCTCAGGTCTGCAGCACCCTAAAGATCTCACCACCACACATATCGCCCGTCGCACCGCCGATAATCATGTCAGCCTGCTTTCAAGCTTATATCCCGGCATCACACCAGGCTCGCTGTTGGCTGGAGACCTGCAACGCCCCGTATTTCAAGTTGCCTGGCCAATGGCGAGCGCCGACAGTTTTACGCCACTGACTCCGCTTGATGCGATCATTGCTCACTGACAAATTTCAGTTTTCATACGCACTCGCCGATACACAATCTTCATAGCGAGCGGCCTGTTTGATATAGCCCGAATCGAGCATACTCGCAGCCAGGCGCGCAAACCCCTGGCGTGAGATCACCCGCCGACATGTCCACAGTTCGGCCGCGTGATAGCGCGTGAGGCACGCCGTCAAAACATCGAGACTGACGTGCGGATAAAACGGCTTTACAACACGGGCCAGTTCGGCGGGCCCATGCGCAGCTAACCAAGGTCTGAATTTCTCAATCGCCAAAATCATGGCTTCAAACCCAGCGTGGTTACGCTGCATACCCCCAAAGGTTGAAATAAACGTTGTGTAAGCGGTATACCCGCGTTGACTGGCCGCGTGCACGACCTCAATGTCTGCTTGCGCCAGGGCAAGAGAGACGTAGGGCTCAAAGACCTGAATCACATCGAGTTCACCACCCAACAGTGCGTCAAGGTTCTCTTGCATGCTGCGGTCTGCGACTCGGTTAAGCTTGGTGGGGTCAACCCCAATCTCACGCAAATCTTGCTGC
Organism: Gammaproteobacteria bacterium; assembly: GCA_030832095.1. Taxonomy (GTDB): domain Bacteria; phylum Pseudomonadota; class Gammaproteobacteria; order Burkholderiales; family Burkholderiaceae_B; genus Zwartia; species Zwartia planktonica. Next base: position 78,475 of record JAURJT010000014.1, on the reverse strand, counting down.
AAACACAGCCAGGGTGTGGGCACCTCAGAGACCGAAGCAAAGCGTAGACTGACTAAATCTTTAAGTGCAAACGCTTCGCCTCGCTGACTCTGATTCGCCGCTAGGTCTGTTGATTGCGATGCACGGCGTTCGCCCCGCTTGCGGCGCAGCAAAAAAAACGGATCTTTTGCTGCAACCTCACAAAACGCCACAAGCGAACCTTCTGTGCGCTCAAACTGATCACGTTCTTTGATCACCCGAAGCGGGCCACCCCACATCACATCGATGTTGCCTTTAGCAAGCTCAGCGATCCCTGCCCCCGGCGAAGCCGAGTCGAGCAAGGTGATCGTCACACCTTGTTCGGCAAACAGCCCCAAGGCGTGCGTGGCGTAAAAAGGCGCATAAAACACGGCACGAAAGTTTTCAGCAAGTTTGATATTCACGGTAAGCCCTAGTTGGTGTACTTTTTCTTATTCTAGAGCAGACCGGTCATCGGCTTTGCCTTGAACGCTGCCTTGAGCCTGATCGTAGGCTGAGGGGCGCCCGGACGGGTCTTGGCACAAATATTGCGTACGCAGTTGGTGCATAATCACGCTAACGCTTTCAATTTACAAACAAGGTTCTCGATGCTGCGCTCAACATACTGGTTCAAAGGTTTATTCGGTCTTGTATCGGTCATGCTTAGCGCTGTCAGCCTTGCGCAACCGGCGACCTCTGCTGCCAACTACCCAGATAAGCCAGTGCGTCTGATCGTCACCGTACCGCCAGGCGGAGCCGCTGATTTTGTTGCACGTACCCTGTCTGAGCGTTTTGGCAAAGAATTAGGCACCACGATTCTGGTTGAAAACAAAGGTGGGGCAAACGGCACCATCGCCAGTGCGCTAGTCGCCCGTGCTGCGCCCGATGGCTATACGCTGCTACAGGCTGGCATCTCTACGCACGGCATTGGTCCCTATTTTTACGAAAATCTACCTTACGCCCCCTTCAAAGACCTCATCTCCGTTGCCGCCATTGCTGAGTTTCCGATCATTTTGGCTGTCAACGCACAATTACCGGTGCAATCCGTCAAAGAGCTCATCGCACTCGCGCAGGGCAAGCAGCTCAGTTTTGCCTCGGCCGGCACGGGCAGTGCCCCACATCTGTCTGGCGAGCTGTTTAAAACAGAAACCAAGGTCAACATGGTGCATGTGCCCTATAAAGGCTCGGCCCCTGCCGTGGTCGACGTTGCTAGTGGGCAAGTCGACATGATGTTTGACGGTATCCCTTCGTTGTTGCCGCATATCAAAAGCGGCAAGCTTCGCCCGATCGCAGCTGTCAGCGTCAAGCGTAACAGCCAATTGCCTGAATTACCCACCTTCACTGAGCTCGGCTACCCCAGCATGGTGGCTTCGGTCTGGTACGGCCTGATGGCACCCGCAGGCACCCCTCAGGCCATTATCGATAAAGTCAACGCCGCCATGAACAAAACCTTGGCTGTGCCAGAGTTACAGAAAAAACTTGAAGATGGTGGCGCAATTGTGATGCCCGGCACCCCCAAAGATTTTGAGACGTTTTACCTCAAAGACTATGCGCGCTGGGGCGACGTCATCAAGAATGCCGGCATTTCAACTAAGCAATAGAGATATCAATCACCGCGTTGCCCATCACCTTGCCTTGCTCGACGGCCTCGTGCGCGGCAACAATCTCTGACAAAGGGTAGCGCGCGCCGATCGCATGCACCAACTTGCCAGACGCCAACAAAGCGTTAAGCTCTTTCAAGGCAAACGTGCGCTCACTTGGCGTGAGGTCGTACACCAAAAAGAATTGAAAACTCAGCGTATTAAACAAACACACACGAAATGGGATCAAAGGATCAGCGTATTCGTTTGAGCCATAGCACGCCACCGTGCCGTGAGGTGCGAGTGCACCCTGCCGCACAAGATCTGCAGTTGTTGAAAAGTCCATATCAATGATGGCATCAACACCGCGCCCGCCCGTCAGTGCCTTGACACGTTCGGCGACATTCTCTGTTTTGTAATTGATCGTTTCAGCCACGCCCACTGCACGCGCATGAGCTGCCTTCACGTCAGAACTAACGGTGCCAATCACGCGTGCACCCTTGAGCACTGCCATTTGCGCCGCATAGTGCCCAACAGCCGCTGCCGCGGCAATCACCAAGACTGTTTTGCCAGTCAGATCGCCACAACGACGCACCGCCTCAAAGGCAGTCAGACCCGGGATACCCATACACGCAGCAGCATCAAAACTGGTGTTGTCGGGCAAGGCGACGGCCTGCGCTTCTGGCAACACGATGTACTGCGCGCACGTACCAAAGGGACGACCAAACTGACCGTTCCAAGTCCAGACTCGTTGCCCGATTCGGCTAGCAGAGACCCCTGCACCGACCGCCTCAATCACCCCGCCAGCGTCGCTATGCGGCACGATACGCGGCGCGATCAACGCACGACCGCGACGCGATTTCACATCTGATGGGTTCACACCCGACACACTAATTTTGACGCGTACCTCGCCAGCCCCGACCTCGGGCGTTGGCATCTCACCAAGGACTAGTACCTCGCGTGCCTCACCATTTTTTTCGTACCATGCTACTTTCATATTCTGTTCCTTAGGTCTTTGGTTGTGCCGACGGAAATTTCGGAGCACGTTTGTTTTTTACTGCATCCAGGCCTTCGCGCGCATCAGCCCCTAAAAATCCAAACATCTCTAAGCTGAGCGAATGATCAAATATTGGGCCCGCCATGCGCATCCAGTTGTTCAGCGATTTTTTCGTGTTCTGAATGGCGGTCTGACTACCAAGCGATAGTTTTTTTGCAATCGCCAAGGCTCGGGGCATTAACTCTGCGTGCGGTACGCAAAAGGTCACCAAGCCGATCCGCTCAGCTTCTTTACCGTCGATAAAATCAGCCGTCATCAAATAATATTTTGCCTTGGCCATACCGCACAATAACGGCCAGATAATGGCGGCATGATCGCCTGCCGCGACGCCAAGCTTGACGTGACCATCGGTGAATTTGGCATTTTCAGAAATGATGCTGATATCAGCAAGCAAGGCGACAGCCAAGCCAGCGCCCACTGCCATCCCGTTGATTGCAGAGATGATTGGTTTATCGCATGCCAACATGTTGTAGACCACATCGGCAGCCTCTTGCTTAACGATCGCAATCTGCTCGGGGTTGCCCACCATGGTTTCGACCCAGGCCAGATCACCACCAGCTGAAAATGCCCGATCACCCGCACCCGTCACGATTGCAACCTTCGTCTGGGGATCGTTTTGCACAACGTCCCAAATCTTGGTGAGCTCCCAATGCAGACGGGCATTCGTGGCATTCATCACCTCAGGCCGATTCAAGGTAATTAACAGCACGCCTTCATCAGGCCGATCAAATTTTAAAAATTGAAAGTCGTCGTAGACCATGTCGTTATCCTAGAAGCAATTTTTTTAGTTTACGTACCGCGCAATCGGGCGTGGTCAGCACGGGCACTGAAGATAACTTTTGCGCCTGCGCTGCAGCGGAGGCCATCGAAAACTGACCGAACACGATCGTGTTGTAACCCTTCAGTGTTGCCACTTTATCCGCGATGATTTGATCGTGCTTGATGTGATCACCCACAAGCAGGGCATCGAACGCGCCCTCAACAAGCATGGCATCCAGCTCAAGCGTGGCCCCACGCAGCGTTAACATTTCGTTTAACTCTTCTGTCAACGCCGGAATTGACGGCCCAAAGGTTGTCAACAACGCGACCTTACCGCCACGTTCGATTACCTCTTCGAATAAGGCTTCGTTGGGAGTCAGTATCGGAATCGAGTGTTTAAGTTTTAACCCCTCGATCGTTGCGCCAAACGCCGAGCAAGTAAACAGGATGGCAGTCGCCTCTGCGGCGGCACAATATTGCCCTAGCAGATCAAACCGCTGCGGAATCGAATCCGGTAGGCGCCCCGCTTCGCGGACGTCTTGCACAAGAGAATCCTCTAAAAGATTCATCACACGCGCCTCGGGCCATAAGGCCGCGAAACTTGCCAACGCCGGCTTCATTGAGACATCACCGGCGTGAATCAAGTAAATCTTTTGTAACCCTGCCATCGTCATCCTTTCCTCTCAAACCATCAGCCAAATCGTCAAGTCGCTCTTCTCAGAGCGCTCGTCGCCTAGCGAAGCACACCACGATTTCTGACGCCTTGCACTATTCGGGTTGCAGCTTTGCGGCCTTCACCACATTACCGGCTCGCTCGATTTCAGCATTCAGCAATTTCGCCAAAGCTTTGGCGTCACCGGGCATCGGCTCAACCCCCGCAGCCTGTACTTTTTTAATTGTGTCCGGGTCGTTCAACACCCAAGCGATGTCTTTTTCAAGTCGCCCAATCACCGCAGCCGGGGTCTGAGCAGGCGCAAACACCCCCACCCACGCCGAGTATTCAAAGCCTGGCAGCCCCTCTTGCGCCACGGTCGCCAAGTTCGGTGCTGCCGGGTGGGGTGTGGCGCTGGTCACACCTAATGAACGCAAGCGACCAGCCAAGATATTCGGCATTGCAGTGGCCACCGGCTCACAAATCAGCTGCAATTGCCCACCCATCAAATCGTTAAGCGCCTGAGGTGAGCTTTTGTAATTGACCATTTGCAAGTCAATACCCGCCATGACTTTGAAGGTTTCAACACAAATCTTTGAACCGCTGGTTGCCGTGCCGTAATCAAGCTTGCCGGGTTGCGATTTCGCCAAGGCAATGAACTCTTGCAGGTTCTTTGCTGGCACCGCGGCGTTAATCACCAGAATGTTGAAAAAACCTTGAAACGCCATCGACACTGGCTCGAGATCTTTTACCGGATGAAACGGCAAAGTCTTGCGCAAATGAAAGTTTGCGGCCAGCGTTGTGCTTGAACCTAACACCAAGGTGTAGCCGTCGGGTGCAGCCTTCACCGCAGCGTCCACACCGATCAAACCTTCTGCGCCAGGACGGTTTTCTACAATCACTTGTTGGCCTAAGCGCTCACCCAGCTTTGCTGCAAAAATTCGTGCGACGACGTCGGTTGCTCCACCGGCTGCCAGAGGTACGATCAATTTGACAGCTTTAGTTGGATAGCTGCCCTGGGCCATCACCGCCCCAGCGATACCGAGCAACATTGCCAAACCACAGGTGAACTGTTTGAGTCGCTTTACATACATTCTGTTTACCTCACTGTTTTAGTTGTCAACTTTTGGCTTTCAGTGCCTGTCTCACATGACTAAGACGCTGGCGTTTGAGCCCATCAAAAATCCTCATGACCTCAACCGTATCACTGGCAAGTTAGATCACAAGACGAGCGCGCAAATCAGCGATTTGCTCAGCGCTATAGCCGAACTCACGCATCACCTCATCGGTTTCGCCGCCTCTTGCAGGGGTGGCAGAGCGAATTTCGCTTGGGGTACGCGATAGCCCCACGGGTTGCCCCACCACCTCGATGTCACCAAGTTCTGGATGGTGCACTGGCGTGGCTATCCCTAAGTGACGGGTCTGCGCATCGGCAAATACCTGATCCATGGTGTAGATCGGTCCGCAGGCAACGCTGGCCGCTTCAAAGCGCTCAATCCACTCTTGCGTTGGACGAGTGCTGGTGATGGCACCCAACTCTTGATTCAACGCGACACGATTCTTCGAACGAAGCTTGCCTGTTTTGTATTCTTCTTTGGCCAATAAATACTCGGCACCGACTGCCCGACAGAGTCTTTCCCACATCTGCTGGGCACCAGCCCCTGCAATGTTGATATGACCATCTGCCGTCGGAAACACGCCCGTGGGGATTGAAGTTGGGTGATCGTTGCCAGCTTGCTCTGGGATTTCTTTGTTGATTAACCAACGCGCCGCCTGAAAGTCGAGCATGCCAATCATCGACTCAAGCAAAGATGTTTGAACCCACTGACCTTTACCCGACTCTTCACGCTCAAGCAACGCCGTCAAGACCCCCAGCGCGCAAAATAAACCAGTGGCCGAGTCGGCCACTGCGATGCCCGCACGCACCGGACCTTGCCCAGGCAATCCAGTAATCGCCATCAAACCACCCATGCCCTGCACGATCTGATCGTAACCAGGCCGCTTGGCGTAGGGGCCATCTTGTCCAAAGCCAGAAATACTCGCGTACACCAAGCCAGGGTTGGTGCGACTCAGACTCTCATAATCGATTCCTAGTCTAAATTTCACATCGGGTCGAAAATTTTCGATGATGACGTCTGCTTGGTCTGCCATCTTTTTAAAAATGGCAATCCCCTCTGCTTCTTTTAAGTTCAGCGTCAAACTGCGCTTATTACGGTGCAAGTTTTGAAAATCGGGGCCCAGACGGCTATCCCCCCAACCGTCACTCACACCTAAGGCCTCGGGAGTTTCGATCTTAATCACATCGGCACCCCAATCCGCAAGCTGACGAACGGCCGTAGGCCCTGAGCGCAAGCGTGTCAGGTCAAGCACTTTGAAACGAGCTAAGGGGCCGCGGCGTGTCGTTGTCATGTTTATTTCCTCATGGATTTGTGTGTTTGAGCGAGTGCACCCCAGCGTTGATAGTCGCGCTCAATCATGGCTGTAAATTCGGCTGGGGTGGTCGTGAAGACATCAAGGCCAGCAGCACTCAAATTTTTTCGCACATCAGGCATCGCCAAAATCGCATTGATGTGCTTGTTTAAAAACTGCACGATCGCCTCAGGCGTGCCCTTAGGGGCGACGATACCGTACCAACCACTGGCTTCAAAGGCTGGAAATCCCGCTTCGGCTGCGCTTGGCACATTGGGCAAGGCCGCGACTCGCTTGTTACCCGTCACCGCCAAAGCCTTGAGCTTGCCAGCGTTGATCAAAGGGATCGCCGAGGGCAAGCTCGCCACCATGACGTCAATATCACCACGCGACAGCTCAACCACGGCAGTCGTCGCGTTTTTGTAGGGGATGTAAAGCATCCGCGTCTCGACTAAGGTCTGAAACAACACACCGATCAGCTCAGTTTGCGATGAGGTCGAACCAAAAGTCGCCCCGCCCTTTTTTTGTTTTGCAAACTGCCCAAACTCTTGCAAATTTTGATACGGCGAGGTGGGGTAAGTCACCATCAGATATGGTTGATCGACCCCCACCGCCACCGCGACAAAATCCTTGAGCGGTTCGTAGCCAATATCAGCGTATACAAAAGGATTGACCGCCATCGTACTGACAAAGGCAACTGTCAACGTGTAGCCATCGGGAGCCGCTTTAGCGCCATACGTGGTGCCAATCCCACCCTGTGCTCCTGGCTTATTTTCAACCACAACCGTTTGATTTAACACCTCGCCTAGCTTTTGAGCGATCACACGGGCAAAAGCGTCGCTGCCGCCGCCTGCGGCATTGGGCACCACCAAGCGGATTGAGCGCTCAGGGTAGGTGTGCGCCTGAGTCGCGACCCCCGCGAATAACAGGCCGCAGAGCCCGAGCGCACTCAAACGCAATAATCTTGCACACAACTGTTTCAACTTCTGTCCCCTATGGATTGATATCCATCATTTTGCTGAGCGCCGTCTGGGCGGCTTTTTTGCAGGCGCTGTCAAAAACGCTAGCAGGTAGCATACCTGAGCGCGGGTGGTTCTGCAGCAGGGTGCGCTGTCACTGCGTGCGGATTGGCGCGACAACAACGTAGAATATCGGTCATTCCCTGCGCTCGCGAAAGGCTAGGCTATGCAGGTCAGTGCCCTAAACGCCAGACTCGGCTTCGTTTAGTCTAACGCTACACTTTTATGAAGGCTTTTTGATATGACTGTCACGGCGAACTCACCTGAACCCACCACGCCCGCTCTGAGCGTCGTCGGTCGTATCGCGACCATTCGCTTGCGCAATCCGGCCTATGCCAATCGCCTGAGTCCGACCGATTTAGCCGTGATCACAGAGCACCTTGCCACCGTCAATGCCAACCCTAACGTATTGGTTTTAAAGTTCATTGCCGACGGCAAGTACTTTTGCAGTGGCTACGACATTTCATCGCTTGCAGCAGATTCTGCGCCCTCTTCGACTTACTTCGGCGATACCATTGATTTAATTGAGCAGGCGCGCCCCGTCACGATCGCAGCCGTCAACGGCGGCGTTTATGGCGGGGGTACCGATCTGAGCTTGGCCTGTGATTTCAGAGTAGGCGTACCAAGTGCCAACATGTTTATGCCAGCCGCAAAACTCGGTCTGCATTTTTACCCAGGCGGCATGGTTCGCTACATCACCCGCTTGGGCTTAAACAATGCCAAAAAATTGTTTCTAACGTGCGAAAAAATCGAATCTACCGAAATGTTAGAGATTGGATTTTTGACTGAAATCGTTGCACCAGAATTACTTTTGACACGCGTGGATGTCTTAAGCGAGCAACTTGCCGGTATGGCTCCGCTCGCCCTGCTAGGGATCAAAAAACATTTAAATCTGATCGCCCGTGGTCAAGTCGATCAGACCGAGATTCGTCGTGCCGTTGCGATCTCTGAAAAATCAAATGACATGAAAGAAGGTGCCTTAGCCTGGAAAGAAAAGCGAAGCGCTACCTTCAACGGTACGTAGCCACAACTTAACCACCGTTTTTAATCATGACCGCTCTGAGTTGATCGAGCGTGACATAGCCTTTTTTCTCAATGTCGATGTGACTGAAAGCATCGGCGATACGAGGCATACCATCTTTAGCCTCTTGTAAGGTCAACTTGCCATCAGCATTTTTGTCTGCGGCTTTAAAACGCGTTTCGAGTTCTGTTAATTTGGCTTGCGTTGCTGGGTCGATTGTTTGTGCCGCACTCACGCCTGAAACTGCAACCAAAGCGAACGCTAACGCAACTGACAGTATCCGTTTATTGAACATCATTTGTGCACCTCATCAAAACAAATTGTTCTAGTCTCATACAAAAAATACAAGACCATCTAGAGCGCTGCGTGCGTTGAACGTGAAGCGATTTGGCTAAACATTGCAAGCCGCAGGGTATCTTAACCTGAAGGCCGCTCTCCAAGGGGCTTCGGGCTGCATCAGCCGCACAAGGGACTCGCGGTTTAAATAGTCGCCCGAGGGCATTTGCATCAACTGCCACGCCATACAAAAATTGGATGAAATCGCAGCGCACCCACGATCGGCCAAGGCCATGATTGGCGCCAGCGTCGGCATCCCTGCTCCTGCCAGCAAAATGAGATCTGGCTTAAGCGGCAATAATCGTTCGGCGGCCGCCAACACCGCGTCATTGCGCAGCGTGTAAATATTGTGAAACCCCCCAACTGCTTGCGGCGACTCAATCCCGACAAGCTCGACACCCGTGCGGGCCCAATACGCAGCGCTACGCTCGGTCAGCCATTGGGGATATGGGCTCACCAACCCAACGCGCTTGGCGCCCAGGGCCGTAAACGCTCGGCGAATTGACTGCCCCGCCGAGACAATCGGGTAACCGTAGCGTTGACTCATTTGCTCAAAATATGCATCTTCGGCTGAATGCTCGAAGTGGTAGGTTGAACCTGTAATCAAAAAACCAAGACCGGCTAATGGAGCATTTGAAAAACTCTCAATAAATTGATCGATGTTTGTCAAAAAATCGTCGAGCCGTTCGCGCATCTCAGGCTGCGGGCTCATCAGTCGCCCTGTCAGCAGCGCCAGGTCGGGGTCGAGCATGATCTGCACCTCAGGCTCGGCTGTTGTGTTTGCCTGAGGCACCAGTAAACCCAAAATTCCTTGCGCGCCGTATTCGACTTCGTTTTTCATTTTACGTCTTCGTCTTTTTAGTCTTGCATGCTAGCATCGGCATTGATCAGATGATCACCTGTAGGCAACCCGTTGCAACCGAGTATAAGTTTCCCAGCGTAAAAACATCATACTGGATCGGTCAGACCTTATGAAAGCCTCTCTATTTTTCAGTCAAGCGCTTCTGCTTGCTTTTACACTTTGTCTGGCTCCAATTGCAGGCGCTCAGGCTCAAGAGCAGCCTTGGCCAGTCAAACCGATACGCCTCATCAACCCCTTCGCTCCGGGCGGCTTTGGCGATGGCGTGGCCCGCCCCTTATGGGATCAGCTTGGGCAGGCGCTCGGCCAGCCGATCTTGGTCGAAAGCCAGGCTGGCGCCAATGGCGCTCTAGCCAGTTCAGTCGTCTCGCGTGCCGCACCCGATGGCCATACTTTGCTGCTCGCAAATCTCGGACCAATCGCCATCAATCCAGCCCTGCGTCCTCAAGCAGCCAGTGAACCGTTAAAAGAATTAGTCGCGATCACGCAAATCGTATCTGGCCCACTTGTCTTAGTGGTTCATGGAGATTTTCCTGCCAAAGATCTTCAGGCACTCATTGCGTACGCCAAAGCGAATTCAGGGAAACTCTCTTACGGGTCTGTCGGACACGGCAGCACAACACATCTCGCGGGCGAACTGTTGAATTTAAAAGCGGGTTTAGATCTACTGCAGATCCCCTACAAAGGGGCGGCCCCCGTCATCACTAATATTTTAGGCAAACAGATCGAAATGGGGTTTATTAATATTTCGATTGCTAAACCTCACCTCGATTCTGGGCAACTGCGAGCACTTGGCGTCACAACGCTTTCACGCGCCGCCATTTTTCCGAATTTGCCCGCCATCGCAGAACGCTTACCAGACTTTGAGGTCAATCCTTGGTGGGGCCTGATGGCACCCTACGGCACGCCGCAAACGGTGATTGATCGTATTGCTCTTGAGGCAGCAAAAATCTTAAAGAAGGTCGAAATCGCAGAACGTTTTCGACAAAATGGGCTAGAGCCAGAGGGCACGACTCCCATGATATTCGCTCAAAAAGTCGTTAGTGACACGGCCAAGTGGCGTCAACTGGTTCAGACCAATAATATCAAACCAGAATAGCGCTAGCGCTGGCCCCCTGGCTTAAATTGCGGAAACAGAACCTTAGTTGGCAACCCAACCAAGGCCATAAATTTTTCTAAATGCGGCTCCCAAATCGCTCGTCCGTCTTTGCTACCAAACAAACGATGAGAGTCTTGACCGAATTCGCCAAAGGCAACCAACTGGGCACGGGGATTCGCCTTGCTGTAGCGTGCAAACATTTCGGTGTACACCTCTTTAGTGAAATAACTGTCGTTGTCGCCATACAACCAAAGTGATGGTAGCGTTGTCTCTTGCGCGTAAGTCGCCGCGGCCTTCGCAAGATTCAAGCTCCAGCCGATGCAATTTTCTTGTCGCAAGCCGCCTGCGAAATTCACCAATCCCTTGACCGAGGGATCTGGCTTGGCGGCGCCATAGGCTAGCGTCGTCCAGCCACCATGCGATTGCCCCACGACTAAGGTTTGAGTGCGCTCAACGTAGCTCAGCGTATGCGCATAGGTAATCGTGGCTGCAACGTCTTCAGCCTGCACCAAGCCGTTCGATTCGATATTGCACCCACCCCCAACGTACCCGCCTGTTGATTTAGAAAAGCCCGTGCGCATCGGCACAAACACCACATAGCCACGCTCAATAAAATAACGCGCAGCCCAGCCTGGTGTGTAACGTGGTTGCAGGCCGGTGTGGCCAGCTGCCTTGCCGTGATTAATCACCACCAATGGAAAAGGCCCAGGGCCCGGCGGCTTGTACACGGTTGTCTCAAGCTCGAGGGTCCAAAGGGTCATTTTTTTGGGAATAAATATGACCTCGACCGGCAAGGCAATTTGTTGCGCCGTTGCCGGAAGCGCAAAAGCGGCAGTCACACAAAAGACCAGGCCTATTAGCGCACCCCGGAGCAATCGTCGAATGCCAAATTCGCTTCGCCTTGCCAAGCCTTCAATCGCAGACCATACCGTAGCTAAGGAATATCCCAAAACAACACCTCTTAACAGAAAACAGCGTGGCGACCGTGGTACAAATAGTTTCTGAACCTCGCCGAAGCATGCGCCGTTCAATCCTTGGGTTTTTCCAGCGGCAACGACACTAAGGTTCGCGATGAAGCCCAAACAGTACAACAATTGAACAAGGTCGACTACACATGTATCCCGCCCCACCCGTCAAAAAAACTGAAGTCTTTGCCCGTATTCCCGACAAATATCGTCGCCCCGGCCAAATTAGTGCCGAGCGCGTGGCGGCAGGCAAAAGTCACCCTCAAACCGATTGCTTCATTGAAGGCCCCGCCTTCGACAAAGCCGGCAATCTGTATTTGGTGGATATCGCCTTTGGTCGCGTGTTTAAAGTGAAGCCCTCTGGTGATATTGATGTGATTGCCGAATGGGATGGTGAGCCCAACGGTTTAAAAATTCATCAAGACGGTCGGATCTTTATTGCCGACCATAAGTGTGGTCTTTTACTGCTTGATCCAGAACGCGGTAGCGTATCAACCGTGGCACAACGCTATATGACCGAAAACTTCAAAGGCTTAAACGATCTGTACATTGCCCGCAATGGCGATATCTACTTTACCGATCAAGGCCAAAGTTCAATTCAAGATCCCAGCGGGCGCGTGTATCGTCGCGATGCCATCGGCCACACCGTTCGCTTGTTGGATAACGTGCCAAGTCCAAACGGCATCGTCATGAGTCCAAACGAAAAAACACTTTACGTGGCGGCAACACGCGGTAACTGTGTGTGGCGGGCAAACTTGCTGCCTGACGGCACAGGCTTGGTCCGGCCCGGAATTTTCGTACAAATGTCTGGCGCCTCTGGGCCAGACGGGATGGCCGTCGATCAAGCCGGCAACCTGGTTGTTGCACATGCAGGCGCGGGCATCGTGTGGGTCTTCTCGCCCTTAGGTCAGCCAATATGGCGTATCGATTCTTGCCAGCAAGGCCACACCACTAACGTCGCCTATGGCGGCCCACAAAATCGTCATCTGTACATCACCGAATCTGAAAGCGGTTGCGTCTTGATCACCGAGATGGAGATCGCGGGGCAACCGATGCACTCGCACCTTTGAACGCCTGCGCTCGCCAGCCAGAGGAACCATTCAAGTCACTTTGGCAAGAGATTTTCGTATACTGACAAAAATTTCACTTAGGAACACGTGGTCATGTCCCGTTATTTAGTTGCCTTAGTTCTTGCAGGTCTCACTTTTGCGACGCAAGCTCAGCCCATCAATGAGCGTTGGCTTGGCCGCTGGGAAGCAGACGCCACCACCTTCATCGTGACTGGACAGAACGTGATCTTCCAAGACAAGGTGTGCCGCTGGGTTGGCAAAGCACCGGCCGGTAACTTCGGTGGCTGCGTGGCTTTTTATGGTGGCGCGCTGAACAAGCAAAATCTGCTAGAGCGCTTTAAAGTGGCCGAGAATAATGTGGGGATACTCTCGTCCGAGCCAAAACGAATCGCCGAAGAAAAGAAGTGGTTGCAGCAGCTAAAACGTCAACTTGATGACATCAGCCCTGACAATTTTCGCTACGTAGCAATCCAGGATGCAGACTATCAGGGCTCGGGCGATTGTGGCAGTGTATTCATTATGGATAAAGCGGTTGCAATACGGATTGCTCAGTGTGATGCCATTGGTGCAGAATTAGCCATCATGCCAATGCAAAAAGTACCAGCACCCGCAGCGGTCACCCAACTCAACGGCCGCTGGTTTAGTACGCAATGGAAGTATGGCTACGAACTCAAGGATGGTGTTGGCACCGCAACAGCCAGCAACAGTGCAAAGTTTAAAGTCGGTGACGAGATCATTTATCTCAAACCGGTTTCAAACAACAGTTTTGAAGGTGAACAGGTTTACCAAGACGGTAAATTTCACCCGATCAAAGTCAGCTTACTGCCCGATGGTCGTCTGCAATTCAGGGGTGAAAAGAATATCTCGTGGACGATGAGCCGACAGTAATCGCCCCCCAACCTGCCTGCGCTCGGCTAAGCCGAGCCGAGCGGGTGCTGCACAAGCGACCCGACCGAAGGGCTAGTGGGATTTGGTCGCCAGGCCTAACGCACGCCTTGTTAAGATGCGCCGCTTGACGCCCAGGTTACCTCGACCCTGCCTGTACCGCGGCGTCAATCAACTGACGTGCAATGCTGACTGGATCTGGAATAAGCGGTAAATCGTCACGCGAAAACCAGCCGGCGTCTTCGATTTCGTTTGGACAAGGAGTGATGTCACCACCTGCATAGTCGGCAAAATACGCCACCATCAGTGAATTGGGAAACGGCCATGACTGGCTGGTGAAGTAGCGCAAATTAGTGATTTCAAGGCCGACCTCTTCGCGGACTTCTCGTACTGCGCACTGCTCAAGGGTTTCGCCTGGTTCGACAAAACCGGCCAGTGCACTAAACATGCCAGGCTTGAAATGTGGGCTGCGCGCCAACAATAGATCATTGCCGCGCTCGATCAGTACCATCACTGCAGGTGAAATTCTTGGATACACCGACAAACGACAGGCTGGGCAATCCATTGCAAATTCAGTCTTTTTAGCAATAGTGGGTGTCCCGCAATGGCCACAAAACCGGTGATTTTTTTGCCAGTCAATCAACTGTGTCGCGCGCCCAGCTAAAGCAAACAATTCGGCACCCGCCAAGGCGTGCAAGCTACGCACGGGGCGCAGTTCACCCTCAATATGGGGGGGGATTTGGCTGACCTCGATCGTACGGCACGGAATGCCTTGCCAATGCCCAACCAACAACGCGTTTTCAGGGTTGCCAAAATCGGCGGCATAGCCCCTGGGGAACACATGTCCATCGCTCATGTCTTTCGCGGTCAACATCTGGTTGTCGCAACGAATTAGCCAGTAGCTCAACTCACTCATAGGGATCCCTGAAAAATAGTTTGTCTTTTTCTTATGGTGCAATGCCGTAATTGTATGCCTTTGGCAAACACCATCAAAACCGACCCTTAAAACCGCAACTAAATCATCTGCCTCTGACGCACAAAGTCACCCTGGCGCTTGACTACCTTGTTACGGCTCGCTTCACGACCTCACCTTCAGCCTGGGCGTCTGCGAGTGGTATTGCTGAAGTTCAACCCCTTATGACAGCTCGGGCGCCACAGTAGTCGGTTATTCTCCACCCTCACCTCTTTTTGGCAAGATTCCATGCAAACCGAAAGCTTTATCCCCGGCAAAGACGTCTCACTCGAATCCACCATCGCCACCATGCAGGCAAAACTTGCAGCGCGCGGCTTTCGGCTCGATGAATCGTCATGGCTCAATCCGGTTGAGGCGATCTGGTCGGTGCATGTCAAAGACCAAGACTGCCCCATGTTGTTTGCCAACGGCAAAGGCGCCACCATGCTGGCCGCCCGGGCCAGTGCGCTAGGTGAGTTTTTTGAACGCTTGGGTACCCATTATTTCTGGACTCACTTTCATTTAGGCGAAACCCGCGCCAACAAAAGTTTTGTGCACTACCCACAAGAGCGCTGGTTTGCCCTGACCGAAGACGGCGCCTGGCCTGCCGAGCTGCTCAACCCAACTTTGCAAGCGTTTTATAACCCCGACAGCGACATCGATAGCGAAGTGCTGGTCGATTTGAACTCGGGCAATGTCGATCGCGGCATTTGCGCCCTGCCCTACACGCGCCTCAGTGATGGCGCCTTAACTTGGTTTCCGGTCAATATCATCGGTAACCTGTACGTCAGCAACGGCATGGCCGCCGGCAACACGCCAAACGAAGCCCGTGCTCAGGCCTTATCCGAGATCTTTGAGCGCCACATCAAGTACCGCATCATCAGCGAAGGGCTATGCCTACCCGAGGTGCCTGAAGATGTGATTGCCCGTTACCCCGGCATCCAGGCTGGCATCAAGGGGCTGCGTGACGCCGGCTTTGGCATCTTAGTCAAAGACGCTTCGTTAGGTGGCAAATATCCTGTCATGAACGTCACCTTGATCCATCCAAAAGACCAAGGCGTGTTTGCAAGCTTCGGCGCACACCCGCGTTTTGAGATCGCGCTTGAACGCGCGCTGACTGAACTGCTACAAGGCCGTGCGCTAGAGGCGTTAGAAAATTTTCCTGAACCTGGCTTTGATATGGATGAGATCAATGCCGTGGCCAACCTTGAAATTCATTTTGTGGATTCAAGTGGCGTGATTTCGTGGGATTTTATGGGTGACGAGCCTGACTACGATTTTGTCGACTGGAACTTCAGCACCACCACCGAGCAAGACTATCAATGGCTGTGCGATGCCGTGCACGCAGAGGGCTTTGAACTTTACATTTCAGATTTTTCTGAACAAGGCGCCTACGCTTGCCGCATCTTGGTACCTGGCATGTCAGAGATCTACCCCGTGGGCGATCTTGACTGGGAAAACAACAGCATCGGCAATCAAATTCGCCCGCAGTTAGTCAGGCTGCATGACCTGACCGATGATGAGTGCTCAGAGCTACTCGCAGAGTTACAAACCTTAAATTTGAACGACGAGCGCCCCTTGTGGGAGATCTTGGGTTTAGCCACGCCCAACGGATCCACCTGGAAAGAGCTACGCATTGGTGAATTGAAAACCTTACTGGCACTTGCGGTCAACGATATCGACGCTGCGCTTGAAGGGTGCGACTGGATTCATCATTACAAGCAAATGAATCCGGCTCGGCGTTTGGTGTATCGCTGCATTGAAACGGTGCTGAACCTTGACGACGCTGAGCCTTATCTGCATTCATTAAGCTTGATGTTTGGCGCAGACACCTTACGTCAGGCGCAGGCACTCATTGCAGGTGACGAACGCTTTTTTGGCTTAGACACGTTGGGTGTTGATATGCAAGGTAGCCCCATGCATAGCAACTTGCTGGCTGCGTACGACAAATTATTTGTGGCCTAGCGCTGCGTCACGGACAAACGACCGCCCGCACGCAGCGGTGCCAAGATACCTTTGAGGCCATTATGGTCGATCTCTTGCATCAACTGCAGCAGGCGCCCGATCTCGCCCTCAGGAAACCCCTCGCGCGCAAACCAGTTCAAGTAGTTGCCAGGCAAATCGGCTAAAAGCTTACCTTGGTGCTTACCAAACGGCATTTTCCAGGTCACCAATTTTTCTAGATCTTGGGGCTGCATTCTTTGTCTATGTCACTCATTTTGCTAGATTTTGGGGCGGCGTTCGGTGTCTGCCCCTCTCATGTTGGTAGCGCCTTAGGCTGCACGAGCTGCCTAAATACCTCGAAAACTCAATATTGCATTATGCTTGAGCAGTTCCGATCTTGGATACTTTCATGACCAAAGCCACACTTCACCTCTCTATTCCAGTAAGCGACATCGCTGCGTCTGTGACGTTTTATCAAGACCTGTTAGGTTGTCGTGTCACCCGAGTCATCGCCGATCGCGCAGATATCGATTTTTATGGTCATCATCTTGTGGCTCAACTGTCACCGCTCGAGGCTTCGCACAAGTCGGTCAATATCGGCAAAAATCCGTATCCTTTAAGGCATTTTGGAGTGATCGTTGAAAGTGCGGCTTACCAGAAAATGCTAGCGGCCTTGCGTGCAGCCAACACGCCTTTCGCCATGGAGCCTGATCATATCTTTATCGGTACCCCACGCGAGCAACATGTGTTTTTGGTCTTAGACCCGTCAGGCAACGCCGTTGAAGTCAAAGGCATGGTCAAACCTGAGCAAGTGTTTTCTGAAGCTTAATTTTTCGCTACACCATTTCGCAATATTAATTAATCTGCAGGGTAGTACCCTGCGTGAAAAAAACGAACTTTCCAGAGGACACTCATGAAGAAGATATCGAACGGTTTGAAAAAAATCATTGCACCCGCAATTGCGGTACTCGGCCTGTTGGCGTTGTCGTCTGGCGCCCAAGCGCAATACCCGAACAAACCAATCAAAATGATCATCGGTTATACAGCAGGCGGCGCGGCCGACAAGCTGATTCGCCCCATCGCCGAACGCACATCCAAAATCATCGGCCAGCCGTTTATTATGGAATACCGCCCCGGTGCGGGCGCCTCGATCGCATTAGACATCACGTCCAAGGCTGACCCAGACGGGTATACCTTGCATATCACCGATTCAGGTCCCATGGTGATTTTGCCAAACATGCGCAAGCTTGCCTACGATCCACTCAAAGACTTTACCAATATCGCCATGATTGCGGGCGGCGGCACCGCCATTGTGGTGCGCCCGGATTCGGCAGCTAAAGATATTAAAGGCTTGATCGCGTTGGCCAAAAAAGATCCCTCAAAATGGAGCTATGGCACCTCGGGGATTGGCGGTGTCGGTCATTTAGCGGGCGAGCAATTGAACAAGCTTGAAAACCTCGGCATCACTCACGTACCCTACAAAGGCGGCAACCCAGCCGTGGTTGAAGTCTTAGGCGGGCACGTACCCTTTTTGTTCTCGTCGTTAGGTGCAGCGGCCACCCAGATCGAAGCCGGTACCCTCAAGGCGCTAGCGGTCACGTCTCTCAATCGTAGTGTCATGTTGCCCAATGTGCCAACCCTTGACGAGTCAGGTTACAAAGGCTTTGATGCTGCAATCTGGTTTAGCATCGTTGGCCCCAAAGGCCTGCCGGCCGAGGTGATGGCAAAACTCGTACCTGCATTTAACGAGGTGATGAAAGACCCAGCAGTGATTAAAGGCATTAACGTGGATGGCTATGACATGATGCCAATGACACCGGCTCAGATGGACGCTCTTGTGATCAAAGATCTTGCCAAGTGGGGTCGGGTCATTAAAGAGGCAAACGTTCGCGACGAGTAAGCCACAATTCAGTTGACAACGCTTCTGTCGCTCATTCTGCGGCAGAAGCACTCAACCGCTATGCCTCAGAGCTGTTCAATACCGGCAAGTCTCTTTGCGAGACTTCAGATCTGAGCTGTATCCAACAGGCCAGCTCACTTAAGCGCTTGCAGCATCTAACTGCGCAATGGCCTCTGTGTCTAATACCAACACCGCAGCCTGCGCCAATTCAGCCAATTGCTCAATCGTTGTTGCACTGGCAATCGGTGCCGCAAGCCCTGGGCGCCCTTTGAACCAGGCAATTGCGACTTGCGCAGCCGTCGTACGGTAGCGGTCGGCCACAGCATCAAGTGCGGCCAAGACTTTCAAGCCCCTGGCGTCAAGATATTTGCCCGCCCCGCGCGCACCGCGTGGGCTTTTGCCGAGATCAGCCTCAGAGCGGTATTTGCCTGATAAAAAGCCCGAGGCCAACGCATAGTAAGGAATAACGCCCACACCTTCGCTCGCACACAGTGGCAAAAGATCAGCTTCAATTGCACGCTCGAGCAAGTTGTAATGCGGTTGCATCGTTTCATAGCGTGGTAAGCCGGTGCGTACACTAACTTCTAACGCTTGCTTGAAACGTGCGACCGAATAATTAGATGCACCAATTGCGCGAATTTTACCGGCCTTAATCAGTTTGTCATAGACCGCGAGAGTCTCTTCGTGTGGCGTGACTTCATCATCGCGATGTGACTGAAACAAATCGATCACATCGGT
Organism: Gammaproteobacteria bacterium; assembly: GCA_030832095.1. Lineage (GTDB taxonomy): Bacteria > Pseudomonadota > Gammaproteobacteria > Burkholderiales > Burkholderiaceae_B > Zwartia > Zwartia planktonica. The sequence goes on along the minus strand of JAURJT010000014.1, from coordinate 59,233 downwards.
CTGTAGTCGCTTCAGTGAAGCTTCTATCGCACTCGTCAGATATTGAGCAGATAGGCCTTTGCCTATGCCTGGCATTTCCATCCCAGCTTTAGAAAAAATCAGCACGTCATGGCGCCGGCCTCTGGCCTTTAACCATTCGCCGATAATGATTTCAGACTCACCGCCCTTGTTACCAGGGACCCAGTACGAGTAAACATCAGCCGTATCCAAGGCATTCAAACCTGAGTCGACCAACGTGTCTAGCAAACGAAACGACTGCGCTTTATCGACTGTCCAGCCAAAAATATTGCAACCAAAAATCACTGGGGGCACAGTAATGCCCGAACGGCCTAGTTGTATTTTTTGCACGATAGTCTCTGATTTGTAATTGGGATGACTCTAGCTAGCATTAATTTAGCACTTGAACGCTCAAGGTGTAATAGCCAATACCAGTGATGAATTAACGCGAACGCCTAGCGGCAAACAGCAGCAATCCTGATAGCAACGCCAAACCACCGACGCAACCATACGCAATGCCATAGTCATCAAAAAATGTGACCGTGACAGAGAAGATTGAAGGCATAATCATGACGCCGGCAAACATAATGCCCGAACCTAAACCTGTCGCTTCAGTTCGTTTCGCACCGCCCAAGCGCGCCCATTCTGCATACGCCAAGCCGGTAAACCCGCTGGCAGTCGCACCGGCCACCGCGCAGACGCACAGAACGAAAAGCTGCGACCAACTCGCGGCAAACTGACCCGCGAGCACTGCAGCCACACACATAATCAAACCCTGCACAATAAGAAGCTGTCGCGCCGTCACGAAAGCATCGGCCAACCACCCCCAGAGCGGTCGACTGAGCACAGCAGAGAGTTGATAGACGGCAAGTGCCTGCCCCGCTTGCACCAAATCGAAACTGGTTTTAGTGGTCAGATGAACTGTCAGAAATGAAATGAAACAGAGCTGCACACCACTATAGACAAAGCTTGCAAACGCAAGAGACCTGATTGCACTGCTTTCATCCAATATCTTTACCGGAGACAGTATGCCTTTAGAAAACACCTCGGTTGCAGGATCACGATCGCTATCCCAACTCTCGCGCGGAATTTGCAGCAACAACAAAGCGAGTATCACAGGCACGGTCTGACACAACAGTGCGACCTGCCACCCTAGATGTACGGTCAGCGGCGCCATCACGAGACCTGCCAACACACCACCCAGAGGTACACCGATCTGCCGAATCGACAGCACCAGATTAATGACCCCAGGGGGGGTACGCGGTACCAGTAAATGGGTACTCGACGGTGCCGTCGCGCCGTATGCCAAGCCAAGTAGCGCGGCGCCAATGACCACCGACAGGACACTACCTAGGGAGCAAGCCAACAGCATCGCAAGTGTCGCGAGCAGTACGAGCTGACTCACTCGCACTGCACCATAACGACGAATAAAGCGCGGCGACAGCAATGACGAAATAATGCCAACACCGTAGACGGTAGAAATAAAGAAACCGACTAACGTGCCTGGCACCTGAAGATCTTTTGCAATCACAGGGGCCACAACCGGAAATGAATAGGCCGCCATGGTAGCCAGGCTTTGTGTGGCGAGTGTTGCAGCAAGCGGCCACACCGGAAAACTCGCAGGCAAGTCAGTTCGCATATTGCCTTATTTCTTTTATCGACTTAACCTATGGTACAAAAATATAAGACTTCAAAAAATTCGATGAAAAAGTTCTAGTAAAGCGACAGCAACATGTCGTACGCGCCACCTTAACGAAACGATATTAGTCCTTAAATAAGAGTATCGTGTAACAAATAGCTTCATACAAATAAAAACAAACTGGCCGTATCGTTGACAGCTCTGAGGCGATGGAGGCTCTGCCGAAGTTGACGTAGCGTCGAAAATTTTTAAACGAGACCCTGCCAAACAGTCGGTGCGGGTCCTAGTCTTTGCAGCTCTGGGACCCTAACTGGGCTAACATCAAATCTAAGCGACACAACATAGTCGCAAGACATTCGGAGACAACTCATGTTTAGAAGCGTCGTAAAAATATTACTATTTTTGAATGGGCTAGGTCTCTGCCTAGTGCAATTTTCAAATCAAGCGTTCGCTCAGGACAAATATCCAAATCGACCGGTAAAAATCATTGTTGCGTTTCAGGCAGGACAAGCAACCGATCAGGCCACTCGCTTGATCGCAGCGGGCTTAACCGAAATGTATGGCCAAAGCTTTTATGTCGAAAATCGACCAGGGGCTGCGAGTATTATCGGCACCGAACTCGCAGCCAAAGCGCCAGCGGATGGCTACACGTTGTTCATGGGTTCCTCGGGAAGTCTGGCTGTCAATCCATCGCTTTATAAAAAACTGCCTTATGACCCAGTCAAGAATTTTGAGCCAATCTCGTTAACATTGATCGTGCCATTTTTCTTAGTCGTGAATCCTGAGTTACCTGCGAAAAATATTCAAGAATTAATCACCTATTTAAAAGCTCACCCGGGCAAGGTGAACTTTGGCACGGCAGGCAGTGGGGCGAGCAACCACCTATCGATGGAACTCTTTATGGCCACCGCGGGAGTCAACATGTCTCATATCCCGTATAAAAGTTCGCCGGCAGCCGTCACTGATCTTTTAGGAGGGCGGACTTCAGTGATGTTTGAAACAGGTCCGTTAATTATTCCGTATTTAAAAGCCGACAGACTGAAAGCCATGGCCGTGGGCAGCTTAACGCGAGCGAGCGCGCTACCTGATTTACCCACCGTCGAACAGGCTGGATTTTCGGGTTTTGAAGCAGTCGGTTGGGCTGGGCTACTCGCCCCGGCAGGCACACCGAAAGGCATCATCACCGAGCTGAACAAAGCCGTCGTAAAAATCATCGCCGAGCCTGGCTTTAAAGACAAGCTGATTGGCGCTGAATTAAAAAGCAGTTCACCTGAATGGTTTGCCTCGTACATTCAATCAGAAACAAAAAAATGGACAAAGGTGGTTAAAGATTCTGGCGTACAACAGCTCGAATAATAAGTCGCTGCACAAAATAGAAAATGGGGCGACAACAGCGCCCCATTTTCACGGAAGAATTCACCTCAAGCGGGTCGTTGCGTTAATAATTCAACGATCTGCTTGGCAGAATCGACTGCCTTTTGCTTAAGAACTTCATCACTATTATTTGCGACAGGGTGTGTCAACATGATAAATGGGTAGTCTGGCAAACCATTCATATCGGCCACAATCTTCGCACTTCTTTCAAAACGATCGGTCATAATCCCAACAGCAGGAATGCCCAAGCGCTCGGCCGCAATCGCATCGTGCAAACTGCACGAGGAGCAGCTCCCTCAGTCGCCAATGGCAGAAAGAATCGCATCAGCCCCACTCATCGAGGCCAACATCTCTGGAGTGACTGGGCGGGTCGCATCAGGTTTGCGGCCTCGAATAAATTCACGCACGCCGTACTCTTTAGTCAAAATTTCTGCGAGAAAATCAAAGTACCTTTCAGTCCCGATTTTTGCATTATCGATCATGCCAATCACTGCCCCCTCCAGGGATCTGGCGGCAGGCGCCAGTCGAAGTGCTTCGCCCTCTGCACTCAAGCGCGGATCTAATACGATTATTGTCATCCCAGTTCTCCGTTAAAACCCAATTAAACTTCTATTTTCTGAGTCACAGCAAGCGATTTCTTGCCATACCAAGGGGGAGCAATCACACCAAATCCCCCCGCAGGTCCACCCGCAGCAACCACCAACAAATCATCCGGCGAGCGCAACGCATGATACATACGGTTTTCGTCTTTTCTGCCGGCCACGGCGGCCTTACCAACAGTGCGCCATTCCTTACGAGCAACCTGCGCTACCTCGTACATGTACTCTCGAATCATACGCTTGTCCCAACCCGCCGCAATAAAAAGTTGCCGATGTTGTTTGGCAATAACCATCGCATAATTGCCTTCCCAGATCGAATAGGTCAACATATTTGAGCGAATGGCCGCTGCATAAGTGTCTAATATTTCTTTGGGATCTTGTGTCCACTCATTCATGATTTGATGAGGCGACTCAACGGCCAAGACCGTCACGCAGGACTCGCCCGGGGCGAGTCCCCTCTCTATCGAAAGCGGCAGCCACGTATTGTCTTCTTCATCTTCCGCAACGCAAAATGTGAACTTACCCGGATGTCCCAAGGTAGAGCGATCTAACTGACCAGGATAACCACCCAAGACATTGAGCAAAAATAATCTGACTGTACGACCGATCGTGGCGTTAGCTCGACTCGCATTTGCCAACGCATTATGCGAGCTGTTCATACCTAATTGCGTCCGAATCGGCCCATTTACAATCAGCATAGGCGCGCTTCCACCGGTGCTGGCGGTGCAGCCATGCATGCCAAATTCAGGTTTACACATCGCTTGAATAACCGCAACAATCACTGGCATATATTCTGGAAGACAGCCAGCCATCACTGCAGCAATCGCCACCTTCTCTGCCGTAATCGCGCGACGACGAACAGGCTCAACGCCGATTAGATCGGCAGGCTTTAACCGAACGACATCCAAAAATTGTGAAACAGCCCGTTCGGTCGGTGCGATAATCGGCAAACCGTCAGTCCAGCCGTTACGCTGAAACAGCTCATTTGCCTCAAGCGCATCCTGCACCTCGTACGTTGCACTGATGAATCCAGAAGGGCCCATATCGTCTCTTTAGTATTGTATGAATAAGGCGGCCAAATCATTCAGCTTCTAGGTTTTTTGACTGACCAAATGCTTATTTAGTTTAAGCTAATTTATACCCTGATTAAGCATTAAATGGGCTTCACTAAAAGATAAACTTGACGCAAGCCATGCGCAAGGGCTACAAAATGTTTGAGTCGTTCTTCAAAGGCGAATTGCCAAAGACGGCAATCACAGACAAATGGTTAGAATTCTTATAGAAAAATATGAAAAAAATACTGACTGGCGTTGTCGTATTGGATTTAACTCGCTTTTTTTCGGGTCCGCAATGCACTCTCATCTTAGCTGGAATGGGTGCCGAAGTTATAAAAATAGATGATCCAAAAACTGGCGACCCTATCGCTTTTGCCCCTCCCTATGCGGGCGCTGCGGGCGTCTCTTTTACTAGTCAGACCGAGCACGACATGGGGCTCGCATATTTAAAACGGGCGCGAGGAAAAAAATCAATTACGATCGACCTGAAGTCGGAACGTGGTCGAGAAATTTTTCTTCAACTCGTAACTCACGCAGATGTCGTTGTCGAAAACTTCAGTGTCGGCGTAGCAAAAAGATTGGGGATTGATTATCAGACGCTCAAAAAAGTAAATCCCAGGATTATTTACTGCGCCCTAACAGGCTACGGTTCCACTGGGCCCGATCAGAGCGCAAAAGCCTATGACTTGATGGTTCAGGCAGCGGTGGGCTTGATGAGCCTGTCGGGCGACCCAGAGGGGCCACCCGCGAAGGCAGCCACTCCAATGTCTGACGCCATCACTGGTATCTTTGCCTCAAACGGCATCACCGCTGCGTTATTTAATCGAGAAAAAACAGGAGAAGGTCAGTCTATTGACGTGGCCATGGCTGATTGCCTGTTTTCGCTGGTGTTTGACGAACCGATAGACTGCTACGAAGCGCTGGGCGTTCAAGCAAGGCAGGGTAATCGAATTATGCGTTTCTCTCCTTTTAATACTTACGAGGCGAAAGACGGATGGCTGGTAATCGGCACTGCAACTCACAGCGAATGGCTTGCCCTGTTAGACGTCATGGGCCAAACAGCTCTCGCAGGGACGCGCCCCGAGCTTTTGCAGACCAGTTGGCGAATTTCAAACAATCACGAAATAGACAAAATTGTTGGAGCTTGGGTTGCCCAATACAACCGAACTGAAGTCATCACAATTCTAAATCAGGTAGGCGTGCCGTGTAGCTTAGTTCGCTCCATCGAAGAAGTCCTGCAATGGCAACAACTGCACGAGCGAGAAATGATTGTGCCGTTAGTCAACCCCTTGTCTGGGCAAGCCATCGGTGCCTCGGGGCCTGGGTTTCCAATAAAATTTGGGCAATTACCGAGCTCGTATGACACGCCTGCCCCAATTCCTGGTGCGCATACACACGAAATTCTTGAGAGGTTCGCACACTTATCGCTACAACAAATTCAAGAGCTTAAAGAGGCCGGAATCATTTAGCAAAAGACTGCGCGCCTATCATTCCGCAATAGACAGCTCGCAAGAACCTTCAACTAGCAATAGAAACCCTCCAGCTCAAACGCTCGAACAAGGTATTTTTTATGACGACAGACAACTATGACGTGATTGTCATTGGTGCAGGTGTCACTGGCTTATCGGCCACTATCGAATTACTGGGACACGGCCTGCGAGTTGCCAATATTGAGAGCCAGCTGTTTGGCGGCTTAATTATCAATATCAACGAACTCGATGGCGCTATCCAAGGTTCAGGCATTGACTTTGCCTCTGACTTGATGATGCAAGCAAGTCGCACTGGAGCCACCATACTTTCTGAAATGGTAACTGGGCTTGTCGCGCAGCCGAACAAACAGCTCTTGCTCACGACCGATCAACATTCATATCAAACCAAGGCTGTGATTATCGCGACCGGCGCAACGTTAAAGGCACTCAACGTGCCCGGAGAGACTGCCTTTGAATACAAAGGAATTTCACATTGCGCTGATTGCGACGGCCCGCTTTATCAGGATGCAGAAGTCGTTGTCGTCGGAGGTGGTGACTCTGCGTTTCAAGAAGCTCTTGTACTCACTGAATTTTGTCATCAAGTGCATCTTATTCATCATCACGAGTCTCCCACTGCGCAAAGCCATCTCACTGAGGCCGTGACACAGCATGAAAAAATACTGGTGCACTCTTCGTGTGAAGTCGTAGAAATTTTTGGCACAACGGGGGTTGAGGGCGTGCAAGTCAAACATCTGGCTGATCAAACCACCTGTCACATCCCTTGCACGGGGTTGTTCGCGTATATCGGACTCAAACCATCCAGCGATTTTTTACCTGACGACATTGAACGAGACAAAGACGGTCACATCATCACTTCGACCAAACTTATGACGAGTATGCAAAATGTCTTTGCCGCTGGCGCTGTCAGACAGGGGTATGGTGGCATGCTCGAACACGCCATCCAAGAAGCAAAAGTCGCAGCTCAGCAATGCCTATTATTCTTAAGCCGTTAAGCATGTTCTATCACAACACTCGATTAACTTTCTCGCTAGAACTGACGCATAGAGGGTACCCTTTGACCTCTGTTGCTTGAGAAAGTTGTGGCAAGTGGCGTTCTGCTGCTGTTGGTACCCGAGGGTTATGTTTAAGGGATCGCGTAGGCCGACTCGTCGCCATAAAACGGCACGATCGACTAATGCTGTATCTATTGCTGCGGCAGCCTGCTCAACAGTAATCTGTTTAGGTTGAGCGATATGCGTTTCGATTGCCTGATAGGAAAGCGCGGCATCGATCGACAAGGCACCATCCAGTAAATAATGCTGATTGAGCCGACCCAGTACAACATTCGCATCTGTCATCGTTGGATGGGCACCGGGGCTACCGTAGCAAGCAGGCCCGGGTTTTGATCCTGCGCTGCGCGGCCCAACACGCAGCATTCCCCCCACATCCAGCCAAGCGATACTGCTGCCACCCGAGCCCACCGTATGAATATCGGCAGCGGTAATCTTCAACGGCAAGCCATTAATCTCGCGACTATGAGCAATATTGGCTCGCCCGCCTTGAATGACACAGGCTTCGGTGCTTGTTCCGCCCATATCCAACGTAATTAAATCGGCATAGCCGCCGGTACCAGCAAGATGGATTGTGGCACTTACACCACCGCTCGGCCCCGAAAGTAGCGTATCAATGGGCCGTTGACTTGCCAACTCTGGCGTCACGATCCCGCCGCCAGACGCCATCACAAACGGAGCCTCTGTGATCCCCATCGCCTCGACTTCAGCAGTAAATTGTTCTAGATAATGACGCATCACGGGCATTAGATAGGCATTAATGACTGTCGAGCTAAGCCTTTCGTATTCTCGAAACTCAGGCACGAGTTCTTGCGATGACGTCACTGAAATCTTTGGCCAATGGTGCCGAAGCAACTGTGCGGTACGTTCCTCGTGCACTGGATTGATATATGAATTCAAAAAACAAATCGCTATGCTTTGTACGCCTTGCGAAACCAGTTCGTTCGCAGTAGCCAAAATTTCAGTCTTATCAATGGGGATGAGAACCTGCCCATCGACTGAAATCCGCTCGGCAACCTCGAGTCGCAAGGATCGCCTGATCAAGGGTTTTGTCCGGCGTGCAAACAGGTCATAAGGACTTGGCCGTTTTTGCCTGCCAATCTCAAGAAGATCTCGAAAACCCTGAGTGGTGATTAGTCCGGTGAGCGCACCCTTGCGCTCGTGCAGGGCATTAGTTGCCACTGTCGTGCCTAACCCTACAAATTTCACTTGCTCGGGCGTCGCCTGGGCAGCAATCAGGATCTCTCGAATCCCTTGGATAGGCGCTTTGTGCGGAAAATCTGGCGTCGATGCAAGCTTATGGCGCAGGGTTTTTCTCGAAGCTTCATCAAACAAAAATAGGTCAGTGAATGTCCCACCAACGTCAATACCAATTCGAATCGTCTGGCGTGCTCTAAGCATTTTTCGCTGACTTCCCTTTAGACTGAACGCTCACACAACACACTGAGAGTCAGCAACCCAATATGAAATAGTATTAATCAATTTTTGCACCGACCTGCCGGACAACTCCGCCCCACTTGCCTCTTTCAGTCTTGATCCAAGCCCCAAACTCTTCAGGAGAGATCGCATTAAATTGCACCCCATCTTGAGCAAGGCGATCACGCATGTCATTGGTGCCGAGTACGTTTAAAAAAGTCTTATGTAATTGCGCAATGAGGTCTTGTGAAACCCCTTTCGGTGCAAGCAAGCCGTACCATACGGTTGCCTCAAACTCGGGATAGCCAGACTCTTTGAAAGTCGGAACATCTGGCAATACGCTCGCACGCGCACTTGATGTCACGGCCAGTGCCCGTAGCTTGCCAGCGGCGATTTGAGTACGCAAAGAAGGAAGAGATCCAAAAAATAGGGCAACGCGCCCACCAATGATATCGTTGATTGCCGGCGCCGCACCTTTATAAGGCACATGCAAAATAGGAATACCTGCCTGAATTTTGAACATTTCACCGGCTAGGTGCCCAACTGTGCCGTTACCCGCAGACGCCATAGACAATTGATTTTTTTTTGCGCCCGCAACAAGCGAAGCGAGGGTTTGATACTGACTGTCTACGCTGACGACTAAGACCAGCGGCAGCGAGCCAATGAACATAATCGGGGAAAAGTCGGCCTCTGGGTCATAACCGACATTTGAATACAGTGAGGGGTTGATGGCTAAGTTACTCGTTTCAGCCAGGGCAAGCGTGTAGCCATCAGGCGTGGCTCTCGCTGCGGCCTCTATTCCAATACTGCCACCCGCACCTGGCCTATTTTCTGTGACGATATTCCATTTCATCGCCTCGCTGACTTTACTGGCAATCAGTCGCGCCAGGATGTCAGTACCTCCCCCTGGCGGATAAGGAATAATCAACCGAACTGGTTTATCCGGAAACTCTGCTGCCGCACCCGGAGCGACAGAAAAGAGCGACAGGCATAGACACAAAAGCGCACTAGCGCACTGAGTAAAACGCTTCATCATATTCTCCTTAGACAAGGTCATACGGGATCGTGCTGCAAGGCTTCATTGCCCATCTTAAGCGAAAAAATCTACCGAGTGCGCAGAGCTGATTGGCCCTCACAAAAAAACATCGGGCGCTTCAGCGAATTTCATTTCGTATGCACTCTTCATTTTTTTTGTAGCCGCCTGTCTATTTTTTTTGTTCGCTCAACGTTTTTAAAACTAGCAATGATTTTTTTAATGAATGTGCAATTTTTAAAAAAAGCTGATGTATATTAATCCTGAGCCGCTAGTCGCATCACTGTGCAAGACAAAACATGAAGCGGTAAAAATTTGTATGTTCGAGGTTGTTAGGCCCATCTCACACCTGAACCCTTATCCATAACAAGAACGGAGCACGTCCATGGCTGAAACACTGTTAACTCCCGATGTCACGGCGTACGTGGGGCACCAGAGTCGCTCAATCAAAAATCGTTTCCCAGTCAGCGAAGAGATGATCTTCGAATTGGCCGACGCGATCGAAGAACCCAACCCCCTCTATCTGGATGCGGACTACGCCAAAAACAGTCGGTTTGGTGGGATGCTCTGCCCGCAATTGGCCGGATGGAAGGACTGGGCTCCCCGCATCGACTATTTCGGAGCGGGTCAGGACACCCATTTCGAGGTTCCACTTCCTTTCAAGAGCTATGGCTTCAATGGCGGGAGTCAGTGGACGTTTCATCGGCCCGTTCGCGTCGGTGATCACATTACCAAATCCGAAAAAATTGTTGATATCTCAGAAAGACCGGGGCGCACCGGACAACTCGTTTTCATTGTCCGTGAGGTCACTCAAGTCAATCAAAAGGGCGAACTACTTTTGACCATCCGTCACACTAGTATTTTTCGCAAGCGTGCCGAGACCGAAGTGGTAGACCAGCCAGAGATTTCGAATTCGGTACATTTACCCAACATTTCTCCTCCTGAACGTGGTCAGGTCGTGGACAAGAAAACTTGGAACCCGCAACCGCAGCGAACCTTCGACCAAATCAATGTGGGAGACGAACTACCGCCAGTAGTCAGAGGGCCAATGACAACTGGTCATCTCGTTCGCTGGGCCTCAGCCAACGGCAACTATGCCCGCATCCACTGGGATCTGCCCTACGCGATGTTGCGTCAAGGCCTGTCAAACCTAGTCGTGAACGGCTCGCTCAAAAATGAATACCTTTACATCTTGCTGCAGCGCTTTGCCGGAGAGGCGGGCTGGGTGCGCGAGATGTACCTAGAACATCGCGGGATGGACCATCCCGGCGATACGCTGACCATCACCGGCAAAGTGACCGAGAAAACGGTGCGTGATGGCCTTGGGTACTTGAAGTGTGAAATTGGTTTGCGCAACAATCGCAGCGAGACGGCACGAGGTTGGGCTGAGATCGTGTTGCCCAGAGGCCAAGAGCCACTGCCTCTCGTTTGGCTGTAAACAACCGTGAATGATACAAATCAAGAGAAGCTTGCACAGCCCAGAGCCTCTTCAAGAGGTTTGTTGAGCAACGTACGCGTGCTAGACCTTGGTCAAGGCGTTTCAGGGCCATTTTGTGCCCGCCTGTTGGCCGATCAAGGCGCCGAGGTGATCAAGATTGAACCCCTTGAGGGCGATCTAGCGCGCCGCATGGGGCCCTTCGCCGGCAACGAAGCACACAGTGAAAAGAGTATCCCGTTTCTGTATCTCAACACCAACAAGCGCAGCATCACCCTCGATCTGTCTAGTGCCAGAGGGCGTATTTTGCTGCATGCACTGGTACGTTGGGCTGATGTACTCGTAGAAAATTTTGAGCCTAAACGTCGCGCCTCGCTTGGTTTAGACGACGAGTCACTCGCTGCGGCCAACCCCCGCCTGGTGACGACTTCAATCTCTAATTTTGGTAGCACGGGGCCCTACAGTGACTGGAAAGCCACCGATCTGATCACGAGCGCGATCAGTGGTCTGATGTACCACTCCGGCAACGCTGACAGAGAGCCTCTGCGTAGTGCGCTTTCCCAATCTCTCTACGTCGCCGGCATCAATGCGGCGGCGGCCACGTTAGTGGCGATCTACCATCGACTTAGCACCGGCAAGGGTGGGCGCGTAGAGGTGTCGGTTGCAGAGTGCATGACAGCTCATTTGGTACAGGCGTCTGCGTCCTATGCGTACACCGGTGGCCTGAGAGGACGGCGCCCCGCGCACGGCGCCCCGCTTGAAGAGCTCATGCCCTGCCAGGATGGGCACGTCGTAGTCTCTGCGCAGGGCTCACAACCGTTCAATACCGTTGCCGACCTGATTGGGCTCGAAGAGCTAAAAGGGCCGATGTTTGCCTCTGCTGAAGGTCGTATTGTCAATGGTGAGGCTCTTGAACAGCTCATCTTAGATGGACTCGCACACTGGAAGAAGAATGAGCTATTTCATGCAGCAAACAAGCAACGCCTTGTATTCGGTCAGGCGCAAGAACCTGGCGAGCTTTACCGATGTCCGCACTTGAACGAGCGCAACTTCTTTGCCTCTGTCAATCATCCGATCGCCGGGGCTGCGCAGTACCCAAGTCATTTGATACAACTGAGCGAGGAGTCCTTCGACACGCGGAAGCCGGCGCCGCTCTTGGGTGCACAAACAGCAGAAGTATTGCGTGAAATTTTGCAACTCAGTGAGACAGATATTGAGCAACTCCGCAATCTAGCGGTTATCTAAAAGGAGTCTGTCAGTGGTCAATTTGCCTCTCAAGGGATTGCGCGTCATCGACTTGAGCCGAGTGTTTGCGATGCCATACGCGGCGGCATTTTTAGCCGACTTAGGTGCCGAGGTGATCAAAGTCGAAGGTTGTGCTTTTCTAAGCGCAGATACTCGCCTTGGAGGGCCTTTCGGAGGTCCGTGGGCCGATGACGCACCAGGAGAACTTCACTATGAACGTAACGGCGTCTTTCATGTACTGAATCGAGGCAAGCGCAGCCTGACCCTTGACCTGAACCAAGCTGCGGGCCTTGAGACGCTCAAAAAGCTCATTGCAACCGCCGATATCGTGATTGAAAACTTCACCCCACGGGTAATGCGAAAGTTCGGACTCGACTATCCCAACCTGCGAGCACTTCGCCCCGATGTCATCATGGTGTCCAACACGGGGTATGGGCATTCTGGGCCCTTTAGCAATTACGGAGCCATGGCCGCCTCTCTAGAGCCCACGCACGGTAGTGGAGCTTTCATTGGTTACGAGGGCGGACCGCCAAACAAGATCAGTAACTCTTACACTGATTTTCTTGCTTCATGGACAGCCCTGTACTCTGTGATGGCGGCGCTGCTGTACCGTACTCGCACTGGCAAGGGGCTTTGGATCGATCTGGCGATGTACCAAGTCGGCACCGCTTTCATGGGCGAGGGTCTGCTGGATTACGCCTTTAATGGTCGCGCGAATCGGTGGATGGGTAATCACCATGACGTTCACGCACCACACAACACCTATCCTTGCAAGGGCCACGACCGCTGGGTGACGATTGCCGTGACTGACGACTCAGAATGGCGAGCGCTGTGCGCAGTGATCGATAACCCCGAACTCGCGAAAGATGCTCGCTTCATTGATGCCTCCTCACGCCTGAAGCATCAAGACGAACTCGACGCACTGATCTCTATGTGGACCACGCCGTTGGATCACTACGAGGTCGCGCACAGGCTTCAGGCCGTTGGTGTGCCAGCAGGACCGGTACTAGACGCCCGCGACTTGTTTACCGACCCGCACTTGGCGGCCCGAAAGTTCTTTGATCACATCGAGCACTCGCCCGAGACTGAGGTTGGATGCCGGCCCCAGCTTGGACGTCCCTGGAGCTTCTCTGCCTTCGAGGTTCCGACGCCACCGGCAGGTCCGAGACTTGGTGAAGCGAACAACTATGTACTGAGAGAACTGTTGGGCTTAGGCGAAGCAGAGATCACAACGATGACCGAGCAAAGGGTGATAGGCACCACCCCCGCTGACGCACCCGTACCAATTCCGGTACCTGTGGCCGAACAATTGCGACTAGGTCGCTTGGTTGAACTTGATCCGCTATATCGGCAACGTTTAAAACTCGATTCACAACCGCGCAAGTCGTAGGGCTTATGGAAGGTAGGACTCAGCGTCGCTGATGGCGATAGCGGAGAAGGTTTTTATCACGATCAACAACCAGACTCGAAAGGTACGCACATGACTTCATATCTATTACGTTTTCGTTGGGCTGCTATTTTATTCTCTGCCCTGCTTAGCCTGACAGCAGCCGGCATCGCTACCGCGCAAGAAAAATCTCGCCTTGCAGTGGTACTCGAACGCGGCAAGCTTGTTGTTGCCACCATGTCTACGGTCCCGCCTTTCGCCATGCGCGATGAAAAGGGCGAACTCGTTGGCTTTGACATCGACTTAGCTAGACTATTTGCAAAAGCGCTGTTCAATGATCCCAATAAGATTGAGTTCATCGTCGTCGATGCCTCTGGGCGTTGGCCTGCAGTCAACAGCGGTCGGGCTGACTTTGGCATCGGTGGCACAACGGTATACCCTGACCGTGCCGTGCAGGTGGCTTTCACTCGCGGGTACGTCGATTCTGGTATTTCTATCTTGGTGCGTAAAGACGCTAAGATAAAATCTCTCGCCGATCTCAATAATGAAAAATTCACGGTCGCTAACTTTGCAAACCCGCAAATGGCTGAGCGAGCCAAAAAGTACTTTCCAAATGCAAAGCTGATCGTTTTTGAAGGCGCGGCCGCTCAATTTTTAGCCGTTCGCACGGGGCGGGCACAAGCGCTTCAGATAGATACACCAACCACCAACTACTTTGCGGCACAACACAAGAACGAGTTTGAAGTTCTGCCTGAACTACTCACCGCCTCGCAGAATAATGCGATTTTTCTGAAGCACGGCGATTTTACTTGGTGGCACTGGCTTGACACGACAGTCAGCGAACTTCGTTCGGGATCATGGTATCCACAATATAACGATATCTACCAAAAATGGTTTGGCATGGATGCTCCACCCCAAAAGTTCTACTTGAAATAATCTGATTGATCGGACTGCGTGGATCTTGTGCCCCTTAGGGGGTGCAGGGACGGCTTGGGAGAAGAGGCTTGACGTTTCTGAATTGGTTCGCAATGCATGGGCCGAGTTATCTCGACGGTTTGGCTCAGACCGCTTTCGTTGCGCTCTGGGCCTCACTCGGCGCCCTCCTTTTGGGGATCACGCTGACACTCCTCAGATTGATGGGAGGGCGTTGGGCCGCTGCTTTTGTCGGCGGGTATGTGCAAGTCCTTAGAAATATTCCTGTTCTTCTCCCGATCTACTTGATCTACTTTGGTTTGCCTACGCTCGGTCTTTTTTGGCCAGCCGTCGTGTGTGGCGGTATGGCCCTGATTATGCAAAATGCCGCATTCATTTCTGAAATATTTCGCGGCAGTATTAAGGCGATTGACCGGGTGCAGTTCGATGCGACTCGAAGCCTCGGTCTTTCGCCCTGGACGACCTTTCGACGGGTCACCTTACCGCAATTGCTGGTTTACTCATTGCCCGCGCTGCGTAATCAAGCAGTTCTGCTACTGAAAGACACCTCACTTCTCTCGGTCATTACGGTGGCCGAAGTGACGATGCAGGCCAAGGTGCTGACCGAGCGGACGGCGTCGGCCTATCACGCGTTTCTGGTAGCCGCGGTTCTATACCTCGCCATCGTTGCCTTAAGCGAACTGGCGTTTCGAATCGCCGAGCGCAGAGTACGTTGGCGTTGACCACATTATGAGAGCCTAAACGATGACAAGTACCCTTTGGATACTGGCTCAAGGAGCGGCTGTAACGCTGTTTCTGGCTTTCGTTGGCGTCATCGGCGGAACAGCGTTCGCTCTTCTCCTCAACGTGGCAGCCTTTTCTAAAATCGGCTTGATGCGCATCTCTTATCACACCTATATCTACTTCGCGCGTGGCATTCCACTACTGGTTCAAGCGCTTCTGATCTTCTACACCCTGCCCGCTTTCGGAATTCTGATCGGACCACTCACCGCTGGTGGACTGGTTCTCACTTTGTATATCGGCGCGATGTTTGCTGAGGTGTTTCGCGGGGGCGTACTTGCGATTCCCCGCACGCTATGGGATTCGACCCGCAGCCTGGGGCTTCCGCCTGTACCGGTCATACGTAAGGTTGTCATTCCACTCGTGCTGCGCTACACCTTGCCTTCTTATATCAATGTCTGCGTCCTAACGATTAAGGCCTCATCAGTGCTTTCGGTCATCAGCGTCTGGGAGCTCACCCTGGCCGCTCGCGAGATCGTGGAAAGAACCCTTGATGTGTTTCCCATCATGATTGCGGCATCGTGTTTTTACTTCGTCATGTGTTTTTCGATTGACCGACTTGGTCGTCACGTAGAGCACCGACTTGCACTCAAAGGTTTCTCAGGAGAACGACCGTGATTGAAATCCGCGGATTGCGCAAATCTTACGGTGCAGTTGAAGTGCTTAAGGGCGCCAATCTCGATGTAGCCGACGGCGAAGTTGTCACCCTGATCGGACGCAGCGGCTGTGGAAAGACAACCTTACTTCGCTGTATCGACTTACTCGAAGAGTACGACGAAGGTGAGATCAAACTTGATGGAAAATTACTCTGGTACACCAATGCGACCGATGGAAGTCGGCAGCGGATGCCAGAGCCAGTCATTCGGCAAATGCGTCAGCGCATGGGCATTGTCTTTCAGCAATACAATCTTTTCCCGCATATGACTGCGCTAGAAAACGTTTGTTTGGGGCCCGAGTTCTCTCAAAACATTTCGACCCGCGAGAGCAATGAATTAGGGCGAGAGCTACTGGCGCGCGTCGGACTAGCTGACAAGGTGTCGGCCTATCCCTTCCAACTTTCGGGTGGGCAACAACAAAGGGTGGCGATAGCTCGTGCCCTCGCGATGCGTCCCAGAGTATTACTATTGGATGAAATCACCTCAGCACTTGATCCCGAATTGGTTGCAGAAGTCGAGGACGTCATCCGCTCACTGCTTTCTGAAGGCATCATGATGGTGCTGGTCACCCATGCAATCGGCTTCGCTCGCGAAATTTCAAACAAAATCGCTTATGTATCTGACGGTCGTATTGCAGAGATCGGATCTCCGGAAGACGTACTCGACAGATCGCAAGACCCAACACTAAAAGAGTTCCTGCGACGCCTGCGCTAATCGTTTGCGCTGACCCTAGAGACAGAGGAAATTGAAAAATGAAAGCATGTGCGCCACTGACTATCCGTATTTTTATAAAATTAGCGCTCTCCTTAGTTGCGCTATCCTTCAACTTTCATCTGGTCGCTCAGGCTCAAGATTGGCCAACAAAACCTGTGAGACTGGTGATTCCGTTTCCGCCCGGTGGTGGGTCTGATGTCGTTGGTCGAATCATTGCCAAACAACTTTCTGATGTGTTGCAGCAACAAGTTGTCGTAGACAATCGCAGCGGTGCCGGCGGCTCAATAGGAACTGAATTTGTCGTCAAGTCGAACCCAGACGGCTATACGCTGCTGTTAGGTTCAACCTCTGAAATTGCTGTCAATCCGAACTTATATCGCTTGAACTACAACACTGTTAGTGATTTGACCCCTATCGGGGTAGTGGCGACGTCACCGATGATGATTATTTCAGCGCCTGGGTTTTCAGCAAAAACCATCAAAGACATTGAGGCGCTCGCACGTCAGAAACCTGGGGAACTCAATGTCGCCTCTGCAGGCAATGGCACTATCACACACCTATCTGGCGAATTATTTAAAAATATCAATAATTTGAAATGGACGCATGTACCATATAAAGGCACCGGCCCAGCGCTGTCTGACTTAATGGGCGGGCAAGTCCAACTGATGTTTGTGACCGCGCCACCTGTACTCGGTTTAATCAAATCAAACAAAGTAAATTTAATCGCAGTCTCTGGCAAAACTCGCATGCCAGAGTTTCCGGATACGCCAACGGTTCTTGAGTCAGGAGGCTCAAGTTACAGCGTCGATAATTGGTACGGTATTTTTGCTCCGTCCAAAACGCCTGGCGAAATTGTGAAGAAACTGAGCGTTGCGCTTAACCAGGCGGTAAAGACCCCTGAATTGGCCAACGCCTTAAAAGCGCAAGGCGCTGAAGCTGGTGGTATGAGTGTGGCTGAGTTTGTCGGTTACGTTAAAGGAGAATTCGACAAGTGGGGAACTGTCATCAAGGCAGGTAACATTAAAGTCGATTAGCCTCATTGTCATTGAGCAAAGACCAAGAAAACACTAGTCTGAGAATGGTTGGGGCAGATGCTCCACCATCTGACTGCTCTAAATCACCCCTAAATGCCTAATGGTTTAAATAAACTGATTAAACCGCTTATAAGAATAAGGCAAGGGGTCGACCGAAAGCGGCGCGCCCGTCACCATTTGAGAGATTAACTTTCCGGTCGGTGGCCCACCCGTCATGCCCCAGTGCGCATGCCCAAACGCCAGAAACAAACCTGGTATGTGGTCCACTGGACCAAGGACAGGAAGACTATCGGGCGTTGAGGGTCTAAAGCCCAGCCAATACTTCGGTTCATCTGTCTGTAATGTCGGGAAAACGCGTTTGGCTTGCGTCACAAGATTTTTTGCTCTTTGCTCATCTGGGCTCGCGGTCAACCCGGCAAACTCGACTGTGCCTGCTGCACGCAACCCGTTCTCCATTGAGGTCAAGCCAAACCCGCGGTTTTTAATTGTCAGCGGAATCTTCAAGTCAATGTTTGGCGAAGGCATCATCGCGTGATAGCCTCGTTCCGTTTCGAGTGGCACTTTGATCCCTAGAGGCTCAAGCAGCGCTAGGCTCCAGGCTCCACTCGCCACCACCACTCGATCTGCGTCATGGTTATTGACATTTGTCATCAACATGAACCCTTGTCGACCCGAATGTGGAATAATTTTTAAGACCCGTTCTGTCAGAATAAGCCCACCCTCAGCAGCCAACAAACGGCCCAGCGTTTGCACCAAACGCTGGGGGTTAATCGTATAGCCATTATTCGGAATCAACACTCCGCTTTTAATATTGGCAGATATCTCTGGATATAGCTGCCGAATATCATCTTCACTCAAACTTTCAGCCTTGATGCCATGACGCTCACAAATTGCTAATTCGATTTGGGATTCACTACCTATCCCATCGTCCCAGATTCTGACCTGTCCGACCGTGCGAATCAGATCACTAAAGTGTTCTGGTCCGAGTAGTTCTCGCCAACAATTCATCGCCTCTCGGTGCAAAGCTCTCATCGCATCTGAGACCTCAAACACGCGTGAGAAACGGCTGGCCTCGACCCAACGAAGCATCCACGGCAACACTTTAGGCAAATAAGACGGGCGAATGACCAAGGGCCCCAACCGATCAAAGAGCCAACCTGGAACCTTACCCAGCATTCCTGGCAAGGCAATTGGGGCGGCCGTATCGCTACTGATGAGGCCAGAGTTTCCGTAGGAGGCTGCGCTGGCTGGCGGCAACGCATCGATCACCACCACGCGCTGTCCCGCACGTTGCAAATACAAGGCGGTTGATAAACCGACGACACCCGCACCAATCACAATCGTCGTTGAACTTGAGCTAGGCATCAGAACCCTTATGTTTAGCCATTCACTTAAAACACAAAGCTAGTGCTCAATCAACTTTCGCACCCGACGCTTTTATAATCTTTGCCCACTTTGCGTTCTCATCTTGAATGAACTGTGCAAACTGCTCTTGGTTTGTGTTCGAAATTTCAATGCCAAGACTTTCAAATTTTTGACGCACCTCGGGTAATTGCAATGCGCGATTGACCTCTGTATTTAACTGCTTAACGACAGCGCTTGAAATGCCGTTAGGCGCAAAGACACCAAACCATTGCAGCGCCTCAAAACCGTTTAACCCAGAAGCGCTGACTGTTGGCAGCGTAGGTGCAATCGGTGAGGCTTGGGCGCTTGTCACTGCCAAAGCCTTAAGTTTTCCGCTCTGTACGTAAGGTAAGAAAGCCACTGCAGTACCAAACGCCAATGAAATGCGACCGCTTACCAAATCAATCGTCATCGGGGCATCGCCCTTATAAGGAATATGCTCAATCGCGATGCCGGCTGTTGCTTTGAAATACTCAGCAGTCAGGTGAGACACACTACCGTTACCCGTCGAGCCAAAAGACAATGCACCTGGTTTACTTTTGGCTAACGCAATCAATTCGGTTACCGACGAAACAGGCAGCGACGGATGCGTGACCAACAGTATGGTGGCAGTTCCGACTAGAGCAACCGGCGAAAAATCTTTGATTGAGTTGTAAGAGAGTCTTTCGTATAAAGCTGGGGCAATCGCATGCGTGCTGCTCGTGCCGATTAATAAGGTGTAACCGTCAGGGGTAGCCTTTGCAACAACATCTGAACCAGTCGTACCGCCCGCGCCAGCCCGATTTTCAACGATCACCGTTTGACCCAGACTTGTCGTGAGTTTTTCGGCAAGCAGTCGACCGACAATATCGGTTGAGCCACCCGCCGGAAAAGGAATCACAAGTTTGATCGCTTTAGTTGGCCAGGTTTGTGCAGCACAGACGGTACTACCAACGAGTGCAAATACACAGAGCGCACGACAAGCAAGCCTCGTCGTCATAGAAAGATAGTCAAGTGCTCGAGCCATTAAGTCGCTTCCTTTGACGCCTTGCGTTTATCAGAAACGATGCGCCCATCTTTAAATACAAGTTTGAGATCTCTTAGGTTATTAATATCGTCAAGCGGGTTGGCGCCCACCACAATCAGATCTGCGATTTTTCCGACCTCAACCGTACCGAGCTCGTCGCCGACGCCACAAATTGCGGCCCCAGCACGTGTGGCAGCCTGCAAAGCTTGCCAAGGCGTGGCACCTGCACGCACCCATAAACCAAGTTCAAGTAGTGCGGCATCTTTGAGCGGCCTGATATCTGAACCGAGCGCCATTTTGACGCCTGCTTTAAGCGCTTTGAGAAATCCCGCTTGGTGCACATCGGCTGCAGCGTCTGCTCGGCAGCATAACGAATGAGAGAGGTTACGCTGCTTGAGCCAGCCTCTCTCCCAAAAATTGGTCGCTTGCTGCGGAGTGAGATGACTAATCGCCAGCGTTGGCACATACCAAGCATCATGTTTCAGAAACAGTTCGATGCACTCGTCATCTAAAATATAACCATGTTCAATACTATGTGCACCCAACCGTATCGCATTTTTTACGGCAACTGGGTTAGTGGCGTGCGCCATGACTTTAAATTCACGCAAGCGACACACATCAAAGGCCGCCTTGAGTTCTTCGTCTAATAAAAACGAATGGCGGTGCAAATCCCAGGCGGGGCCCATGATGCCGCCTGAAAGATTCAGTTTGATATGGTCTACCCCATTTTTGATCTGCTCTCTGATGGCCTTCACAAAACCATAGGGGCCATCACACTCAAGCGCATGTCCTGACGTTAAAAAATGCCCAGCGGTCGTCGTTAGAAAATGCCCGGCAGCAAATAAACGCGGGCCGACGTGCTGCCCTGAGTCAAAGGCGCGTTTCCAAGCAACATCCATATAGTCGTGTGCACCGGCGCAGCGTAAACCAGTCACTCCAGACTCGGTCATCGCGGCCTGTAGCCGGTTACCAAATAAGGTGACTTGTTCGGTCAGCGGCATATCGGTCGGCGACAAATAGTCTGGATGAATATGCACATCCCACAAACCAGGAAGTAAAAACTGTCCAGTCAAGTCGATGGTCTCGCAGTCGAGTAAAGCATTCGAATCTGCCGCAGACAAGATTTGTTTGATGCGTCCGTCTTCAACCAACACCGATGCGTTTAAGCGTGGTTCAGGAGTGACAGCATCAATAACTGTGACATTTTGTAAAAGAGTTCGCATAAAGTTATTTTTTGAAGATAGTTAAAAATTCAGAGAAGACAGCGGCCCTTTACTGAGCCTGGATGCCAACTTCAAGGGCGAGCTTTTTCCATTTTCCGGTTTCAGAAACGATAAAGCTGCGAAAGTCTTGCGCCGAACCACCCACTGGCACAATGTCTCGGTCGGCAAAGACTTTCAACAGCTCTGGTAAAGCGAGTACCGCATTGACTTCAATATTGAGGCGATCAACGACTGTCTGTGGCGTTTTGTTAGGTGCCAAAACCCCAAACCATGTTCCAGCGGTAAACGTTGTTAAGCCTTGCTCTGCAAAAGTCGGGATATTAGGAGCATTGGCAAGTCGCTGAGTTCCGGCAATGGCAAGCGCCTTTAGCCGGCCGCCACGCACTTGCTCCATGACCGCAGCGGGTGCGTCAAACGAATATTGAATCTGCCCACTGATCAGATCGATGATCGAAGGGCCACTCCCTTTGTAGGGTACGTGCAACGTATTGATTTGAGTGAGCGATTTAAAGAGCTCACCCGCAAAGTGATTGGTGGTGTTTTCACCAAACGAAGAATAATTCAGCTTGCCCGGATTCGCCCGAGCGTAGGCAATTAACTCGGCGACAGTATTCACCGGTAACTGAGGGTGGGCCACTAATAGAAACGGTACGCTGCCCACCATCGCCACGGGTCGCAAGTCAACCAGAGGGTCGTAGGCGAGCCCCTTGATAGTGAACGGGGCAATTGATACCTCAGGAGCCGCAGCCATCAGCAGTGTGTAGCCGTCGGGCTCTGCGCGCACGACCGAAAGTGTCGCGACAGTACCGCCAGCACCTGCACGATTTTCGACGATGACTTGTTTGCCCAACCGACCGCTTAGCCGCTCAGCGACTAAACGCGCCGCGATATCTGTGGTGCCGCCTGGCGAGTAACCGACGATCAAACGAATATTTCGACTCGGCCAGGTTTCGCTTTGCGCAATTGCTGCAGCGCAAAACAAAAGACTGAAACATCCAAAGATCGCTAAGCTGCTTGTAATTTTTTTCATAGGCCTAAGATTCGCAAGGACTGCATGTACACACCGTTGTGGCTATTCAAACCACTCTCAGAGAATACTACGCGATTGCCACATTAAGCTAGCCACTCGGACGATACGTACCGCTGGAACAGCGTACCCACAGCAATTAGAGTGTGACCCTCGGTTTAAACCAAGCCACAACAATCGCACCCCGGCCCAAACACTGCCGGGCTACCCAAAGACGATAACTGTGAACGCCATCCAGGTACGCGTTTTTGAAGTTGCTCAAGAGTTGAATGGTGATTGAGGCCTGTGATGTGCCGCTCATGCATCACGACTTTGCCATCAATCACCGTGTCGACAACGTCGCTCGATTTGGCATAGTAGACAAAGGCCGCATAACTGCCGTAATACGGCTGAAGGTGCGGCTGATTAATATCAACAACGATCAGATCAGCTTTTTTACCCACTTCGAGCGAGCCAATCTCATGATCGAGGCCCAGCACTTGTGCCGCACCAAGCGTGTGAAACCGCAACGCCTGGTCACAGGTCATCGCATGTGGCCCACCTAAGCACAAACGCATAGCATTGATGGCATAACGCATCCCTTCAAAGGGGTCGTTCAGCATCCAGTCTGTGGCAAAGCCAGTTTTAATGCCTTTTGCAATGATTTTTTCAAACTGCGGATAACGACCGCGGCGGGGGTAAATCGTTGGACAATGCGCGTAGTTAGCGTTGCAAGACACGATCGCGTCAAAGTCGGCCTCTTCGGCAAACACAAGGTGCGCAAGCACGACATCGGGCGCAAGCATCCCAACATCTCTTAAGTACTCAACAGGCCCACAACCGTGGGCGGCCTTAATGTGCTCGGCTTCAGAAGCACTTTGCGCTGCATGAATATGCATACCAACGCCCAACCGAGTCGCCTCAAGTCTGGCCTCTTTGAGCAGAGCCGAGCTGCAGGTGTCAGTGGCATGCGTACCAATCCGCCCCGTAATACGACCGTCTGCAGCGCCATGCCATGTTTCAACAAACTCTATCCCGTGGCGCAAACGCTTCTCACCAATTGCCTGATGATGCGTGTAGTCTCCGTTGCGAAGCTCTTCGAGTTTGACATCAAAAACCTTATTCGCGATCTGAGCGCGAAGGCCTGATTGCAAGACACTCTCAACCAAGGTCTCGGGGCTATACCAAATATCGTTAATCGTTGTGATCCCCGATAACAGCATGTCTGCGCACCCTAAAGCGCCCAACAAAGACCAGTCGGCCTCAGTGACGTCTTTCTCCATACGAAAAGCAACGTCTAGCAAAGCTGCCTTAGCGGCATGATCATCGGTCTGGCTGCGAAAAATCAAAGAGGCTGCGTGCGAGTGGCAATTGACAAAGCCAGGCAACACAATTTTGCCTGGCCCACCCAGGGTGTTTTTGGGTTGCCAGTGACCCGAAGGCATGGCTGGGCCAGCGTACACAATACGCGTTCCAATCACAGCCACTTCGCCATTAGAAATAATTGGCATTCCCTCAGAGACGGGGTAAAGAAACTCTGCTTTGACTAATAAGTCGACTGGGTTCATGGCGTCTACCTTGAAAAAGAAAGCACTGACTGCTTATTTTGTTCCAAAGATCCGATCACCCGCGTCGCCAAGACCAGGCAAGATATAAGCCTTAGCGTCTAATTGACGATCAATCGCGGCGGTGTAAATCATAATGTCAGGAAACCGTTCATGCACCGCCTGGATGCCCTGCTGGCAGCTCACTAGACACACAAATTTTATTGAGCGAGGCCCAAGCTCTTTGATTCTGGCAATGGCAGCAATCGCAGAGTGGCCAGTGGCAAGCATCGGATCAACCAGAATCACGTCGCGCTGGTTAAGGTTTTCAGGAAGCTTGAAATAATATTCAACCGCCGCTAGCGTTTTTGGATCTCGATACAAACCGATATGACCAACCCGTGCATTCGGAACCACAGCGAGCATGCCATCTAAGATGCCGTTGCCTGCACGCAAGATGCTAACAAAAACAAGTTTTTTTCCATCAATTACCTTACTCGTCATTTTTTCTAACGGCGTTTCAATTTCAATATCTTGCATCGCCAAATCACGAGTGACCTCGTAAGCCATTAAGGTTGAAATTTCATTCAAGAGCACCCTGAACGAACTTGATGACGTATGTTTGTCTCGCATTAACGTTAGTTTGTGTTGCACCATCGGGTGATTCACAACACACACATTTTTGTCAGCGATTGGGCTCATTAAAGCAACTTATAAAATATTTGACAGAGACACCCAAAACGGCAGCATGGGGTGGCCTGATGCGACGAGAGCGCGACGGCCGAAAACTCACGATCATCGAGCCTAGATATCCTGCCTGTTCGGTACCCTCGCGTCACAGACACACTTGGCCTCGCGACAGCGAGTGCACAACATAACGTTAAAAGTTTGTTCGGCTAGCACTTGCTCGTATTCATCGATAGCACACTTAAAAAATGAGTAAATATCTTCGAGCTTTTCGGCTACGTCAATTGAATCGAAACCTTCATCTTCTTTATCTAACGGAACATCACCAAGTAGTACCGACTTGGCGTATTCGATTGAGCAAGCGGGGTCGGCAGCCGAGCCTGCTTGCAAAATATCTTCGATGGTTTTGCCTCTCTGCACAAAAGCCTTTAAGTCAAACAAGTCGCGCGAACGAACGCGTTGGTGGATGACGTAAGACTTCATCGAAAATATGCCCTCTAGATCCATAATCCCGAATGAGGAGGCAGAATTGGTGATGCGAGGGTATGCATTGAAGTGCTGGAATGCTGTATCGACTCGCGCAAAAAAAGTGACTTTAACCCCGCCAATGACATAGTCTTGAGCATGAGCCAGCAAATCACGACCATTGATTTTGGCAGCCACGATTTTGTCATGTGGCGTGACAAGTTGAGCGACAAAGCCCGCTTGCTGGGCCGTTCTGACGGCAGTCGAAATCGTCTCTTTATCCATTTTTTCGGCGGGTAGCCAAAAATCTAGATCTTCGCTTTTACGATGACTAATCTGTAAAGCCAGCGCCGTGCCACCGATCAATGTAAACCCGCGCAACCGTTCATTTACGGCCAAGCATTCAAAAACCTTAAGAGTTTTTTCGGGCAGGCTATCGAGTCTGAGCACGGCTAAAACCCTTGTTGATATTGCACAACATGCGTGCAAGTGATTTATTGGCGCAAGCTGATTTTTGCAAACCAGAGGCCACAGTTCGAACGACCTCCAACCCAAAATACGCTGAAACGCGGCAAATATCCGAAAAAATCCCGCGGCTCAGTACATTGATGATGAGAGCCTCGTCGCTGATAGCGGGATTTGACCAATCGTAAGGAAACGAGAGATCCAGTTTACTGCTTCTGCGTACGGAGTCAGCCATCTTTGCCTCGGCGACGAACAATCACATCCATCATGACACGACCAACCGAATACAGTCAATCGTTGGCCTTTGCCCTGCGAGTCGCTTTCTTACTCACTCAACTTAAGCGTTTGTTTTGCCTTAGTAAACATCGCCTTTTGATCGGCCACATAGGCGGCATACTCTTTGGGATCCAGCAAAGCGGGCTGTGCACCCAGCGCACTCAAGCTGTCGCTAATCTGCATCTGATATTTTTCACCCGCTTTTTTAGCTGCTAAAAAAATCGCATCGACCACTGGTTTAGGCGTATCTTTGGGCGCCAAAATGCCGTACAGCGCGCGGGCTTCCACTTTGTAGCCAAGCTCTTTTAGAGTTGGAACATCGGGAAATGCTTTCAAACGTTTATCGCTAAATACCGCGAGCGCCCGCAAAGTACCCGCACGTACATGAGCCATCGCAGGGCCAATTGCGGCAGAAGATAATTGAACGTGTCCACCCAGCAAAGCGGTGACTGCTGGGCCACTGCCTTTCTCAGGTATGTGCGTCCATTGAATACCCGCCTCATCCGCAAAAATTTCAGCAATTAAGTGCGTAACACCCATCGCACCAGAGGTGGTGTAGTTGATTTTTTTAGGATTCTTTTTGGAGTATTCGATCAGCTCTTGCATGGTTTTCCATTGCGAATCTGCCTTCACGACCAAGATAAAACCACCCTCAGAGATCGATGCGATGGGCGCAAACGACTCGGTTGAATACTTAATCGCATTATTAAAAGTTGGCACGACCACGATCGACCCTTGCGAGGTACCGACAAGCGTGTAACCATCGGGCGGGCTCGATGCCACTGACCCTGCCCCAATGCCACCACCTGCACCTGGCTTGTAAGTCATGATGACGGATTGGCCTAAAAACTCGCCCATCTTGTCAAGAAAGGGTCTCAGCATGTTGTCGGTATCGCCAGGTGCAAACGGAATGACCACTTGTATCGGTTTGACCGGAAACGGGTCTGCGGCGTGTGATGCAGGCAACGCGAACATACTGAGCATCAGCGCACAGGCTGAAATGATGGTCTTTTGAATCATTGAAGTCTCCAGGTATTTTGTGCCAAATAGGCCCTTGACTCAGTTGCAAGGCGACTACGCAACCGAGTTGTCAACGTCAAAGTTTAATACAACTGTGCTTACTCTAAGATAAAAACCGAGCGCTAGGCCACTCTGAAAGCCCGGATCAAAATTCGGGCGGTCACTAAGGGGTAACCCTGTCTAAGAGGCAGCCGCTGACAACGCAGTAGACCGAGCCAGTGCTTTGTCTTTAAACCGGTCCTTTTCTGCACAGGCTCTGCCCCATTCAAGCGTTTTGAGAGCTAATTCATACTCATAACAGTCCACCACCTTGCCGTTGACGGTTGTCACCGACTCGCCCGCGAGCGTGAGCTCTTGGTAAGTCTCCAACACGATCTGCGCCCACGACATTTCATCGGCAGTGGGGGCAAGCCCGGTACATAAGGGCTCAATAAAGTTTGGATGTAGCGCTGTAATCTGACGTACTCCCGCAGCGTGCAAGATCTCAGCTTCTTCAATAGCATGATCACGTTGATCCACGCGACCCGTAGGATTATGGATAAAGACCCCTCCAGACGCTTCAATCCCCAAACTCATTGCAGCCAATGCCACATAAGACGAGGTGTAGGCATACTGGTCAAAGTCAACAAACATTTCAATGCCCAGATTGACTGCCATGTCGTAGCCCGTGCCCCCACCCATTGACCAGATCTTTCTGGGCGTGGCCGACAAAATCTCCTGAATGTTCACCACTCCCAACGCAGTTTCAATCATGGGCGACAGTTCGATGTATCCCACCGGCACCCCATGATCCTTTTCGAGTTGACTCATCAGCGCGTGAGCGTATTGCATTTCAACTGCAGTCTCGGTTTTTGGCAACATGATGCGATCAACACCGGGCCATACCGAACAAGGTAAATCCGCATCCACAAATGGCTTGTTGATACGAACATAAATACTTGCACCACCCTTGTTGGCTTTTTGAATCGATTCACGAATCAAGCTGCGACAGCGCGCTTTTTCGGCCAAGGGGATTGAGTCTTCGATGTCTAAAATATAAACATCGCCGCCTCGGGTCCAAGCCTTATCGATAAAGCGCGGATTAGTTGGCGTTACAAACATTGTGCAGCGTGCCACTCTGTGCGTCATGGTGTTTTTCTCATCAAAGTTGGTGAGCTTGAATTTTTTGTTGATCGCGCAAGGCCACGCGATCTGCCCACTCAAGGTACACCTCGGCGCGTAAATCGACAGGTACATCGATCATTTTTCCGTTAAGCGGCACCGAAGCCAGGCCTCGCTTCAACCCTTCAGCAAACACCTCGCGCACCTCTCTGTAATATTCGACTTCAGCGGGGCTCGGGCGAAAACCTTCGTTACACGCCTTGACCCATGAAGCATGCGCGCACACAACACCTTTAAACCCTGTATCACGTGCGCGACGCACCGCCTTGGTCAATGTGGCTTCGTCGACCTCATTCTGCGAGACGCATAACGGATAGCACATCCCTTGCGCCTGACTCTCGACCGATGTGGCAACAGTGATGATTTGACCTTTGATAAATTCAATTGGTTCGACCTCAAGCGTTGTTTCAAAGGGGATCTCTAAATGCTGATACAAGGCTCGTTCATTGATCGTCATGGTGCCCACCCTGGGGCTTGCGCGAGCGATTTCTAGCGAATTCCAAACACCTTGGGCGGTGGTGATTTCAAGATCGATTTCAACTGAACCGATGGCTAGGCCTCGCTCGCGTTCAAGAACCTCAAGTCGTTCATTGGCCCGCACGAGTTCGGTGCGATCCCCTACCCCAACCAGCACCACTCCAGTCAATCCGGTAAACACAGTCGCCTCGAGCTCGGCTTGTGCAGTACCCGCGTTCAAACGTACAAAGACTTCAGCACCACCATGTGCTGCGGCAGCAATAGCCGTCGGCATCTTAGCTTTAAGCACTTGCTGCCAATCTTGAATGGGGCTTTTAACAATATCTAAAATGATGGCGTCGGCCCATGACTCGAAGGCTTTTTCTGCAAGCTTTGGGTCATCGACTGACAAGCAAATCAAAGAACGGCGGATATAGGGTGGCATCGCTGAGTATCCAGATTATGACTGCACAAAACCCGCATGTACCGGCGCGACCTGCTCGGGTACGGCACAGACACAGCCACTAAACCCCAACAAGCGTGCCTCGCGGGCTGCGCGCATCGTGTCTGCGACAGAGGCCACACCACCGCGCGAGCCCGGGCGCCAAAACGCCCCGAGCGGTTGTTTGCCTAGCATCCGAGCCGCCACAAGCGTACGGGTCATTAAAAAGCGATAGAGCCGAAATTCGTTTTGAGGCACCGTACCAAGCGTCATCGATAAATCGATGCGCCCTACGCCCAGCCCACTCACTCGGGCACTGGCTCTGCCTAAGGCATCAGCGCTCCAAAAACTTTTTGCAGACTCAAACATCAACACAATTTCTGTTGTGCCAAGTTCGACACCGCGTTCTTTTTCAAGCGTAGTGATTAACGCATCAAGTTCAACGATGTCAGCCGCGTCATCGGGTGATGGCAGCACAATCCCAGTTAAATCACGACTGATGGCGGCACGCACATCGGCCCAGCGCGTGACGCGATCCACACGCACAAAGACTTCAGCGCCAGTCGCAGTCAGCTTAGCGATCTGCCCAGTCACCCCAACGCGGGCGCGATCTTTATTTTTGGGGGCCACGGTGTACTCAAGATCAAGCACCACGATGTCTGCACCATGTGACCCAGCATAAGCAACAACATCGTCATGATCAGCCGGAACAATCAGCCACGACCGTCTTGAATTTTTGCTTTGACTCATTGTTGCTACCCTCAGATAACTTTTCTTTCTTTTAAACCAAGCTGCATTGCGGCATCAATTCCAATCCGCCCCAATAACTCGGCAGTATGCTCACCCAGCTCGGGCGCAGGTCGACGTATCGCCCCGGGCGATTCAGACAAGCGTGGCACAACTGCATGCATAGGAATAGAGCCCATTTCTTTATCAGGCATATCCACCACAATCTTTCTGGCAATGACATGGGGGTCTTCAATGAACTGATCGATCGCATAGACAGGGGCAGCAGTAATTTCATTTTTTTCAAAGAAGGCCATCCCCTCTTCGAGAGTGTGCGTCGAAATAAACGCACGAATCGGCGCCTCTACAGCATCGGCATTGGCGACGCGATCCGCGTTGGTACGAAAGCGCGGATCTGTCAACATTTCGGGTACGCCAAGCGCGGTATACAAGCGATTGACCATCACTTGCATTGAGGCCGACATCGAAATCCAGCGACCATCTTTGGTAGGAAACACATTACGCGGGCCTGCTGTGTTTGAACGACTACCAATCCGGGGGTCAATCTTTTGCGTCAACTTGTACACCGCTGCAGAAGGCCCCAACACTGAATACATTGGATCAAGCAAAGGCAGGTCAATGACCTGACCACGACCCGTTTGATCGCGATGCCTGAGCGCCGTCATCACCGCGAAAGAGCCATATAAGCCCGTGATCATGTCGGCCATGGCCAAGGGTGGCAACACCGGTTCGCGATCTTCAAAGCCATTTTTTGCAGCAAAACCGGAGACGCCTTCAACCAACGTACCAAACCCGGGTCGCAAACGATAAGGGCCATCCTGCCCCCAGCCTGAAATACGAACAACCACAATACCAGCGTTTCTTTTCAATAACACCTCAGGCGCAAAACCCATCGCCTCTAGCGTGCCAGGCCTGAAGTTTTCAATCAAGACGTCGGCTTTCTCTACGAGCTTGAGCAACAACTCCTTGCCCTCTTCAGCACGCAAATCAAGAGTGACGCTTTTTTTGTTACGCGCGTACACCTTCCAGTGCACACTAAAACCCTCGATACGCCAATCTCGCAACGGGTCGCCCTTACCCGGTTGCTCAATCTTGATGACCTCTGCGCCGAAATCCGCAAGCTGCAGACTCAGCATATTGCCGGCGACTAAGCGGGTGAGGTCCAAGACAACCAAACCGTCCAAGGGACACGAGGCATCGGATTGAAAAGCAGTCATCACATTGAATTCCTTTAATTATTCAGGCTGAATACCAGCAGCTTTCACGATTTTTTCCCAGCGTTTTGCCTCGCCCGCAACGAAGCTTGAGTAAGACTTAGCTGAAGGGTCAACGGCAAGATCGGCACCTTGTTCAACGAGACGTTTAGTCAACGACGGGTCAGCCATCGCGCCTCTTGCGGCGGCTTCAGTTTTTTCTAGAATCGCGTTGGGTAAACCAGCGGGTGCATGCAGACCGATCCAGCCCATCGATGCGGCACCGGGATAACCAAGCTCTGCCACACTCGGAATCGAGGGCAAACTGTTAAGTCGAGCTGCGGATGTGACTGCCAGCGCCTTGAGTTTGCCACTTTGGATGTGCCCCATCACCGAGGGCAATGACGGCGTAACCAGTTGGGCGTCACCACTCATGACTGCAAGAATTGCGGGCCCTCCACCCTTGTAGGGCACATGCACCCACTGACTCCCGGTGCTCGTTCTCAACGCTTCACCCGCAAGGTGCAACGGCGAACCAATACCGCCCGAGGCAAAGTTGAGTGCCTGTGGCTGCTGTTTGGCACGCGCGAGCAAGTCACCCAGTGTCTGCATCCCTGAGGTTGGCGACACCAATACGACATGAGGTACTGTCACAAATAAAAATACTGCTTGCAAGTCTTTGAGCGGATCAAAACTAAGCTGCTTGTTCAAACTCGGCGCAGTGGCCAAACTCGCATCGCTGACAAGAAAGGTATAGCCATCAGGCGCGGCCTTGGCGACGGCTTGCATACCAATAACGCCTGCAGCCCCGGCTTTGTTCTCGATCACAATTGTGGCGCCCAAGCGCTCACCGATTGCTTGCGCAATACTGCGGGCAACCACATCAGTTGTGCCACCGGGGGGATAAGGTACAACCCACTTAATCGGTTTGTCGGGATATGTCTGCGCGAACCCTGTGATCCCGATAGTCACACCAGCCATCAACCCAAAACCTCGCAACCATAACCGAATATTTTTTATCATTGCAGTTGTCTCCTAACAATTCGAGCAAGCGTCAACACGCAGAGCCAAAGCCGTTACTCTCAGCACCTTAAACAGACGTACGCGGTCAGGGCCGTCGCCCTGGGCAACTTTAATAGGCCGGCGCAGCCAAGGCCATGCCATTAAACGCCTTCAACAAGCGCGTGCGCCAGTGGGCAACCGGGTCATCGGCGGCCAACAGTTCAAAATCACTGATCGCACGCGCCCACTGAAACTGACCAAAAATGGCGTAATCGGCATACAAGGGCGTTTCGCCACCAAAAAATGGTTGTACTTTGAGTACGTTTCTTAACGGCCCTAGGCTATCTCGAAAGCCTTGCAGCTTGGCGTCTCGGTCGAGCACCACTTGCTCAATCGTCATACCAAAGCGTGGCTCGCGCGTTTCTCGAAAATACGCTTGATTCGCCGCATCAAGGTGCTTATAAATGTCCATCAAAACAAAGCGTACGATTTGCCCAGCGTGCACATCGCCCAAATTTGAATACACTCGGCTCAAGGCTTGCCCCTGAGGGCCGCCGAACAAAGAGGGACGGTCCGGAAACTGCGCCTCAAGATACTTGGCAATTTCCCACGACTCAAAGACCCATTTACCGTCGTGCACCAACACTGGCACCTTAGTCTGCCCACTGGGCTCGATGGCAGCCTTCTCGACAAAGCGCCAAGGCACCAGCTCGGCTTCGAGTCCTTTATGGGCAAGCGCCATACGAATCCGCCAGCAGTACGGGCTAAAAGGTCGATTGCTTTCAGCGCCAACGAGTTCAAATAGTTTAAGTGCCATGGTCTGCTCCGGTTTTTTTGTATAAATCGTTCTACGGTGCCTGTAACGCTCACCCTATGCTCAACCTTAACCCGAAGCGAGGTTCGTATAAAGCGCGCCGCATCGGCAGTTCGAGGGTCGGACCCAGATTCAAATTCAGCACCGAGCTGAGACGTTGGCTGGTGAACATGTGGCAAACACAGGAGATTCTGAGGAGTCCTTGCGAGCGAATTCGGCAAAAAAGCAAGAAAATATATACACAAATAAATTCTTAGTAAAAATAACTTAATCCACGCTGAACCGACATTTTGTTACAGTTTGAGTTGAATTACTCGATACAGTGCTGATTAAGCTATTTTTTACTCGGCGTGCCGCTGCAAAACAATACGCCGGCGCCGCAAAACCCCTGACTCTGGAGTCTGCTTTGACCTCTACCAATACCACTGCGCCCGCCCAATCACGTTCATTTACACCAGTGGCCGTTGTCACCGGCGGGGCAAGAGGCATCGGGTTGGCATGCGTAAAGTGGTTTCTTGCCCACGGCTACCAGGTTGCCATGCTTGACACCGAAACCGCAACCCTCAAACAAACCGAACAGGCACTGAATGACAGCGCCAGAGTGTTGGCGTTGCAGTGCGACGTCTCGGTTCCGGCGCAGGTACAGGCCGCGATTGATCAGGTTGAAAAAAAGTTTGGTCGAATCGACGCGCTGGTAAACAACGCCGGCGTCGCAGTATTCAAGCCGATTGGAGAGACCACCTTTGAAGAGTTTCGCTATGTGCTGGGCACCAACCTTGATGGCGCATTTTTGTGCTCACAAGCTTGCATCGAAGTCATGAAGAAGAATCGTCATGGCTCGATCGTGAACATCGCCTCGATTTCAGGTCTACGTGCCAGCACGCTACGCGTAGCCTATGGCACCAGCAAAGCAGCCATCATTCACCTGACTAAGCAGCAAGCGGTAGAGCTCGGTACGATCGGTATTCGCGCAAACGTCGTCGCACCAGGCCCTGTCGATACCGAAATGTCGAAGCTTGTGCATAGCGTCGCGATTCGCTCTGACTATTACGACACCATCCCCATGAATCGCTATGGCACACCAGAAGAAATCGCTAACGCGGTCGGCTTTTTATGTAGCCCAGAGGCCGCCTTTATCAACGGCCAATGTCTGGCAGTTGA
Source organism: Gammaproteobacteria bacterium (assembly GCA_030832095.1). Classification (GTDB taxonomy): domain Bacteria; phylum Pseudomonadota; class Gammaproteobacteria; order Burkholderiales; family Burkholderiaceae_B; genus Zwartia; species Zwartia planktonica. The sequence continues at coordinate 25,325 of JAURJT010000014.1, read as the reverse complement.
TGGTGGTTTTGATGCGTCTGGCGTCGGGATCCCAACGTTACGTAAACATCAAGACGGTTCGATTTAACAGGCTCAATATTTACACAGCGTCAAGCGATCGAGCTCGCAGAATGGTTTTCACGAATGCGACGCGTCAGGCGATCTATTTTTTCTTTACAACTAGGACACACTCATGAATCAACCTTATATCGTCGGCTGGGGCCACACCCCCTTTGGCAAACTCGACAACCTAGATTTTGTGCAATTGATTCGTGATGCTGCCTTGCCAGCCATCGCCAGCGCGGGTCTGACACCTAGCGATATCGACGGCATTTTTGTTGGCCATTTCAATGCAGGTTTTGTGCAACAAGACTTCACCGCCTCCCTAATGGGCGTGGCGATCCCCGAGTTTCGCCATACCCCAGCCGTGCGGATGGAAAACGCCTGCGCCACTGGGTCAGCTGCGATCTGGTCCGCACTCGATGCGCTAGCTGCCGGCCGCTTCAAACGTGTGCTGGTGCTGGGCGTCGAAAAAATGAATACCCTGCCCAACAAAGAGATTGGTGAGATTTTGCTGAAAGCCTCTTTCGTGCAAGAAGAGGGCCACACAGAAGGTGGCTTCGCTGGCGTGTTTGGTCAAATTGCCAGCGGTTACTTCGAGCGCTTTGGCGATCAGTCTGATGCGCTTGCCGCCATCTCGGCAAAAAATCATTCAAACGGCGTGCATAACCCGTATGCCCACATGCGCCGTGATTTAGGGTTTGATTTCTGTCGCAACCCTTCTGAGAAAAATCCTTTTGTTGCAGGCCCCTTAAAACGCTCAGACTGCTCGCTCGTCTCAGACGGTGCGGCAGCCTTGGTGCTTTCAAGCGAGCCTCTGCCAGGCGCCAAGGTACCCGCTGTGCGCTGGCGCTCACGTACACACGTCAATGAGTTTTTACCGCTTTCGCGCCGTGATCCAACGCGTTTTGAAGGCGCTGCACTGGCCTGGCAAAAAGGCTTGGCCAGCGCGCAACGTTCACTAGACGACCTGCAATTTGTCGAAACACATGATTGCTTCACCATTGCTGAAATGCTTGAGTACGAAGCGATGGGTTTGGCGGCCCACGGCCAAGGCGCACGTGTCATTCTCGATGGCGTCACGTGCAAAGACGGCAAGCTTCCCGTCAACCCCTCGGGCGGCTTGAAGTCGCGAGGGCATCCGATTGGTGCCACCGGCGTATCGCAACACGTGATGGCTGCCATGCAGCTGTCGGGGCAAGCCGGTGACATGCAAATCAAGGGCGCGCATACTGGCGCGGTGTTCAACATGGGTGGTGCAGCCGTCGCCAACTATCTCAGCGTGCTGGAAGCAACGTGAACGCAGCGCAAGCCATGAACTTAGGGCGGTTGCTCACGCACACCGCAATGCTCTACCCTGAGCGCACCGCGCTCATCCAAGGCGAACAAAGCTGGACATGGTCTGCCATCAACGCGCGCGTCGATGCCATGGTGGCGGCCTTACGCGCACTGGGCCTAAAAAAAGGCGATCCAATCCTGCTGCAGTCGCGCAATAATCTTCAGACCTTTGAAAACTGCTGGACTGCCTTTAAGCTAGGCTGCATCTGGGTACCGACTAATTTTCGTCTGACGCCTCCCGAAGTCGCATACCTTGGGGCCTCGAGTGGTGCCGTAGTCATGATGGTGGAAGACATCTTTGCTGGTCACACCGACGCCGTCAAGGCCGAATCTAAAACCCTTAAACACATCATTGTGATTGGCGAGCCTCGTGCGGGCGAGTTGTCATATGAAGCCTTGATCACAAAACACTTAGGCGTGGTCAGTGAAGAAGAAACCGTTCACTACGACGACCCACTTTGGTTTTTTTACACCTCAGGCACCACTGGCAAGCCCAAGGCCGGCATTCTGACGCACGGGCAAATGGCCTTCGTGGTCACCAATCACCTTGCCGAGATCATCCCAGGCACGACTGAACGCGACTGCTCAATTGTCGTTGCACCGTTGTCGCACGGCGCGGGGATTCATGCACTGCTCAACGTGGCGCGAGGCGCCGCCGCCATTCTCATGTCAAGCGAGAAGTTTGATCCAGAATTGTTTTGGCAATTGGTTGAGCGTTATCGTGTGACCAATCTCTTTACCGTACCGACGATCGTCAAAATGCTGGTCGAGCACCCTGCAGTCGATCAGTACGATCACAGCTCACTACGCTACATGCTTTACGCTGGTGCCCCAATGTATCGAGCCGACCAAAAGCGAGCCCTCGAGAAACTGGGTAAGGTACTTGTGCAGTATTTTGGCTTAGGTGAGGTGACGGGCAATATCACCGTCTTGCCACCCGACATGCATAGCGCTGACGATCAAGATCCAAACGCAAATATTGGTTCTTGCGGTCGCCCGCGCGTCGGTATGGAAGTCGCCATCTTGAATGACAAACTCGAGCATGTTGCCACGGGCGAAATCGGTGAAATCTGTTGTCGTGGCCCTGGCGTCTTTGCCGGCTACCACGGCAACCCTCAAGCCACTGAGAAAGCACTTCGGGGCGGCTGGTTTCACACCGGCGATCTTGGCAAAATGGATGCGCGTGGCTTGCTTTACATCACGGGCCGCGAATCAGACATGTACATCTCGGGCGGTTCAAACGTCTACCCGCGCGAAGTTGAAGAAGTCTTGCTTACACACCCTGCGGTCGCCGAAGTTGCGATTGTTGGCATGCCCGACCCCAAGTGGGGCGAAATCGGCATCGCCGTGATTGTGAAACGACCAGAGCACCAAGCTGTTGAGGCCGCCGAACTGCTGGGATACCTTGAAGGCCGCTGTGCGAAATACCGTTGGCCACGCCAGATCTTTTTTTGGGATGTGATGCCCAAGTCAGGTTACGGAAAAATTGTTAAAAAAGATATCAAAGTCCTGTTGGTTGAGCGCGGCGAAGTTCAGAGCGTCGCTCAGTAAACCTATCATGGCATCAGATCAATTAAGGCCCTTACACATTGCATTTTTAACGCCGATGGCGCAGGTCACGCTTGAGGCTGTGCGTAACCTGCTGCCCGCGGGATGCACAATCGCCTTTGCGCAAACCTCAACCAAAGCAGAGCAAGTTAAGCTCTTAGCTGACGCTGATGTTGTCATGATCGCCGGCACCTTCATCGAAGGCGACGTGATTCGTCAGGCACCGCGTCTAAAAATGATCCAGAAGTGGGGAATCGGGGTCGACAAGATTGACTTGGTTGCCGCTCAAGAGCGCAATGTACTTGTTTCAATCACCTCGGGCGCGACCTCGATTCCTGTTTCTGAGCACACATTGCTGCTGATGCTTGCCGTTTCGCGACGTCTGCCCTTGGCGCACCGCAGCTTGGGGCAAGGGCAATGGATCGCCGCTGACCTGCGCACCGTGTGCAGCAAACTAGACGGCAAAACCGTTGGATTGTTTGGTTTTGGGGGGATTGCCCAGCAAGTGGCCAAGCGCTTAAAAGGCTTTGATGCTGAGGTGATTTATCACACACGCAATCGCGTCGCACCTGAAATCGAAAACAAGCTGCAGGCGCGTTACGTCGACTTTGATACGCTTGTAGAAAATAGCGATATATTGAGTTTGCATGCCCCGCTTTCGCCTCAAACACATCATCGTTTTAACGCCGATACCTTTGCCAAAATGAAGCGCGGTGCAATCCTGATCAACACCGCGCGCGGTGAATTGATTGACGAACCTGCTTTAATTCAAGCCTTGCAGCAAGGGCAGCTCTCAGGGGCCGGCTTAGATACCTTTGAGGCAGAACCGCCTAGCGCAGAAAATCCGTTATTTCACATGGATCAAGTCGTATCCACCCCGCACTCAGCGGGCGGGGTCTATGACAATCTACCCAATCTTGTTGGCCACATGTTTAGAAACATCGAACTCTTTCAACGCGGGCTCCCGATCCCTGAGGCGGACTTGGTCGTAGCGTCGCAACCCTAGAAAATGGTCTGTCTCTCGCCTACATTCACCCGGCCACGCGTTCACGATAAGCGCGAAGATCCGGGCGAAAGCTAGGTAGGGTGGACACAGAACGCGGGCTAGCTGCGGTGCTGCCCTGAGACCGACTTCTTATAGCGATCGTAAGAGGGCCGCTGTATAGCGTGACAGCATGACGTTTGAGCCGCGCACTGATAATATCGACACAATCGCTTAGGAGACAAACATGAGCCAAAAGTTTTCAACTCAATTCGAGCCTTTAAAAGGCAAGGTCAGCCCCGAAGAATGGGAGACCCGTGTCACTCTCGCCGCTTGCTACCGTCTGATGGATAAGTACGGCATGACTGACATGATTTACAACCACATCACGGCGCGTATCCCTGGCACTGAAGATTTGCTGATCAACCTCTATGGCTTACTGTACAAAGAAATTACCGCCTCAAGTTTGGTGCGCATCACTGTCGAAGGTGAGATTGTTCGTAAGCCTGATACCGACTATGGCATCAACGTCTCAGGCTATGTGATTCACGGCTGTATCCACACAGCACGGCCTGATGTCTCGGCCGTCATTCACACCCATACGCGTGCCGGCATGGCAGTCTCATCGATGAGCTGTGGCCTCTTACCCATGACCCAAACGGCAAGCCGGTTTAACAATCATTTGGCTTATCACGACTTTGAAGGCCCCGCAGTGGATCTGGCCGAGCGCGAATTACTCGTGCGCGACTTAGGCGATCACAATGCCATGATTCTTCGTAACCACGGTTTACTGACTAGCGGTGCCTCAGTGCCGCAAGCGTTTAACCTCATGTATCAACTTGAAATGTCTTGTCGCGCGCAGGTAGACGCCATGGCAGCCGGCACTGAACTCAGCCTGCCTCGCAAAGAAGTTCTTGAAAAATCTGCACATCTGTATCAGCCAAATGTTCGTCGACCCTATGGCGAACTTGAATGGCATGCCATGTTGCGGTTGCTTGAAGCCGAGCCAGGCGGCTTTCCGCATTACGCGTCTTGATATTTTAATGTACGACATATAAGTCAGGCTCGAGAGTCGTGCCTGGCTGAACGATGACTTGTCTAGGTAACGGATCGATGACCACCACGCTTCAAACAAACCCTCTTGCTCCCTTCGGTCTGTCTGGCATTTGCGATTGCCACACGCATGTGTTTCCGCCACAAGCGCAATTTCCGTTCTCACCCACGCGTCACTACACGCCCGATGAGGCCTCGATCGAAGAGCTACACGCTTTGCATCGCTCAATCGGTGTCGAACGTGTTGTGATTGTGCACCCAAGCCCCTACGCAGCGGATAACAGTTGCTTGCTTTGGGCCTTGCGCACCATCGGTGACAACGCGCGTGGCGTAGCCGTCATCGATGACCAAACTTCACACGCAGCGCTCACAGAGATGCATCAGGCGGGCGTACGCGGCACGCGCTTAAATCTTGAAACCGTTGGGCAAAATGACCCAAGCGTCGGCCAACAACAGTTGCTACGCACTGCAAGGCAGGTTGCACCGTTTGGCTGGCATATTCAGATGTACACCAATTTGGGCGTGATTGATGGCATGCACGACACGATCATGCAGGCTGCCACCACCGTGGTCATTGATCACTTTGGTCGCCTGAATGCTGCGGCAGGTCTTAAGCAGCCGGGCTTTGACGCCTTACTTTCGCTCGTGCGTTCGGGCAAAGTGTATGTCAAACTTTCGGCAGCCTACCGTGTGTCTGAAGCGGCCGATTACGCGGATTTAAACCCGTTTGCTCAGGCACTGATCGACGCGAATCCTGATCGCATGGTTTGGGGTACCGATTGGCCTCACCCGTTTCCGCCAAAAGGTCAGGTTCGAAAGCCCGAAGTCATTGAGCGCTTTCATCACGAAGACAATCAAGCGGCGCTCAAGCGCGTTGTGCGTTGGGCAGGTAGTGCTGAGCGCGCTAGAAAGATTCTTGTCGACAATCCAGCACGACTCTACGATTTTGAAAATCAAACCTGAGACATTTACGATGAAAACCTTTCAGTCTTATTGCAGAAAACTAAGCGCTTTCTTAGCAACCCTCGTTTTCTTGGCGCCCCTGGCAACGCAAGCGCAAGACACCACAAACTATCCAAGTCGACCAGTCAAAATCATCGTGCCGGTCGCGCCGGGTGGTACGGTAGATATGGTTGCCCGCTCGATTGCCGAAGCATTAACCAAAGCGTTAGGGCAGCAAGTGATCGTAGAAAACAAACCTGGCGCAAGCAGCTTGCTAGGTACAAATTTTGTCGCTAAGTCGGCGCCAGACGGCTACACCCTTCTGGCGCACTCAACGACTTTCGTCACAGCACCAGTCTTGTTAAAAAATGCAGGCTACGACCCATTTAACGACTTTATCCCAATTACGGTCACTTGCCAGATCCCAATGGTGTTAGTGGTGAATCCTGACAAAATCGCAGCACGTAATGTCAAAGACTTTATTGCCTTGGCTAAAGCACAGCCAAAATTTTATGCCTACGCCTCGTCGGGCAATGGTTCAACCGGCCATATCGCGGCCGAGCTGTTTAGCAGTGCGGCCGGCGTGTCCTACCTGCACGTGCCCTATAAGGGTAACGCCCAATCAATGGTCGATCTGTTAGGCGGCCAAATTCCGTTTATGTTTGATCAGGTCAGTACGTCAGCGCAATACATCTTGACTGGAAAAATCGCTGCGATTGGCGTCACCAGCAAAACTCGCTCAGCGATTTTGCCAAATGTACCCACGCTTGATGAGTCGGGCCTCACAGGTTTTGAAGACTCAACCTTTAATGGGCTCTTTGCTCCGGCTGGCACCCCTGCCCCAATCATCAACCGGCTACATACTGAGCTGACCAAAATATTGCAGTCACCCGAACTCGTCAAACAATTTATGGCCAAGGGTGTTGAGCTTGGTGCAAGCCCCACCCCCGAGCAGTTCAAACAGTATTTGGCACAGCAAACTGCGCGCTATCAAGAGCTCGCTCGAAGTGCAAAAATTACAGCTGACTAGACTGACGGCTAATATGACCAGCCACGAAATTCTGATCTGGTTCATTGAGCCTGAAACGATTCAAGATCCTGCCCGCTTAAGTCGTTTTTTGCAGTGGCTTTCACCAGAAGAGCGCGCACAACATGCGCGCTTTCGCTTCGATAAACACAGGCATACCTATCTCGTTAGCCATGCGTTAATGCGTGGCGCCTTAAGTCTAGCCACCCAAGTTGAACCAGCACAGTTTGCTTTTCAAACCAATGCGTATGGCAAGCCTTTTGTTGCAGAGCCTGCCCAACACCAAGCCGTCCATTTCAACTTATCACATACCGAAGGCTTGGCGGCCATTGCAATTTCAAGACACACAGAACTCGGCGTCGACGTCGAGAACAAACATCGCCAAGACATGACGCAGACGCTGGCAGAGCATTTTTTTGCAACCGAAGAATGTGAAGAGGTGGCGCAAAGCAGCGAACACGAACGCACAATAAAAATGCTTGAGTTCTGGACTTTGAAAGAGTCTTACATCAAAGCTGTTGGTCAGGGTCTTTCAATCGCGCTTGACTCGTTTGCGTTTAAACTCGCCACCGCTACCCAACCAGCATACTTACTTAGACTTGATGCACCAGGCTCTGATCGCAACGCGTGGGGGTTCTGGCAGGGCCAGCCTACCGAGAATCATTTAATGGCGTTAGCGTTTAAGTCTGATCCGACTCGACCCACTCGGGTTAGGGCTCAGCGCGCGCAATGGCTCGCTCAGGCCTAACCTTCGATTTCAATTCACTTAGGCTGCACGAGCAGTTTCAATCGGTGAGACAGAAGCCTCTACAGTTTCTGCAGTCGCTTTCTTATGTGAAAATTTATTCTTACCGGCTTCGTAGTATTGGTTGAACTGCGTCTTAACATCACGCGCGTCGATGTCAAGAATTGTGCCACCCTTCTCAAAGTGCTGCGCAAACACGTGCCCAACGGCATAGGTCGAAGCGCCAGAGAGCAGCATCATCGCTGAACCACCCAAGACAGAACCCACCCCAGGGATGAATTTTAACCAGCTTGCCAAAGTGCTAGAACCGAAGGCTGGAATCGCACCACCGATCAAAGCGCTGATCGTACGCTTGGTGGCACTAGACGTATATTCAACACCATAGAGCGAGCTTAGTTGCTTCACCAAGGCTAGCTGAATTGCCGTGACACCAACAAAATCCACTAACGGTATCGGGACGATACCAACGCCACCCGACAGCAACATGCTGTAGTTGATGGCAGACTCGACCTTAGCGCGCTTCAATTCATCAATTGGTTGAGGCGCCACTTCAATCGCGCTGACTTCAATGTCAATCGGTTCATTTGTAGACATAAATCATCCTGTTGATTGAGTGCACCGCTCGGTACTAGCGCTTGTCACTCGACGCGAGGTTTGCGCTTATCAGACAAACTATTCGCTAAATGGAGTAGACAGCGACAGTAACATCAAAACGACACAAGTAACATAAAGTCACAAAAATTTAATCAAATAGGCTAATTCTTTAATCCAGTCAATTAACTTCGCTATTCACTGAACTAAGTTCGCAAGCAACCAAAAAGTATGTCTTAGTTGCTTGCACTCAGAGGATCATCAAACACTTATTTGACCGTCAATCACTCAGCAAAACTTAACCGTTATCGCTGGTCATGCGAGTGAATCTGCAAGGCCTCTAAAAAGCGCGACACCATGTTGTAGGCTCCGACGGTTGCGGTCAGCTCAACGAGTAACCGGTCTGTCATGACGGCCTTTACAGCGGCAAAAACCTCTGGCGAAACATGGATATCTTTTGTCATCGCATCGGTATAGGCCAAAACAGCACGCTGCGTGGCGTCGTAGCTTTTGGACTGTTGCCAGTTATCTAAATCATCAAGTTGCACTTGCGATACCCCTTCACGCAGTGCAATCGGCGCATGCTGTTCAGCTTCATAAGGCGCGCCATTGAGCACGGCGATACGCATAATCACTAATTCGCGCAAACCGCCTGGCAAGGTGCTTTGTTGGCGAATCGCTGTCAAGTAGTTCAACCAACCACTTGCAACCGGTGGGCTATGCAACAGCATTTGATACAAGTGTAAGACGCCACCGCGCTCGGCGACAATGCGCTCGACCAGTGGCTTGGCTTCGGGATTTGTTAAGTCTGCGTAGGGAATGCGTGCCATAGTTAACGTCTCTTTAGTGGTAGGTTGTGATTGGAAATAATAAAAAAGTGACTGAACCATAGCCCAGGGGTGTCACCTGCCGTTGCTTGGAGGCCACGCACAACATGACTCGATACTCATCGTGCCAAGCGCTGAGTTGCTCGCTTCACTCAGTCAGTGTAATTCTTGATCACAGCCGCATCATCTAAACGCCCTAAGCCGTGACTGCTTGAGGCCGTAAATTGCAAAAAGGCCGCATGCGCCATAGACGCTGCAAACGTCTGCTCGCGCGCAGCATCCAGTACCAAGCCTAAATCTTTCACAAAAATATCAACCGCCGAAGTCACATCGTCGAAGGATTCAGTGATCATACGATTACCGCGGTCACCTAACATCCAGCTCGATGCAGCGCCGCTCTTCAATATTTCAAGCGTGGTATCAAGTGGCAACCCTGCGCGCTTAGCCATGGCTAACGCCTCGCCGGCGGCTGCAATATGCACACCGCATAACAGTTGATTCACCACCTTCATCTGGCTACCCATGCCCTGCTCGTCACCTAAGATAAAAATCTTGCTGCCAAAGGTCGCAAGGATGGGTTTAACTCTATCGCAGATACTAGGCTCGCCCGCCACCATGATCGTCAGTGTGCCGTTTGACGCGCCGATCTTGCCCCCCGTCACCGGTGCATCCACCAGGTGAATCTTCATGGCAGCAAGTCGCTCGGCGAGATCCCGCACATATTTCGGCGCCATCGTGCTACACGTAATAAGCACCGAGCCTGGCTTGAGTTGTGCCGCCAAGCCATCTGCACCAAATAACATCTCTTCGGTTTGCTTATCATTGACAACGAAACTGATCACAACATCACAGTGATCGGCGATCGAATACTCGGGGCTTGCAGCATGCCCACCGATTGACTCAAGCCACGTCAAGGCCTCGGGGTTGACATCACGCCCCACCACGCTGAAACCTTTCTTGAGTAAATTCGCGGCGACACCGCGTCCCATGACCCCGAGCCCAACCAAACCGACTGACTCCACTGCCTGAACCGCTTGATTCATCTCATTCTCCGTGAACGTTGCCGCTTGCCACTCCGCAATCAGTGTTAAGCCTTGGCCTCTTTTTTAGCAAACAAGCCTTCAATCTGCACAAAAAAGATCGGCACTAGAGCGACCGCCAAGCAAGTCGAGGCAATCATCCCACTAAACACCGTGATACCAATCGATACCCGCGCAGCAGCGCCCGCGCCCGAGGCAGTCAACAAGGGCACCACGCCCAAGATAAACGCAATCGAAGTCATCACGATCGGACGAAACCTCTCGTGCGAAGCCTTGAGCGCGGCATCTACCAGACTTAAACCCTGATGCTTGGCCTCAAGCGCCACTTCAACGATCAAAATCGCGTTTTTCGAGGCGAGCGCAATCATCAGTACTAAGCCAATCTGCACATAAATGTTGTTTGCAAGACCAGTGAAGAACAAGGCAATAACCGTACCCACCAAGGCTAACGGTACCGCGAGAATCACCGGGATCGGTGCGATCCAAGACTCGTACTGCGCCGCTAACACCAAGTAAACCAACAAAATTGATAGTGCAAACACTAGAACAACGGTGCTACCAACGAGTTTTTCTTGGTAGGACATCGCCGTCCATTCGAAGGTCACCGAATCAGGGAGATTCGTTTTTGCAAGTTTCTCGAGCGCCGCAATCACCTGGCCAGAACTCGTGCCTGCGCTACCAGCGCCCAAGACAGCAGCAGTTGGATACAAGTTGTATTGCGAAGCGATGGCCGGGCCCGTGCTTTCGACGATCTCGATAAACGAGCCAAGTGGCACCATTTCGCGAGACTTGTTCTTGACGTACAAACGACTGATCTGATCAGCAGTCATTCGACTTTTGCCGTCGGCTTGCATGAACACTTGATACGTTTGACCATATTTAAAAAATTGATTCACGTACGACGAACCTAACGAATTTTGCAACACATCATACGCATCGCCAATCGAAACACCCAAAGTCTCGGCGCGCGCCGTATTAAAACTAAGTGTCAGTTGCGGCACGTTGTTTCTGAAGGGCGTAAAAATCCCGGCAATCTCAGGTAGTTGTCGCGCTGCAGCCAAAAAGTTTTCGGTCGCATCTTCGAGCTTCTTGAAGTTGTTGCTACCATCAGTCAGCATCATTTGCATTTGAAAACCACCAGACAAGCCCAAACCTGGTATGGCCGGAGGCAGCAACACTTGCGCTTTGACCTCTTGAATCTCACGCAGCACCGCGCTCATTCCTTGATAAATGGACCTTAAATCCTGACCTTTACCGCGTGCATCCCAGGGCTTCAAGATCACATACATAACCCCAGCATTTGATTGTGACGCATTATTATTTAGCGGATTCACACCGCCAATCGATACAACCCGATCCACACCAGGCACTTTTTCGATTGCGCTCACGACCCGCTGCATGCCGAGCTGAGTGCGCTCAAGCGACGCGGCGTCAGGCAACGAAGTTGCCACAATCAAATAGCCCTGATCTTCGTTGGGGATAAAACCGGTGGGCAGCTTAATCAGCCCGACGATCGCCCCAATAATCAGTAAGCCCCCAACCACCGAGGCAGTTTTACGATTATTCATGAGACCTTGCAAAAGGTGCGCGTACCCGTTTGATAACTTTTCAAAATAGCGATCAAAACCAGCAAAAAACCAGTTCTTTTTTTCGTTTGCCGGTTTGATACGAATAAATTGCGCAGCCTGTGTTGGCTTAAGCGTGACGGCGTTGATACCGCTAATCAGCGCAGTGGCTGCAATCACCAACGCGAACTGTTTATACATCTGACCCGTGATACCCGCGATAAACGAGGCCGGCAAAAATACGGCCATTAATACCAGAGTGATGCCGATAATCGGACCCATCAGCTCGGTCATGGCGTTGATTGCCCCCTCACGTGGGGTTTGCCCATGTTCGACCTTTTTAGCAACGCCTTCGACCACCACGATGGCATCGTCAACCACGATACCAATACACAACACAATCGCAAACAGGGTCAGAAGGTTAATCGAAAAGCCCATCGCTGCCATGCAGGCAAAAGCGCCAATCAGCGTCACCGGCACGGTCGTTGCCGGCACAAGCGTTGCGCGCCAGTCTTGCAAAAACAGCATGATGACGAGCAACACCAAGATACCGGCCTCAAACAAGGTGCGATACACCTCGGAGATTGAAGCCGTCACAAACATCGTGGTGTCAAAGGGGATTTCCCATTTTATTTCTTTCGGAAAATTCTTTGAGATTTTTTCCATCTCGGTACGCACGGCTTTTGCGACCGCTATGGCGTTTGCTGAGGGGAGCTGATAAATTGCGATACCACCCGCAGCTCGATCTCCTAAGCGAAAGAATTGGCTGTAGTTCTGACTACCCATCTCAAGCCGAGCCACATCTCGCAGCCGAGTCATCTCGCCCTGCTCGTCGACTTTAATCAAGATCTGACCAAACTGCTCAGGCGTGTCCATCGCACTGGTCACGTTCAGGGTCAACTGAAAATCTTGACCGCTGGGCACCGGTGGTGCGCCCAACTGACCTGCAGCCAACATCAAGTTTTGTCGACTAATCGCGGCGCTGACATCAGCAGGAGTCAGGCTGCGCATATTCAACTGCGCTGGATCGAGCCAAACTCGCATACTGTAATTACCGACCCCAAACACGTTTGCCGCGGCCACGCCTGGAATGCGAGCCAGCCGGTTCTGCATTTGCAAATTGGCGAAGTTACTTAAAAACAGCGCATCGTGTTCAGGGTTGCTTGAGGTCAGGGTCACAAACTGCAAAATGGCAGTGGACTGCACCTTGGTAGTCACGCCCTGACGCTGCACGGCCTGAGGCAAGGATGGCAATGCGATAGCCACCCTATTTTGCACATTCACCTGAGCAATATTTGGATCGGTACCCACTTCAAACGTAACGGTCAGCGTATAACGCCCATCATTGGTCGAATCGGATTGCATGTACAGCATGTTTGCCACGCCGTTGACCTGATTTTCGACGTTACTTGCCACTAACTGTTGCACCAGTGCTGCGCTGGCACCAGGCCAGTTGGTGGTCACCTGCACCGTAGGTGGCGTCATCGGCGGGTATTGCGCAATCGGCAGACCAAAAATAGACACCGCGCCAATCAACATCGTGATGAGCGCAATCACGTTGCCCAGCACGGGACGTTCGATAAAGTATTTTGAAAGCATGGGGTGTCCGGTTGCCTGACTGTTTGAATTAACGTGCAGGTAGAGGTGCGACCGTTGCCATCTCGGGGTTGACAGTCTGACCATTGCTGATATTGATGAAGCCATTCAGCACAAACGTTTCAGATTCTTTTAAACCCTGTACGATTTCAATCAATGAGCCGAAACGCTGCCCCGTCTTAATCGCACGACGTTCAACTTTTTTGTTGTCGTCCATCACAAAAATATAATCGCCTTGTTGATCGGTCTGAGCGGTGCGCGCCGGGATCAGGACAGACTTGCGCGACTCACCGTACTCGGCCAGCACCTTTCCGTATAAGCCAGGCAAAAGCTGAAACTTAGCGTTAGGCAAGGAAGCACGCAACTGCAGCGACCCGGTACTGGTGCTGAGCAAGTTCGCAGAGTAGTCAAGCGTACCCTTGTGAGGAAAGCCGGTCTCACCTTGCAATTGCACGTAAACCGGTAACGTGTTGACCAGTGATTTACGATTTTCTTCATTGACGTAGCGTTGTTGATACTTCAGCAGATCACGCTCGTTGATATAAAAGTACACATAGATTGGGTTAATTTGTTGAATCGTTGCCAGCTTGATCCCTTGAGGACTGCTACCCAAATAATTGCCCACGTCGATTAAATGGCGCCCCATCAAACCATCAAAGGGCGCGCGTATCTCGGTGTAGCTCAAGTTAAGCTGTGCAAGTTTTAAATTGGCTTCGGACTGCAAAAAAGACGAAAAGGCTTTGTCCACAGAGGCTTGTGAAGTGGCTTTGTCTTTAACCAGGGCCCTTTGGCGGGCCAACTCGATTTTTGCTTCGTTATAAATCGCCTCAGTCAGGTTGACCTGCTGAATATACTGATCTTGCTCAATCACAAACAGCAACTCATCTTTTTTCACAAACGCGCCGTCTTGAAAGGTGATTTTGTTGAGGTAGCCAGGCACCCTCGCCTCAAGATTGACAGTCAAGAGCGGCGAAATTACGCCGTCAAAGATCTCGTAGCTTCGCACGTCTTGAGTCACCGGTTTGGCAACCGTCACCTTAATCGGCGGCGCTGCAACGATTGGCTTTTTTTCGCAGCCTGCAAGTGTGAAGCCCATGAATACAGCAATGGTCAAGGAAGCGGTGCGCATGAGCGGCTTATGCATGAAGGGGCTCATTGAATGGTCTCGCTAGACTGAACTAAACGTGGATCGGGTTGGTGACTCAAAACGTTACCCCAATTAGAACGTTGCTTCATTTCGGCCACCATGGCGTCAGGCAACGCTGGCGTCAACAAATCGCCAGACCATCCCCCACCTAACGATTTAAACGCCGCGACGTAGCCAAGTAAATGGTTGGTGTTGGTTTGTACCAAGGTACTTTGCACGAGCAACAGTTGCTGTTGGGCAAGGATCACGTTGTTGTAATCAATCTGCCCCGCACTATAGCGCTCAACCGCTAGTTTTGCCGCTTGCTCGGCGGCAATCACTGATTTTTTAAGGTCGGCGGCTGAACTGCGCGTGGTTGAAATCGTGATGAGTGCGTCTTGCACCTCTTTTTGTGCCTGCAGCACCAGGTTTTGGTAGGTCAGCACGCTTTGTTGAAACGCAGCATCCTGAACCCGAATTTGATCGGTGATTGCGCCCCGGTAAAACAGCGGAAACAAAAAGCCGCCAGCCAGTGAGGTGTTACGGTTATCCCAAGAAAACAAGCCCGACTGGTTTGTGTTGGCGGTTGTGACGCTTTGGAAACCAAAAAAGCCACTCAAGGTAAAACTTGGATATAGCGCCGCTTCGTTCACACCGATTAGGGCTGACTGCGCCGCCGCCGCGTATTCAGCTTGCAAAATATCAGGACGACGCCGGAGCAAATCTTTTGGAATACCCACTTGTAACGCCGCAGGCGCCACAAGAGCCGCTTTGCTACTTTGAAAGTTTTGCTCGTAATAGTCGGGGGATTCACCCAACAAGATGCTCATCGTGTACTGAGCCATTTTGAGCGAAGCAATCAGCGTGGGGATTTGTGATTTTGTTTGCTGGTATTGCGATTCAGACTGACTTAAGTCGAGCAATGAGGTTGACCCATTATCGAAGCGCGACCGGGCAATACGCAAGCTTTCAGCCTGAAAGGCCAAGTTATTTTTTGCAACTTGAATTAAACCTTCGTAGTTGCGGATGTTGATATAGGCGTTGGCCACATCAGAGGCCAGTGACACGTCGGCTGAATAATAAGCCGCCGCCACCGAGATATAAGAGGACAGCGTGCTTTCGATGCCACGACGATACTTACCCCAGAAGTCGATTTCCCAGTTGGCCTGAATCATCAGATTACGGGTATTTGATAGCGGCGAGGTGTTGAGATATCGAGTGAAGGCGTTTGGATTGTCATTGCGCGACGCAGAACCAGTGAGCGCTGCTGTCGGCAAAAGCGTGGCCTCAGACACCCCAAATTGTGAACGCGCTTGCGCCACACGCACGGCAGCGCGCTGCAAACTCAGGTTGTCGCTGGCGGCGCGAGCGAGCAATTGATTCAGGATTGGGTCTTTAAAACTAGCCCACCAAGCAACCGGATTGATGCGTTGAGCGTTGGTTACCTCGAGCGCCTCGGTAAATTCAGTTTGTTTAGGTTGCGTAAATTGGTTTTGGACCTTGGTGGCGGGCCGCACATAATCGGGCCCGACCACACACCCTGACAACGCGAGGCTAGCGCTAGCCAGCCAACAAGACAACGCAAATCGATTCATAATCAAAACGATAAAAAATATCAATGGCTGATCATAAAACAAATATAAGTCACGATCTGCTACCGAATTAAGTAAATTAACAATGTTTTAAAAGCAAATCTTTGACCTGACCAGACTGAAACGCCTGTTAATCAACTTGCGCCCCCGAAATACGCACAATTTCAGCCCATTTGGCAATATCAGCCTTGTGAATCTTTGCAAACGCCGTTGGGCTAGGATCTTGCGCAGGGGTGATTCCTTGGGTGTCAGTCAGCCATTTTTTGAACTCTGGCGTTGAAATGACTTGGGCGACCGCCGCGCTCATTTTGGCAGCAATCGCCGCGGGCAACTTTGCGGGTGCCAGCAAACCATACCAAGTGCTACTCTCAAAGCCGGGCAAATTACAGGCCTGCGCCATCGGCGGCACGCTGGGCAAAGCGGCTAAAGCGGCAGGAGTGGTGACAGCTAAACCGATATTTAAACCACCTTTGATCGAGGCGATTGCCGGCGCGCTTTGGTTGAAGAAGAGGTCGACGTCGCCCGCCAGTAAGGCGGTCATCGCGGGGCCCTGTCCGCGATAAGGCACGTGCACGATATCGACTTTAGCTGCGCTGGCAAACTGCGCAGCCGACAGGTGGGTCGAGGCACCATTGCCCGTCGAGCCATAATTGAGTTTGCCTGGGTTGGCACGAATCAACGTGAGCAACTCGGCACAGGTTTTAATCGTGGGGTGTTTTTTAGTATTGATTAAAAGCACGTTTGGCACGTCACCCAAAATCGCAATATGCGTAAAGTCTCGCTCGACATCAAAACTTAGCTTTTTGTACAGCGCTGCGTTAATGGCGTGCGTCCCGGCCGTGGCTAGTAAAAATGTGTAGCCATCAGGCTGCGCGCGCGCCACAAAATCAGACGCCAGGTTACCCCCAGCCCCTGTCTTGCTGTCTGCCACAATCGGCACGCCTAAAACAGCGGTTAGCGCCTCACCAAGCTTACGGGCATATAGATCAGTGCCCGCACCATTTGGAAATCCGTTGATGATCGTGATCGCCCGACTTGGCCACGCCTCGGACTGGGCAAGGGCTCCTGCGCTCAGCATCAACCCAGCGAACAAACACACCACTTTTTTAGACCATTGCAACATTGTGAATCTCCTTGTACTGTTGGTGAACAACTCATTCGTGTCTGCCAAGCGCCTCAGTTACACGTGCAGGCTGTAAGGTATCTTCGTGACTTCAGGCAACCGTTACTGTTTTAAAACAGAAGCCTGCCCGGACTCAAAAAAAATCAGCGCTGTTGACCCTGCCCAGAAATACGGCGGCAATGGTTCAGTGAGGCCTCAATCAAGTTGTCGCTTGCCTCAGGCGTACGAAACGCTGAGTGGGCCGACAGAGTGACGTTT
Source organism: Gammaproteobacteria bacterium (assembly GCA_030832095.1). GTDB lineage: Bacteria > Pseudomonadota > Gammaproteobacteria > Burkholderiales > Burkholderiaceae_B > Zwartia > Zwartia planktonica. The sequence goes on along the minus strand of JAURJT010000014.1, from coordinate 7,933 downwards.
TCGATTTTGGTGAAGGCGTGATCGGCAGGCAAAGGCTCGATATCAAACACATCAAGGCCGGCGTGACCAATTTTTTTAGAGGTCAGCCCAGCGATCAGTGCTTGTTCATTAATGACCGCGCCGCGTGCCGTGTTGATCAAAATAACGCCATCGCGCATTTTTGCAATGCGCTCGGCCGAAATAAAGCCGCGAGTATCGTCATTGAGCAACAAATGCACTGACAACACGTGGCTACTTGCCAATACCGTGTCCAAGTCCGCAAAGCGCACGCCAGCGTGAGTTTTAGGGCTACGGTTATACGCAATCACGTTCATGCCGGCACCGAGCGCCAAGCGAGCCATTTCGGCGGCGATACCGCCAAAGCCGATTAAGCCCAAGGTTTTACCGGTTAACTCAATTCCATCTGTACGCAACCACTGCCCGGCACGCATGCCGCGATCCATCCGGGCAAAGCCCTTGGCGCTAGCCCACATTAGGGCAAAGGCACACTCAGCAACCGCGGTATCGCCGTAGCCCTTAATAATGTGAACTTCGATACCAATCTTGGCAAGCGCTTCGGGGTTCATGTAAGAGCGCGCCCCTGTACCTAAAAACACCACGTGCTTGAGGCCTTTGCATTGTTGCGCGATCTCAACGGGTACCGCCGTGTGGTCGACGATCAGGATTTCAGCGTCACCCATGACACCTGGAATCTGCTCAGGGGTGATGTCGGGTTGTTCGTTGACCAACAAGGCAATGTCGTCGGGTTGGTGCAAGCGGCGCGCCACGTCGGCCAAACTGCCATTGGCGTCAATAAATACAGCTTTCATGTAGCAAAATCCAAAGGAAACACAATATCGACATCATAACGGGGCTTTGACCCGAGAGCACCACGTTTTTGCGTGCTGCGCGCGAAGGCGCAAATGCTAAGATTCACCACTACAGATTACGCTAGCGCCAGAGGGATCTTTTTTGAGCAAACCAGACCACGTTGTCATCATCGGCGCCGGTATTATTGGGGCAGCAAGCGCCTTCCATTGCCTAGAAGCCGGACTGAAAGTCACCTTGATCGAACCAGAAACCCCCGGTGCTTCGCAGGCCTCAAGCTACGGTAACGCTGGATGGTTATCTTCACACTCTGTTTTACCCCCTGCCTCACCGGGCATTTGGAAGCAAGTCCCGAGGTGGCTGGCAGACCCACTTGGTCCCCTCTCAGTGCGCTGGCGGTATTTTCCACGCGCCCTACCCTGGCTGCTACGCTACCTGACCGCGGCCTGGACCTATCCAAAAATCGAACGCACCGCCCACGCGCTGCGCACTCTGCTGGCCGGCGCGCCAGCCCTGCATCAACACATGGCACAACAAGCGGGGGTCGGTGAACTGATCGAACGCAACGGCTTGCTTCACGCTTTTTTATCGCGTGAACACTTTCTACTCGATGCCAAGGCTTGGGAGATTCGCCGAAAAGAAGGGGTCAGTTGGCAAGAACTCGACGCAACCGCGCTAGCCGACCTTGAGCCAGACCTTGACCCCAAATACACCTTTGGCGTCTTCGTCGCCGAGACCGGCAGCTGTCGCAACCCTGGAGCTTACACTGCGGCCTTGATCCGCCATGCACAAACTCGCGGGGCGACGTTATTGCACGCCCGCGCAACCGGTTTTCGAATCGAGCGCGGCTCGCTGAAAGCCGTGTTGATCGAAGGTGGAGAGGTCGCCTGTGACAAGGCTGTGATTGCCGTGGGCGCACGCTCAAAGGCCTTTGCAGCCCTGGCTGGCGACAAGGTCTCGCTAGAGACTGAGCGTGGCTACCACGCGGTCGTATCGGGCGTCGAAGCCGGGCCACGCCTGCCCACCATGTTTGCTGACTGTAAAGTGATCGTGACGCAAATGAACCAAGGCTTACGCGTGGCCGGTCAAGTTGAAATTGCAGAGGCTGACGACACGCCCAACTGGCGTCGCGCCGAAATTTTGCGCGATCACTTGCTAACGCTGTATCCGACTCTGCCGCGTAATCTGGCTCCAGAACAAATCCAAATCTGGATGGGGCGCCGCCCTAGCACCCCTGATGGGCTGCCTTGCCTTGGCTTGGCCTCTGGTAGCAAGGATATTATTCATGCCTACGGCCACGGTCATGTGGGACTGGTAGGATCAGCTAGAACTGGGCGTATAGTGGCTCAACTTGCTGTGGGCCTTCAGCCCGAAATCGATTTGAACCCGTTTAGACCAACCCGTTTTGGCTAAGCCGCGCAAGCATCGAACTTCCAAACACTGAGAGCAACATGAACGTTTCAAACTTGCACGACGACAGCGAAGACGTCGAATTTACGACGGCAGAACGCGCCAGCGCTGCGAAAAAAAGCACATGGGTGAGCGTGATCGTCAATATTTTGTTATCCGTCACCCAAATTAGCGTGGGTATTTTTGCAAAGTCGCAAGCCTTGATTGCCGACGGCGTGCATTCGCTTTCGGATCTGATTTCTGATTTTGTGGTGCTCTTTGCCAGCCATCACAGTCAAAAAGACGCAGATCAAGATCACCCCTATGGTCATCAACGCTTTGAAACTGCGGCCTCGATGGTGTTAGGCGGCCTGCTACTGGCCGTCGGGTTTGGCATGCTGTGGTCCGCCTTTGAAAAATTGAAAGACCCGCACACCATCGACTCGGTGCACGGTGTGGCGTTATGGATCGCAGCCCTGTCGTTAGTCGCAAAAGAAACATTGTTTCGTTACATGCTTCGTATTGCCAAAGACGTCAAATCAAGCATGCTGGTTGCGAACGCCTGGCATGCGCGCTCTGACGCAGCCTCCTCACTGGTGGTGGCAGTCGGCATTATCGGCAACCTGCTAGGCTATCCGATTTTAGATCCCATCGCTGCACTGATTGTTGGCTTGATGGTGGGCAAAATGGGTTGGGATTTTGGCTCTGACGCCTTTCATGATTTGATGGATCGGTCGGCCAACGATATTGAAGTTCAGGCAATCACCGACACGCTGTTGAAAACCCCTGGGGTGTTAGGCGTGCATGACGTGCGTACTCGCAAAATGGGCGACATGATTCTGGTGGATGCGCACATCGAGGTTGATGCATTTTTGACCGTTGAAACGGGACACGATATTGGCCTAGCGGCACGGCATGCCGTCATGCAACGCCATCGTGTACTGAACCTGTTAACGCATATTGATCCGGTCCCCTCTCGAACCGACCCAAAAGCAACCGCCACAAAATGAAACCTTCTCAACCTCAGTCGCGGCGCACGCTCTTTGAAAAAATCTGGGACCAACATGTCGTCATGCCTCGCACTGCTGGCCCGTCTTTGCTATACATCGACCGACACATTATTCACGAAGGGTCATTTCATGCGTTCAAAGATCTGCGCGCGCGCGGCCTAACGATTCGCAATCCCAAACAAATTTTTGGTGTTGCCGATCACTACGTGCCAACCACTAGTCGAGATCCAAACGACGCCATCACCGCTGAAATCAAAGAGGTGATTCTTAAGTTTGACGACAACATGAAATGGTCGGGCGCACACTATTTTTCGATCAAAGACCCGCAGCAGGGCATTGTTCACGTCGTGGGCCCTGAACAGGGTATGTCTTTACCCGGTTCTGTTATCACCTGCAGCGATAGTCATACCTCGACACATGGTGCGATGGGCGCAATGGCGTTCGGAGTTGGGCAGTCAGAAAGCATGCACATCATGGCGACTCAAACCCTCTGGCAGGCCAAGCCTTTGCAAATGCGCGTCGAGCTCAACGGTAAGCCGGCTGCGGGAGTGGGTGGTAAAGATATCATCTTGGCTGTCATCGCAAAATTAGGCGTCGCGGGCGCAGTGGGTTTCGCCGTTGAATACACTGGCAGCGCGCTGCAATGGCTATCGCTCGACGAACGTCTGACCATGTGTAACATGACGATCGAAGCCGGCGCACGCTCGGGGCTCATCGCCGCTGACGACGTGGTGTTTAATTATTTATACGGTCGTAACTTTGCACCTAAAGGCTCGGCGTGGGATCAGGCTTTACGCGAATGGCAACAATTGCCCTCCGATGACGGCTGCCATTTTGATCAAACGCTTAGTATCGACGTTGCACAACTATCACCGATGCTCACTTGGGGCACCACCCCAGACACTGGCGTTGCTATTGACGGCCTGGTCCCTGATCCTTCAGCCCTCTCTGATCCACATGCTAAACAAGCTGCGCTGGCCGCACTTGCTTATATGGATCTGACTCCCGGCACCGCCTTGAGCACGATCAAAATTGATCGCGTCTTTATCGGCTCATGCACCAATAGTCGCCTCTCTGATTTGCGCATGGCGGCAGACATCCTGCGTGGTCGCCGTGCTGTTGTGCCGGGCATCGTGGTGGCAGGGTCGATGCTCATTAAGCAGGCCGCTGAAGCCGAGGGACTCGATAAAGTTTTTCAAGCGGCGGGGCTTGAATGGCGCGAACCGGGTTGCTCAATGTGCGTTGGCATAAACGGTGACTTGGCTTTGCCAAATGAACGGGTCGCATCAACCTCTAACAGAAACTTTGTTGGGCGCCAGGGCCCCGGGGTACGTACACACCTTGTCAGCCCAGCCATGGCTGCAGCCGCGGCAGTCACAGGTCACTTTACCGACGTACGCACCTTAATGGGTCAACAATAATATGCAAGCCTTTACGCACTTACGGGCGCTCGCTGCTCCTCTTGAGGGGCGAAACGTCGACACTGATCAGATTATTCCGGCGCGATTCCTGAAAAAGAACCGTGATGAATTGTACAAAACCTATTTATTTCACGACCTCCGTTTTGATGACCACGGCGCACCAAGACCAGATTTCATCCTGAACCGCCCGCCGTTTCAAGGCGCACAAATTTTGGTTGCAGACGAAAACTTCGGCTGCGGCTCGTCGCGCGAAGGAGCCGTGTACTGTTTATCAGACTTTGGGATTCGAGCCATTCTGGCGCCAAGTTTTGGCGATATATTTTTTAATAACTGTCTGAAAAATGGCTTGCTACCAATCCGCCTTGAGGCCAAATCATTGGCAGTGGTACGTCAGGCATTACTCGACTCGAGCGACTCTAATGCAGCAATCCGCGAGATCTCGATTGACCTGAGTGCCTGCACCGTACAGGCCCCTGGTCTGGGCATGCAATACACCTTCACCATGGATCCCTTTTGGCATGAATGCTTGCTCAAAGGGGTTGATGAACTCGCCTTGACCTTGAGCTATGCTAGCGACATCGAAAACTTTGAGCGACAGCATCACAACGCGCATCCTTGGCTGGCCAGCTGACTGATCGAACTAGCGCCCTCTATTCTTGGCTAATAGCTTGAATAATTGACCGATAGCCATCCACGTTTAAGCGACAACAGTACAACGCACATCCTTAGCAGACATATTAAATCCTCACACTATGACACTTCCTTTAAGCGGCCTGCGGGTCATCGAACTTGGGCAACTCATTGCAGGCCCTTTTGCCTCAAAAATGCTGGGCGAATTTGGTGCCGATGTGATTAAGATTGAACCTCCTGAAACCGGTGACCCGCTTCGTGCCTGGCGCATGTTGCACGAGGGCACCTCAGTCTGGTGGGCAGCGCACGCACGCAACAAGCGCTCAATTACGCTGAATCTACGCGAACCCGAGGGCCAAGACGTGATTCGGCAATTAGCCGAAGACGCGGATATTGTGATTGAAAATTTTCGCCCTGGGGCTCTAGAAAAATGGGGAATCGGCTTCAAAGACTTGCATGCCATCAATCCTAAATTGATTATGCTGCGCGTCTCGGGCTACGGCCAAACGGGCCCGTATAAAGATCGCCCAGGGTTTGGTGTGATCGGCGAGGCGATGGGCGGCTTACGCTACCTGACGGGTGAAGCAGGACGCCCTCCGGTGCGCACAGGTGTTTCGATTGGCGATACCCTATCTGGCCTGCATGGCGTCATCGGTATTTTGCTTGCCTTACGCCACCGCGAGCAACAAGGGGGTGTCGGGCAAGAAGTTGATGTCGCGCTGTACGAATCTGTTTTCAATATGCTTGAAAGCGTATTGCCCGAGTACTCAAAGTTTGGTGCCATTCGACAACCTTCGGGCGCGAGCATGCCTGGCATTGCACCAACCAACGCGTATCTTTGCAAAGACGGCAAATATGCGCTCATTGCTGGCAACGGCGACAGCATCTATAAGCGCCTGATGCAAATGATTGCTCGTGAAGATTTGGCAAACGATCCAAAGCTTGCGCGCAATGCTGGGCGCGCTGAACATGCAGATTTAATTGACGCTGCGATCTCAGCCTACACGGCCCAACATTCATTAGACGACGTATTAGCAGCTATGAACGCGGCCGGCGTGCCAGCGGGCAAAAGCTACGACGCCGCTGATATTGCCAACGATCCACACTATCAGGCGCGCGAGATGATTTTGAATGCGACCTTGGCCGATGGCTCAGTGGTGCAAGTGCCTGGCATCGTACCTAAACTCAGTAAGACCCCAGGGCAGATTACCCGCTCTGCGCCCGAGCTCGGGCAGCATACAACCGAAATCCTAGAGTCTTTGGGTATCAGTGCCTCGCAACAAGCCGACTGGAAATCGCGAGGGGTGATTTAAGTTTTTTCAAACAACATGTACTTCAAACTCACCCAAGCCGGCGACATGACCAATCATTTTGTCGCCCTTCACCACTGCGCCCACACCTTCAGGTGTGCCGCTAAAAATCAAATCGCCGGCCTTTAATTCAAACAAGCCTGACAGATAAGCAATGCTTTCTGGAATGTTCCAGATCATTTGCGAAAGATCGCTTGTTTGCTTTTGAACACCGTTCACCGACAATGTAATACTGCCCTGTGACAAGATACCAGTGAGCGCGCGCGGGTGAATCGGCCCGATCGGGCCAGACTCATCGAAACCCTTACCAATTTCCCAAGGGCGGCCTTGTTTTTTGCACTCGTTTTGCAAATCACGCCGTGTCATATCCAGGCCAAGCGCATAACCAAACACGCAATTGTTCGCTTGCTCGACCGGGATATCAACACCGCCACTACCCAACGCGACAACCAACTCCATTTCGTAATGCAAGTTAGCCGTTTTAGAGGGATAGCGAATTTGACCAGGCTTGCCCGCTGGAATAGCTACTAATGCATCTGCCGGCTTGCAGAAAAAGAAAGGATCTTCACGACCAGTGAACCCCATTTCTTTTGCATGCTCGGCATAGTTACGACCAACGCAGTAGACACGACGAACCGGAAACAGTTGATCGCTACCCACAATTGGCAATCCAACAATACTTGGGACTTCTACTGCATAGTTGCTCATGTTTAAATCCTGATCTCTAAAACGACTAGTTAACTTTTTGTCGGCTCAGCACCTTTGTCCGACGCAAGCGGCGCTGCGGCGGAGGTCGAAGTGTCCGCACGAGCAGTGGGCGCTAAGGCGGGGGTCAAAGTGTCTGGGCCGGCAGTGGACGCTGCGCTGAGGGTTGAAGTGCCTAGGCCAGCATTGGGGCCCGCGTAAGGTGACACGGCAGCTGGCTCGGCCAGGTGCGCAATCGGAGCACTGTCAAAGTACTCTTCAAACTCGTCAGGCGGCCTGGGCGTATACCCGCTAGCAACGACAGTCGTCGTCCGATCGCTCCTCGCGTCAGTGCCAGACTTTGCGGCAGAGGCGTTTTGTGCCCAGTCAACCGGAAACCCGCTATCGGTTAAGTAAGCTAGCCCCTCGGCATGAAACACGCCAGGGTCAGACTCAACCTCGGCCGCCGGCAGGTACGAGTCTGCCAACAGAACCGGTAAGGTCGTGCCAAGCGCAGTCGCTAGGCGCCACTGGGCAGCAGCCTCTTGAGGGCGTTCGAGCTTATCGAACAAACTTCCGAGTAACGCGTGCACCCGCGCATCGCTGCGACGCGCCAAACTGCGTGTGAGGTAGAGTTCGGCCTGCCCCCACAACTGACCCGACAGACAAAGATTGCCGAGGG
>JAURJT010000094.1 GCA_030832095.1 Gammaproteobacteria bacterium | reverse complement strand
AGTCGTCAGAGGTAGCCTCTTGAGCACCGCCTGTAAAAGGCAAGACCACCGCACCGCCACCTAGGCCAGGCTCGCGACGCCCACTCTCACTGAAGGTGGGCTCGCCTAAAAGAGGATCTTGATCAATCTTAGGTAATTCAGCCTGCATGCGCCTGCGCACACGTAAATCTTGAATCCAATTAAAACCCAGCAGCAGCAAAATAACGCCAACGCCCAAAATAATCAGATAGATCTGCAACTCACTCATGTGTAGACCCTAGAATTAAGCCGCTTCTGCTGCAAGTTGCAGCGCCGATTCAATATCAACTGCCACAATTCTTGATACCCCTTGCTCTTGCATGGTGACACCAATTAATTGCCGCGCCATTTGCATCGCAATTTTATTATGCGAAATAAATAGAAACTGCGTGTGCTCTGACATACTACCCACCAAGTTAGCATAACGCTCGGTGTTGGCGTCATCAAGTGGTGCATCAACCTCATCCAGTAAGCAGAAAGGTGCTGGATTCAATTTGAACAGCGCAAACACCAACGCCGTCGCAGTCAAGGCTTTTTCTCCGCCCGACAGCAAATGGATCGAGGTATTGCGTTTTCCGGGTGGCTGAGCCATGACCTGCACGCCGGCGTCGAGGATCTCGTCACCGGTCATAATCAGTCGTGCCTCGCCCCCACCAAACAGCTTTGGAAACAACTCGCCGAAGTGCGTATTGACTTCATTAAAGGTTGTCTGCAACAGATCACGGGTTTCGCGATCGATTTTATGGATCGCGTCTTCGAGCGTATTGATGGCAGTCTGCAGATCCAAGAATTGCGCATCAAGGTAACCTTTACGTTCGCGCGATTCATTGAGTTCGTCAAGCGCTGCCAAATTGACTGAGCCCAGACTTTCGATTTTTTTCGTGATGCGTTGCACTTCACTTTGCAACCAGGCTGGGCGCGACCACTCTTCTGGCTGATCAGCTAGCGAGGCCTGCAGCGCAAGACGATCTACCTGGCGCTCGTTGAGTTGTTCGGCAAACTGTTCAGCAGCTAAGCGAGCGGCTTGCTCTTGCAACTGCAATTGCATGATGCGTTCGCGGCGCGGCTCAAGAGAGCGCTCAAGGGTCAAGCGCTCTTCATCGGCCTCGCGCAACTGCGCAGCCAGCGTATCCATCTCGATTCGTACTCGACCCAAGGCTTCTTCGCGCTCGGCGCGCAACTCAAGCGCCTCTTGCAGGCCAGCTTCGGCCGCAGCCGCGTCGAGTGTCGTCAAGTCAGACTCAAGCGTGATCAGCTCTTGCTTAGCGCGGGTATTTTGTTCAGTTGCGACTTGCAGGTTTCGTTGTAGTTCGGCGATACGAGCGCGAATCCCACGCTCATTAAACTCAGCCTCTTGGGCGCCACGCTCTTGATCGCGCAGGCGATCGCGAGCGGTTTGCGCTTCGTCGGCTAACGCCTCGCCCGCCATCTCAGCCTCAGAGTAGGCCTCTTGCAAGGTAGCGATTTCGGCATCGAGCTCTTCGAAACGCGTCTCGGCTTCGATCTTTGTGGCTTGCAATTCTTCTTGCTGTGAGGCAACTTCGGCCAGGTCTTGCTCGAGCCGACCTGAGCGCTCACGCGTTTGTTCAACTTGCTGAAGCAAGCGGGTGTGCTCTAGTTGCAAATCGTGCAGGCGACGGGTGACTTCACCGACGCGCTGGCGCAGCGGTGGCAAGGCTTGAGAGACCTGTTGCCAAGCGGATTCTGCCTGCGCCACAGCCGAGCGTGACTGATCGGCGATTAGCTGCCGCGCCTTAATTTCGCGCTGCAGATTTTCGATCTCTTGCTGACGCGCCAACAAACCAGCCTGTTCAGAGTCTGGGGCATAAAACCGCACGCTGTTTGCATCAACTAAGTGCCCACCCTGTACGACCAGCAAAGCACCTGCCGGAAGCGAGGCACGCAGAGCCAAGGCTTCGGTGATGTCTTTTACAGTAAAGACGTGTCCGAGCCAAGATTGCAGCAAGGTACGCAGCTCGGGATCGCTAATCCGCAGCAACGAGGTTAAGGGCGTCAAGCCGGCTGGTGCCGCGGCAGCTGCAGCTGCTACGGGCAATTGATAAAACGCCAGACGCGCCGGTGGCGCATCGGCCGCGAAAGCGCGTGCCCAATCCAGATTGCGCACCTCGAGACCCGTCATGCGCTCGTTTAGCACAGCCTCGATCGCTGTCTCCCAACCCGCTTCGACCTGTAGCTTTTGCCACAAACGCCCCAACGTCGTGAGTTCGTGTTTGGCCAGCCAAGGCTCAAGCGCCCCTTTCTTTTGCACATCTTCTTGCAAGCGCACCAGGGCCGACAAGCGGGCGTCTAAGCGAGCCAAGGCCTCGGCTTCAGTTAAGGCGGTTTGCTGCGCCTGGTTGCGCTGCGCATCGGCCTGAGGCAAGCGCTCTTCAAGCTCAACGAGTTTTCCTTGCGCCTCTTCGAGCAGCTCTTCAGTCGAGAGTTTGTCACCAGTCAGTTGCTCAAGCGCTGCCAGATCGGGGGATTCAACACCTTTTAATTCTTGCGTCAAACGCTCACGACGCAACTCGAGTGCCTGCAACTGACGATCAGAATCACGCTGCGTTTGAGCAGCCAACGCCAGGCTTTGCTCAACTCGCGCCAGCGCAATTCGCATCTCTTCTCGTTGCGCTGCGGCTTCGCGCACGCGGGTTTCAATCTCAGGCAAACCGGCTTGGGCCGCCAAGGCCAGCTCACGCGCCTCTTCAGAGCGCGCTGCACTGGTCGCAAGTTCGTCTTCGCCGTCCAAAATTTGTTGCTGGCAGTGCTCGCGTTGAGACTCCCACTCAGTGATTTGCACCTGCAATTGCGCCCGTCGAGTTTGCACCCGATTGCGCGACTCAACCACGTGCCGGATTTCAGCCTCGAGGCTACTGACCTTGGCGTTGGCTTCGTACAAAGCGCCCTGCTCGGCATGCACGGCATCACCGGCGGCATAGTGCGCCTGACGGCGCGATTCAAGCGCAGCTTCGCTGGCCCGCAGACCCGCCGTTGAGGCTTCGAGTTCGGTATGCGCACGCTCAATGTTTTGTTGGGTGCGATCACGCTCGTCTTGCGCCGCAGCCTCTTTTAAAAACCACAGCGCATTTTGCTTGGCTTCGCCTTCAGTTTGTAGACCGCGGTATTCACGCGCCACTTCTGCCTGACCTTCAAGCTTTTCTAGTTGCGAACCAAGTTCACGCAAGATATCTTCGACGCGCACAAGATTTTCGCGGGTATCTGATAACCGATTTTCAGTTTCACGACGACGCTCTTTGTAGCGCGAGACGCCAGCCGCCTCTTCAAGGTAGACACGCAACTCTTCAGGCTTGGCTTCAATCAGTCGATTAATCATGCCTTGACCGATGATGGCGTACCCACGCGAACCTAAACCGGTGCCCAGAAAAATATCGTAAACATCGCGACGACGGACTTGTTGATTATTGATGAAATAGCTGCTGGTGCCATCGCGAGTCAACACTCGGCGCACCGCGATTTCGCCATAACTGGCCCACTGCCCTGTCGCGCGACCATCGCTATTATCAAACACCAATTCGACCGAGGCTCGCGCCGAGGCTTTACGCTGGCTCGAACCACTAAAAATCACGTCTTGCATTGACTCGCCGCGCAACTCAGACGCACGGCTTTCACCCATGACCCAACGGACCGCATCAATGATGTTGGATTTGCCACAACCGTTGGGCCCTACGACGCCCACCAACTGGCTAGGGGTAGGGATCACGGTCGGATCGACAAAAGATTTGAAGCCGGCAAGTTTGATCTGGGTCAGGCGCACAATAGTTAGACACAATTTGGGATGGAATACCCTTGATCATAACGCAGCCTGAGGCGAATTTAGCCTTGACATTCGGCTCGAAGGGCGGTTCTAGCCGAATCTGCACCAAGGGCAATCCCTCATTCTCTTTTTGCCCAAAATCCCTCATTGTGGCGTGCCAGCGCTTTGACTAAACACCAAAAGATCTGTCGGTATACTCGGACAGGCGAGAATAGGGTCTAGCCTGTGAACCTAATCAGGTTCTCTCGATACTTTGAACTTAACCCCTTTTAAAAAGACGCTCCAATTGAACAGAGGCTTTTTTACCGTTATGGCGGCGCAAGCGCTTTCTTCGCTTGCCGACAACGCGCTTTTTATCGCCGCAATCGCGCTCATTCAACAGTTGCAGGGCCCCGACTGGATGGCCCCCATGATGAAATGGTGGTTTGCAGCCTCTTACGTGCTGCTAGCGGCCTTTGTCGGCGCCATTTCAGACTCCTACCCCAAAGGTCGGGTCATGTTCATGACAAATGCCATTAAGGTCAGTGGCTGCGCCTTGATGTTTTGCTACGCTTTTTTGGGTTTATCAGCGGGGGCGCAAGTCAACCTTGTCTGTGTCGCCTACGCTCTGGTCGGGATTGGTGCGGCAGCGTATTCGCCCGCCAAATACGGCATTGTCACTGAGATGCTGCCCCCGTTGCAGTTGGTAAAAGGCAATAGCTGGATCGAAGGCTTGACGATCCTATCCATCATCTTGGGCACCTTGGTGGGGGGTGTACTGGTTTCCCCAAAAGTGTCAGACTGGCTACTGTCCCATCCTTGGCTTAGTGGCTTTGTGCAAACGCCAGCCGAGGCCGCGATTTTGGTGATCGCCCTGATCTATGCCGCCGCTGCGATCTGCACCCTGATGATTCCTAAGACCCATATTGTTTACCCTAAACAGCAAAAAAATCCAATTAGCCTGATAAAAGCGTTTTGGGGCTACGTCCGCATCCTCTGGAAAGATAAGCTTGGACAAATCTCGCTGGCCGTCACCACACTGTTTTGGGGCGCTGGCGCCACATTGCAATTAATCGTGATCGAGTGGGGCCGCAGTCACCTGGGCTACCGCTTGGATCAGGCATCGATTTTGATGGGCATCACGGCGATCGGTACCATCGTCGGTGCCGTGCTTGCCGGGCGAGTCGCCTTACCTCGCGCCTTAACCGTGTTGCCGCTTGGTGTTGCGATGGGCTTCATCGTGCTGTTAATGCCGTTTGTGCAGTCGTCCTGGACAATCAACGTCTTGGGCGTCGAGCTGCCATGGGCCGCCTATATCCTGCTGATTTTGATTGGTTTGACCTCTGGCTATTTTGTCGTGCCCATGAACGCCCTGCTGCAACATCGTGGGCATGTATTATTGTCGGCCGGTCATTCGATTGCAGTACAAAATTTCAATGAACAACTGAACATTTTGCTGATGGTGGCGATTTACACCGTTTTATTATGGCTGCAGCTTTCGATCAGCATCATCATCGGGATCTTTGGTTTGTTAGTTGCTGGCGTGATGCTCATACTGATACGCTGGAATCAAAGCAACCTTAAACGTGATCCAAGTCTGCTCGCGCAGATCGGGCAAGAGGGGCACGGTAAAGCACTTTGACGTCGTCCCCGCCACACGGGGCGGGGATTTCTATAGCGCTACGCTGTGCACCTCAAGCGCGAAACTTGCCTAGCGCCGTAGTGTGCGCAACAGCTGCAAATCTTGCCAGGCTGCCGCTTTGTCGGCGGGATGGTTCAGCAAGTGACCGCTGTGATAACTGGCAACCAAAGGGATGGTTTGCCCGGCCACCTCGAGCTGATGCACTCGACCTCGCAAGTTTTGCAGAGGTTCGTCTGTGTTTAACAAGGATTGCGCGACCACGCGCCCCAGCGCCAAAATACTAAAGGGCCGCAACAACTCAAGCTGGCGCACCAGATACGACTGACAAGCCGCGATTTCTTCGCGTAGCGCGAGCCTGTTTCCGGGTGGTCGACATTTCACAAGGTTCGTGAGATACACGTCACGCGTGCGTGCACTGCCAATCGTTAACAACATTTGATCGAGCAACGCGCCAGACTCGGCCATAAAGGGCAGACCCTTACGATCGTCTTGCTCACCCGGCCCATCGCCAATCACCAAAATAGCCGGTTGTGTCACGCCCTGCCCCATCACCACTTGGTCGCGCTGTCGACAAAGCCCGCAAGCCTGGCAGGCACTCGCCGCAAGTGTTAACGATTCAAGATCAGAAGCCGCAGCGGCGGCAGCGGCTGTCAGCGCCGTCATCGCAGCGATGCTCACTGCGCTCATAGGCGCGGCCGCTTGCTGCGGTTTGGAGGCGGCTCCACGCGTGGGTGCACGTGTTGTGGTGACTGGTGCTGCACTAGGGTTTGAGACAGCAGCCCCGTTAAGACGTGCTTCGGCCTTGCCTGGTGCTTCAGCTTGCGTGCCGCTGCTCGTTGCTGGCACTGCGCGCGCATCGCCGGGCAACCAGGGCTTATCAATACCCAACTCGTGCAACCACGCCAGCTGCAAGGCCGAGTATTGCAGGGGTTTAGGATCGGGGCTTGGCGTCATACCTTTCGATAGGGCTTAAGTGTGGTCAAAGGTTTTCTTCAGGACATACGCGTCTTCGCGTTCGCCTCGACCTGCAGGATAGTAAGCGCGGCGCACGCCAATCTGATTAAACCCTTCGTGGGCATAAAAAGCGAGCGCTGCATGATTTGAGGGGCGAACCTCAAGCAATAAGCCCTCTGCGCTTTGAGCCTGAGCGCTACGCGTAATTTGCGCCAACAACTGGTGCGCATAGCCTTGGCGCTGATGGGCACGCGCCACGGCAATCACCAGAATGTGTGCTGCATCAGGCGCTTGCATCGCGATACAAAACCCCAGTAATTCTGCGTCTTGGCGCAACACCCAGGCCTCATAGCCCGCCGCCAGCGCATCTTCAAAGTTTTTAAGGGTCCAGGGAAACGACTGAACCGCACGTTCGATTTCAAGTGCTTCGGGCAGGTCTGCGACCGTCATGGGCACTAAGGCCGCCTGGCCAGGCGCCAGGGCGCGAGGATTGCCCCCTTCGCCCAAGGCGCGCTCGGCAACAGTAAACGCGACACGGTCACGCAAATAAAGCGGGGCAGCCTGCTCGGGCAATACGGCCTGGCCCGAGTGCCAGTCGCGCAGCGCCAAGGTGGCAACCGCTTGGGCAGTTGGTCGGGCCCGAAGATCGTCAGCCACGCAGCCAAGAGGTACGCTTGTTGTGTACCCCAGCAGCCCCCAGCCCTCACCGACGTAACAAACCCCAAGGCCGGCAGACGCGCGACTTTGCCATAGGGGCAGGCGCTGTGCAACGAAAGCCGGTAGTTGAGCTGCAGGCAACAGCACGGGCGGCTGCAAGATCACTAAACCCTGTTCAACATCATCGACATACGCCGCAAAATAGGCCTCATCCATCCGTGCATCAAGCGCCGCAAGAATCAAATGCTGAGGCAAACGCCCCGCGGCCTGCGCAGCAACAGCGGGCAGAGCTCCGATCGGAATCAAGGGAATTTGCAGCGCCAAACCCATGCCCTGAGCAACCCCACAGGCAACGCGGATGCCCGTAAACGCCCCAGGACCCTGACCAAACGCGACCGCACTCAACGCAGCACGTTCGACGCCACACTCAGCGAGCAAGGCACTGACCATGGGCAAAAGATTTGCCGCATGACCCGCTGTGCCCTCAAGCTGGCGCGTCACCACGGTCACGCTCGAGCCTTGCTCAGAGAGCAGCGCAACCGAGCAGGTGGTGGTTGAGGTTTCGAGGGCCAAAATATGTGTCATGCCCGTATTGTATTCGGGTCAGGCCTGACAGAAGCCTCTATTTTCCGCTAACCTTGGTCGCCTAGGATGGAGACCCTTATGCAGGACATCAGTCAGAATCAGCCGCCATTGCTCGAAGTCGACGGCGTCACACTGCAATACAAAACCACTGAGCATTTGGTGACCGCGACCTATCGCGTTGACTTTAAGGTATACGAGGCGGATCGCTTCCTGCTGCTCGGGCCCTCTGGTTGCGGCAAATCGTCGCTGCTGAAGGCCGTGGGCGGCTACATGCCTGCCGTCGAAGGCTCAATCAAACTCAAAGGCACGACAATCACCAAACCAGGCCCCGACCGCATGATGGTGTTTCAAGAGTTCGATCAACTCTTGCCCTGGAAAACCGTACTTGAAAATGTGATGTTTCCGCTGACCGCAAGTGGCACCTTGCGCGGAGCGGCCGCGCGCGAACGTGCGCTGGCTTACATCGAAAAAGTGAACCTCTCAAAGTTTGCCAATAGCTATCCACACACCTTATCGGGCGGCATGAAGCAACGCGTCTCAATCGCACGCGGCATGGCAATGGAGCCAGACATTCTATTGATGGATGAACCCTTCGCAGCGCTTGATTCACTGACTCGCCGCAAAATGCAAGATGAATTGATGCAACTGTGGGACGACACGCACTTTACCGTTTTGTTCGTCACACACTCAATCCCCGAAGCGATTCGGTTGGGCAATCGTATCTTGCTACTGACCCCACATCCAGGTCAGGTCAAAGCAGAAGTCAACAGTTTGCCTCGACACCATTCAAACCCCGCCGCCGAAAAAGAACTCGAAGAAAAAATTAACGATATGTTGTTTACGCAGCAAGACAACCAACACCATGAGGTGCAGCATGGCTAAGCACCCGGTCGACACCAGCAACCGCCCTGAGATCTATCGCACGCCCGAACCCTACAGTGCCGTGGGTGTGGTTGAAAAACCTTTGTCCTTGCTTGAGCGCCTCGGTAACAACACAGCTTTGCGCCGCGTGTTATTGCTAGCTGCCCTCGCCGCTATTTGGCAGATTTACGCACAGCACTTAAACAACGAACTGCTGTTTCCAACGTTTTCGGCGACGATGCAGGCGCTCTTTACCGGCATCATGTCTGGTGGATTACTCGCCAAAGCCTGGACGTCAATCAGCGTACTGTTGATAGGCTATGCCTGCGGGATTGCCTTAGCCGCCCTGCTCACCGTGCTAGCCATCACGACCCGCATCGGCACCGATATCCTTGAAACACTCACCGCGATGTTCAACCCCTTGCCGGCTATTGCGTTGCT
This sequence comes from Gammaproteobacteria bacterium, assembly GCA_030832095.1. Taxonomy (GTDB): domain Bacteria; phylum Pseudomonadota; class Gammaproteobacteria; order Burkholderiales; family Burkholderiaceae_B; genus Zwartia; species Zwartia planktonica. Next base: position 454 of record JAURJT010000094.1, on the reverse strand, counting down.
CCCGCTGGCATTGATCTGGTTTGGCTTGGGCGAAGGCAGCTTGGTCTTTGTGCTCATCCACTCTGTACTGTGGGCTGTTGCACTCAATACCCACTCTGGCTTTATGTCGGTATCGCTCACCATGCGAATGGTTGGCCGCAATTATGGTTTAACTGGCTTCGCTTATGTGCGAAGCATTTTGATTCCGGCCGCATTTCCTAGCATTTTGTCTGGGCTCAAAATGGGCTGGGCCTTTGCCTGGCGCACCCTGATCGCGGCCGAACTGGTGTTTGGCGTCAGTTCAGGCTCGGGCGGCCTGGGTTGGTTCATTTATCAGAATAAAAATTTACTTGAAATACCCAGCGTGTTTGCTGGGCTTTTCATGGTCATTTTTATCGGGCTCATTGTCGAAAACTTTATCTTCAAAGTGATCGAGCGTGCCACGATCCGCAAATGGGGCATGCAGACCTAACTT
>JAURJT010000093.1 GCA_030832095.1 Gammaproteobacteria bacterium | reverse complement strand
CACGGTTGGTGCCACGGCTGTTTTGGCACAGGTCTAAAGTTGCAGGGCTTTGACGAAGAGCAAACCGGTGAAGAAACGGCCTGGAACGCCTGGTACGAAGGCGAAACAACCACCTGCACCAGTTGTCATGGCGCACGCTTAAACCCCGTTTCGCGCGCAGTGCTGTGGCGTGATAAATCGATTGCTGAGCTTGCTGGTTTGGCCGTCTCAGACGCCCATACCTTTTTTACAGCGTTAGTTTTGCGCGGACGCGACGCAGAGATTGCGCGTGACATCTTGTCTGAGATTCGTGGCCGTCTGCAATTTATGCAAGAAGTGGGGCTAGGCTACCTGGCACTCGATCGCGCCGCACCCACGCTGTCTGGCGGCGAAGCACAACGCATCCGTCTAGCCGCACAATTGGGTTCAAACATGCAGGGCGTTTGCTACGTGCTGGACGAACCCACAATTGGCTTACATCCACGCGACAATCGGATTTTGCTTGGGGCCTTGTCACGGCTTGAAAAGAACGGCAACACCTTAGTAGTGGTTGAGCACGACGACGACACCATTCGCCGCGCCGAACACATCATTGATATCGGCCCAGGCGCAGGGATTCGCGGCGGGCGCGTGGTGGCACAAGGCAGTTTGCAAGACCTGATGGATGCGCCCGAGTCAACAACCGGACATTACCTGAGGCACCCCTTGGCACATCCTCTGCAGCCGCGCAGACCGGTGACAAAGGATACGCCGATGATCACGGTCAAAGGCGCAAAGCTTCATAACTTGCGTCACCTGACGGCACACTTTCCGATCGGCCGCCTGAGCGTGGTCACAGGCGTATCAGGCTCAGGTAAATCGACCTTAGCCCGTGAAGTATTGCTTGATAATCTAGGCGCAGCGGTTTCGCTCCGTGCAGATCCGCAGTGGCACGGCTGTGAAAGCATTGAGGGCTGGAAAGCGATCGATCGCGTACTTGAAGTCGATCAAACACCGATTGGCAAAACGCCACGCTCGTGCCCCGCAACCTACATCGGCTTTTGGGATGATGTGCGAAAGCAATTTGCTGACACTCAAGAGGCGCGGATTCGCGGTTGGGGTGCAGGACGCTTTTCGTTTAACACCGGCGAGGGTCGCTGCCCGCTGTGCGAAGGACAAGGCATGCGCACCCTTGAGATGAGCTTTTTGCCCGACATTAAGGTGCCCTGTGACGCTTGCAGTGGTGCGCGTTTTAACACCGATACCTTGAGTGTACGCATGCGCGAGAAGCACGCGGGTGCAGTGCTGTCGCTTGAAGTCGATGATGCGATTGGCTACTTTGCCGCGCATCCAAAAATTCGACACCCCCTGCAACTGATGCAAGATGTAGGATTGGGCTACATCACGCTCGGGCAGCCCTCACCCACACTGTCGGGCGGTGAAGCGCAACGAATCAAATTAGTCACTGAACTGGCCAAAGCTCGGATGACAGAAGGCGTGATCACCACCGGTCGTGCCTCGCGCCTGCCCCACACACTTTACGTGCTAGATGAACCAACCGTTGGCTTATCCATGGCAGACGTCGAGAAGCTCATCCGTGTATTGCATCGTCTCGTTGAGGCCGGCAACACCGTGGTAGTGATCGAGCACAATCTTGACATCATTGCCGAGGCCGACTGGCTGCTAGATTTGGGTCCAGAAGGCGGTACGGGTGGCGGAAAGCTTGTGATCGAAGGGACGCCCGAGCAGGTGATGAAGGTGCGTTCAAAATCGCATACGGGCGAAGTGCTTCACGAGTTTATGCATCGTGCTTAGTGGGCGACCAGCGTGACGCGATGCCGTTTTGAAGATCGACTGGCGGGCGAAGCGAAGGTCTTGTCTGGGCTACGCCAACGCATCACCGCATGCAGCTCGGTCGAACTGCCTGCTGCCTTTGCTGCCATACAGGCCGCACAAAGCGCCGGACACTGGATCGCCCTCATGCTCGACTACGAGCTCGGCGAGTGGTTTGAGTCAGCGCTGCAACCAACAGCACGCGCTGCGCAAGCTGAGCTGCCAACACCCGGTAGTGCTGCGCAAACTCACCTCAAGCCGCGTAGCCGTTTAACGGCACTCGTCTTTGATTCAGTCACGATTGAAAAGCCTTGGGGCCTCAGCCATATCGAGAGGACTGAGGCTAAGGCTAAGACTGAGGCCGGGATTGAAATCGTGACTGAGATTGAGGCCGGCGCCACAACACCGGCCTCAATTACCTCAGTCACCGCAAGTCTGTCGCAAGCCGATTACTTTGACAGAATTCAAAAAATCAAAGAATGGATCGCGCAGGGCGAGGTCTATCAAATCAATAGCACCTTTGCCCTGAACGTATCGACGCAAGGCTCGGCACAAGAGCTGTATCTTCAGCTCGCCAATCAACACCCCAGCGCACATGCCGCGTTCATCGAAGACGCTGAACAAACAGTGTTGTCGTTTTCACCAGAGTTGTTTTTGCAACGTCGCGGCACAACGTTAATCACTCGCCCAATGAAAGGAACCGCCCCTCGCTCAAACGACCCGCTTGAAGATCAACGTCTTGGTCAAGGCTTACGAGCGAGCACAAAAGACCGCGCTGAAAATCTGATGATCGTCGACCTATTGCGCAATGATCTGGGGCGCATTGCGATACCTGGGACTGTGATTGCAGAACCTTTGTTTTCGCTTGAAGCGTATCCCTCGGTCTGGACCATGACCTCAACCATTCAAGCGACGATTGCAGCCAAGACCTCGCTAGAGACAATCTTACGGGCACTATTTCCGTGTGGCTCGATCACCGGTGCACCTAAAATCGCAGCGATGAAACGAATTCAACAAACCGAGACGCAACCACGTGGTTTGTATTGTGGCAGTCTTGGCTGGCTGGCCCCCAATGGTGATTTCTCGCTGAATGTCGCCATTCGCACACTGCTACTCAAACAAGACGGGAGCGGTCTGTATCACGTGGGCGGCGGAATTGTGCACGACTCGGTCGCAGCACTTGAGTGGGACGAATGCCACTGGAAAGCTCGAATCGTTATTGACAGACCCGAACCAACTCAGCCTCTACCGTATTCAAATCTTTAATCGAATTAATGTTATCGATGTTAAAAGTTGCATTGGTTTTATAGGTTGGATTAAAGAGTTCGATACGGTCACGACGCGAATGCCTGAGCAACGAGCCGCTATAACCACGCCCCGATCTATCACCCGACAAATCAATGTCAAAACAATAACGCCCCAGGCTTGCGCCACCCGTGCTGTAAAGCGTTAACGCGAGCCCAATTTGTATTGGAAACTGCCTCATCACGAGCTCAATCTGCTTAGCGTCGGCAAGTTGATAGCCCCATAGCTGACTCGAATCCCAAAAGCCAGTGACCGCACGAACATTAAACGGGCAACGATAAAAATCAGCTTCAGCAATCAAAATGCACCGATCGCGGGCGATGTACTTCACAGTCGCCTCAAAGGCTTCAAGGTAGCCCTTGGCCCAATGAATCGTCACTGGAAATACTAAACGCGTGCTCCGTTGCGTGTTGACCTCAGCCTTAGGCGGCGACACCTCAACCGTGAAACTGTTTTTAGGAAATTCGCGCGCCAGGCTGAGCAATAATGCATCGCCTGCTCGACGCTCGTGCAGCAAGGATGAAATTTGGCCATAGATCTGCTGGGTTTGAGCGCCGACGGTGCGCTGACGTGGGCCCCCAGACAACAAGCGTTCGGCAAGTTTGGCGCTAGAAATAAGCGCATTGATCTCGACTCGGTAGCGACCTGACGCTAGCGTTTGCTCGCGCACGACTTCATGCGAGACGATAAAGCCGCTGCTATAGCTAAGAATCTCGTCGCGCGTCACTTGATTGTTTTCAACTTGCTGCTGTGAACTAATGACTACACCCGTCGCTTGTTGAACGGCATCACGAAACGCCTGATCAAGCGCTTGTGCTTTGGTCGAGGCCTCGCCCGATGCGCGCACAAAAATACCAGGTCCTTCGAGCTTGGCTTGCCGCTCTGTGGTGGCGCAACCAGACAGCATGACGCACAGCGCCAGACATACCAACGAGAGCCAAGGTGCCCGATCCGCTTTCACGGCATTACCAAGCAATTGCCACACAATGTTTCCAGCGCGTTGTAAAGGGTGTATTCGCTTTTTTTATTTCGCCATGTCCATACGGATGGTATTGGCCACGCCAACGTTCCGACGTTCGCCCCTGACCTGCACACGAACGGTTTTAAAGTCTGGCGAGGTGTCCTGCGCCACCACTGCAACACCTTTCAAGATTGCAGCACTACTTGAGGTAATACGTTCACGCACCGTGTTGGCAACTGTGAAAGAGTTGTCATCCGTACGGGTATTTTGTGTGGTGCCGTTCTTGATATCTTTATCGATCTCGCCCATTTCATCATCTGTGAGGGCGATGGGTTGTACACTGCTTTCCGCTGTCCCTTTTTCGTTCGCTTTTTGTAGTGTTCTAGAGACCACCACCAAACTGCGCGAAGAATTGATATCGGTTGACAAAAACTCGGCGATATTGCGGCGCGCACGTAACGTCGCGATCGTCACGGCCTGTTCACGACCTTCAGCCGAATTAGTCGAAACCGCTGCCATCGCGATCGCGCTGATCGACTCCCACTGCCCTTTACTGTCAAAGGTGAGAGTGACCTTACCGTTTTGTTTGGCAAAGTCCGCAGCTGCTAACTGATTTGCCTGATTGGCATCGCCCGAACCCTTGCTTGAACAACCAACGAGTAGCCCCAAACCGGCGCTCATCAACAGCAGCGCTAGAAACCTTCTTTTTTTGTCTGATCTGAGTAACATAGGTCTTTCCCTGAAAGGCGATGATGCCGCAATTGTATTGAAAATGACAAGCAATGCCCACCGCTTTGAATTAATTGAGACCATGCGCGCCGATCCGCAAGGTCAAATCCCACTGTTTCTCGGGCATTTGCAACGCCTGCAAACGTCTGCACTGAGCCTGGGGTTTCACTGGCCTGGCCGCGTCGCCGTTGAGCAAGCGGTTCAAAACGCTCTATTAAAGATGACAGTGTCAACTGAGAACACTCGAGTGCGCCTCTTAATGACACCCAACGGCGAGCTTCACGTTACAACCGCACCGCTGCCTGCGCTGCAGGCCCGCCCATTGGTGGCGCTTGCAGCGCTCACACTTGATAGCCATGAATTACTACTTCAGCACAAAACAACCCACCGCCCTTGGTACGACCCAACGACACAATGGCTGACCGCGCATCACGATTTTTTTGATTTGATTTTTGTGAACGAGCGCGCCGAGTTGTGCGAAGGCAGTCGCTCAAACATTTATCTTAAACAAGACAAT
>JAURJT010000092.1 GCA_030832095.1 Gammaproteobacteria bacterium | reverse complement strand
TGCAGCGACAGTCGTAGTGGATAAGGCTAGGCCTCCACCAAGTTTTAAGCCAAGCTCGGCATTTGAATAGGCATCGATACCAAACACAGCTTGATACAGATTACTGTTGTACCCACTCGCCTGACTGTCGCCACCGCGATCTCCCCGCTGGTAGGCGATCTCAGCCCAGGCGTTGGCATTGACGAGGCTTGCGCTGGCGTGCGCACTTGCGTTGGGGTTGACGGCAGGATTGGAACCAACTGCCGTCGTAGGTAAGCCTGTGGAATTGCTGCCGCTGATCAGCCCAGAAGATGACGCGTTGTTCAAAGCGGGATTCAATAGGTTCGGCATCATCAGATAATTGCTTAAGCGTGCAAGCACCGTTTGTTGCAGTCGTTGACCGGCTTGCGGCAAGACGGCTACCGATGCTGCATGTACCTCGCCTGACAGGGCTTTGGCAAAGGCAGGTAGGCTGGCGGCGGTTTGGCCTGATGCTGCATAGAGCAGTTGGTCTTGTGCGGCAGTCGCTGTGTTGACTTGGTTCACACCTAACAACTGATCCAGCACGCGAGCCACCGACTTAGCGTTGTCTTTCTCAGCGTCAAGTGTATTCGCGTACGAGATCGGAACCGTTGCGAGATCAATGCTGTTGCTATTGTTGACGTTATAAAAAGCAATGAATTGCATGCCGCTGCTAAGCTGCGCTGGCTGTATGACTGCGGTAAAGCGTCCGGCAACGCCACCGCTCGCCGTGACCATGCGAAAGTGATTGCCGAGCTCAGGTACAAAGATACTAGTGTCGTAGCCAGGTTCGCCAGCGCTAAACAAGTTTGCCAACCTTGGGGCGAGTAAGACATTCGGGTTGATGACAAACTGGCCTGCCGTACTGTTTAAATAAGAGTAATAACCAGCAGCGCCACGCGGACTCGTGCCACTTGCTTGGACCAAGCCAGCTATGTCCTGCACATACACACTGCCGCTTAGCATCGCAACGTTTGCGCTCACGGCCAAGTACCCTGGTGAATTACCCGGCTTTAGAATGCCGCCAACATTAAGGTTGCCCGCAATCGTGCCCGTACCCATCAGCATGCCACCGGCGTTCACCGTGACATCGCCCAAACCTGTCGGCGATGTACCGTTGACTTGCAAGGTACCTGACGCAACGATTGTGCCACCACCGTAAGTGTTATTACCTGACAAGATAAGGGTTCCGCCGCTGAGGGTAGGAAGATTAAGCGTTTGCCCTGCACTAGTTTGATAACTCCCGGTGCTAACCGCGGAAGACAACCCACCCGTCCCTGCGCCACCTAATATGCCACCTGAACAAAACAAGCAGGTCGACGAAGACGCGCTGGCTCCACTGGCAACCGTCATCCCACCAGAACCTGAAATCACCCCAGAAAGCGTGCCCGTACCACTCGGTGGGGTCACCACGATCGCTCCACCCGTACCGAGTACAAATGACGCAGACGACGTCAACCCATTTGTAGTCATAAGCGTGCCACCGGTAAACACGGTGCCACTCGTTAAATTACTGGCCAAGACAACCGTGCCCGCCGAGCCGGGCGGCGGCACAACGATGCTTGAGCCGCCGCCTGTGCTCGGGCTTGCCGCGAGAAATTGGAATGATAAAACGTATTGAAAGGCTATCTGGACTCCTCTCACCACGAAGGCGGGGGCGTACGTGCCTGCAGTAGTTGGTGTTCCAAAAATCGTGCTTGTGCCATTAACGAAGGAAAGCCCGGGCGGCAAGGCTCCAAAATTGTTGACGCCTTGGGTTGTAAATTGGGTGTTCGTAACTGCGTTTGGCATCGTAGTGAGATCAAACGAGTAAGCCTGATTAACAGTACCTGTTGGTAAGGTGAAAGCGATACCACCGCCAGCACGTGCGCCGCAAGACATGAACGTCAAGGCTACAAAAAGAGCAATCCAAGCGCAGGTTTTGAATTGCCGAAAGAGTCGACACGCGTCAGTTTGAGGGCTCATTTAGTTTTACTCCTGTATGCCGCGCCATATAACCCAAATGGTTGAACCATTAATTCGAGGGGATTGAAGGCACCCCCCTTGTTCGGCTCGATCAACCCCATCTTTAATTTTGCTAGCGATGTGGAGGGCTTCGCTTGATAGGTTCTAAACAACCAATCCCAATACGGAAATAATTGTCCGAAATTTGAATTGCCTTCGGTCGGCATGACCGAGTGGTGAGTGCGGTGCATATCTGGCGTCACAATGAACCACCGCAACACACGATCGAGCCGTGCGGGGATATTGACGTTTGCATGCACAAGCAAATTATGAAATGTCGATAACAGACTGTACGTAACGATGACTTGCAGCGATATCCCAAACAAAATCAACAAGCACACGGTCACAATAAAACTGAACATCATCTCTAGAGGATGATGCAAAAGACCCGTTGCGGCTGTGACGTGCTTGTCTGCATGATGCACACTGTGCAAGGCCCAAAGCGGCGAGATCTTGTGCGAGGCCCAATGAATAAGGTACTGAAAGAGATCGAGTAACAGCAGACTTAGGATGAATCCAACCGCGTTAGGGATCGGTAACTGAGAAAAGCTAAAAATCATGAACGGGGCAACCAAACTGATCAAAGGCTGGAATAAATAGGCCTGACAAAAAGCCACTGCACCTAAAGCGGCAGCCCACACCACCAATATCGAAAAGACTCTACGAACTGAATCGCCGCGATTCGAGAGGCGAGGAAAATAATGTTCGACGAGCCAACAGAGCGCAACGATCGACAGTTGAAGAAATATTAGAAAGGTTTCAGACACAAAATATCCACCGGGCGAACCGGCAGCCATTAACAAAGGAGCGCGAACTGGGCGCAGACGGAGGGGGTCATCCAAGCTTCGAAAATATGGCCTTGGATGTGCAACATGGTTGTAACAAGGCACGCCGTCCTTGGGTACATTTTTTTTACCTAAGATCGCACCCTGCGAGGCATTGTGAGAACCTGCCCACTGCAACGATTTGCTTTAGTGCTTACGCGCTGAATTTAACAATCAACCAATACTCACACTCGCTCGACTCTGTTACCTCAGCTCAATAGTTTGTACGACTATGTGGTTACTACGACCAAAATGTGGAATAATGAACCATGATAATTCCGAGTGCCGCCACCAAATCAGGTACGCAAGTTGTGCAGCGTGTTGCAGCTCTGCTGCGCGGGGTGTCAGCGCGTAACCGCATTGGCGCGCGACTCATTGACCTGTGCACCGAGGTTGCAATCGAGCGCCCAACGGCGCACCGGATTCTGCAAGGCTTGGTGTCTGAAGGCCTGATCCGACAAGACGAAAGCACCAAACGATATTTTTTAGGCAGCGCCATTTACGAAATGGGTCTGGCCGCAAGCCCTCGCACCAACATTCGCGATCTGTGTCACCCTCATCTGCAACACATTGCGCAGGCCACGGGCGATACCGTCTCACTCACCGTGCGCGCAGGCTTTGATGGCGTGTGTATTGATCGCGCTGAAGGCGCGTTTCCGATCAAGGTGTTTGTACTTGAGGTTGGCAAGCGACGCCCCCTAAACGTTGGCGGTGGCGCGTTGGCCATTATGAGTTTTTTAGATGACAACGAGATCGAGCGTATTTTTAAAGTCAACGCTGAGCGCTGTCGCGAAAAATATCCTAACTACTCTGAAGCCAATGCGCGCAAAACGATTGCACGTGCACGCACGCGTGGCTTTGTCATTAGTGACGTGATTGAGTTGCCAGGCGTGCGCTCGATTGCTGTGCCCTTGAGGGATAAGAACAATGTGCCGATCGCGGGCATCAGCGTCTCAACATTAACTACCCGTATGGATAAAGCGCGCTCAGATCTCGCACTCAGCGAGATCACCAAAGCGATCGAACAAATTCAGCAGCACTTACTGACTGCCGAACCTGACTGAGTGCTCACACCGCACCGCGATTCACATAACCGTAGGCCATGTTGGTGCGCCCGTCACCGTGGCGGTCATAAATTGCTTTGCCGCTGGCGATCTTATCAGCGCTGACAGCAGCACGCTGAGCCGGCGTAAAGTTGTACAACCGCGCATTGTTCTCACCAAAAATTGCGCGCTTAACCGGGCCATCAGCTGGGCCTAACGGCTTCAGTCCATAACGCTTTTGTAAGTCTTCTGGGATTTCAAGGCGACGCAGCGCTTCGATTTGCCATTGCGGTGCACCTGTCCAGATGGCATCGGTGCCCCAACACACGTGATCGGCGCCTAAGCCTGCGATCAACTGGCCCATCATCACAGCCGAGACGCGTGGATCTGCAATCGTAGACTGCGCAAACAGCTGCCCGACATCGGCGTACACATTGTTGACGCCGTATTTGCCGGGGATGTCCGCCAAATCACTGACCCAGTCGATGCGCCCTGTTTTTTCGAATTGTTCCCAGGCACCCTGTGCGCCGCCACCGCCGCTATAGCGATAGCCACCGTGATAGATGATGAAGTTCAGTTGTGGCCAATCTTTTGCCGCCTTCGCCACGTCATCAACCTTGGCGTATTGCAAGAGGTTCGGAAAGCTCTTTTCAACCGAAGGTGGAAACAAGCCTTTATGAATACACACGTTTTTGAGCCCGGCTTTCACAAACTTTTCATAGGCGGGGTACACAAGTTTTTCATCATCTAAACGCCAAGGGTGCACCGACAACTGTTTGTTGGTGTTGTCACCAATCGTGTAACCCTTAAATGAGTCGGGCTTAAGCACTTCAATGGCGCGATCGATTTCGTTTAGCCAACCAGCATAGCCTGGGGTAAAGATGGCGTGAGCAAAGGCGCGCTTTGACCCTGCGATTGAGTTGATGGTGGCACGCGCTTGGTTTTTCATGTCGTTGGTTAAAAACCAATCGGTCACCTTTTCTGAGGGCGCACCGCTAATGCACGCCACCTTGGTATCGCTATCCAAATATATTTCTTTTAAGTAATTGGCAAACTTAAGGTCTTCAAGCGTTTGGGGCTTACCCACTAGGGCTGGGTTCCAACCCGCTTTGCCAACTGCCTCGCGACTACGCACAAAGCCTTCAAGGGTAGTGTCGTCACGCAAAAAGTGCGTGTGCATATCCATGATGAACTGGCCAGACAGCGACTGCGCGCGCTCGTTGGCCATCTCGGGCGTCGCGGCCTCGGCACTCGACACGCCAAACACTGGACCATAGGTCTCGTTCATCGCTAAAAACGCGGCGGCCATCCCCGAGGCAGATTTAAAGAACTTGCGACGTGTGAGGCCCTGTTTTTTTGCGAGTTCGGCGCCAAGCGCTTTCACACGTGCTTCATATTCTTTTTGCTTAGGCGTTTGAACGCCAGGCAAAAACTCATCACTTGAGACGCATTGAACCGGGATTGGCGCCGGAAAAATCGATGACTCAGCGGGGATTAAGGCAGCAAGTTCGTCAGGGCTGAGAAGGCTCATGGTGGGATAGGCTCAAGGAGGGTTTGTGAGGTAAGCGCAAGCCATAACTTTTGCACAAATTGAGCAAAAAATA
>JAURJT010000002.1 GCA_030832095.1 Gammaproteobacteria bacterium | reverse complement strand
TCGACCACGATTGGCGCACGTTGCACCATTGCAGGTGCTGCGGGGATTGCGGGTCATCTGACAATCTGTGACGATGTCTTCGTTTCTGGTGGTACCGGAATCACGACAGATGTGACCGAACCTGGCCGTTATACAGGTGTGTTTCCGTTTGCACCACATGCCGAGTGGCAACGTAATGCGGCTGTCGTCTCTCAGCTTTCGGTGATGCGCAAGCGTTTACGAAAACTCGAGCGCGAATAGCGTACGTGTGTCTGCACCACCTTATTGTTTAGGCATAGCCCCAAGCGGGCTTTACAGGAACTTCCATGCAGCTTGATATTAAAAGTATCCTTGAACGTTTACCCCACCGTTATCCGATGCTTCTTATTGATCGGGTGTTAGAAATGGTGCCGGGAAAATCGATCAAGGCACTTAAAAATGTCTCGATTAATGAACCGTTTTTCGTCGGACACTTTCCGCATCATCCCGTGATGCCGGGCGTACTCATTCTTGAAGCGATGGCGCAAGCTGCAGCGATCTTTTCATTTGCCGAAGAGACGGGTCTCAAGCCTAAAGATCAAGAAAGTGTTTACTACTTTGTCGGAATTGATGGTGCTCGGTTTCGGAAACCCGTGTTGCCTGGCGATCAGTTACACATTGAAGTTGTGGCTGAGCGTCTCGGCAGCAAGATTTGCAAGTATCAGGGGAGTGCCTTTGTTGACGGGCAAGAGGTCGCAGAGGCGAAACTGATGTGTGCGATTCGTCCAGTGGAATAACCATGTCAGCGCTCATTCATACGACCGCCTTGGTCGACCCGTTGGCTCAATTGCACCCAACTGTTAGTGTTGGGCCTTATTCGACCATTGGGCCAGACGTCAAAATTGATGCCCATACAAAGATTGGCTCTCATTGTGTGATTGACGGTCACACGACTATCGGACAAAACAATCATTTCTACCGTTTTTGTTCTGTCGGGGGTATGCCACAAGACAAAAAGTACTCGGGTGAACCGACTCGACTAGAGATCGGTGATCGAAATATGGTTCGCGAGTATGTGACGATCAACACGGGCACAGTGCAAGATGTTGGAGTGACACGTTTAGGCTCTGACAATTGGGTAATGGCTTACGTGCATGTCGCTCATGATTGTCAGATCGGTAGCAATGTCATTTTGGCGAATGGCGTGCAGATGGGTGGGCACGTGCATATTGGCGATTGGGCGATTGTTGGTGGTTTGGCGGCGGTTCATCAATTTGGGCGAATCGGAGCCCATAGCATGACTGGTGGTCAAAGTGCCTTGCACATGGATGTACCACCCTACGTGATGGGTTCTGGTAATCCATGCGTGCCTGTTGGCGTCAATGTTGAAGGTTTAAAACGGCGTGGCTTTTCTCCCGAGGCAATCAGTGCCTTGCGTGACGCCTACAAACTAATTTATCGACGTGGCTTGTCGCTCGATGAAGCCCGTCTTCAAATGCGCCAACGACAGACCGAAGAACCCGCGGTCGCGCCAGCGCTGCAGGTCTTGCTCGATTTCTTGGATGGCAGCACTCGGGGCATCATCCGCCCATGACCTGGCGGCTTGGCCTGGTTGCGGGTGAACCGTCGGGTGATTTGATTGCTGCCAGAGTATTGGCAGGGGTTCAACAAGCAGATCCCGAGGTCAGGGCAGAGGGCATAGGCGGGCCACAACTGACCCAACAGGGTTTGACGCTCTTGCATCCGATGCAGGCTTTGACAGTATTTGGGTATCTTGACGCACTTAAGCAAGTCCCAACCTTGGTGCGCACCTATCTCGATGTCAAACGACGGTGGCTTAAACAGCCTCCAAATGTGTTTTTAGGCATAGACGCGCCAGATTTCAATCTGCGCCTTGAGCATCAACTCAAGCAGGCTGGTATCCCGACGGTGCATTTAGTCAGCCCTTCAATCTGGGCCTGGCGCTACGAACGCATCCACCATATTCGAGAGTCTGTCTCGCACATGTTGGTCATGTTTCCGTTCGAAGAAGCGCTTTATCAAAAAGAAAACATACCCGTGACGTTTGTCGGCCACCCTCTGGCCGATGCGATCGCGCAAGAGCCAGACCGCGCTACAGCACGCAAACGCTTAGGGCTTGATGCAGAGGCCAGGGTGCTAGCAATGCTGCCAGGCAGTCGGGCTTCTGAGATTAAATGGATTGCTCCCAGATTCTTGCAAACTGTTCAACGTTTACAAAAACGTGATCCGCAACTGCACGTGTTAGTCCCTATGGTCAATGCTGCACGTTTGACAGAATTCAAAGATATTTTGCAACGTTATCCTGTTGATAATTTACACATTCTGACAGCAAAGCCCTCTCAGGTCTCTGCAAATGTGGTGAGCCCCAACGCCTCTGCACATCAGCAAAACGCTTCGATGGCGCCGGTCGGCACAGCATTTGCACGCCCTGTAGCTTGGGATGCACTTGAGGCGTGTGATGTGGCGCTTGTGGCAAGTGGTACGGCCACCCTCGAAACGGCGCTGTTTAAACGGCCGATGGTGATCTCATATGCGGTCTCGCCTTGGGTGCGTCGAATCATGGCCTGGAAGTCTGGACAGCAAAGGCCCTACGTACCATGGGTGGGTTTGCCAAATGTTTTGCTCAACGATAGTGTTGTGCCAGAATTGATCCAAGAAGATGCCACGCCTGAAAAGCTTGCTGAGGCGGTATACGAAAAGTTTATTGACGAACGCAAAGCGCGTGAGATTGAGGCGAGGTTTCATGCGCTGCATCACTCATTGCGATGCGATACGGCTAGTCGTGCGGCACAAGTGCTCTTAGATCTGGCCCACCGAGGGCGCACGTCTGTCAAAGGCTCAGGCTCTGCAGGCTTGGCAACGCCATGAGCCGCGCCACACAACCCAGTTTGTTTGTGAGCATCGACCCAGCCGCGCAATATTGTGCCGGGGTCGATGAGGCCGGTCGTGGCCCCTTGGCGGGTGATGTCTATGCCGCGGCTGTGATTCTTGATCCGACCCAGCCGATTGAGGGCCTGGCAGACTCAAAAGTATTAACCGAAAAGCGGCGTGAGGCGTTGGCACCGCTGATTCAACAGCGTGCGCTGGCGTGGTGTGTTGCCCGCGCGAGCGTTCAAGAGATTGATCAACTCAATATTTTGCAGGCTACCTTGGTCGCCATGCAACGCGCCGTGCAAGGTTTGAAGATCGCCCCTGAGTTAGCTTGGGTGGATGGCAATCAGGCACCGCGCCTAGCTTGCCGCGTACAGACCGTCGTTAAAGGCGATGCGCTTGTGCCTGCAATTTCAGCAGCTTCGATCTTGGCAAAAACGGCACGCGATGCCGAATTGTTGCGCCTACATGCTCAGCACCCAGAATATGGCTTTAATCTGCACAAGGGCTACGGTACCGCGTTGCACATGGCACGATTAAAAGAGTTTGGTCCCTGTCCTGCGCACCGTCGCAGTTTTGCACCCGTACGACGTCTACTGGAAGTCTCTTGAAACATATTGAATCGCGTTCGAACCCTTTGTTCAAGCAGCTGTATAAATGGCAGTCGAGTGCTGGGCGACGTGGTGAGCCCGTGATTCTTGACGGCATTCACCTGTGCGAGTCTTGGCTAGGTGTCGGACGACCCCCGCAATATGCCATTTTTGATATCGACAGAGTGCAAGAACCTCAATTACAAGCCTTAATCGAAAAACTAGCGCCAGAGCTTTGCCTGACCATGTCAGGAACCCTTCTGGGTGGCTTGTCGAGTTTCAATACCAATCAAGGTGTCTTGTTTATTGTGCAACCCAAAGTTGATACGTTGCCGATGCGGATTAAAGAGTCGGTGGCGGTGTTAGACCGCATACAAGACCCGGGTAATGTCGGTACATTGCTTCGTACCTGCGCGGCTGCAGGGATTAAACGTGTGTTTGCAACAACCGGCACAGCGACCTTGTGGTCACCTCGCGTATTACGGAGTGGCCAAGGCGCCCATTTTGCGCTGCGTCTGCACGAACAGGCGGATCTCGATGCCATGATCGCAACGCTCGAGATTCCGTTAGTCGTCACTTCATTAACCGAGGCGCAAGACCTGTTTGCGACAGCGTTGCCAGAGCACTGCGCGTGGGTCTTTGGCAATGAAGGGCAGGGCGTCGAGGCGGCTTTGCTTAAGCGCGCTAACTTGCGTGTCAAGATTGCGCATGAGCTAGCCGGCGCTGAGTCACTCAATGTGACGGCAGCCGCTGCAATTTGCTTGTTTGAACAGCGTAGACAGCATCGCAATCCAAACTGACACCTCAGCCTCAAAATATCGAGGTCTGTTAGACATGAACCGCTGGGCTTTAGTTGAACGATTGTGGATCGAGTCGCATCACTCACCTTCAACGCGATGAGTGCCGATCGAAGTTAGCCACTTAACTTCAACCGGGTGATTCTTGGTCGAAGTTAGCCACTTGCCTTCAACCAGATGATCTTTGATCGAAGTTAGCCATTTAACTTCAATAGGTCGAGTGTTTATCTAGACCAACCTCTTGCATGACGGTCGTTGAAATCTCTTCGATTGATTTTGTGGTTGTTGAAAGCATTGGGATCGAATCGCGTCGCATGAGGCGTTCTGCCTCTGCAACTTCGTGGCGACATTGCACCAGTGAAGAATACACGCTGTCGGGTCGACGCTCGTTGCGCACTTCGGTCAAACGTTCGGGTTGAATCGTGAGCCCAAACAATTTATGTTTGTACTGCGTTAAAGTGCTAGGTAGCGCGTTACGCTCAAAGTCTTCGGGGATTAGTGGAAAGTTTGCGGCTTTAATCCCGTATTGCATGGCGAGGTACAAGCTGGTTGGTGTCTTGCCACAGCGTGACACGCCAATCAAAATCACGTCGGCTTGTGATAAGCCTCTGACAAACTGCCCATCGTCATGAGCCAGACTAAAGTTAATGGCTTCAATACGATTGCGATAGGCGATCGAACTAACTGACAGATGCGACTTACCAATTGAGTGACTGGATTTGACGCCTAGATTATGTTCAAGAGGCTCAACAAAAGCACCGAATAAATCCAAGAACAAAGCATTGGCCGTTTTGACACGCGCCAAGATGTCTGGATTCACAAGCGTCGTAAAAACAATAGGCTGATTGCCCTGATCGATCGCGCAGCGATTGATACGACCTACAACGCCGTCGGCCTTCTCAACAGTGTCAACAAAGGGCATGCGAACTTGCTTGAAACTGACAGATTCAAATTGCGATAAAACAGAATGGCTAAACGTTTCCGCTGTGATCCCCGTGCCATCCGAGATAATAAAGACAGTGCGATCGAGCGGCGAGCTATTCATGAAATTTTTATCCGAAAAAAGTATTCGTCAGTAGTATAATGCGATGCAACAAATTAGATTGATTTCACAATGCTTTCAAGTCTGAATGCACCGAAGATTGTGGGCAACTAAGGCCAGTTTGGTCAGCCTGTTAGGCACGCTGACCAAACTCGCTTTCTTATATTGTCCAAGGTGATTTCTATGTCTTATGTTGTTTCATTTGAGCAACTCCGGATGACGGATGTTGACTCAGTCGGAGGAAAAAACGCATCACTCGGTGAAATGATTAGTCAGCTCGCAGACGCGGGCGTGCGTGTACCGGGTGGGTTTGCCACAACTGCACAAGCGTTTCGTGACTTTCTGTCTGGGACGGGTCTTGATCATCGCATCGCTGAACGTCTGACCACTCTAAATTCTGAGGATGTGCGCGAATTGGCTCTCGCCGGTGCGCAGATTCGTCAATGGATTACTGAAGCACCGCTTCCCCAGCGCCTGAATGACGACATTAAGTCTGCCTTTGCGCTGCTTGACGCCGATGGTAAAGGTTCGTTTGCAGTACGCTCCTCAGCCACTGCCGAAGACCTACCTGATGCGTCTTTTGCAGGCCAGCAAGAAACATTTTTGAACGTCGTTGGTTTTGACGATGTGATCGACAAAATTCGCCATGTCTTTGCCTCGCTCTACAACGATCGTGCAATTTCGTACCGTGTGCATAAAGGCTATGCCCATGCAGACGTTGCGTTGTCTGCCGGTATTCAGCGTATGGTGCGCTCTGACAAGGGTAGTGCAGGTGTGATGTTCACGCTCGATACTGAGTCGGGCTTTGAAGATGTTGTGTTTATCACCTCTTCGTATGGCTTGGGCGAAACTGTCGTACAAGGCGCTGTCAATCCTGACGAGTTTTATGTGTTCAAGCCCACGCTTGCTTCTGGCTTTTATCCGATTGTGAATCGGCGCATTGGTTCAAAGCTTCTGAAGATGGAGTTCGATCCAGAGCGTACAGAAGGCCGTGCTGTTCGCACCGTTGATGTACCGGTGTCTGAGCGCAATCGTTTTTCGCTTACCGATGATGAGGTCATCGAACTTGCACGCTATGCAGTGATCATTGAAAAACATTATCAACGCCCCATGGATATTGAGTGGGGTCGTGATGGCATTGACGGCAAAATTTATATCTTGCAAGCTCGCCCCGAGACCGTGAAGTCGCAACAAGGGCACAACGATGTGCAGCAGCGTTATCGTCTGAAGGCAACCGGCAAGGTTTTGATTACAGGGCGTGCGATCGGTCAGAAAATCGGTTCGGGGCGTGTGCGTATTGTTGGCGACATTTCAGAAATGGATCAGGTACAGCCAGGTGATGTGTTGGTCACTGACATGACGGATCCGAACTGGGAGCCAGTCATGAAGCGCGCAGCGGCGATTGTGACAAACCGTGGTGGGCGTACCTGCCACGCGGCGATCATTGCGCGTGAGCTCGGTATCCCAGCCGTAGTCGGTTGCGGTGACGCGACGGACGTGTTGACTGAAGGTTCGATGGTCACGGTGTCATGCGCCGAAGGTGATGAAGGGCGGATTTACGACGGTTTAATTGAAACCGAAGTTGAAGAAGTTCGTCGCGGTGTGATGCCAGAGATTGGTTTAAAAATTATGATGAACGTGGGCAATCCTCAACTCGCGTTTGATTTTTCGCAGATCCCCAACCATGGCGTAGGGTTAGCACGACTCGAGTTCATTATTAATAACAATATCGGCATTCACCCTAAGGCTGTGCTCGATTACCCAAATATTGATACCGAACTCAAAGTGGCTGTAGAGTCGGCCGCGCGCGGTCACGCAAGCCCGCGTACGTTCTTTGTCGAAAAGCTTGCAGACGGTATTGCCACAATTGCGGCTGCTTTTTATCCTAAATCGGTCATCGTGCGTCTGTCAGATTTCAAGTCAAACGAATATCGCAAACTCGTAGGCGGCGCGCGCTACGAACCCGAAGAAGAGAACCCAATGTTAGGTTTTCGGGGTGCCTCGCGTTATATCGCTGAAGACTTTGCCGAGTGTTTCAAAATGGAATGCGAAGCTCTCAAGCGCGTGCGCGAACAAATGGGTCTGACCAACGTCGAGATCATGGTGCCGTTTGTACGTACGGTGAAACAGGCTGAGAGAGTGGTCAATCTGTTAGCAGACCATGGCTTGGCGCGTGGCGAAAATGGGTTACGCATTATCATGATGTGCGAGGTTCCGTCGAACGCGATTTTGGCTGAGCAATTTCTTGAGCACTTTGATGGTTTCTCGATCGGCTCAAATGACATGACACAGTTGACGCTTGGCTTAGACCGCGATTCAGGGATGGAGCTTTTAGTCGCTAACTTTGACGAACGAGATGATGCTGTTAAGTTCATGCTGCAACGAGCGATTAGCGCCTGCCTCAAAGCGGGTAAATATGTGGGGATTTGCGGCCAAGGCCCCAGTGATCATCCTGATCTTGCGCAATGGCTCAAAGACGAAGGCATTTTATCGATGTCGTTGAACCCTGACACGGTGGTTGATACTTGGCAGCGATTGGCAGCAAAATAGTGTTGTAGTTTGTTGCTACGACTCTAACGGTTTGGGGTTGCGCAACTGAGATAGACGTTTAGCAAGAAGCGAAGCATTTCAAAAATTTCTTCGCTTTTTGCTTTCTAAGCCCCAACGAGAAGTGTCGCAGCCAAGAATGTTTACCACTACGGTTGTCACGTGAAGCCCCTCTGTCAAGAGCGCGAGAGGCCTGAGGTGCGAGGGGATGTTTGCGGTGCTACGCGGCGAGGTTTTACAGCGCAGGGGGCTTAGTCGCGATTGCGTGTGTCGTGCTTCATCAGACGTTCTTTTTCGCGCGCCCAGTCTTTTTCTTGCGAAGCGTCGCGCTTGTCGTGTAGCTTTTTACCTTTACCAAGGCCAAAATCTAGCTTGATTCGTCCGTTTTTGTAGTGCAAATTGATCGGTACCAAGGCAAACCCACGTTGTTCGACTTTACCAATGAGTTTGCTAATTTCTTCGGCTTTGAGCAGTAGCTTACGGGTGCGGGTGGCGTCAGGCAAAATATGGGTTGAGGCCGACAATAAAGGGCTAATATGCATGCCAATCAGCCATAATTCGGCCTCGAGCACGACCACGTAGCTTTCTTTTAGCTGGGCTCGACCCTCGCGAATCGCTTTGACTTCCCAGCCTTGCAGCACGAGGCCAGCCTCGAAGCGTTCTTCAATTAGGTAGTCGTGAAAAGCTTTGCGGTTTTCGATAATGCTCATTGGGCCTAAGACTTCTGGTGTGATACCGGTAAAATGCCTCTATTCTAGCAACCATTCACGATCCACAATGCATTGCGTCGAGCGTTCTGTCCTAGTCCCTTTCAGTGCGAGCCAAATGTTTGAACTGGTCGCCCAGGTCGAAAAATATCCTGAATTTATGCCGTGGTGCGGTGGTGCGACGGTTAGTCAGCGCGACGAGCTTGGTATGCAGGCGTCGATCACTATTGCGTTGGCGGGGATTCGACAAACCTTTACCACTCGCAATCGGCACGATTATCCTAATAAGATTGACCTTGAATTAGTCGATGGGCCTTTTTCTGAACTCTCTGGTGAGTGGATTTTTTTGCCACTGGCTCAAGATGCCTGCAAAGTCCTGTTCACGTTAAAGTACGCCTTTTCAAGCCGTACGCTTGAGGCTTTGGTGGGCCCAATCTTTAACCGAATTGCCTCAAGCTTTATCGACTCGTTCACACAACGTGCCCAAGCTGTTTATGGCCATGACTAAGAAGGAACCTCGTCATGGGTGTTGAGCCTCGCCACGCAGAGCCCTTTGATCAGCCCAAGCATTCAGAGTCTGCTGATCATTTGCAGCCGGCCCAAATTGAGGTGGGCGGGGCTGCGTGTGTTTCAATCTCTGTGGTGTGGGCAAGCCCCGCCAAGATCGAGTCAGTATCACTGGTGCTGCCCGTTGGTACACAAGTTCAACAAGCCCTTGATCTAAGCGGTTTGTTACAAAAGTATCAACCTACTGGCCTTGCTATTTTTGGCCAACGCTGCGACCCGACCCGACTCTTGAGCGACGGTGACCGAGTTGAGCTTTGCCGTCCACTCGTTGTTGAGCCCAAGGCAGCGCGTCGTCGACGTGCGTTGCATCGAGAAAAAGTACGTAATATCAAAAAGAAAATGCCGATTGATGATTTGACCGTCTAGATGACCGATTGCTCGTTGACGAAGGGCCCAATTTGTTTAGTGAATGTTCAAGGATTTGGCGTTGGGCAATTGTCAGCGGCAAGACAATATGCCGAGTCATTTAAATTTAGTATTCTCTTGTCATAACGATGAGACGATAACCGCGACAGAACAATCGGCCTAGCTTCGTTTGCAGCTAAGGCCTCAGGAGACCGCGATGGATATGGAACTTAGTGAAGATCAAGTCGCTTTTGCGCAGGCCGCAAAGGAGTTTGCGCTGGGCGAGCTTGCACCGCACGCCGCGCGTTGGGATCAAGAGGCGATTTTCCCGATCGAGACGATCAAACTCGCGGGTCGAATGGGGTTCGGTGCCATGTATGCCTCGCCAGAGATTGGCGGCTTGGGTTTGCCCCGACTGGACGCGACCTTGGTGTTTGAAGAGATGGCCGCAATTGATCCGTCAACGACTGCTTTTTTAACCATTCACAATATGGCGACCTGGATGGTTGGCGAGTGGGCGAGCCCTGCTGTACGTGAGCAATGGGGCAAGCCTTTAGCCGCAGGCGAAAAGCTTGCCTCGTATTGCCTGACCGAGCCTGGTTCGGGGTCAGATGCCGCATCGCTAGTCAGTCAGGCAGTGCTTGAAGGCAAGCACTATATTCTGAATGGTGCCAAGGCCTTTATTTCTGGCGGCGGCGATACCGACGTACTGATTGTGATGGCGCGCACCGGGGGTAGCGGCCCATCTGGTGTGTCGGCGTTTGTGGTGCCGTCTACGCTCGAGGGCATTAGCTTTGGTCGTAAAGAAAATAAGATGGGCTGGAACAGCCAAAGCACGCGGGCGATCAAGTTCGACAATGTACGCGTGCCCGCAGAAAATATTTTAGGAAAAGAAGGCGAGGGTTTTAAGATTGCGATGCGTGGCTTGGATGGCGGCCGAATCAATATTGCGACCTGTTCAGTCGGTGCCGCTCAGGGGGCACTTGAGGCCTCTTACACCTACATGCTCGAACGCAAGCAATTTAAGCAGCCACTTGCAAGCTTTCAGGCCTTACAGTTTAAATACGCAGACATGGCCACGCACACCGTGGCGGCGCGGCAAATGGTACGTCTGGCTGCCTGCAAGCTTGATGCCGGTTCGCCTGATGCTTCAACCTATTGTGCGATGGCTAAACGCTTTGCGACTGATCTAGGTTTTCAAGTCTGCCTCGAGGCACAACAGTTGCATGGTGGCTATGGTTATCTAAAAGATTATCCACTTGAGCGTTTGGTGCGCGACACCCGTGTGCATCAAATCCTCGAAGGGACCAATGAAATTATGCGAGTCATTATTGCTCGCCAACTGCTTGAGAAAGGTGCTGACGTCAGATGAGTACTGTTGAGAACAACAATGAAGTCGTCTTGTTCAATGAATTGAACTGTACGAATGGTACGCGCATCGGTGTGGCAACACTGAACGCACCAAAGACGTTGAACGGCTTGTCGCTTGAAATGACCCGCTTGCTCGCGAACCAGATTGAGCTGTGGGCCAAAGACCCAGCCATTGCATGTCTGATTCTGAAAGGCGCTGGCGATAAAGCATTTTGCGCCGGTGGTGATCTGCATGCGTTGCACCACAGCATGATGAACAATGTTGGCAAACCTGCCACCGATAATGTCCATGCGGGTACTTTTTTTGCTGAAGAGTACGCGCTAGATTACCGCTTGCATACCTTTCCTAAACCCATCGTCGTTTGGGGTGATGGCATCGTGATGGGCGGCGGGATGGGGTTGATGATGGGTGCCAGTCACCGGATCGTCACAGAGACCTCACGACTTGCAATGCCAGAGATCTCGATCGGTTTGTTTCCAGACGTTGGCGGCACTTGGATGCTTAATCGTTTGCCTGGTAAAACGGGTTTGTTTATGGGTTTGACCGGAGCACAAATTGGTGCAGCCGACGCTTTATTTGCCGGTATGGCCGACTATCACTTAGCTCGCGATACCTGGCCTACCTTGCTTGAGCAAATGACCAATCAACCCTGGTCACAGAGCAAATCACAGCTTAGCCCTAGCAACGAGATGTTGTTAGATCAGGTGCTGGCTGGGCTAGCTAGCGCACCAGCCATTGCCATTGGGCCTTTGCAACAGCACTTGTCGTTGATTCACGCGTGTTGCGCGGGCTCTGACCTCAATAAAATTGTTGCGTCGTTGGTGGCGCTCGCAGACCATACTGACCCGTGGTTGCAGCGCGCCGCCAAAACGCTTGCGGCGGGGTCGCCTGGATCCGCGCGTCTCACGTATACCTTGCTCAAGCGTGTCAAGCACCTGTCGTTGGCAGACGCGTACCGATTTGAGTGGGTGGCTGGTCTCATGTGTGCGTCACATGGCGACTTTGCAGAAGGGATTCGAGCGCTATTAATTGATAAAGACAAACAACCCAAATGGAACCCCGCGACGCTTCCCGAGGCGACCGAGGCTTGGGTTGAAAAGTTCTTTACGCTCCCCTTTGCCGCCGAGCAGCATCCTTTGTATGGCCTGGGGAAGAGTGCCTAAGCAGGTTGGTGCGTCTCGGGCAAAGCACCTAGGCCGGTCTGTTTGCGTAGGGCAGGCTTAGCAGTGTGATTGGAACACCATCGCGAGTACCGAGGTGCAAGGCGTTATGCTCGAGCGCTTCGAAGGTGGTTTCAAATAACACGTAGGCAATGCCCGAACTGCCGGCCTCATTGGCACTCGCGGTCGCTTGGCTTGCAGCCTGAGCGATATTAATGACACGGCCGCAGGCCTGCTCTGATCCCTGGGCATCAAAAATATCAGCACCCGCTTTTAGGGTGAGCCCAGCGCTCTGTTCAATCGTACCAAGATGCATGCGGCGCTTGACCGTGCCACGATAGTGGCTACGAGCAACAATTTCTTGGCCAGGATAGCAACCCTTGGTGAAACTCACACCCTCGATCAAATCAAGGTTCAGTGTCTGCGGGATCAGAAGATCTTGGGTCGCGGCTTCGATCCAGGGCAGGCCGGCTGAAATATCCTGACCATGCCATTGCGCTGTAGTGCTCAGTGCGTGTGGCAAGTTTAAGTGTTGGCACGCGGCTGCATGAGAGTCGCTCGCAAGCCACCACCAACGTAGGCTTTCGTCACCCGACGACTGCTGGGCGGCAGGGGCACAGATCCAGAGCCCTGTGGGGGTCGCAGCGACTTGCCAGGGGGCTTGTGGCAGAGTATGCCCTAGCGCCTCAGTCAAGCTGACCACTTCAGTCGCCGTCATCGAGACACCGATAACGTTGTAAGTGCTAGGGGTGAGCTTTACCTTGGCGCGAAGCACAAACATACTCAAACGCTTGAGCACCGGCGTTAAAATGTCTTGACGCATGAAGCCGATAAGGCCGGCACCAAGTGCCTCAGGCAGTGCGGCAAAAACCATGGTTGCGAGAAGTCGCCCTTGGGCCGTGCAGTAGCCCGCGAGTTTGGCGTGCTCAGCTCCCAAATTTAAGATGTCGTTGGTAATTTGACCTTGCACAAACGACAAGGCGTCCGCGCCAGTGACTTCAAACACTGCCAGGTCATCTAAAGGGTAAATCACCAAACTCTCGAGCCGATTCGGGGCCTTAGGTAAAAGCGGTTGGGTCAATATCGGGTGCATATGTCTCAATCATTGGTTTCTGAATCGCCGAGATACATATTAAACTGTCAAACCTATGAGTGCCTTGAATAAACTTCTGCTTTATCTGGTTTTGCCTGTGATCCTACTCGTTGGGGGTGCAGCGGCAACCGTATATCTTTGGGTGAATGGACCGCTCGCGCTACCGACCGAGCGGGTCGATATCTTGGTACCACCAGGTTCAACGCCTTCAAGCATCGCGCAGTTAGTCAATCAAGCGGGTGTGCCGTTAAACGTTCAGGGCTTTGTTGCGCTTGCTCGCTTAGGTGAACTCGATACCAAAATCAAAGCCGGAGGCTATCAGATTGTTCGAGGCGACAGTCCCTTGACGGTGTTGCGTCGCATGGCGCTGGGTGATGTCACAGCCCGGCAAATTACCTTTGTCGAAGGGTGGAACCTGCGCCAAATTCGAGCCGCTCTTGCTGGGCATCCAGACATCAAACAAACGCTAGCGCAGGTAAGCGATGCTGATTTGCTTAAGCGGTTGAATACGCTTGGCCAAGCCGTCTCATTAGAAGGTTTATTTTTTCCGGATACATATATTTTCCCGATTGGCACATCCGATGTCGAATTGCTTGAGCGCGCCGCTCGTACCCAGCAAAAGATCTTAGACCGTGCTTGGGCAGCTCGGGCACCTAATAGTGTCTTAAAGAACCCTTACGAAGCGCTGATTTTGGCCTCGATTATTGAGAAAGAGACTGGCCAAGCCGCCGATCGTGCCCGAATTGCCGGTGTGTTTAGTAATCGCTTACGTATCAACATGCTGTTGCAAACAGATCCGACAGTGATTTACGGCCTGGGCGAAGGCTACACAGGCAAACTACGTAAACAAGACCTCTTGAGCGACACGCCTTACAACACCTACACCCGCCTTGGATTGCCCCCTAGCCCCATCGCAAGCAGTGGCCGCGCCGCTTTGGCTGCGGCTCTTAACCCCGAGAAACACAATTATTTGTACTTTGTTTCAAAAGGCGACGGTAGCAGCGCCTTTGCGGTGACACTACCAGAGCACAACAAAAATGTGGCAACCTACATTTTGGGTCGAAAGCCTTGAACACTCAGCAGCGCGGGCTGTTTTTAACCCTAGAGGGTGTCGACGGCGCTGGCAAAAGCACCCATGTGCAATGGCTGGTAGAGCAACTCACTGAACGAGGTGTGAAAGTTGTGTGTACCCGCGAGCCAGGGGGCACAGAGCTTGGCGAGAAGCTTCGTGCACTGTTACTGCACGAACCCATGAGCCTTGAGTGCGAAACCTTACTCATGTTCGCTGCCAGGGCCGAACACCTTCAAGCAGTCATTGAGCCGGCACTTCGAGCCGGACAGTGGGTGGTGTGTGATCGTTTTACCGACGCAACCTTTGCCTATCAAGGTGGGGGGCGCGAACTTGGCGTCGAGCGCATTGCTGTCCTTGAGCGCTGGGTGCATCCTACGCTGCAACCCGATTGCACCTGGCTGTTTGATGTCCCGTTGGCTGTCGCTCGCGAACGACTTGACCGTACGCGCGAGCAAGATCGGTTTGAACAAGAGGCTGCTGCCTTCTTCGAACGTACCCGCGCGGTCTATCTTGCACGTGCCCAACAAGAGCCCTTGCGTATTCAGCGGGTTGATGCCACGCAATCTATTGAGCACATTCGCAAGCAGATAGCGCTGCAGCTTGATCAGCTTGTCACCGTGCGGCGCCTCACATGAGCGTGGCGCAGTTCTTTCCGTGGCAGGTTGAAGTGGCGCAACAGTGGCTTGCGCAGCGCGAACGGTTTGCTCACGCATGGTTGGTGCACGGGTTGGCGGGCATCGGTAAGCGCGAATTTGTCTTTGCGGCCGCTGCGGCACTTATGTGCGAGTCGCCAGTCAATGGACTCGCCTGCGGCCAATGTTTGGCCTGCGGTTGGGTGGCCAAGGGTAATCACCCCGACCTTAAACGCATTCGGCCCGAAACGCTGGCACTCGAAGAAGGGGCCGAGCAAGACGAGGACGAGGGCAGCGAAAGCGCCCCCGTCGCAGAGGTGACAGGCTCTTCTAAGCGCGCCCCCTCTAAAGATATCCGTGTTGAGCAGATCCGAAGCCTTGCGCCTTGGTTCAATAACGCTACACATCGCTCAGGTTTTAGGGTGGCGCTGATCTATCCCGCTGAAGCGCTGACACACATCTCGGGAAATTCGCTGTTAAAGGTGCTCGAAGAACCGCCTCCAGCAACGATTTTTCTGTTGGTCGCTGATGCACCCGATCGCTTACTGCCAACACTCTTGTCGCGCTGCAGGCGCCTGCCTTTGGCCACTCCATCCGCTGACATTTCGCAAGCTTGGCTCGCTAAGCAGAACATCAACAATGCCGCTGCCTGGTTGGCGGCCTCTGGGGGTGCACCTGTTTTGGCAAAAAAAATGGCTGAAACTCAGCCACAGCCGTGCCCCGAATGGCTATCGGCGTTTGCCACGAGCCTTGAAAAGGGTTCTGGGATCAACGTCGGGCAGCTTGCTGATACGATTTCAAAAGAGTCGGCAAGCGTGTGGATTGAGCTGCTACAACGTCTTGTCATTGATATGAACCTAAAAGCTCATGGCCTAGAGGTTCGGTATTTTCCGATGTTGCAGAAATCACTGACTGTGCTGTGCGCTCGTCTCGCGGTGGCGCAGCTTAGTGAGTTGGCGGATTGGCTGAATCAACAACGGCGCGTCGCTGGCCATACGTTAAACGGCAAATTGTTTGCCCACGCGGTATTGCAGCGCATTGCTGCAGTCTGCCAACTTTCTGGCGCCTCTGGGCGTTAATCTAGGCGTTTTTTTTATGTTTGTCGACTCACATTGTCACGTTGATTTTCCAAAGCTTGTTGAACAAATGCCTGATATCTTGCAGCGTATGCAAACCAATCAGGTGTCACACGCCCTGTGCGTGAGCGTGAACCTGCCCGACTGGCCAGCCTTGATTGGCTTGGTTGAGCGCCACGAACCGCTATGGGCCTCGGTGGGTGTGCATCCTGATTACGAAGATACCGTTGAGCCGACCGTAAGCGATTTGGTGGCACGCAGTGCTCACCCGCGGGTGGTGGCGATTGGTGAAACTGGGCTCGATTATTTTCGGTTATCTGGTGATCTTGAGTGGCAACGAGAACGCTTCAGATGCCACATTCGAGCGGCTCGTGAATGTGGATTGCCCCTGATTATTCATACGCGCTCGGCGGCTGAAGATACGCTGCGCCTGATGCGCGAAGAAGGCGCGGGCGAGGTTGGCGGTGTCATGCACTGCTTTACTGAGTCTTGGGAAGTGGCTCAGGCCGCGATGGAGCTGAACTTTTACATCTCGTTTTCTGGGATTGTGACGTTCAAGACCGCTCTGAGCCTGCAGGATGTTGCTAAAAAAATGCCTTTAGACAGAATATTAATTGAGACAGACTCACCTTACTTAGCGCCTGTTCCGTTTCGTGGAAAATTAAACGATCCGTCTAAAGTTATACATGTCGCTGAAAAAATAGCCGAACTGAGAAATTGCGCTCTGAAAGAAATAGAATTAGCATCTTATGATAATTTTTTCAATTTATTCAATAAGATAAAAGATAATTCTAATATTTTAAAATAGGTATAGAACAATCCTATCTATTTTTAATATTTTTAAATAAAGTCATTATATAACAAAATTTTACAATATTATTCTTATAAATTTAATTAAATGTAATTTATCTAAAGTAAATTAGTTGATGTTAGTTATTACAAATGTTTTTAATTGATAATTTATTTAAATATATCCGATTTTTAAAATAAGCTTCTATCGTCAACTCTATGCAAACTCTCATCGCTACCATTCGTTACCAATTCGTTAGCCTGTTTGTGCTTACGTTGTGCGCCTCGTTTGCTCTGACCTCTGCTGCAAATGCTGCCAACGCCAAGGATTATTGGGTCTATGTGGCAAACGATAACGTCGCCTCAGTCAAAGCGTTGCTTGCCTCTGGCTTTGATCCAAACACCCGCAGCCCCAACCAACAAACCGGGCTCATACAGGCAACGCGAGATGGGGCTTGGCAGGTATTCGATGCGTTACTGGCTTCGCCCAAAGTCAACGTCAATGCGGCTAATCAGTACAACGAAACCCCACTGATGTACGTCGCATTAATTGGTGATTTACCCCGTGTAAAGGCGTTAGTCGCGAAGGGCGCAAAGGTAAACAAAGAAGGCTGGACCCCACTGCACTACGCCGCTGTCAAAGCCAACGCTACGGTGGCCAAGTTTTTACTCGAAAGCGGTGCCTTACCGAACGAACTCACCCCTGAGGGCGACACCGCTCTGATCCTAGCAGTCAGGGCCGATAGCGTCGAAACCGTACAGGTCTTGATTAATGGTGGCGCCGACCCTAGCTTTTCAAACCTCAAGGCACAAGACGCGATTGATGTTGCACGTTCGCGTGGTAAAGAAGACTTGGCTAAAGCACTTGAAAAAATCGTTGCCAACAGAAAGCTGAAGCCGCAATAATCCCTGTTATGCGCTAACTCGAGCGAAAGTTATCTAGAGCTGGCAGTCAACCACTAACTTTTCGGTAGCAGTTCAGGTCGTAAGATGCCTTTGAGATCCCGATAGGGAATGTAAATCGTGGGTTTGCCAAAAGAGTAGGGTGCCAAGCGGTAAGGGTCATAGGTGACCGCCGCGCCATTTTCAAGCAGTGCAACATTGTCACTGGGCTCAAACGGCCAGAGCTTGGTGTAGGCGGCTAAGTCGTCTTTTGCGAGTGGGTTCTTTCTTAACCATAGCGCATGCTGCTTTTTAAGTGCCTCTTCAAACGCAGGTAATTTGCCGGGCAGCAACATGGCCTCAAGCGTCAAAAGTCTATCGGACTTAGGCAACCAGTTCAGGTACTGTGTCGTTGAGATCCGCTGTGCGCCGCCGGTAAAAATATAGCTGTCCAGCTGCACGACCACAACCTCAGCAGAAATGTATTTCACGCTTGAGGCGAGCGTAAGCTCATCCCGCGGCTTAGCTGTTTTAAAGAAATAGAGTTCGAGCTCGGGCAGGTCTCGAAAGGCCTTGTCGCGGTTGGTCTCAACCAGCGCAAGCGACAAGAGGGTCTGCTCTAGAAAGGCATTGAATCGCTCGTAACCAGTAAAGGATAGACGTTTAAAGTTCAGCACGGGGCAGTCAGCGCCTTTACACCCAGGCTTGATTCGCTTGAAGGTCACGACTTTCGAGGCAATTTTCGCAGCATCGGCCGAGCTGACTGCGCCAGCGGGACTTGAGGGCTCACCGGCATTTGCGGCTGAGACCGTCGTACTTTCACTGCCTGGCGTGGTGGTCGAGGCGGGGTCAATCATCACCGCAGTTGCGAGTCGGGTAGGCGGTAGCACTGGGCTTGGGATCGCGATCGGGCTCGTTTGATCGCCTGGGTTAGCTCGGCGTGCGGTACGACTAGCCTCAAATGAAGGATCAGACACAATATTTGTCGTGGCTCCAGAGCCGCTCACGACCACAGCGCTCGTAGCCGGTTCAGCCTCGGCCTGCGACAGACGAACCACGTTTCGAGTAGACGCCGTTTGCACAGGACTTTGTGCGCCGGTATTTGCCAACGTAATGTCTTGCTGCACAGCGGGTTTGCCAGCGCAGCCCGCAAGCAATAAAAGGCCAAACAGGTAGAGATAAGCAGGGCGATACGCCATGAGAAGACCCTTTTTACGTGATGACCGTGATGACCGTCAGTGTATCGCCTCGTGAGCGCAGCCGATGGCGCCTATAGTGCCAAGGCGTCTTCGATATCTGCACGAAGGGATTCAGGTGTGTCGGTCGGGGCGTAACGCTTGAGTACCTGCCCCTTGCGCCCGACTAAAAACTTAGTGAAGTTCCATTTAATCGCTTCTGTGCCAAGCAAGCCGGGCTTACTCGTTTTCAGCCACTGATAAAACGGCACCGCACTGGCGCCATTGACCTCGATCTTGGCGAACATTGGAAATGTGACTTTGTACTGCGTTTCGCAAAACGTCAGAATGCTGCTCTCGTTGCCCGGCTCTTGATGGCCAAACTGATCGCACGGAAAACCCATCACCACCAGGCCGCGACTCGCGTACTCTTGGTGCAAGCTTTGTAAGCCTGTGTACTGACCCGTGAAGCCACACTTAGAGGCGACATTCACGACGAGCAAGACTTTGCCCTCGTAGTGGCTCAACTGTTGAGATTCGCCCTGAATTGTTTTGACGCTGAAAGATGTAAGACTCATATTTTGGCTATAAAAAAGTAGCTAGTGAACAGGACCTAGGATAACTGTTTGCACCCTTATCAGGCGCAAGGCCAAGACTCGCTGGGGCAATGTGATGACATGGGTTTGCGCTGCTATCGCAGACTTTTGAACGCCTCAATTGCACGAACTCGGCTACTTTGAAGGTTAACGATTTGTTCAGGGTAATTCAACGCCTTGCGCGCAATTGGACTTGGGTTGTGGATCTCTTTGCCTCCGAGGGTAGACAGCTCGGGCACCCAGTGCTTGATAAAGGCGCCTTGAGGGTCAAATTTTTCAGACTGGCTAATCGGATTAAACACTCGAAAATAGGGTGCTGAGTCTGCCCCTGTTGAGGCGCTCCATTGCCAGCCACCGTTATTCGCAGCTAACTCACCATCGATTAGGTGTTGCATAAAAAACGCTTCGCCCAAGCGCCAATCGATCAATAGATTTTTTGTCAAAAACATCGCGACCACCATACGCAAGCGATTGTGCATCCAGCCCGTGGCTAACAGCTGTCGCATGGCGGCATCAACAATTGGCACCCCAGTGCGGGCTTGCGCCCAGGCGGCGAAATCGTCTGGCGCGTCGCGCCACACCACCGCGTTGGTTTCAGGTCGCATGGGTTGATGCATCGAAAGTGCCGGATATCCAAACAGCAGGTGCTGATAAAACTCACGCCAGAGCAACTCAGTGATCCAGACAACGATACCTCGTTGGCCCGTTTCAAACTCGCCTTGATTTTGCATCAGGGCGGCATGCAAGCACTGGCCCGTCGAAACGAGGCCCGCAGCAAGGTAAGGCGACAAGACGCTGGTGCCAGGAATCGCCGGAAAATCGCGGTCGGGCTGGTATTGAGCCATGCGTGTTTGGGCAAACTGATCAAGCCGCTCGAGCGCCGCCCTAGTCGTGGCAGGCCACGCATTTTGCAAGTTTTCTGGGATCACACGTAACAGAGCAGCCAGCATCTTTGGCAAATCGTCGGACGCTGGTAATCCCGCGTCAGATTGTTTTTTAATCTTTGGTGCAAGGCGATAAGGCGCCGTGCGCAGTTTTTCTCGACACGCTTTCGCAAATGGTGTGAAGACCCGGTAGTAAGCGTCGGCACCGGTTTTAACAGTGCCAGGTATCAACAGGGTGCCGCCGTGATGTCCTTGCAAAGCAATGTTGTGTTGCGCTAATAAACTGTAAGACGCACGATCACGAGACCGCTCATTGACTCCATGTTCGCGATTGCAATGTACCTGCTCGACGTGATGACGTTGGCAAAAGCTGAGTAAGGCAGCCGGAACATCTTTCCAGCGCTCGACAATCAATATCTTGAGCGGAATATTCAACGCCTCAAGTTCAGTGCGCAGGTGCTGAACCGCGCGCAACCAGAAATCAATCTTGATTGCAGAGTCGTGATGTAAGCGCCACTGTTCAGGAGAGGCAATAAACAAGCCGATTGTTGGGCCGAGCGCCGAGGCTGCGGCCAACGCAGGTTGATCAGCCACACGCAAGTCTGTACGAAACCAACAAACAACTGTCATCAGAGCTTACCTTTTAGCTTGCCACGCTTGCAGCGCCGCAAGCGTGCTGCTGACGTGTTGATCTGGGCTCATTCCGCTGTGAACAAATAATATTTTCGAGTCTGGCGTTACCACGTAAGAGATTCGGCTTGCCATGTTCGGTACAAGCATCATGCCGGCATCGTACGCTTTGATAATGCTGCGATCAAGGTCTGCCGCGACAGCAAATTTTCCGCCGCAGGGGCCTTGCGAGAATTTTTTCAAGGTTTCAATATCATCACCCGACACCCCAATGACCGTGGCTTTGAGCTCTGCAAACTTGTCTATTGCTTGCGCAAACAGCTGTGCTTCAATCGTGCAGCCAGTGGTAAAAGCCTTTGGGTAAAAATACACAACCACCGGCCCTTTTTTAAGTGCTTCAGCAAGTACAAAGCTGTAGGTTTGCCCCGCCAGTGCTGCCGGCGCGGTAAAGCTCGGGGCGGCGACACCCACTTTGAGTTCAGCCCAGGCCGCTGTGCACTGAAATAGGCTAAGAAAC
The DNA here is from genome assembly GCA_030832095.1 of Gammaproteobacteria bacterium. Classification (GTDB taxonomy): domain Bacteria; phylum Pseudomonadota; class Gammaproteobacteria; order Burkholderiales; family Burkholderiaceae_B; genus Zwartia; species Zwartia planktonica. The sequence continues at coordinate 112,674 of JAURJT010000002.1, read as the reverse complement.
AGGCTAAGGCCAACTAGGTGAATTCTTTTTCTGAGCATCATTGAAGATCCTTGAAAAACCGGGTAAAAAAAAAGCGTACATTAGTAAGAGTACCAAGTTATCTGGGGAACAGGCGATGAAAACATTTTTTTTACATGGACGAAACACAATAACGAACCAGGGGTTGTGTCTGGGTCTGGCCTTGCTTAGCATGGCTGGCGTGCAGGCTCAGCCGACTTTACCCTTGCCACCTCCACCTGCGATTCATTGGCCTGAACCCGAGCCTGAGCGCTGGACCCAAGAGGACGTCACACTCGAACAACGATTCGAAACGGCAAGAAAAGAAACGCTCGCGGCGCATCAAGAAGAGGTCAATGCCTGCAAAGACTTGCCCACCGGTCAGCGTGCCGACTGCCTCAGCCAAGCCAAAGCTCAGCTCACACTCGAACTGGCTCAGCTCAAGGCTAAGCAACGATTTGGAATGGAGCCCAATTAACTGCCTTGTGCAGTGCTTCTTTTCAAGGCCAGACCTGAATTAGTTCAGGCGGCCATTGGCGCCACCCAAGCTAAACCGACCGGCACCCAACAGCGCAACCACTAAGGCACCGATCAAAAACAGACCTTGAAGCTCAAGCGCCCAGCCACCCGTTTTGGTGAGGCTCAAGATCTGTGACGCGTGCGCCAAATAAATTGCCAACCCCATATTGAACACGATCACCAACGCGCCAGCGCGTGTGAGTACGCCAATAATCAAGAGCGATGGAGCGATAATTTCGCCGATAAAAACACCAAAGGCAATCCACGCAGGCCAGCCTTGTGCAAGAACTAACGCGGTAATTGATTCGATACCGTTAGCCAGTTTGAATAAGCCGTGCATCAACAGCAGAATGCCGATTGTGAGTCGCAAGAGCAGTTTGCCAGCATCGTCAAAGCGGTTCATAGTGGGCGTTCTCTAAAAAAGTTGTTGCGAATGAATACTTAGCCAAGAGCTCTGGCTGTTACTTGCCAAGCGTTGTTAACTAAGCTTTGACATAGCCTGCCTAACCTAGATTTTAGATCAATGCCCGTGTGAGCGTGTTACTTTTAAGCGCAAACAAAGGCTAACTGATGCTATCTTCAACAAAGATTTAAAGTAAGCCAATTAGACAACGACAATATGCCTGATTGCCAAGTCCTTTTTAGACGAATGCGCGGTCATGCTAAATTTTTCTAAGCGCCTCCTTGCGACACTTAACCAGATTAAACGGTAAAACGATGAAAATACGGATCGCCTCTTTTTTCTTTCTTTTGGCCTTTGGTGTCTCTCTCGCCATCCCTTCATTTTCAGTCCGGGCGCAGGCTTACCCAAATAAATCACTAAAGATTATCGTGGGTTATCCGCCGGGGGGGTCAACTGATGTGCCGGCCCGCATCGTGGGGCAAAAGTTAGCTGAGGTGCTAGGCCAGACCGTTGTGGTTGAGAATAAACCTGGGGCGAGCGGCAACATAGGTGCTGAGCTTGCAGCTCGTGCGGCGCCCGATGGCTACACGATCTTTTGGGTGTCGATTGGTACCGCGGTCAGTGCCTCGCTATTTCCAACCCTGAGCTACAACCTGTTCAAAGATTTCGTTGCCGTCTCACAAGCGACCTCAGTCACGAGTTTCTTGCTCGTGCATCCCACGCTACCCGTCCGTTCAGTGCAAGAGCTCATCAACTATATCAAAGCGCATCCGGGCGAGCTGAGCTACAGCTCTTCGGGCACGGGCGGCTCACCGCATTTGGCCGCTGAATGGTTTAAAGCTCGGGCCGGCATAGAACTAGTACACGTTCCCTATAAAGGAACAAGTCCACAAACGATAGACTTGTTAAGTGGCACGGTGAAGGTTGCCTTCCCGACCATGCCGGGCATGATTGAGCATGTCCAACAAGGCAAGCTCAGGGCGCTTGCTGTCACAAGCCCCAAGCGCAGCCCGTTGCTGCCTGACGTACCCACAATGATCGAAGCGGGTTTTGACGGTTATGTGGCAACCTCCTGGAGTGGTGCGATGGTACCTACCGGTACCCCAGCGCCTATCGTGCAGCAGCTTAGCGTAGTCATCAATCAAGTGCTTGCGATGCCTGACGTACAGCAAAAGCTCGCAACTAGTGGGGCCGATGCTGTCGGCAGTACGCCCGAGGCGTTCAAGGCTTTTATTGAAGCCGAGACGCTGAAATGGGGCAAGGTTATCAAAGACGCAAAAATCGTCAACCAGTAGCGAAACAACTCTCGCCGGTCTCAGGGCTCACGACCGGTCACATTTAGCGACAGTAAAAATTAAGGTGAACCAGGTGTTGTTGCGTCAATGGTTTTAGACGCAAGATCGAACACAGTCTCAAGTGGCTTGAGTAATTTGCGGGTATCGCCTACCCGCTGCGTGACACCAAGCCGGTCAAGCACCTCTAAGATTTCAATCGCCAACGTACGGTTCACACCAGCCTGGTCACGAAACTGAGCCGCAATGAAGGTTTGCGTGGGGCTCGTTGACGCCAAATGGCGAGCCAGCGTTGCGAAATGGATAAAGTTGGCACGCAAATAGAAACGTTCAGAGCTAACCCGATAGAGCTCCCCTTGTTTCACCTTTCGATACAACATGTCATTGACGACCAAGGTTTTCAAACCTGCAGCTTGGGCAAGCTCTGCTGCCGTTAGACCTTTTGGTCCCATCGCGGCAAGGGTGGGTTCAATTTTTTGCCACAGCAATTGATCCGCTGCGTTGGCGCTTGACCGATGCACAGCTAACGCAGCAACCGTGCCAGTCAGTATGATTTTTTGCGCTGCGGCGATAGCGCGCATGAAAGCAAGAAAAACGCCTGCCTTCATATTTGGCGCAGACTGTTTGCGTAGGTCCTTCAGGCTCAGCCCGGCCGCTTGTGGCTGAGCCTGGTGATGCTGTTTCAGTGTTGTGACCACGCGAGCGCCGAGCTTTTCAACCGAGATGGTAAGCAAAGCGAAGTTAGGCGCCTTAGCAATCATGACTGAGTCCAAGCTCGATAGCATATCTACCACGGCACTGTCAGTCAGGTTGAAGCTGCGCGCAAAGTGGTCTAAGTCGACGCCCGTCTCTGAGTGACAAGCGAGCAGGGCACTTAACGCGATCGCAGGATCCTTCTGGGCAAAGGCGGCAACTTCTTTTTGGCGGAGTGCTTTGTCACGCACTCTTGCCGGAGCAAACGGGTCAAGTACCACTCCACCGCCGAGCGTGCGCTGCGCGGCTTGGTCGCGAATAATCAAACGATCACCATTTAAACAGGCAATCGGTTTGTTTAAGACCAACCGAGCGTGGCCAGTCGCACCCGGCTGTATGGAGCCGCCTCGCTCAATGGCGACGCGAGCGATGACCTCTGTGGTGCCTAAATGCAGATGAACCTCAGTCCAATGACTCAACGCTTGCGGTTCGGTATGCAAGACGGTCAGGCTAATGTCAATACGTGAGGTTGGGGCATGCAAGGCTGAGGCAACGACCCAGTCACCACGACCGCAGTCTTGCGCGCTGACACCCACCAGATTGAGCGCACAGCGTTCGCCTGCGTGCGCTTCAGTGACCGCTGCACTGTTTTGATGGATACCTCGAACGCGGACAGTTTGACCGCTTGGCGTGAGTATTAAGCGCTCGCCAACTTGCACCTGATGATTAAAGACAGTACCGGTGACAACCGTACCGCTGCCAACAATCGAAAAAGACCGATCAATCGCAAAGCGAAAAGATCGCCCCTTGAATTCGGTGCGCTGGGTCTCACGCGCGGCTTGACCGAGCCGCTCGCGCAACTCGTTCACACCCTGCTGCGAGAACACCGAGCATTCGACAATTTCAAAACTAGCCAGCCTTGCGCTGTGCAATAACGTCTGTACCTGTTGACGCACTTCGTTTACACGCTCGGCCGATACACGATCAGTTTTCGTCAAGACGGCAACGCCCGTGTGGATGCCGAGCAACTGCACAATGCTGAGATGCTCAATGGTTTGGGGCATGACGCCATCATCGGCGGCAACCACTAACATGACATAGTCTATGCCACAGACACCGGCCAGCATATTGCGTACAAAGCGCTCATGACCCGGCACATCCACAAAACCAATCATCGGGGTGTCAGGCAGGGTCAAGTAAGCAAAGCCTAGATCAATCGAGATGCCTCTCGCTTTTTCTTCTGGCAAGCGATCGGTATCGACGCCCGATAAGGCTTTGACCAAGGTGCTCTTGCCGTGATCAATGTGGCCTGCGGTTGCAACAATCATGGTGCGCGAAAGTGCTCTGTTGGGATGACGAGGGCGGTATTGATCAGATGTGGTGCAGTGCTAGACGATTTTTTCAAGCACAAAGTGTGATATCCCAAAACTAGGCACCACCATTGAATGTAAGCCTTGACCACCAGCCACCACAATTTGAATTTGTGAAGCCTCATCTAAGTAGGGAATATGGGTGGTGCCGGGTGGCACATTAAAAGTTTTTCGTTTGGTGCGATACCACTCTTGACAGCCTTCACTGACACGGCTTAACTGCAAACGCATCCGCTTGTGCAGGTCGTGCCGCACATCATCTTTACTCATGCCGTGTTTCGCTAAGATTGCCGCGTGTTCGGGGCCAAGTACCAGTAGCATCTCACCGCCCGAACTCATGTTGTTGCCGCCAATCGTCATCATCACATCAGAGATCATTAACAAAAGTTCTGCAGCATTTGCGCTGGCATGATCTTGCACGTTATGGGGGGATTCTGCCGCGTGTACCAACACACTGCTGTCCGTTTTTGCTAAGCCATGTTCAACATGAAAGGGATCCCAAGGATTTTGTTCTTCGTTTTCACCGGCACAAAAACTAAACTTGCAAGGCGTACCATGTGTCGCCATGTCCGTCTTTCCGGGGATACCTTGACCAATATTCATGAGTACCAGGCGCAACGCACGCCCGATCGTGGCATTGGCACGAAAGCCCTGTCCGAACACGTTTGAACCAAAGTTCAAGCCGATCTCGTGACGAATCGGGCCATTGACGACAAACATCGGTGCCACCGGATGTGTGGTCGACTGGATGCCAGACAAATTAAAGTGAGGCACTGCCATCGCCTTTAACGCAGCGATAAGCACCGGCATATAACTTGGCTTACAACCTGCCATCACAGCGTTAATTGCCAGCTTTTCAACACTGCATAAAGCATAGCCCGGCGCAATCGCAGCGATATCACTATCGCCAGCTAAACCGCTGCCAGCAACCATCGCCGCAACACGCTCTGGCGTCGGGGCCAGGATTGGCAGACCATCTGTCCAACCCTGTTGTTCGAAATAGTCTTGCAAAGAATCGTCGGGCAGGGCTAGCTCTAACAGTGTGGCGTGGGTGCTCATGACAAGCCCTCCAAGGGTTGAACGATTCGTCGCGGTACTACCCGCGTTTGTTGGCAGTGCGTCACGGCTTCACTTAATATCGCGCGAACCAAATACTCGCATCGCACAAGGCTTACCGTGCGGGCACATCCGTTAAAAACTGTACGGCATCGACTAGACGCTGCAATGCGATCGCGTCGATCTCGTCGGGCGTACGGTTCGCTAAGGGGTGGTCGATTAACAAAATCGGCAAACTTGGCAGACCTAAAGATTTTGAACGTGTTGCTGCAATCCCCCGAAAGGGTTGCGTCACGAACGTCACTGTGGGGATCCCCAGAGACTCTATCGTGTGCGAGTCGTGGACACTCCACGACGAGCACGACCCTCAGTCGCCTGAGGCAGTGAGCATCAGGTCGGGTTTCCATGCCGTGATCTCAGAGATAAACGGAGCAGGCGCAGCAGAAGTGGGCTTGCGCCACATTTTGATCTCGCCCACACCGTGCTGAAGCTGCAATTGTTTACCAAAAGCGGTCAAGAGCTCGCGAGCGTTGACCTTGTTGTTATCCAACAATGCAAGACGTTTGCCCTTCAGGCTTGTCAGGCGAGGGGCGAGGTGGCGCAGCCCTTGCGCTTTACCACCTTCAGGGATGAGGTCATGCGGGTTTTTAACCGGTGTGTGCGACTCAACTGCTGGATGTAACACGCGCAGCATGTCCATCGTCATTTTGCTTTCAGCGTTCATCATTGGCTCCTGTCTGTATTTTTTTCTATTCTAGACCTAACAAAAAAAGTCCGTCGAGCGTTAAATCGATCTATTGCACGAATGGGTGAGCATCAGGTATCCAAATTACCAACTTACTCGAACTAGTCGCGAACAGATATCAAAATGATCAACTTGCTCGAACTGGTAGCGAACAGATATCAAAATTGCCAACTTGCCGGTAAATCGATCAATTTCCCGACTGGGTAACCCAGGCGCCCGTTGTGCGCAAATACATATGCATTGGTTCTGAGTGGATCACCAGTGACCGCGATCATGAAATCGTCAGCGCAGGCGATCAGGGGTACCAAGCGATTCGGGTCGTCAGACTCACAAAATACTTTCGGGATCCGACCGGCCGCATATTCTTCGGTCAGATTCCAAATGGGTTTGTCGGCCCAGACGCGCAGCATGTGTTCAAATTTCCAGGCGGGCAGACGCGCGTGCTCAAACAAATACTGCTTCACGTCTTGCTTAGACCAGCCGCCCTGAGCAATCGCTTCAGCCAAAATCGGACTGAGCAACACCAACGGCCGAAGCGTGCCATAGGCGCCACCTACGGTGAAGGTAATCTGCCACGAGGTTTGGCGTACCACGGCATCGGCCAAAATCGGCATGATTTCTTCTGGTGTACTGCCGGACACCGAGGCAATCACATTGCCACCCGTATAGCGAGCAATCGTGACGGTGTTATCCGTCGCGTTGAACCCCATCTCTACACTGGTTGGGCTCCAGCCGATGGCTTTCAGTACCTCTTCATTTTCTGCCGCGACTACCCGCCACGTATTGCCAAACGTTGCTTTATCGTTTTTGTGCAATAAAAAGCCCGCGACATTGCGCAGATACAAGCGCCAAAAACGGCCGACCGACGTGTTTGGCTGAAAGCCATCCCGCAAGACGTTTTCTTTGTAGTTAAACCCGAGTTGCTGAACAATCGGTCCGTTCAAAATAATCAGCGTCTCGCCGCCTGGGGTGTTGCCGCTATGCTCTACGCCATAGGCTGGGTCGGCCATCGCTTGCACCAGCGCAACCAAGATCGGCATGTACTCGGGGCGACAGCCGGCCATCACGCCATTGACCGCGATGCTCCACACAGTAGCGGCTCGATTGTCGGGCAACAAGACTCCCAAAACGTCGCTTGCTGCACGATCTGTGTAGTTTAAAAATTCTTGTACCTTGGCTTTAGTTGGTGGAACCACCGGCAGCCCGTCACTCCATTCGTTTGTCAAAAAGTACTGATTCACAGCATCAAAGCCACCCTTGAACACAACGTCTTGCGCCAGTGGTTCAGAGGTGTGCGTGCCCGTGCCACTAGCATCGGTCAAATTCTTGATGACCTCTGCCGCGGTGACCTCAAGAATGTTGCGCCGCAACATTGCCGCGCTTTGTGCACCTGGGTGCCCGGGCACCAAGGCGACGGGCATGCTTGGAAAGCCCAGACCAATCGACGAGGCCTCAGCAAGTTTTAAAAAACCCTGACTGACTAACGAAGAGCTTGGTACACCAGCCTCTTCACATACTGCACTGGCCCGCAACACGGCGGGCGTGCAACTGCCTCAGCAGCCCATCCCTGAGATGACGGCATCGGCATTCAGTTCTTTTAAGCGCCGGGGTAAATCAGCCAAAATCTGACGTTCGTCAGGGCCGTGTGTATTTCCCAGCACGCTCCAGTGCACGAAATTCACGCCGGGGTATTTTTCTTTCAGACTTTCCTCAAGCGCGGCAAACACTTGGTCGCCTTTAAAGACGTAATCCCAAAGTTGAACAATGGTTTTACCAGCGAGGGTATCGAGGCGTTTCGCTAAGGATTTTCCCTGAACTTGCATGGGGCTGCGGGGCCATAAAACTTCGTAGTAGCCGTCGTTTGGCTGAGTTGTCATGTTGTTCTCCGGTATTTTAACGGCCTGGCGTCAGCGGTGCAGTCCGACCAAACGCTTGAGTCTTTTTTATAACATTGCGCGTATTGTTTTTTTATCGGCTAAGCATAGGCTACAGCAGGGCCAAGTGCAACTGAGGTAGCTCAATCAGCTAACATAGTGCTTATCGCACAAGGAGAGTAGGGTGAGCCAAGAACAAAGTACTGCAGAACAAGCTGACGACGCACGCATGATCATCGATCTGGTAGCAAAGTTTGTTGACCAAGAATTGATGCCCCTTGAGGCGGCTGTGCTGGCACGTGAAATTAAGGGCGAACAGCTCAAATTGCTGCCAGAAGAAGAAGCGCCTTTATTAAAAAAATGTAAAGAGTTAGGGCTATGGGCCTTAGATGCACCCGAAGAACTCGGTGGTGCGAATCTCTCAGCAACGACGTGGATGGCGTTAAACGAAGAGCTGGGTCGCACGGTCACGCCTTTTGTGTTTCCGCCCGACTCGCCCAACATGCATATGCTGCTGGCTGTGGGCACGCCAGAACAAAAAAAGAAATATCTTGAGCCCTACGCCGCAGGTGCGGCTAAATCGGCGATCGCGATTTCTGAGCCCAATGCTGGTGGCGACCCTTCTGGCATGATCACGCGTGCTGAAAAAGTTGGCAACGAGTGGGTGATCAATGGCCGCAAGATCTGGGTCAGCAAGGTACCATCTGCTGATTTTGTGATCGTGATGGCACGGGTCGGCGCAGGTAAACGCCACGAGGGTATTACCGCCTTCATCGTCGAAAAAAACACACCCGGCTTTGAGATTTTGCGCGAGATCCCCATGCTTGGCGGCCACCGCACTTATGAGCTTGTCTTTGAAGATTGCCGTATACCAGCTGAAAACGTCTTGGGCGAGATCGGTGCTGGCTTCGCGCCCATGCAGTTGCGTTTGGTGGTTCGTCGTTTGCAAATTGGTACGTGGTGTATTGGTATGTGCCGTCGCGCCTTAGACATGATGTGCACGCACGCCAAGCAACGTACGACCTTTGGTGCGCTCTTGTCAGATCGTCAGGCAATTCAATGGTGGATTGCCGATGCCGCGATGAAGATGCATGCCTGTCGTCTGATGGTGCAAGATGCAGCACGCAAGCAAGATCAAGGCATCGATGTGCGCACTGAGGCTTCGATGATTAAGGTGTATGCCACCGAAATGGCTGCCGAGATTCTTGACCATGCGATGCAAACCTTTGGAGCCATGGGCGTGACCAAAGAGCTGCCCTTGCAACTGATGGCGCAACGTGTGCGAGTCATGCGCGTGTACGAAGGTCCAGCCGAAGTTCACCGTATGTCGCTTGCGAAAAAAATCCTCAAAGAGGCACGTTAAGATGGCAATCACCACGCCACAGCCCCCTCGCGCGAATACACCTCTCGCTGGGATCACAGTCATTGACTTGACTCAAATTTATCAAGGCCCTTACGCGACATTTTTGATGGCAAAAGCAGGCGCGAATGTCATCAAGATCGAACCGCTCAACGGCGAGCCCTCGCGGATACGCGCCAAGGTAAGTGGGGGTGCCTCGTTACCAATGGCCATGCTCAATACCAATAAGCGCGGCATCACCCTGAATTTAAAAACTGCCAAGGGCCGCGATCTTTTCAAAGAGTTGGTCAAACGCGCTGACATCGTGGTTGAAAACTTTGCACCAGGCGTGATGGATCGTTTAGGCGTGGGCTGGTCAGTCTTGCACGAACTCAATCCGCGTTTGATTTATGGCTCGGGTACCGGCTACGGTTTGTCAGGCCCTGATCGCGACAATCTGGCAATGGATGTCACGATTCAAGCTGCCTCTGGAATCATGAGCGTCACAGGCACCCCCGATGGCCCACCGTTACGCGCGGGCGCCTCGATTGTTGATTTCTTAAGTGGAGTGCATCTCTACGCCGGGATCATGACAGCACTCTATGAGCGTTCGCAAACTGGAGTGGGGCGCTTGGTTGAAGTGTCGATGCAAGAAACCGCCTACCCAACCCTTGCCTCGAACATGGGCATCACACATAAATCTGTTGGGGTGGTGCCACCGCGCGTCGGTAACCGCCACGGTGGGCTCGCGTTAGCCCCTTACAACGTTTACCCAGCAAAAGATGGCTACATCGCGATTGTTTGCGTGACAGAACCGCATTGGCTTCACTTGTTGGCGGCAATGGGTCGCGAGGATCTCAGTACAGATCCTCGGTTTGAGAGCAACAAATTACGTGTTGAAAATATTTCTGAGACAGACGCTGAGATCACGCTCTGGACAGAAAGCCTGCCAAGGGCAGAGCTCTTTGCCTTGAGCAAAAAACACGGTTTTCCGGCCGCACCCGTGCGCGATTTGCTCGAAGTGATGAACGACAAACATATGCACGAGCGTGGCATGCTTGAGTGGTTTGACGATAAAGATTTGGGTCGCGTGGTGTTGCCACATACTCCCTTGATCATTCACGGCGCCGATCGTGTCAACACAATCGCCAGCCCAGATCTTGGTCAACACAACAAAGAGATTTATTCAGACTGGCTCGGGCTCACAGATGCCGAACTCGGGGCTTTGTATAAAGAGGGCGTCATATGAAACGTTTTTTGTATCAGTTGTGGCTAAGCTGCTTAGGTCTTTGTTTGATACCCAGCTTCAGTTATGCACAAAAAACGGACTACCCGACGCGCTCGGTTAAGGTGATTGTGCCGTTTTCGGCCGGTAGTGGTGCCGATCACGCCTCACGTTTTTTTGGGGATCTGTTGGCCAAGCAACTGGGGCAAAGTTTTTTGGTTGAAAACAGAACCGGTGCTGCGGGTATGTTGGCGATGAACACAGTGAAGGCTGCGCCAGCCGACGGATACACGATTTTGATGGGTAGTAACTCGCTGATGGCGGTGAACCCCATCATGCTCAAAGAGCTCACATACGATGCGGTCAAAGACTTTAAACCGATCGGCGGCTTAACGCGTGGCGTGAATGCGATTGTGGTCGGAAAAGATTCAAAATATAAATCGTTCACCGAACTTCTGACCGCGGCCAAGACCTCAGCTGTACCACTAAATGGCGGTACGTATGCGTTAGGGTATGAGTTGGCGCTTGCCTGGTTGGCCAACGTAGCAGGCGTAAAATTTGAAAATATTTTGTACAAGGGCCTAGGCGAGATTATGGTGAGTCTGCAGGGCGATCAGTTAGATTTTGGTATCGTGAGTTTTAACGGCGCTGCGCCGCTTTTGAAGGCAGGGAAGTACAGAGCCCTGGCGTTATCCTCAGATCAGCGCCACCCAGATTTTCCAGAGGTGCCGACGATTGCTGAAAGTGGTTTTCCAGAGTTTACAAACTACACCTGGACATCGTTTTACGTTCGAAGCGACACACCTGATCAGATCACCAATAAACTCGAAGAGACGCTTCAAACCGTTTTAGCCACACCCTTGGCAAAAGAATACGCAGACCAAGTGTTGGTCGAGTTAATGCCTTTAAAGGCTGACAAAATGAGACAGTATCAACTCGAAGAAATCGCGCGCTTCGCCAAGATTGCCAAAGAGGCTGGCCTTAAACCAAAGTAAAGAGCGGGTGGGCCAGTTCATCGCAAACATAGGTATTGATTTAACGTAAAAAAGTTTTAAACACAATTTATAAAAACAACGACCAGGAGACTGTATGACAACGACTCTGCGTGCATGGCTTGTACTGTTTGTTTTCTTAACGAGTTGCTTTGCCAGCGTAAACGTCACCGCGCAAAACTATCCAAGCAAACCAGTCACGATCGTCGTGCCTTATGGCCCAGGTAGTGGTAACGATATGATTGCGCGTGAAATCGGGCAACGCCTGACTGAACAATTAGGTGTGACCTTTGTGGTTGAGAACAAGGCGGGTGCGACCGGCAACATTGCGATGGATTACACAGCTCAGGCCAAGCCTGACGGCTACACGATGATCTTGACCAGTACCAGCAGCATTATTTATCAGGTCTCGAACACGATTCGAACCACTATGTCTAAAGACTTCACACCAATCGCGTTTGTGGCGGGCTTGCCTTACGTGCTGGCGGTGCCACCTAGCGTGCCGGCAAAAACACTCAAAGAGTTGGCGGCGTTAGCCAAAGCCAAACCAGGCGAAATGAATTACAACGGCCCCGCCGGCAGTATGTCGGCCTTTTTAGGCTCGCTGTTTAAGTCTGGCGCGGGTGTCGATATGGTCATGGTGCCTTACAAGGCCACCTCAGACGCTCAAGTCGATGTATTGGCAGGGCGCATTCAGCTTTGGATCACAACCTCGGCCTCTGTCTTACCCTTGGTCAAGGGGGGTAAAGTCACAGCGTTGGCCGTGACGGGTGAAAAACGCTTGGGTGCACTGCCTGACGTACCCACCGCAATCGAAGCCGGTTTTGCGACCATGACCCCTGATATTTCGTTCTTTCTATTAGGCCCCGCCGGGATCCCCGCAGACATCGTCACCAAGCTCAACACAAGCGTCAATACGGCATTAAAGACGCAGGCAATGCAAGACCGGTTAGCCAGTTTTGCAACAGCAATCAAGATGGGTAGCCCAGACGATGTCAAGAACCATATCGCTAGCGAAACAACGCGCTGGCAAGCGGCCGTCAAAAACGAAGTACTTTCAAAATAGGATCTAAAGATGACTGATGCAGTGACCTATGAGCAAGACGGCGGCGTTGTCACACTGACGCTCAACGAACCGGATACGCGCAATGCCTTATCACCGGCCATTATTGACGCCATTGTTGCGCACGTTGCCAGAATCAACGCCGACCTATCGGTTGGTTGCGTCATTTTGACAGGTGCAGGTGAGGGGTTTTCGTCGGGCGGTAACGTGAAAAAGATGAAAGACCGCGCAACCGTCGACCGGCCCATGACACCCACCGAAACCCGTCGGTATTACCACGAAGGCATTCAGCGTATTCCTTTGGCGCTCTACAACCTTGAGGCCCCCTCAATCGCGGCCGTGAACGGTGCAGCGATTGGTGCTGGGCTTGATTTAGCGACCATGTGCGACATTCGCATCGCCGCACGTAGCGCCAAGTTTGGCGAGAGCTTTTTGCGTGTGGGTTTGCTTTCCGGTGACGGCGGAGCGTGGTTTTTGCCGCGCGCCGTGGGGTTGTCTAAAGCCTACGAAATGACCTTTACCGGGGATTTTATCGATGGCGATGAAGCAGCTAAGATTGGCTTGGTTTCAAAAGTTGTCGACGATGCCGACCTGATGGACGAGGCCAGAAAGCTTGCACAACGCATTGCGTCGCACCCAGTGCAATCATCACGTGCCAGCAAGCGCTTGATTCGCGATTCACAGCACGTGCCGTTGCATACCTCGTTGGATATGGCAGCGGCCAATCAAGCGCTTGTGCAAACGACGCAAGATTACAAAGAAGCGATTTTGGCGTTCTCAGAAAAGCGTAAGCCGAAGTTCACTGGTAACTAAGGCTGCGCTAGGGCATTTGCAGAGCGAAAGCAAGAGCAAATGCCCTTTTTATCTATTAGTAGAATACGCATAATGTATATTATGTAAAGTAATGTTTCTGAGTGTTATTTGGCATTATTGGTTTATCAGCCTGCGTTGATCCACAAACTTCTCTCTCTTCGTTCGAAGGTATTTCAGCGAGCATTTGATAGGCTTTCGCCAGACTTCGCTGCTGAGCCTTAGAGCTCATTGCATGTCTCAATACTATAAATTTCTTAGCCATATCTCGAATATCCATGTAGATCCACAGTTTACGAATTTTCTTTAATGAACGACTTGCGCCAAACACCGCCAACCGGATAATGCGAGGCTCTGGTTACGTTGGTTACTTTTGTTACTTGAGCTAAGTCATGAAAATATGTATTTACGGTGCGGGTGCTGTGGGTGGTCATTTGGCGGCGCGATTGATTACGGCTGGGCTCGATGAGGTATCGCTAGTAGCGCGTGGCGCGCAACTTCGGGCGATTCAGCAAAACGGCTTGAAGGTATTTCGGGGTGAAGAAATCTACACCGGGCGCCCCTTTGCAGCCACCGACGACCCTGCTTCGCTGCCGCCCCAAGACGTGGTGCTAGTGACCTTAAAAGCACAGGCCTTGCCCGCTGCTGCGGCTGCCATTGAGCGTCTGTTAGCCAAGGATGGCGTGGCGGTGTTTGCCGTCAACGGGATCCCTTGGTGGTGGAATAAAGGTACTAATAACGTCCAAGAGCACCTTGAATGCGTCGACCCGGGTGGCGAACTTTGGTCGCGGCTGAAAGATCGCTCGTTAGGCTGCGTGATTTACTCGCCCAACGAGGTGATCGAACCTGGCGTGATCAAAACCGCGATGGGTGACCGTTGGATGTTCGGTGAGCCCGATAACGCACCCTCTTCTCGTGTTGATCGTTTGGTTCAATCGTTTCAAGCCGCGAACATCAACGGCGTTGCAGCGACTGATCTTAGATACGATATTTGGCACAAGTTGCTGATCAATTGCGGCTTGAATCCTGTCGCCGCCCTGACCCGCTTACCAACCGTCAAAATGTCGGCAAGCCCAGAAGTGCGTGCTGAGCGCTGCAAAGTGATGCTTGAAGTGTTAGAGGTGGCCTTAGCATGCGGTACCGATTTGCGAGGGAAGGTCGACCTTGAAGAACTGGTGGCACCTAAAAAACGCCCCGGTTCAACCACGGCATCGATGCTGCAAGACGTGCTGGCTGGGCGCTCGCTCGAGCACGATGCTATTTTGGGTCAAGTCGTTGAGTTTGCACGCCAGCACAACATCAGCGTGCCGCGTTGCGAACTGATGCTGGTCTTGCTGCGCGGCTTGAATCAACAGTTGATGGATGAGGCCGCAGCACGAACCTGATCAACAGCAAGAAAAGCTGTTCTGGCAATCAGGTTATGTGGCTTGAAGTATTTCTGTAGTGACTTGATCTGACGATCTGCTAACTTGCGGTGCTTTTCGTCAGATCAAACCGAAACGACCGCGTGGTTTATTTAAACGCCGAGCGCAGTTCACGCACGCCAAGCGCCAGAACACGGGCATCGGCACCGACAGCCACAAACGTGCAGCCAAGCTCAAGATAACGCTTCGCCAACGCGCGGTCTGGCGTCAAAATCCCCGCGGCTTTTTTGTGCTTCAAAATCACAGCGATTGATTTTTCGATTGTACTGACCACATCAGGATGACCTGGGTTACCCAAATGACCGAGCGCAGCCGACAAATCTGAAGGGCCTAAAAATACGCCATCCACACCTTCAACGGCACAGATCGCTTCAAGATTGTTTAAGCCCGTTTGTGTTTCAACTTGCACAAGTAAACAGATCTCATCGTTGGCGCCCTTCACATAATCTTTGCGCGAATCCCAACGTGACACGCGCGCCGAGCCGTAGCCTACGCCACGCACACCATGGGGCGGATAGCGCACCGCTTTCACCAACTCAGCGGCCTGCTCTGCTGTGTCAACCATCGGGATCAGCAAACTTTGCACGCCCAAATCTAACAACTGCTTAATCAAATGCGTCTCACCAATCGGTGGGCGTGCAACCGCTTGCGTGTTGTACGCAGCGCAGGCTTGCAGTTGCGACATGATCGTCAAAGGATCTGTCGGTGTGTGTTCGCCGTCGAGCAACATCCAGTCAAATTCTGCGGTCGCACAAATCTCAGTGGTAAAGGCGTCTGGGATCGAAATCCACAAACCAATATTCTCCTTGCCAGCTTTTAATGATTGCTTAAAACGGTTGGTGTAATCAGGCATTGCTGCGCTCCTAGAATTTGTCTATTTGTTTATTGGATGAGTTGTGTGCTTATTAAAGCACTTTAAAGGCAGTATCCGCGGTAGTGACGATCGAAGCGCTAGACCAGCAAATGCCCAGTCTTCACAAAGATCGTGCAACCCTCTTTGCTAAAGGGTTGGTGCGCACTCATGTGCGGGCTTCTGAGCCACGACCCAGCAGGATAGCGGCCATGTTCATCCTCAAAGACGCCTTCGACGACAAAGATTTCTTCGCCGCCAAAATGCCTGTGTGGATTGAAATACGTTTGGGGCGCCCAGCGCACCAAGGTCGACCCACTACCCTGCCGCATCAAGGGCATGACGTTTAAACCTGGCACCATCCCTTGAAACCAAGGCGAGGTTTTGGTGTCGATGACTTCGCGCTCGACTTGCTCGGGGCCAAGATGGCGCAACTTTACAAAGAGCGTACAACCCGACTCACTAAAGGGTGCGTGAGAAGAACCCGGCGGGCTCATGAGGTAGGTGCCGGCTGGATAATCACCGGTCTCGTCGCTAAACACCCCCTCCAGCACTAAGATCTCTTCACCAAATTCATGAGTATGCGCATGAAACTTAGAGCCTGGTTGGTAGCGAACGATTGAGGTGGCTTTTGCGACTTCGCCACCCAGACGCTCAAGCATCTTTCTCTCTACCCCTGCCTCTGGGCTCGAAATCCATGGCAAATCATGATGGTTTAGAGTGACCCTCTGACTGTAATCAGCATTGATGTTCATTCAGCTCACGATTCCTAAGTGCCACGGCACAAACTCGTTATCGCCTAAATTGAGCAACTCACTTTTAGATTTTTCGCCTGAGGCAGTACGCAAGATATGTTCAAAAATTTCTTGGCCCATCTGTTGAACGTCTACTAAGCCATCTAAGATTTTTCCGCAATTGATGTCCATATCTTCTTCAAGACGTGTAAACATTGGCGTGTTGGTGGCAAGTTTGATCGTGGGCGAAGGCTTAGAACCAAACATCGATCCCCTGCCCGTCGTGAAGCAAATAATGTTTGCGCCACTTGCGATTTGACCGGTCACGGCGCAGGGGTCGTAACCGGGTGAGTCCATAAATACAAAGCCTGGCTCGGTGATTTGTTCAGCGTACTCGTACACTTGTTGCAAGGGCGTGCTGCCGCCCTTCATGGCCGAGCCTAACGATTTTTCAAAGATGTTGGCTAAGCCACCCGCTTGATTGCCCGGTGCCACCACGCCATTGAACTGACCGTTTTGCCCCCTTGTGTATTCTTCCCACCAGGCAATGCGGTCTAATAATTTTTGGCCAACTTCGGCGTTGACGGCACGGCGAGTCAGCATATGTTCAACGCCATGAATCTCGGGCGTCTCTGACAAAATTGCGGTGCCACCATGGCGCACCAAAATATCCATTGCTGCGCCAAGTGCCGGGTTGGCGGTGATGCCCGAAAATCCATCCGAGCCACCGCATTCAAGGCCAATTTTTATATGACTGGCGCTGACGGGTTCGCGTTTGACGGCATTCGCACGAGGCAACATGGCTTGAATCGCAGCCACACCGGCTTCGATCGTGGCACGTGTGCCACCCTCCTCTTGCATCACTAAGGTGTGTAACGTGTCAGATTTTTTGAGGCCTTGCGAAGCCACCAAATCAGCAACCTGATTACGTTCGCAGCCAAGTCCAACAATCAACACGCCCGCTAAATTTGGATGCGTGGCGTAGCCCGCCAAGGTGCGGCGCAACACATCAAAGTGCAAGCTCGGTGTTGACATCCCGCAACCCGTCGTTTGGGCAAACGCGACCACACCATCCACATTCGGATACGCGGCTAAGCGTTCAGGCGTAAACCAATCCGCGATACGTCGGATTGCAGTCGATGAACAATTGACCGACGACATAATCCCAATAAAGTTGCGCGTGGCTACGCGACCATCGGCGCGCACAATACCCATGAAGCTTGCGCGTTGTTCAACGGGTACATACTGCACTGGCACCACATCGCGCCCAAAATCATGCTGATGTTGAAAGTCGGCCAAGGCGATATTGTGGCTATGCACGTGCTCACCCGGCTCGATGTCACGTGTCGCGACACCAATCGGCGTGTCGTATTTCAACACGATTTCGTTTGCGGTGATTTTGCGAGCAGCAATTTTATGGCCAGCCGGCACTTGCGCGCGTACCTTAATCGTTGTGCCATCGGCGTTCACCGTTGCACCAAGCGTTAACGGCTCGCGCGCAATCAGAACGTTATCTTTAGGATGAAGACGAATCAGCGCTGCGCCCACGGTCTTAACTCGCAAGCAGCTTTTTGAGCTGCAGTTTTTCAATCAAGATGGTTTCTTTTTTATAATTTTCGATGACGTATTGCCGATACTGTGCAGGATCTAAAAAGATCACAGGCGCATCGATTTTTTCACAGACTGCTTTGAACTCTGGGCTATTGACAGCAACGGCGACAGCCGCCGCAAGCTTTTTCTCAATGGCGGGTTCAAGGCCTGCGGGTGCAACAACGCCGTTGGGCGCATCGTTGACCACGCCAAAGCCTAACTCTTTGAGCGTGGGCACCTCTTTGAAGCGAGGCAAGCGCTCTGCCCCCCAAGTCGCTAACAGCACGAGTTTTTTCGCCTCGACAAGTGCAGACCAAGAACTTGAATCTGCCAACATATCAACCTGACCACCTAACAAACCTTGCAACGCGGGCGCGCCACCTTTATAAGGCACATGCGTCAGCTTGATCCCTGCCGCCAAGGCAAACTCCTCCATCCCTATATGGGTTTGTCCACCAATGCCTGAGGTCGAGTAAGTCAGTTTGTCAGGATTCGCTTTCGCGAAGGCCACCATCTCAAGCAAGTTTTTAAAGGGCGAGTCGGGTTGCACCACAATCCCAAACGTTTGGGCCGAGGCCATCGCTAAAAAACTGTAATCTTTTAGCGGATCGACTTGGATCATTCCTAACTGCGCAAAACGCGTCACAGAAATGGCGAGTTGCCCGATGGTGTAGCCATCTGGCTTAGCAGAGGCCAACGCTTTTGCACCAATCATGCCTGCCGCGCCCACTCTGTTTTCGACTACGACAGGTTGACCTAACTCGCGCGAGGCCACTTGCGCTAACGTACGCATCGTGACGTCACCCGTACCGCCTGCGGGCCAAGGGCAAATAAACGTAATCGCGCGATTAGGGAAGGCAGTGCCTTGTGCAAAGGCATTGGGTAGCGCGGCACTCACCGCAGCACCTAGGCTACCTAATACCAATTGACGGCGGGTGTTCAGGCGCGATGCTTGTGTCATTGTTGTCTCGTTGTAAAAATAGCAGCCTCGCTTATGTGTGCGAGGCTTGTTTAAACATTGTGCGTGGCACGTACAGTTAGTTCTTGTTTGTGCACCTGCGCTAAGCGCACGCAGCCGTTTCTTGCTCGAATCAACTACGCGAGCAACGCGCAGTCAATTCGTACTTTGTGGTTGCCGTGACTTTGAAACGGCAACCTCGTAATTACTTCGCCAAAATCTTGCTAATCGCCTCACCCATATCGTGTGTATGCGCTTTGCCACCCAAGTCAGGCGTATGCGGGCCAGTCACCAAGATTTCTTCAATCGCTTTCACGATTGCATTGTGTGCGTCGAGGTAAGGCTTTTGATCAGCTTCGGGCAAGCCAAGGCCAAGATACTCAAGCATCAAGGCGCCCGACCAGATCATCGCAACAGGGTTGGCGATTTTTTTACCGTAGATGTCAGGCGCTGAACCATGCACTGGTTCAAACAGTGACGGAAACTTACGATCGGGATTCAAGTTTGCTGATGGAGCCAAACCAATCGTGCCGGTACACGCTGGGCCCAGATCCGACAAAATGTCGCCAAACAAATTCGACGCCACGACCACATCAAAGCGGTCAGGTTGCAACACAAAACGTGCTGACAAAATATCAATGTGCTGTTTGTCGGTGGTGATGCCAGGATAATCCTTGCCCACTTCGGCGGCACGCTCATCCCAATACGGCATGCTGATCGCAATACCATTAGATTTTGTTGCGATGGTAACGTGCTTGCGTGCGCGACGTGAGGCTAATTCAAACGCAAAGCGCAACACGCGATCGCAACCAATGCGTGTAAAGATCGATTCTTGCAGCACGATCTCGCGATCGGTGCCTTCAAACATCTTGCCGCCTACGGCCGAGTACTCGCCCTCGGTGTTTTCGCGCACGACAAAAAAGTCGATATCGCCTGGCTTGCGGTTTGCCAACGGGCAAGGTACGCCGTCAAACAAACGCACTGGGCGCAAGTTAATGTACTGATCAAACTCACGGCGAAACTTCAGCAGCGAGCCATACAGCGAAGTGTGATCGGCCACAATCGCTGGCCAACCCACGGCGCCGAAGTAGATCGCATCGCACTCAATCAGGTGCGCTTTCCAGTCGTCAGGCATCATTTGCCCGGTTTTGGCGTAATAGTCGCAAGACGCCCAGTCAAAATGGCGAAATTCAAGATTTAAGCCAAACTTTTTAGATGCGGTCTCTAAGACCCTCAAGCCCTCAGGCATCACTTCTTTACCAATACCATCACCTGGCAGTACTGCAATCTTAAATGGGCGGCTCATGCGCTAGATCCTCGAGTAAAAGTAACCGTGATCTTAGCCCTTTTTTGCCTCGATCAGGGCAGGATACCTTAGACTAGAGTCTACGCATTAGCAATAATCAGGAAACGCAATGACCTACCCCTCAGCACCCACCGATATCCGCCAAGTCGAGCAAGTCTTGCCCGGCCGTCCCACCCACGATGGCGCTGGGGTCAAATTGTTACGCGTCTACTCATATTCGCCCGACCTGAATCTTGACCCCTTTTTAATGCTTGACGAGTTCTCGACCGACGAGGCCTCAGACTATATCGGCGGGTTTCCCGACCATCCACATCGTGGTTTCGAGACCGTCACCTACATGTTGGATGGCCGCATGTTGCACCAAGACCATATGGGTAACAGTGGCGACTTAGGACCCGGTGATGTTCAGTGGATGACCGCCGGTCGCGGTGTGATCCATTCTGAAATGCCCCAACAAACCGAAGGCCGCATGCACGGCTTTCAGTTATGGATCAATCTGCCCTCAGACGAAAAAATGTGCCCGCCTGCGTATCGCGACATCCCCTCACCCTCCATGCCAGTGGTGGATTTGCTGGATGGCTCGGGCACCGTGAAGGTCATTGCGGGCACCTACAGTAACGGTCTTGATCCAATTTCTGGCCCGCTGCAGGGCATGACCACCGCACCCTTAATGCTGGATGTGCACATGGGCGCCCACGGGGAGTTTCTTGAAACGATCGCTGTCGGCCATACCGCCTTTGTGTACGTGTATGAAGGCGAAGCGATGGTCGGCGACGAGCGCATTAGCGCGCGCCACCTTGCCGTATTGGGCGCTGGTGCGCAGGTCCGAGTCAACAGCCTTGAAACAGATACCCGCTTTTTGGTGTTGGCTGCCGCACCGATTGGCGAGCCAGTGGTGCAGTACGGACCCTTTGTGATGAATACCCGGGCCGAGATTGAACAGGCGGTGCAAGATTATCAAGCTGGTAAATTTTGAACTGAACCTAACCCTAAACGATAAAGGAAAAACATGAAACTCTACGGACTCCCCGGTGCCTGTTCACTGGTTGACCACATCGCCCTGAATTGGATTGGTAAACCCTTCGAATATATTCCGGTATCGCGCGAGGCGCTAAAGGTTGCGCCTTTCATCAACATCAGCCCGTTGGGCGCAGTACCGGCGATCGATGACGATGGTTTTACCTTGACGCAAAACATTGCGATTCTTGAGTATTTGGCCGAAAAAAATCCCGAAGCTAAGTTGCTTGGTGGTGACTCGCTCAGCGCGCGGTCTGAGGCACGCCGTTGGCTCGGCTTATGCAATTCTGATATCCATAAAACCTACACAATGATTTTTGGTGCAGCGCGTTTAATGGCCGAAAAAGCGGGTCAAGACGAACTGTCAGCTAGCGCCATCAAGCGCGTGCGCGATTTGTATGCAGTGGCTGATAAACATCTGGCCGGTCGTAATTGGTTGTCAGACGGGCGCTCGGTGGCTGACGCCTATCTGTATGTCACGACAAGATGGGCGAAAGCCAAAAATGTTGACCTAACTGGCATGCCAAACCTTGAGGCGCATTTTCAGCGGATGAATGCTGATCCAGCAGTGGCTGCGGCACTGGCGGCCGAAGGGTTGAAATAACCTAAGCCAGTGAGTCGATCACAGATCGGGTAACGGTCTCAGCAATTAATTTGGCTTAGCACAATGCGCTGGCCCAAGAGTCTCTTGGGTGGCGCGTTCGACCGCGAGGTTGAGTTCTTTGACATTTGACACTGTGTACACTTTGCCACCCGTTAACTCGGCCGCACAGTTTGCAGCACCCGTGCCGCCAATATCAATCACATTGATCTTAAGATGTGGCTTTTGACGCTTAAGATTACGAGCCACAAAACAAGGGTCACCGCCACAGTTCTCTTCTCCGTCGGATACCAACAGAATGGTAGATTGACGCGTCACACCATCGGCCAACTCGCCTCCTTGTAATAAGCCATCCGCCAAAGGCGTACCTTGGTGCGGCCGCAATTGACTTAAGCGATTGATCATTTGTCCCCGTTGGCTCGGGCTAAAACGACCTAGATTACGTGCACCGCCTGGGCACTGATCCACCACCACTAAGCCAGTCCCCACGTCTTTAGGTAGACGCTGCATGACGTCAATCGTGGCTTGCTTAGCGGTCACGATCCGCGTTGGCTCACGGTGCAAGCGCTCAAATTTTTGACGATCACTTGGACTTAAACGACTCAGTGGGTTCGGCCCCGCATTCAGTATCTTAAACAGCCATTCTTGCTCAGCCTCGGTCGCGTTGATATTAATTTGCATCGAGCCCGACGCATCAAAGACAACGATCATTTCAGGTGCCAACGAGGCCGGCCGATCTTCTGGGCAGACATCTTTAGCGTTCTCGATGGTAATGGCTTTTGGAACAGGTGGCCTGACCGGCGCAGCAACTTTAGGGGGCACCACTTCAGGTTTTGGCGGCACAGGTTCAGGTGTCACCACACGCGGGCGCAAGAGCTCTGGCTCGGGCTCAGGCACTTCAACCAAAGGTGGCACAGGCTCTGCCGGCACCTCAGGTTCAGGTGGGTCAACGGGTTTACGCAGTGCAGGCGGCTCTGGAGGCGTCTCTGGCTCAGCAGGCTTAACCACTTCAGGTGGCTGTGCCGCTGGCGGTGGCGGTGGCGACACTTGGCTCACCAGGGGTGGCGTGACAACCTCAGTGGTTGGAGCGAGCGCTTGGTCAACGTTCGACACACGCCAAGATTTTGGACAAAAAAACCACCACAACAAAAATAGAATCACTAGCAAGACCAAAAGCGCCGCCAGCCAACGCAATACTTTGGTTAGAACAGGAGTCGCGACGACAGCCACAGTGGCCGCCGCAAGCGGCACGACAGGTGCAGCAAGCACTTGACGTTTAGGATCCGGCGGTAAAGCATGATTCCAATACAACAATACTGGCTGTCCGTTCAGTGAGAAAATCGCTTCAACTGGCGGCTCGGCACCGGCGTGCTTCAGCAACTCAACCGCCGCAGCATCATGGCCCGGCTGCTTTTCCAAGACCTCGGCATATTGCCTGAGCGCAGACAGCCTCTCAAACAACACAGTCTTTAAGCGCCCTGCCTCAGCAACAGGCAACTCAGCATAAGGCCGAGGCTGCCCACTCACATTCGTCAGCCACTGCACGGTACCGTCAGCATCAGCCTTAGGCGTCGCATAGAGCGCTGCCACACTGGGTGGCAGCTGATTGGCAAGGATTTGTACGAACGCAGCGTGCAGCGACTCGAGTTGCCCCGCAGTCTTGACATCAAACGCACGCTGCGTAATACGAATCATTGTCTGCCTGATCCTTACTTACTCAAAATCGCGTAATCGGAGCTGAGTGTTTGGATCTCTTTCTGCACCTTATCGATTTGCGCCTGCAGTGCTTGGGTCGAGGCCGGTGAAGAAGAAATCGGAGTGCTATTCAATGCATTTAACTGGGCATTCGCTTTGGCAATTTGCGCCTGCAGGGCCACATTATTTGGATTTGAATTTTTCAACTGATTCAGATACGCGCTCACGCTGCGGTTCATTCCAGCAATTTGGCTTCGGCGAGCGGTGAGGTCGGCAGAGGCAAGCTCATTCTTTTTACTTAAATCAGCTAGGGCTTGTTTAAGAAGTTCATTGTTTTTTTGCTCAGCCTGCAATTGAGCATTTTTATCAGCGGCACGTGCATCATACGAGCCCGAAAAATCGCAATTCATCTTTGTGAATAAGCCAGCATCGCGCATGGCTCTTGGATCACAACCGGCTTTGTCAACGGCACAGCCTGCCAACAGCGTCGCAGAACAGAGCACCATTGGCATCAACATTGAGCGCATTTTCATAACAATCCCTTTTTTGACAAACTACAATTCGAAAGAATAAAACAACATACAACAAGCACCTCGCTCAACGCCCGCAACAGGCAACAACAAGTGAGCTGACAACCACGGGCGCATGGCATCAAAGGTTGTATGCCACACTCAACCACCACGCAAGCGTAGCGATTGAGTCGGTCATTACCGATCGACTTAGCCCAGCACCTTAATGGATGGCGCCAACCCGTAGGCGATATCAAGATCACTCTTCATCGCATCACGCGTTTTTGACAATTGCGCTAACTCAGACTGAAGTCTTCTTGTTTGAACGCCTGACGCTTTTTCTTTATCAATAATCTCTTGATAACCATCAATACGCGCATTGATGTCGGCAAGTTGCTTTTCTAGATAGGCTTTATTCGCATTGATCTGATCAAGTTGTTCTTTCGCTTTCCTTTGATCAATTTGTTTACTGGCCAATTGCTGCTGCATTGTTTTTAGCGTTTGCTGGTTCTCTTTCAAGACTACGCTGATGTTTTGAATACGCGTTTGCAATTTTTGATTGTCGCTCTTGACGTCTTCAATAAACGAATCAATACGTTGTTCGTTGTTTGAGAATTTGGCGCGACGCGAATCGAGCAAATAGTTTGCGCCGGCACCCACGCCACAACCAGCCACTGCCGCAATCGCCATACAGGCGGCTTTGTTACCAGAGTTACTCACGGCACAGGCTAGTGCACCAGCTACTGCGCCAACGGCACAGGCTTGAAGACCTGACTTGCTAAAGAACTGTGCGTCATCCCCACTACTTAAACGGGGGTCAACACCACCACCGCCCATATTTTGGCAACCAGCAAGCAATACACCGCAGACCAGTGTCACAAACAATGTCCGGGTACGCATAGCAAAATAACTCAACATTAACTTCTCCTTGGGTAGATAAATACTGCACAAGATTTTGAATACATTTTGTAAAACTAATTGCAACTCAATTACTCCAACCTCTCTTCACCAATTATTTTCTGTCACAGCCAGACCCTTGAGTGCCTTCAACACTCCTCAATTCGGCACGGCCCGACAACCAGCAATCCAGTCGCTATGGGTCACCTGCCGCGTTCGCAAATAACCACTTAAGTGAGTCCAATAGGTACTGAGATATAAATGCAAATTACTCTTGCGTGCTTCAAGCTGTTGTTTTTCAACGCTCACTTCTGGTGCAATCATCGCCGCGGTATAAATCGTGCTAGCTTGAATAATCCCGTCAGAATACATACTGACAACCAGATCAAGCGTACGCTTTCTATTGTCGATGTTCGTCTTGAGTAAATTACAACGGGCAAGCGCAGAATCGTCGAGCCCGTCTGTTTTTGTGCAGCTTCGTGTATACGGTTTCAACAAATCTTCATAAAAGTCAGCATCGCGTTTTAGCAATGAACAGACAAAAGCCCCCTGCTGCAACGCAGACCGAATCGCCAAACTTTGCTGTTCATCGCGCATTTGATTACTCGCACGCAGTTCAGATCTCACTGTCTCAAGTTCTTTTTTTAGTTTGTCGTCTTTCATGCCGCTGAGCAACGATCCTAAGCGCTCGACGGTCGTCGGGGCTGTGGCTTGAGGCGTGGCCCCTGGTGTCTGGGCCACGCCTGCCGGCGCTTCGCGACTAGCACCCAATTTTTCCCAACTCGCTTCAATGACTTTGCCACGATCAAGAGACGTTAAGGAAGGGGCCACCAATGCCAAGCGCAACCCACTCGTTCTCAAGCGATTGGGTTCAGCACCGCGGTAGTAGGTTTGCTCTTGTCGCCACGAGGTACGGATATCGGCCTCGGCCGTCGTGTAGTTACCGCCCCGAACAATGTAACCACCCGCTTGCCCGTGAAAGCGATCGAGTTTGTTTAACCGAAATGATTCAAACATCATCTCATCTGCGTTTCCCAGCATGTCATGCAAGCCAAGCGTATTAGGTTGCAACAAACCAGTCACCTGTAATTTTCCGTTCGAAGATTGAGAGCCCGCAAACCATACGTGTTTGTTGATACCGTCTACCATTGGATACATCGAGGCTCGAAAGTCAGTGGTTGAGACCGCGTTGCCTCCACGCGCCGCAAACTCCCACTCCACCTCGGTTGGCAAGCGCACAAAGCCCGGCACTTTATCCTCTTTTGGCAAGGCTTCAAGAGCATTTTTTCTTAACCATACGTTGTACTTATCACTAAATTGCATCGCTTCAAACCAACTGATAGACACTTGCGGACTCATCAGCTTCATCGAAGACCTTGGGCACGCTTCAGTCATCACCGCTTGATACTGCAGTTCAGTGAGCTCGTACTTAGCCATCAAGTAGTAACGACCGGGTGCGGGCTTATCAGTGGTAAAGCTGCCAGCAATAAATGCTGGGTGAGCCTGTTCAAGGTAACGCAGATCACCAGAGTCAGAACCAAGCATGACTTTGAGATCATCAAGCGGTTTGTCTAGCGGTACATGAATTTTTCTGAATGCCATCGAACCTTCGCAAGGCATTGGCAAGATCACGTCATCTTCTGCGGGCTTAGGATTAAAAAACTTTGTATCCCACGGCGCGGCAAGAACTGCCTGCGTCACAGCCAGCAACAGCCCTGCTGCCCATACGCGCTTGAGCGTTAACCCAGCAGTGGGCTCTAAAACCTTTTTCGATTTCAAACCGCTTTTCAGTGTCTTATACATCTCTTAAACTCTCTGCAGGTTCAATTTGTGTGACTAAGATGCCGCCGCTGAGTGACACGCACAAACTCACCAGTAACGCCGCACCCAACGCAAAGGCAAAATGCATGGGTTCAAGTCGGCACACAAAACGCCCTGCGCTTAACGCGACGCCCAAGAGCCGATCAAACAACACACTACCCATCCCGTACAACAGACAGCCAAGGCCAAATCCTACCGCCGTCAACGTCGTCGCCTGCATCACCACATAACCGAGCATCGCTTGGCGACCATAACCAAACAGGCGCAGTAGCGCTAAATCTTTACGTTTGCGATCAATATTGGCCATCAACCCACCAATCATCGAGGCTGCACAGCCCAGCACGGCCGCCCAAGCAATCACATTAAAGATAATGGTCAGCACGCGATCAATCTGTTGAACAGATTTAATTTCAGCTAAGCGGCTACTCGTCTCAATGCGTTGACTCGTTAAGAACGAGGCTAATGCTTCCACCTGATCAATCTCACTGGCGTAAATTCTGGCCCGTGCAAAATGTTGCCGCGTGCGTGGGGTTTCGCCTTGCGCCGCATTTAAAAGAGGCACTTGAAACCCATCACGAAAGTCCTCGAGTGCGACCAGCAACGGTAAGGTCACAAAGGCAGCCGCTCGACCAAAGGCTGCGGCAGGCAAGATGGCCTGAACTTGCACGTGTATTTGACCTCGCTGATTCACCTTATTTAACTGGCGCGAAATATTAAGCCGAACGGTGTCGCCGGGCTGAACGCCCAAACGTTGCGCTGCCATTGCCGTCAAGACAACCTGATTCACCGCTGAGGGCGGTCGTACCTCACCCAAGAGTGGATCACCGACTGCAGTCGGTATCAACTCAACATTTTCAGCAAAACGTTTACTGTCAACATACAGATCAGCAACCGTATTTAGCGCACGCGTTAAGGGCATCACAAACCCCACCGAGGGCAATGCACGCAGGTGATCAAACCAAGCTTGATCCAGATTGTCACTGGCAATCATCTTGACTTCTTTGTTGCGCGGATCAGAGAGCAAGTCATGGCGCATTTGACTGACGATGCCGAACTTCAGTCCAAACAATAACAATAAGGGCGCCACCACTGCCACCACTGAGGCCATCATACAAATCGATACTTTTCGATCATGGATCAGATCGCGTAATGCAAGACCGAGCAATACGCTGAGACGCGGAGAGGCGTAATCACTGCTCATGAAACACCGTTCTGTGATCGGCCTGCACAACCGCAACAACCTTGCGAAGTTTGCTTTCAGCCACAAGCGACCACTCGTGCGTAACAATCAACGCCGCGATATTGAATTCGCTCACGACTTCGATAATCAACGCAAATAATTCGTGCGCCAAGTTCGGGTCTAAGGCAGCAGTGGGCTCATCTGCCAAAATTAAAGCAGGCTGGTGCGCAACAGCACGTGCGAACGACACGCGTTGTCGTTCGCCGATCGACAATTCACGGGGAAACCGGTTTAACAGATCGGTGAGTTTAAGGCGTTCTACCAATCTAGCAAGCAAGGTGCGATCGATCGCACGGCCTGACATCGAAGCCGGCAAATCGATATTTTGCCTCACCGTTAAAAACGGCAGTAAACCGCCGGTTTGAGGCACATAACCCAATTGGTGCTGACGCAAACGTGCCCAACGCGCCTCCCTGCGCCCTGCCCGCAAGGTTAAGTCACTGGCGAGATCGGTTTTCAGTAACTGAAACAGCCCGACCCGTTCGGGTTTTAGGATTAAGCCCAAGGCTTCAAGTAAAGTGCTTTTGCCACAACCGCTTGGCCCAACAACAGCCACCGCCTCGCCCGTACACAGCGTTAATGACGATAGCTCAACGCGATAGGCTTGCCCTACGCGTCCACGCGACACGTGCATGTCTGTCACAGAAAGAATGGGCGCCTGCACGCTAGGGCAACGACTCTAGTAAAACCGGATACACATGTTCACTAGGCGGGCTGTCTTTTGCTAAAGATACCCACGACCCAACGTCTTGATTGTAAATTTGATATTGCCGCAATTTGGTGTTCAGGCGCATCATGAACTGTGTTTGGGCCGAAACCGACATGCTCTTCCAGCCCTCCTCATCAAGCGACAAGATATCGCTTCGATAAGGCAACCCGTCCAAGTATTCTCCTAAGAGACCCATTTCACCGAGCTTAGTCGCATTGGCTTGACGTAAATCATTTGGATCACGACCCATTGTGGCGGCGACCGAACGCAGGCGCTCAAACATATCTCCCGGCGACACCAGCGAAGCGTTCGCGGCGTCAACAATTTGCTGCACCACACTGCTTAAATCGCTGAGCTGCGCCTTGGTCAGCAACACCCGCACCTCAGTGGTCGGTAAATTTTGTTGAACCAAATCCCGATCACTGATCCAAGCTCTAAAGAATGGCGGTGCTTTTGCATTCGTCACATCACCAAGGTAGGCGAGTTGCATGGCGCGCCCCATCAGCTCTGCATCACGAGCGATTTGAGCGGCTGTCGCGTTCGGTGCAGCAGCCGGTGCTGCAGGCGGTGGCGGTGGATTGCCCGTCGCACTTGCAGCACTGCCCGCGACGACCTCGCCCGTCGAGGCCATTTTGATCTGGTTGACCAACGCCGCGCCCATCGTATCGATCGTCTGACCAAACGTGCTGACGTTACCGGCTTCAACAGGGTAATAAAGAGACTTGTTGGCTACCGCATTAAAAGACAAAACATCGTATTGCCGTTTAGCCGAAGCGTGGTTCTGAGCGCCCGCTGCGGTTTTTAGATGCAACACGTAGATGGCAACACCTTTTTCTTTGGCAAATTCGCGCAAACGCTCGGCGTTTAAACCTGTCGAGGATAGAGGATCGTTACTGTCTATGGCACCCGCATCACTCACCAACACGATATAGCGCGCACCAAATTCGTTCCAGTTGATGTTGAACAACGCGTCATACACGCCTGCGTATGGATCTTCATCAAACTTCGCGCTCGACACCTTGGTAGCCTTCAGATCTTTAATCTTGGCTAAAAAATCTGCGCCATCTTTAACTTTGGTTGGATCCACATACATTTTAGAAACATACTCAAGACCTGGCACGGCTTTAATACTCGATCTAAACGCAACCATCCCAAACTTCACTTTGTCGCCAAGTTGCTCTTTTTCCATTCTGTTGTAGACATTGCGCACCGCCTCACGGGTACGCTCAATGTAGGGATCCATCGACAACGTTGAGTCCAGCACAAACACAACCCCAGCGTTAAAGGCCTTGATTGAGCTTTGCACAACCTGCGGGCTCGTAGCGGGGTTAGCGTTAGGATCTTGTTTGCTGACCGACGCCACTTCAAGCACTCTTAGGTCAAAACCCGCATCAGACTTAATCTCTTCCGCTTGCAAAATCGGTAGCAAGTAAAAATTCTTTTTTAAGTCGACAAACAGCTCGGGCTCACGCGCGACCACTACTGGATCACGCCCAGTTTTTTTCATGTTCTCTAAAATTGGCGCGTACGTTTGAGCCGGTGTGGCAGAATCCGCAATTTTTTCAATACTGACACGATCTTTAAAAAACAAGGCCAAATCCCGACCGGCTGGGTTGGTGAAGGCTAGCGACAGTTGCATCTTCCACTCAACGGTGCAGGCACTATCCAGCCAGCCAATTTTTTTGCCTACTGTATCGGTGCCAACTTCAATCCATTCTTTGCCAGTGACCTGTTGACGTTGATACACGTAGTAACGGCTAAAGGCTTCTTGTGCAGCACCCGATTGATCGCCTGGCTTTACCGTCAATTTACAGCCAGGGGTCGTCAAGACCCGTTGATACAACGTCTTTTTGCCCGCTTGCAAAAGAGGCTTATTCGAAGCCAATGCATTGAAACACAGACCAAACAGCAGGGCTGCACTCAAACCGATTCTAAACAAACCTTTCATTCCGTTTCCTCTTTGGGTCAGACAGTTAAGCACCAAGACGTTGTCTTATTTCCTCAAGGCCTCGGCACGCTCTTTTGCTTCAGCGTGGTTCGCATCTCTTGAAAGCACCAAGTCGTACCAGTACAGGGCTGTGTTCTTGTCAGCGGCTGTCACACAACCTGCTGTAAAGAATTTTGGATCAAACTCTTTGGCGTAAGCCAACGCGATCACCATGTCACCTGCTTGCCCTTTAAACGCATATAAACGTTGAACAATCTCGCAACGCTTTGCCGTCTTGGCTGTCTCGATCACGGCTAACACCTTCGCCGTATCAGGGGTGGTTTTTAGACAAGCCTGAATAAACGACAAATCATCCTTGGTGGCGGCCAGTGCTGCGCTGCTGCAGGCTGCAGGTGGCGGTGGCGGTGGTGCAACGGTAGCCGCAACAGGTGCTGGCTCAGGTGGTGGAGCCGCTGGCGGCGCGATGGGCGGTGCAACTGCAGGTTCAGCGGGCGTTGCGACCGGCGGCTCAGCGGCCGGTGGCGTCGTTACCGCAGCAACTCCTGTCGTTACGGTTGGCGGCGTGACGACCACTTGCTGCTGATTTTGGTACCAGCGCCAGCCAAAGTAGGCGGCAATGAGCAACAACACCAACACAATCGCGGCAATAAGCATTGCAGGTGATGACTTTGACTTTGATGGATTGGCTGGCTCTGGCGCCACGTTCGGTGTACCCGTTAGCGGCACCTCGGGTGTCATAGCTGCTGCTGTTACCGCCGGCGCTGCGGTTTCAAATGGTTTCGCGATGCGCGATACCGCTTCGCCAGTGACCCCAGAAGCGTGTGAAGATAAAACACCTTCGCGAATCCGCATCACACCTTGTGCAAGCTCTTGCCCATAGCGCGCTTGCAACAAGTAGGTCATCTGTGGATTCTCAACCAGTGGGTCAACCACATTTGGGCCAAGTGTGAGTGCCACAAAATCATTTTGACTCTCGGTCGCATCCACTTGGTGCCAAGTTTGTGTGGCGGTCCACTTTTTATCGGCCCCTAAGAAACGACTGTCTTGATTGCGTTGAACGCACACTTCGTAACTGCAATCAAACGACGCGGCGGGTGTCTCCCAACCCTGAAGGGTTAAAAGCGCGTAGCCAGGTATTTGGTTAACCGCAGGTTTTAGCTCTGGTAAGGTTTTTTTCATTGTTCAGTCAAATGTGCAGTTTTAAACTTGGCGATCATGGCGCCCAGTTCAGCATTTTGTTCAGGTTTTATTTCTCGCCCACCGTCATGCCCGGCGTTCTCGACGATTAGTTGAGCGAGGCCCACCAACCAGTCGCCCATATAGATTCGGGTGTGATCAATCGCCTCATTACCAATCGCGGGCAGCTGCCCCTGACCAATACGAGTCGGTGGTGCAAACAATTTTTGTCCTTTGTTGACCCGACTCTCAGGTCGACTCTCAACGGGCTTTTCCATATAGCCTAGCCAGGCAATAAAATCTGCCAAGACAGTCTTCGCGGCCAACACTTGTCGGTCAACGAGTTTGTCGCGTTTAGTACCGACTTGTTCAGTACGGCTCACCACTTTAAAAAGATGTTCTTGTAAATCAACACGCGCGCCAGCGGTCAGCACCTCGTCACAGAGCATTTCAGCAACGGCCTTTTGTAAACCAAAGTACGTCAATAATTGCTCATCGCTTGGAACACTTCGTAAATGCTCAAACCAAGCGCTCAAGACCAACTTCGCAAAGCGAGCATCGCTGCCCGTTGGCGCGACCTTTTGTGTGGTCTCGGGTTTCGCTGCAGAATCTCCGAATAGATCGAGTCCTTCACCTAACCCAAACGGATCATCCCCAAGGTTAACAGCAGAGGGTGTATCAACGATCGCCTCAGACGCGTTGTCCTGTGCGTCCACCCCAGCACCTAAGTACAAACTTTGCAGAGTACTGTCAGACAGCTGCAGTTGCTGTTGAATTTCACCTAAAAGACGAATGCGTGGCGTTAAGGCAGTCACGACTTGCTGGGCGATCTTACGCTTGGCCTCGACCTCACCCATGCCATCTTGATGAAACCAGCGCCCTAAACGATTATCGATCAGTTCGTGTAATACCTCGTTCATCAGTTCGTTGATACGAGCAAGCTTGACTTCGCGTGTCGAGACTTTCGACAAGTACTGGCTTAAACGCTCGATGCCTCCGTCGTTCAAGGTCATCATGGCGCCCCAGGCCTGTGCAGGTTCAAAGACATGTGTCGCGATCAGTGGCGCCTGAACGAAGGTCTTTTCCATTAAGGACAACTGCGACGCCACCGATTGAGTGATCGATCGTTCTTGTCCGCCCTCAACGTCTAAAAATGAAACCGGTGTGCGCGGCTTCCGCACCAAAAAGGTGTTGTTGAACTCGACGCCTTTTGCCCAATCTTGCATCCATGAACGATCGCCAAACCGTTCAAGCATGGTCATCTGTACAAGATTATTCCAAACCGTGTGCAGCATGTCTTCATCTTTGGTTAACGAATCGTTAATCTTGATATCAAACATCGTCACCGCCCAGATCAAACCAGGGTCGCGGCGCGCGCGCTCTTCAGCGGTTTTACCTTGAGTTTTTTCAATCCATTTCGACAACACCGGACCAACCTCGGTCACATCAGACTGCTTATGCGAGGCCGTACACACCACAAGCACGTTCATCTCTTGCGACTCGGTGTAGCGTTCAAACAAATAAGCGACTTTGCCTCGCAATAATAATTGCGCGATCGGATTGCCGACTTGATCCTTGCCTTGCGCGCCGCTGATATCGGTTAAAGAATCTAAGCCCAAGCGCCCGCGGTAGCCCGGAAAATCAAGTAAATCGACGTCTTCAAAAATCTTCTGATGCGGCTGATTCACCAACGGAAAGGTCAACTCTGCCGTGAGTGCCGCGAGTTGTGCCATGGTGATTTTTTGTTGCGCCTGCGCTTGCCCAGCGATCACTGGCAATACGCTCACCGGCAAATCTTGAGGTCTGCCTAAACGCTGTAGCATATCAACGTTCATGATGCTGTCAGCTTGCGACAACACACCACTCTCGGTTTTGCGAACCAGCGCTTCGATCGGTGCAAACACACGACTGGGTTGCCCAAGCTGGGCTAAAGTTTGTGCCAAACTCAAAAACGCCTGAGTGAGCGCACCAGCCTGCCCCCACAGACAACCAAAGAGTTGGGCTCGATCTTCAATGCTGAGAAAAGGTGCCAAGGCCACCGCGCGAGGCAAAAACTCTGCTGTTAAGGGACCAATTGAGTTACCGAAACTCTCTTTTAAATACTCCCACAGAGATACCATGTCATCTTCAGAGATACCCGCTACGCGTTGCGCACGTTTGCGCGCTTCAAGCTCTGACAGCTTTCTTTTTGCATCGATGGCATCAATTGGATTCCCAATTTTTTCAAAATTAAAATCGTTGAAAAACGAATTGACAAAAATTTTGACAAGTTCAATCTCTTCAAATAACTTCAGTTCTAACGGAAAGCCCGTTGGCCCTTGCTTCGCGCGAAAGCTAAAGCGCGTCACTAAGCCGGTTGCCTCTTTACCGCCGCCTGGTGGATTGATATGATTAATAAAATCCAAACGCTGTCCGTCAACAACAGTTTCAAGCTTGCCATCACCCCCTGCGGCCAACGCAGAAATTAAATACGATTTTCCCGCTTGCGAGAGACCAAAAAAACCAACAGTTGAAGGCAGTCCGGCCGCAACACCCAAACTCTTTGCCTGATTACGCACGCGTCGCAAACGATAGATCAAGCTATCGGCCTCGTTATCCACGCTGCGCGCGTTGCCTCGTACGCGTTGAATCCAATCAATCGCCTGACCCGACTCTTGATGAATGGTGGCCCAACCGGATACTAATTTCTCTGCTCGTTCAATTGTCATGCCGATTACCTCACGCTGCCGCTGTCGAGCCAGTACTGCGAAGCACCCAAACCCGCATCTACCATCGTGTTGAGTCTGAATTTGATTTTGCTTTTTGAGCCCCCTTCTACCGACGCCAACTCAAAACTTTCGGGGCCCGAGCGTTCGCTGCGCTTAAGCGAAACTTTTAGCACCACACCTTTCGAAGCCAGTTTCTCTCGTAGGTCTCGATCATCGATACTTAAGGTGTACAACGGCGAGGCGGGCCAGCGCTCAGTTTCGAGCTGTCTGAAGCCCAAGCGCATCGAGCCACGCATTTCAAAGGTCGTATCCGGAAACTCATACTCTTCGTTGTCGAGATCAATATTGCGATAAAACAGGTTTGCGTCTTTGATCGCATTATTGTTATCGATCATGCCAATAAAGCGCACAGTCGAATAGGGTTTGAACGCTGCTGATCTAAAAAAGAAATTGGGCAGACGCAGAGTGCGACTTAATAAACACAGCATGGCACCAACAGCCGCAGTACTCTTTGGGTCGTCGATGCGACCATTTTTATGAAAGGGGTACCACGGGCCCGTCTTATATTGGTGCATCGGTAAAATGCGACCCGCCGGCAACGCCAACAACGAACGCACGTACGCCAAGACTCCAGGCATCCGCGATGGGCGCCCAGTAAG
Source organism: Gammaproteobacteria bacterium (assembly GCA_030832095.1). Classification (GTDB taxonomy): domain Bacteria; phylum Pseudomonadota; class Gammaproteobacteria; order Burkholderiales; family Burkholderiaceae_B; genus Zwartia; species Zwartia planktonica. The sequence continues at coordinate 77,454 of JAURJT010000002.1, read as the reverse complement.
CAGCAAGACGTCCGGCTGGTAGGCGTAGACCACTTCAGACATTGCTTTTAAGGTCTTACAGATGTTCATTTCGCCGCGCAAAAAGAGCTCGTGTAAGCGGCGCAGATTAATTTGCACTCCCACATCCATAATACTGAAGCCGATTGCCTGCGTCCCGCCCGCGCGCTGCACTGCCGTATTGACGTAATCCAGCACGTCAATGGTAGGGTGCCCCACCTCACTGAGCAACTCGGATACCAGCCTAGAGCCCAAGTTACCGGGCTCGAGTGGGTCGTATCTTTCGTACTCTTTGATGACAGTCAAGGCAACAGGATATAAAACCTGCAAGGTAAATTGTTGCCGAAGCACCGCAATCTGCGCATCAAGCGACTCACTGCCCATCAATTTCGAAACGAGCGCCTCAGGCTCTGCGACACCAGCAGCCTTGAAAGCATTGCCGATCGCCGGCAGTACCACTGCTCGAATCACATCCAGAACGATGTCATCACCAGCGATTTTAAAACCATCGCGAAACCGCTGCTCAGGCAGAATGTAAGCCCCACCACCTACGTCGCGTCCAGCATTGCCCTCGCCTTTATCCAAAAAGTATTCGTTGATCACCAGATCCGTTGTGCCGCCGCCGATGTCAATCGTGGCGATTGAAATATACGGATCGGTCGAACCCGCACGCGGGGGTTGATCGGGTCGCGCCAACGCCTGAAAAAACTCTTCTGGTCGACCACCAAAGTTATTTTGGGTTTCACTAAACAAGTAGACCACCTGACCACAGGTCGCCTCATCCCATTGCACATGCACTTCCGGAAAACCTGGAAACGCGGCACGACGCTCTTCTTCAGTCTCGATACCAGCATCTTCAGGATGCCAACCCATGCTCTTCCAGATCAACCCAATCGCCTGACGCATACGTTGTTCAAAAATTTTGCGCTCGGGTTGGGGCATCGCTGGAGGCACGGTCAAAATAATCGAACGCAGATGACGTGGGACTCGGGCATGACTTTGGCGTAACCGCTGCGCTGGGCTGTTAATCTGCGCCAGTGCCTGCGCAAGAACCTCAGACAACATAAACGTCATCAATGAGCTGCGCGAATAATGCGGATGAAACACCGGCATACGATCAAACGGATCAAGCGTGTAAAGAGCCTCGCCCATCTCATTGATCAAGCGCGACACCGGAGCTGCCGTTGCATGGGGTTCGATTTCAGTTTTGGCATTCGAAGTATTGAAGCGCCATCCCGGTTCAAAACTGTCCTGATCCCACAAATAACGCTTGGGGCTCGATAGGCCGGTCGCGCCTTCGGTGCCTCGGCGCAAGCTAGCTAAGCCAGCTGCTTCATGGCCAATGCGGGCAATCGTTGGCCACAAGAAGGCATCATTGCGCCCGCTTTGAACCGAAAAATGATCTTTACCAAACGATGCCTGCGCAAATTCGATGCGGCTCTCAAACGCCTCACGATACACGTGCTCGGGATGCGAAAGATCGCGCAGTTCAAGCTCATAACGACGTCTTAAGCCATCATTTTCTTGCGGATGGTCTTCAACCAAGATGCCACAGGTTCGTGAATTACCAACGTCAAGCACTAAATCGACTTGAATGGGCTTGTACAAATCGTTGCGTTCGTTCGAGATCACCTTGATCTCGGGTAACGCCAATTGAGTCCCAAGTAAATGCAAAATATTGAGATAGTGCGCCTGATGATGCAATTTAGCCGTCTCTTCACGAATATCTTCGGCGTCACGTTTTAAACGAGGTTTTGCAAGCTCGCTAAACAACTCTTGCAACCATAGATTGAGCCATTGCTGATCAAGAAACCAACCCATTTCGTGCGAACGATGCGCAAACGCAAAGCTCGTCCCGGCTTTGATGTCGTCAGTCGAGGGCCCCATGTAAGCCGTATCACTGCGACCCTCTATGACCTTAGTGTCAAACGCAAAGGTGATGCGGTGTGTGTTGCCTCCAGGGTCAAGGCCTGCGCCAACTTCTGTAATGCGCACGCGTGCCCAGTTTGAGGGGCCTTCTTCAAAACGGGCTGGAGGACTAAACCGGAAGTACGGCACAGGCAACCACGTATCAATCAGCAAACGCAACGATTGATCCAAACTCACATCCACGGTCGGCACGACCGCTTGTTTCTTCTCGTCAAACGAAAAATGCAACTTGCCAGTGCGCTCGTCTTCTTGCAGCCTGGCCAAGGGGCCAGCATCTCCCATTCTTGCAAACTCACCCGATTGACCTTTGATGACAAAGGTTGCCGCAAAATCCAGAAATTGAACCCCGCTTCCCATAATAAGCGTGGTCTGTTCTTCGAACGCGTTGATATCTGCAAGCATGAAATGAGGTCCTGCTATTTAGGGGCGTGTCGCATCGACACAGGAAAAGAGGTACCGTTATCGTATTGCCCTTGACAGGCCGCTTGATTGCCTGCACCTGGCGTGCAAGTGACTTTAGGCAACGCCATCGTGCTGCCATCGGTGCACTTCGCGGTGCCGCGATCATTGATCTGCACGCTGCGGCCTTGCATCTGTGCACCGACTGAACCCGTGCACTGAACGCCGTCGCCGCGTTTTACCGTGACGCGCCCTTGTCCATTACCCTGACTAAAGTCGTATTCAAGGCGCACAGGTTTGCCGGTCGCAGCGTCTTGTATGCCGGCCCCCGCACTCCACGAGCCCTCCAAGAAACGAGTCGATCCACTATTGAGCGCAGAATCCGGTATCAACATCGGGTTGCCAAGTTGACCACTCGCCCCAGGCCCAGGCGTTTGACTATTCGGACTGGGCGTCGCGGCATTCGGGTTCGCCGTCGCGGCATTCGGAATAGGCGTCGCAATATTTGGGTTATTGGCGCTGTTGGGTGGTGGCGTTGTCGTGTTCAACTCAGGTTGAGTCTTATCGGTCTCGCGCCCAGTTGTGAGAGGCAAGTTTGGTGGCGTGATGACTGGCGCTTGAGTATTCGTGTCGGGCGCTGCGCCGGTAGCGTCCGGCACAACAGAAGCGTTGGGGCGCTGCTCTGTCAACGTACTCGCCGAGTCAACAATTGCCGGGGCTGGCACAACGCCCGTACTCGAGTTTGGTCCACCATTGGTAATAATCGTTGTGCTGTCTGTTTGACCACCAACACGACTAGGCACCCCAACACGCTGGTCGGGCAACGGCTCGGGTTTCGCTGTTGGGTTGAGGGGGATCGAAGGTACGCCTGTTGGGTTTTGAGGCGCCAACGTACTCTCAGGCGCAGGCTGCAGATGCTCAAGTATCGGCATCGCCTGCAACATCCAAGGCGGCGCGCCACAGCTACGCAACACGAACAACAAAAGCAGCAACAGCAAGAGCAAAAGCAGCAGCCACCACCACCATGCACGGCCTCTGGTTGGCGCAGCGGGCTGCGCAGTAACGGGCGCTGGCACAACTGGTCGCAGACTGACGAAGGGATCAGCCGGCAAGCTTACGCCTTGCGCATGAAACCCCCAAAATGTGACGACCGGTTTGCCGTTCACCAAAAAAATAAAATTCGAATCCGGAAAGATAAACACTTTATCTAGCAAAGGCAGCAGTGTTTTCTTTTCTCGAAGCGCTTGATCAGAGCGCGGCTCAGTACTTTTGAGCAGGCGTACCGCCTCGTCGATTTTGCGTTGTGCCGCGTCTAGCATGATCAGAGCGTGCTCGCGCTCTTCAGGGGTGGCAGCAGACCAAGGTATGACATCGCCATGTTGAGGCGCATACCAGTCGATCACGTTTCCTTGTTCGTTGCGTTGCGGTGTCGCGAGACAATTCGCCACGTCAGCACCGGCTTTCAGTCGTACCGCTTCTCTGAGCTGAAACGCGACCGAATAAATAGGTTGCCCAGCTTCACCGATTGCGCTGTAATTTTGCGGATTGCCGCTAACAAGCAGTTGACCAGCCATGCAGATCAGACCTTATCTAGGGGTTGAACAATTCATCACATTTCATCCAACCAGTCTGCGTTCTTCGTGTGGCAGACCAAAGACAAATAAACTGTTCTCGAATAGGTAAGGATTTTACACAGGTAGTGCTAAGTTTATCTCTGAGGCTGAGGCTTATTATCTGAAAGAAACAAGTGTTCGACCAAGTGCCGGTGTGCCGGCGGATGAGGCATTGGTCAAATTTATATCCAAGATTCACGTAACTAAATATAATTTAGCTAAACGCGTGCGCTCTGTATGACGATTCTTACGCTATTAGGCCAGCCGCAACAAAACAAACGCAATCACCGCACACTCAAATCATCGCGAATCTCAAAATCAAAGTAAGTCTCAGGAAACGGCTCTGCGCTCAGCGTAAAGTGCCACCACTCTTTAGCATACGGGGTGAAGCCATACGTCTTCATCGTGCGCTGAAGCAAGGCGCGATTGCGCTCTTGCGCAGCCGATAAACCCGTAGCGTCCAGCCAAGAGCGTGGGCTAAAAAAATCAAAGATAGTCCCCATATCCAATTGTTCAAAAGGTGGTGACAGGCTCACCAACGTCAAATCGACGGTACTGCCGCGACTATGACCAGAGCGTGACGCAATATAGCCCTGTGAAAACAACTCAGTTTTCTCAACCTCTGGGTAATAACGCGGCTTCATATTGTTGGCCGACAAGTCTTTCGCCCAACGTGCAAAATGATTGACAGCGCGCTGCGGCCGATAGGCATCAAAAATCAACAAACCAAGGCCAAGCTCGCGTAACTCTGTCTGCACTTGCGCCAAGGCCTGCGCGGCAGGTTGGGTCAGGATCGCGCGCGCGCCTGAATACCCGTCAACGGTCGCACCAACAAAGTTGTCAGAAAGTCGGTAACGTAAATCAGTGCGGATATCAGGCACGACTTGATCAACATAAACGAAACCCTTGGGCAGGCTCTGCGAATAGGCGCTGTCATTCATACTCAATCCCAGGCAAAAAAGTAAAACACACACCCGCAGGCCTTGCTCATGCCAGCAGAACTTCATCTTGACTCTTGCGCATATTCCTGCTGCGTCTGTGCCAAGATCATCGGCGAATTCATCTTGAGATTCAGCACTTTCTGCACCTCAAAGCCGAACTGTAAGACGCGCAGGTCGCCATAGCGCGGCCCAACAATTTGCAACCCAAGAGGTAAACCATTTTTACCAAAGCCACAGGGCACAGATAACGCCGGCGCATCACAATAATTAAACAAGGGTGTAAACGGCGCGTGCCCGCGTGGGGTGGCAGGCCTGCCACCAATCACATTCGGCGGTGGGCCTTCGCATGCCCAAGGCTCAACCGGTACCGTCGGGCACAGCAGTAAGTCATAAGAATCAAAGTACGTGTTAAAGGCCTCACGCAACCTATTACGTTGCAAAGACAAGCCCGCAATCATTGGGCCCGTTGCCTTTTGCCCGGCTTCGATTTGCACGGCAATATCCGGATCAAAGATCTGAGGGGCCTCTTGATACGCTTGCCCAAACAATGCAGCCAACCCGGCTTGTTGTTGCGCCAATAAGGGGTATTCATTGGTCTTGGGTGGCCAGGCGGGATGCGAGATGTCGATCTTCCATCCTGCCCGCCGTAGTTGCTGAATGGCAGCCTCGATGGCCACCGCTACATCGTCATCAATGGCAAAACCACAGCCCAAATCCATCGAAAAACCGATCCTAAGCGTTTGATCGCGCTGGGCGTTCAGCGCTGCGGTAAACGGCTGTGGCGCAACCATCGCCATCGGTAAAGGGTGCGAGAGTGGGTCGTTAGGATGATGTTCAACCAGAACATCGAGCATCAAGGCGCAGTCTTGCACGTCGCGTGTGGCGATGCCAATAGTTGAGAGGTCATGGCTCGGATCCGGAAACCCCCAGGGGTTCGGAATCAAGCCAAGTGTGCACTTAAAGCCAACGAGCCCGGTATGCGCCGCTGGGCGCCGAATCGAGCCGCCGGCATCGGTGCCCAGCGCAACGGGGACTAAACCGGCTGCAACCCCGGCCACAGCGCCGCCTGAAGAGCCACCCGGCGTTAAGTCTAAATTCCAGGGGTTACGCGTGATGCCGTGCAGGGGATTTTGCGTGGCACCTTTGCACGCAAACTCGGGCGTGTTTGTGATGCCAATACAAATGGCCCCTTGTTTTTTAAGTTGCTCGACTGACCAACTGTCGCGTGGGGCGATATGATCCGCATAAAGCTGCGAGCCGTAGGTTGCAGGCCGCCCCGCCACCCATAAATTATCTTTGACGCTAAACGGCACACCTGCCAACGGCAGGCGCGCGCCTTGCTGAATCTTCAGATCAACCCCAGCCGCTTGTTTGAGGGCAGAGGCGTGATCGATATCGATGAACGCGTTCAATAGCGGATTCGCCCAAGCAATATGCTCTAGCGCAGCCTGCATGACCTGCACTGCGGTCAGATGTTGCCTGTTGACGCGAGTGGCTAAGTCACGGGCACGCCATTCAATAAAATCAGGTAGCTGTTTTGTCATGTTGTGTCCATTGAGGCAAGATTCATGCCAATTTATACTTACAGCAGAGTTTCATTGACGATTGTTACCTACTGCTGTCATGATCTTAATCATATTCTTGAACTCGTCTTCTAATTTTTTACAAAACCAATATGCCCAACCCCTTTGCTCAGCCCGCCTACTCATCACACTACCCACGCGACCTCGTTGGCTACGGTGCGCAACCGCCGCAAGCCAATTGGCCCGGCAAAGCCAAAATTGCCCTTCAGTTTGTATTGAATTACGAAGAAGGTGCTGAAAATACCGTGCTCGACGGCGACCCGGGTTCAGAGCGGTTTCTGTCTGAAATCGTTGGTGCCGAAAGCTATTCCGCGCGACACATGAGCATGGAATCCATCTACGAATACGGTTCACGCGCGGGCGCTTGGCGGATCTTGCGCGAATTTGAACGTCGCAAACTGCCGCTTACCGTCTTTGGTGTCACACTCGCGTTAAAACGTCACCCCGAACTCACCGCAGCCTTGCTTGAACAAAAGCACGAAATCGCCTCGCATGGCCTGCGCTGGTTGCATTACCAAGGCATGGATGAAGCGACCGAGCGCGAGCATATGCAAGCTGCCACCGTCATGCTTAAAGAGATCACAAAAGGCCAATGGCCACTGGGTTGGTACACCGGGCGCGACAGCCCCAACACGCGACGCCTGGTCGCCGATCACGGTGGCTTTGAGTACGACAGCGACAACTACGGTGACGACTTACCGTTTTATACGCCAGTGACTAAAACTGATGGTTCAACCATTAATCAACTGGTTGTTCCGTATACGCTCGATTCAAACGATATGCGGTTCGCCACGCCACAAGGATTTAACACTGCTCAACATTTTTTTGAATACTTACGCGATACCTTTGACGTGCTGTATGCCGAGGGCAATGAGACCCCAAAAATGATGTCGGTCGGCATGCACTGCCGCATTCTAGGGCGCCCTGGTCGTTTCATTGCGCTACAGCGATTTTTGGATCACGTCGCCAAACACGATCGCGTTTGGGTCTGTCGTCGTATCGATATTGCGAGGCACTGGAAATCACAGCATCCTGCTTAGGTCATCACAACCTAGTCACCACAACTTATTGAGTGAATCAAGATACAGTAGACTAAATGCCCTACTGCCGCGTGACAGCGCGGCAATCACTACCTGAAATATTTCAACAAAAAACTAGGCGTCATCGCCCCGGAGACCCCCCCATGCTGTTCTTAGTCATTAGCACCCCTCGCCCCGAAAAACCAACTTCAATGGCGAGCACGCGCCATAGCTACTGGGATTGGATGAATCCTCTGCTTGAGTCAGGCTTGGCCGTCTCGGTGCACGCACGGGTTGGCCGTGGCGCAGTTGCGCTATTTAATGTCGACTCAACCGAAACCTTGCACCGTTTAATGAACGAATGGGGCGATATTGTTCCTGCACACATGGATGTCTATCCTTTGCTTGATCAAGACACTGCCAAGAAGTTTTTGCAAACGCAAATGGCGTAGTGCCAACGGGTGTAAGCGACTACAGCTGCGCTTAAAAAAATCTAGGGTCGCTTGGTATGGCTTAAGACCGAAGATAACGTTACGTCGTTCAACAAAGCTTTTTAGAGACAATGATGAAAAAACTTAAACTCGCTCTGTGTGCCGCAGCCTTTTGTTTCACAAACTCTGCGCTCGCCCAACAAACCAACACAGCCACCTCGCAGGCAACCGCCGGCAGCTATCCAAATAAGCCAGTCACAATGATTGTGGCATTTCCACCTGGTGGCGGCACGGACATCGTTGCTCGCCGGGTTGCGCAGGGTTTAACCGCAGCCTGGGGGCAGTCTGTGATTGTCGAGAATAAAGGTGGCGCAGGTGGCACCATTGGCACGGCTTTAGCGGCACGCGCCGAACCCAACGGCTACACCATTATGCTCGCCACGCTGGGCAACATGGCGATTAATCCACATCTGTACAAAATGGACATTGATCCTAGTAAAGATCTCGCCGCAATCACCAACGTCGTTGGTGTCACCTTTGTTTTAGTGGCACATCCCTCGATGCCAGCCAACAATGTGCAAGAGCTTCTCGCACTTGCCAAACAAAAACCGGGCAAGCTGAATTACTCGTCTTCAGGGATGGGTGGTGCCCCGCATTTGGCCATTGAACTGCTCGCCAGCATGACCGGCACGCAATTCACTCACGTACCTTACAAAGGCAGCGGCCCGAGCTTTACCGATTTAGTCGGTGGGCAAGTCGACTTCACCATGGATAGCCTGGTGCAAGCGTTGCCACACATTCAGTCAGGTCGTTTAAAGGTGTTGGCTGTGCTGGGCGCCAAGCGCTCACCCGTCTTACCCAATGTACCCACCGTGGCTGAGTCGGGTGTCGCGGGGTACGACTTCACCAATTGGTTTGGCTTTGTCGCACCCGCTCAAACTCCAAAAGCTGTGATTGCCAAATTGCATACTGATATCGCCGCCGTCTTGGCGCAACCCGAGATGCGTGGGCAGCTTGAAAAAATGGGCGCTGAAGTCATCGCCAGCACCCCCGAGCAATTTACAGAGCAAATCGCGTCAGATACCAAAAAATGGGCGAAGATCGTGAAAGAACGAAACATAAAGGCAGATTGAATGGTTTAGCGACTCGACCTCATCGAGTCGCTCGATCGCCGTTTGCCTCCAGTATTCCCCAAAGCTTCAGTAACTCAATACAATTGATGCCTGTAGCCTCAATGAATGCGATCGAATGAAAAATAGTAAAGCACTACCCGCCTTGGCAATAGGCGCAATCGGTGTCGTCTTTGGTGACATCGGCACAAGTCCGCTTTATGCGCTCAAAGAAATTTTCAATGGGCATCATCCGATTCCTTTGACCCCCGAAAACATCCTTGGCCTGCTCTCAATGGTGTTTTGGGCCATCATGGTCCTAGTGTCGATTAAGTACGTCGCAATTATTATGCGCGCCGATAATCGCGGTGAAGGTGGCTCGCTCGCACTGTTAGCACTAATTACCTCGCGGCAAAATCCGGCCTGGCTCTCTTGGTTTCTCACGATGTTGGGCATTTTTGCTGCTGCCTTGTTTTACGGCGACAGCATGATTACTCCGGCCATCTCAGTCTTATCCGCGGTCGAAGGGCTTGAGATCATCGCACCTACCCTTAAAGAATTTGTGATTCCAGTCACGGTCATCGTATTGACCGGTCTGTTCATGATTCAAAAGCGCGGCACTGGCCTAGTGGGCATGTTCTTCGGGCCCGTCATGATTGTGTGGTTCACGGTGTTGGCGTGCCTAGGCATCAACCAGATCTTCAAGCACCCCGAAGTGTTAGTGGCGCTCAACCCTTATTACGCCCTTCAGTTCATTTACGAATACCCCAAGCTTGCGTTTTTTGCTCTGTCTGCGGTGGTCTTGGCCGTCACCGGTGGCGAAGCGCTTTATACCGATATGGGTCACTTTGGTCGCTCACCCATTCGGCTGGCTTGGTTCGGTTTTGTGATGCCAGCGTTAGTGTTGAATTATTTTGGACAGGGTGCCCTGCTGCTGCACAACCCCCAAGCCATCCGTAACCCGTTTTATATGTTGGCGCCAGAGTGGGCGTTGATCCCCATGATTGCGCTCTCAACGGTCGCCACCGTGATCGCCTCTCAGGCCGTGATTTCGGGCGCGTTTTCAGTCGCGCGCCAGGCCGTTCAAATGGGCCTGCTACCACGCATGGGAATCATCCATACCTCTGGCAAAGAAGAAGGCCAAATTTATGTGCCTTTCACCAACTGGACTCTCTACATTGCGGTTGTCGCACTGGTCATCGGCTTTAAATCCTCGTCCAACTTAGCGGCAGCCTATGGCATCGCAGTGACGGGTACGATGCTGATCGACACCATACTCATCGCCTTCGTCATGCGTCTGTTATGGCGCTGGCACTGGATATTTGTGTTCTTGGTGGCGGGCTCTTTGCTGGTCATCGATGTGGCTTTTTTCGCTGCCAATGCAATCAAAATTCCTGATGGCGGTTGGTTTCCGCTTGTCGTAGGTGTGGTGTCGTTTACCGTGCTCACGACCTGGCGACGCGGTCGCAAACTGGTCAACGAAGAGACAGCTTCAGGCAGTATGCCGATTGAGTCGTTCATTGAATTTACCAACGATGTACATCGCGTTAGTGGTACAGCTGTGTTTATGACGAGCTCGCCAGATGGCGTGCCGTCGGCGCTGTTGCACAACCTCAAACACAACCAGATCTTGCACGAGCGCGTGGTGTTAATGACCATCAAAACTGCAGATAAACCGTTTGTCAAAGTTTCAAAGCAAGTTGAGACCCAAGATTTAGGTAAAAACTTTAGTCGAGTCATTGTCACTTACGGTTTTATGCAAAATCCTGACGTGCCTCGGGCACTCAAATTGTGCGAAGCCCACGGTATGACGTTTGACATGATGTCTACCACCTTTTATTTAGCGCGCGAAACGGTTGTGCGCACGACAAAAAGTCGCTTCACGCCTTGGCGCGCGCATGTCTTTAGACTCATGTCTAAAAACGCGACAAGCGCCACCGACTTTTTCAAGCTGCCTGCAAACCGTGTTGTCGAGTTAGGAACACAGATTGCGATTTAGCGAGCATCCCCCGTACACCTAAACAAAGGTTGAGTATCAATATGACCGACTTAGAGTTTCGCAGCGACAATTGTGGGCGCGCAGCGCCCGAACTGATTCAGGCGCTTGTCTCGGCCAACGAAGGGTCGGTCTTGGGATACGGTGGCGATGCACTCACCAAGCAACTGCAGACGCGCTTTAGTCAGCTGTTCGAACATCCGGTGCAGGTATTTCCGGTGCCAACCGGTACCGGCGCAAACGCCTTGGCCCTCGCCGCAGTTGGCAGCCCCTTTGGTGCCGTGTATTGCAGCCCTGAAGCGCACATCAATACGTCAGAGTGCAATGCCACCAGTTTTTTCGGTAGCGGCCTGAAAGTCTCGCCGGTGCACGGCGTTGACGGCAAGATCGACCCCTTGGCGCTCGATGCGGCAGTTAGCACCGCCGGCAAAGGGCAAGCACACAAAAACCAACCCGAGGCGGTCAACCTTGTGCAGGCAACCGATATGGGTGCCATATATTCGGTCTCAGAAGTTGCCGCGTTAGGTCAGGTTGCCCGCGCGCACGGCCTCACGATGCATATGGATGGCGCGCGGTTTGCCAATGCCGTCGCCACCCTTGGCTGCACCCCAGCTGAACTCACCTGGAAAGCAGGCGTCGATATTTTGTCGTTTGGCGTGACAAAAAACGGTGGCTTGCTAACCGATGCGATCGTGGTCTTCAACCCTGACATCGCAAAAAAAATGGGTTTCCACTTACGCCGCGCTGGCATGATCTGGTCAAAGATGCGCTTCGCCTCAGCACAGGTGTTAGCGTATGTGCAAGATGATCTTTGGCTACGTTTGGCTGGCCAATCTAACGCGGCTGCCTTAACGGTTGCGCAAGGCATCGCACACCTAGAGGGCGTCAAACTACTGGCGCCGGTACAGGCCAACGAACTGTTTGTTGAAATGCACCCTAAAGCCGTTGATCATCTCATCGCTCAAGGCGTTTTGTTTTATCGCCGGGCACCAAATATGTTTCGTTTGGTATGCCGCTGGGATACCACCACAGAAGAAACGACCCGGTTGATTGCACTCATTAAACAATCTCCAAGAGGATGAGCAAGATGAAAAAAAATCTATTGTTACGCTGTCTCGGGTCGTTCGCGTTACTTCTCTGCTTAACGGCTCGTGCAGACGAGTTTCCAAGCGAACCTATCAAGATTGTGGTGCCCTATGCAACAGGTGGGATCGCAGATGTCCTGGCGCGACTAGTCGGTGTGCGACTCGAGGCTCTCGTCAAACAACCGGTCATTGTTGAAAATCGCTCTGGCGGCAATGGTACGATCGCCCTGCAATTTGTGGCACAAGCCAAGCCCGATGGCTATACATTGCTACTTGGCAACACTGCTACACAAGTGGTCAATCGGTTTCTATACCCAAACCTACCCTTTGATATCGTTCGCGGCTTTCAACCAATTGGTAAGATCGCACAGACTCCAATGATGTTGGTGGTGTCTACCGCAAGCCCTGCTAATACCGTTGCCGATATCGTCGCGATGGCCAAGGCCTCGCAAACACCGCTCAATGTTGGCTCAAGCGGTAACGGTTCTGCTTCACACCTAGGCCTGGTCATGCTCGCAAATATGGCAAAGATCGATTTGGCACACGTGCCCTATCGCGGCAGTTCGCAGATTGTTCCCGATCTAATCGGGGGTCGCCTCGCCGCTTACTTTGACACCCCACCCACTTCGCTCTCGCTGATCCGCGCCGGTAAGCTTAAGCCTCTTGGCGTCGGCAGCCGAGAGCGGCAACCGGCGTTACCTGATGTCCCCACCATCGCCGAAACCCTTCCCGGTTTTGAATTGACAACTTGGCTTGGTTTGTTTGCGCCGTCCGGTCTGGCACCAGCGCGGCTTACACAATTGAATACGGCACTGCGTAAGGTGCTAGAGGAGCCTAGCTTTCGCAAACAACTCGTCGATCAAGGCAATGAAGTGTTACCCAACACCCCTGTAGAATTTAGCGAGTTTATTGAGCGAGAAGCGGTGCGGATTGGTGAGTTAGTTCGCTCGGCAGGAATACGCCCTGAATAGTCAGTTGTCTTAAAAATATTTTTCACCACACCTCGAGTAGGAGTAGGCATATGTCTCAGTTACGTCATCTCGTTATTGCCACGCAAGACCCAGCAAAAGCCTTAGAGTTTTACACGAAGGTGTTTGGCTTTAAAGAGCTCAAGTACATGGATAACGAACGAGCGAGTGGATATTTTTTGACCGATGGCGTGCTCAATATCGCACTCTTAAAGTTTAAAACCGACCAACTTGGCAAAGGCATGGATTATGTCGGCCTACATCATTTTGGCGTCTTCACAGACCAGGCAGACCATTGTGTCGATATGGTCGAAAAACTAGGTGGCGTGCCCTACGTTGATGAAATGGATCTGGCCCCCCTCGCAGACCGTAAACGACCCGACAAATTTCGCGGCTTTGAAGGGATGGTCTTTGATATCTCAGAAGAACCTTGGCCAGGCAACGTCGATTACCACAAGTAAATTGCATCCTCGCGAAAACTGACATGCAAAACAAGAGCACCTCAAGTTCTTCACCCAAGGGAACTTGGGAAAGACAAAATCTTGACGGCTACCGTGCGGCTCACGCCATCGTCGACGTACTCGTTGCCGCGGGTGTGACAGAGATTTACGGTCAAAGCTGCCCCACTGCCTTGTTTCTCGCCGCTGAAAAAGCCGGGATCCGACAAATCGGCTACAGAACTGAAAACGCCGGGATCGCGATGGCCGATGGCGCCGCAAGACAAAGCCGAAAAATCTCTGTCATCACAGCACAAAATGGCCCTGCCGCAGCTCTGTTAGTCGCGGGGCTCGCCGAAGCGACCAAAGCTTCGGTGCCGATTCTGGCGATTGTCCAAGAGGTACCACGCGCCACCGCCGACAAAAATGCCTTCCAAGAATTCGATCATGAGACGCTGTTTTCTAGTTGCGCGAAATGGGTAAAAAGAATCAACCTAGCGAGCCGAGCCGGTGAGTATGTCGAGCGTGCAATTCAGATCGCTACAAGCGGGCGACCCGGCCCAGTCGTCTTGTTGATTGCCCCAGATATCTTGACCGAGGCCTCAACACCATTTGTGGTACAGCCACAAAATTACAGCGATGCTTTTGGTGCTTACCCTGCTGATCGATCACTTGCACCAGCCCCGCTGATTGACAAACTCGCGCTGATGATCGCAAGCGCCCGACAACCATTGATGGTTGCAGGCGGCGGCGCTCATCATTCAGATGCGGCACAAGCACTCGCCGCACTTCAACACGTGGCGGGTATCCCTGTTGCCACCACCAATATGGGAAAAGGACTGATCGACGAAACTCACCCCCTTTCAATTGGAGTGATTGGGAACACCATGGGTACGCGGGCTCCAACAAAATTTTTCAAAGAGTACATAAACAACGCCGATCTGATTATTTTTATCGGCACTCGAACCAATGAAAATGGCACCGCAGGTTGGACACTTTTTCCAACGTCGGCAACGTTCGCACAAATCGATATTGACCCTGAAGAGCTAGGGCGCAACTATCCAGCCGTACGATTACTGGGCGATGCACGAGAGACCCTCACCGCACTGACAGCCTCGCTCAAGCGTTATTGTGAGACACAAGCCATTGATTTGACCGTGCGAACAAACGCGCTACGCGAGCTCATTCAAAAAGCCCATCAAGCTCACGAACTCGAGCGCAATACCGAGGCCGATTCAATTGAGGGGCACCTACACCCTGAACTAGTGGTGCGTACGCTAGACACCATTAAGGGCCCGATCGCCTGGGTCGCTGATGCAAGCTATTCCTCGATCTGGTTAGTTCAATATATCAAGTCTGTCACCGCTGGGATGCGTGTGCTAACGCCGCGTGGCATCGCCGGTCTCGGTTGGGGATTTCCGATGGCAATTGGCGCAAAAATTGCCGCACCTGCAAAACGAGTCATCTGCTTAACCGGAGATGGTGGCTTTGCTCATTGTTGGGCCGAGATGGAGACGGCCAAGCGACATGGCGTTGGTGTGACGATCGTGGTCTTAAACAACGGTGTACTAGGGTTTCAAATCAACGCCGAGCATAGTCGCTTTGGCACGCACACTAGTGTTTGTCATTTTGGGCCTCTCGATCACGTTGCGATCGCACGAGCCTGCGGCTGCGCAGGCGTCAAGGTCACAACACTCACTGAACTCAAAGCCGCAATCGAAGAGTCCTCACGTCCTGAGTACGCCTTTAGCCCTTTTTTGATTGATGTCCAAACCGACCCCGAAGCGTTTCCTCCCCTAACCGCCTTTGAGTCGCAACGAAAGAATTTTCCTTAGAGTACTTAGCAGCACAGCACTTAACCAAAGAACCAACATAACATAAGCTTTCAAAGGCTCCCTTCACTTAAAGGGCTACGGTCGCTGTGCAGAGGCAGGGTTAATTGACCCAAACAAACCTCCCCTCAATCATCGTCATCGTCGTCTGCTGAAGTATCACGTGACTTAGGCACAGGTTTAGTGCCAGGCGCCGTACCAGCGCTTTTCGGGGATTTTGGGGTTTTCGTAGTGACCGCGTTTGCTGCAGGATTCGTAACGACGGCGTTTGTGGCAGGATTCGCGACTACCGGGCTTGCCGGCGAAGTTTGCGCAGTTTCACACGCCGGATTACCAAAACGTTTTACACAGAGCCGTGCAGTACAATTTTGTAAGTAAGCGTTGCGCGCCTGAGCGTTCGTATCCACCATTTCTAATGATTGATACGGCACTGACCTCGTTCTCATCTCAGGCTTACAGCGGGTGTAGGTTCGATTGCCCTCTGTACGGCTCTCGCACTCTTCAGCACCCGTTGCCACCTGAACGGATCTTGTGCGTTGAACATACATTTGTACGCTGTTAACGGGATATCGTTGAAACGCAGCGGGTGAGCACTCAGTTTGCGCATTGAGATATTCTTTTGTTGCGCAACCGGTCAGCATAAGTGCGATGCAAATAATTAAAAAATGTCTCATGTGGTTCCAAATTTTAGCGACGGACGACATCAGCTAAAGCACCTTATTTTTATGAAAAAAATATAGTACCTCATCCCTATTTTGAACACTCAGCAATCGTTTCGCCACGCAACCTTTTTTAAGCAGTTTTCTGTTCGGTCAGCGCAAGAGCTTCTATGGTTTGTTGGCGCATGATGTACTTCTGTATTTTTCCGGTGATTGTCATCGGAAACTCGTCTACAAAACGAATGTGACGGGGCACCTTGTAATGAGCGATCTGACCTTTGCAAAAGGCTCGCACCTCGTCTGCCGTGATGACCTGGCCCTCGCGTAATTTCACCCAGGCACAGAGCTCTTCGCCATATTTTTCGTCAGGTACACCGATCACTTGTACGTCTTGAATATGCGGGTGACTGTATAAAAATTCTTCAATTTCACGCGGGTAGATATTCTCGCCACCGCGAATCACCATGTCCTTTAAACGTCCAACGATATTGACATAGCCTTGCTCGTCCATCACAGCCAAGTCGCCCGTGTGCATCCAGCCTGCAGCGTCAACGGCCTCACGGGTTTTTTCTTCGTCGTTCCAATAACCCAGCATGACAGAGTAGCCACGCGTGCAAAGCTCGCCCGTGACACCGCGAGGCACCACGCGTCCGTCGGTATCGACGACCTTGATTTCGACATGTGGCTGCACCCGGCCGACCGTCGAGACCCGGCGCTCTAACGGATCGTCTGTGGCGCTCTGCAGGGATACTGGTGAGGTTTCGGTCATGCCGTAGGCAATGGTGACCTCATTCATGTTCATTTCGGCTTGCACTCGTTTCATGACCTCGACTGGGCAGGGCGAGCCGGCCATGATGCCCGTGCGTAAACTACGCAAGTCAAACTTGGCAAAGTCTGGGTGCTCAAGCTCGGCGATAAACATGGTGGGGACTCCGTACAGAGCGGTACACTTCTCCTCTTGCACCGCTTTCAGCACAGCCAGTGGATCAAAGGCCGCACTCGGGTACACCATGGTGGCACCGTGTGTCAGACATCCCAAATTTCCCATCACCATCCCAAAGCAGTGATACAGCGGCACCGGAATACACAGCCTGTCTTTGTCGGTCAGTTTGATGGCTTCAGCAACAAAATAGCCGTTATTGAGAATATTTTGGTGGGTAAGGCAGGCACCTTTGGGCTGACCCGTCGTCCCAGAGGTGAACTGGATATTGATGATATCGTCAAATTGCAGCAATGCGCCCAAGGTCTCGACACGCATGGCGTCGTCGGGCTGCGCCAGCGCACTGATATCATCAAAATTGAACATGCCTGGGGTTTGCGGCGTACCCAAGCGAATCACGTGTTTAAGCTCTGGCAATGCACGAGACCGCAACATGCCAGGCTTGGCGCTCGAAAGCTCAGGCGCCAAGTCAGTCAAGATTGCCAAGTAATCCGTGGATTTCAACGCTGGCGCTAAAACCAGTGCCTTGCAACCGACCTTGTTCAACGCATACGCCAACTCAGCACGACGATAGGCCGGATTGATGTTAACCAGAATGAGCCCCACCTTAGCCGTTGCAAATTGCGTCAGGACCCACTCTGAGCAGTTGGGTGCCCAGATACCCACACGATCGCCAGGCTCGAGTCCTAGTGCGAGAAAACCAGCGGCCAAGGCCCGCACGCGGGCACCTAGCTCTTGCCAAGTCCACCGAATACCCTGGTCGACCACAACCAAAGCGTCTTGCGTCGCATACGTCATGACCGTTTTATCAAAGGCTTGTCCAATCGTGTCACCAATCAAGCGCGTGCTGCTAGCACCATGGTCATACGAAGGCTGCACTGCCTGATTTTTCACTTCGGTCATGTTGCGTCTCCATGTTTGTGACACTTTTCGATCATCACATTTTCTTTTGGATAAGTCTAGTACCGTTGTGCAAAGATCTTTGCCAGCTGTGACCGAGGTCTGTTCGCAGCTTTCAGTCAATTGATATCGCCACTCAGGGTGAGTTGTGGACAGTCACTCAGCAGGATTCAATGTGTGCCCGTTAACGGCGGCCATTAAACTATTCATCTTGCCTATCAGGGTTGGCAATAGGCCTAGGGTTTATGGATCGCTTACAGCCAAACGTGTACTTCTAACGGCATCAACAACTTTACGAAATAGTGGGGCATTGATGGTACGCTTATGTCAATCGGCGAGAATTACCAAAGCAATTCAACGGTGTGGCCAAAATGCTAAACATAAATGCTGACGACGAAATCGAGTTAGTCCTGTTCATTATTTTTGTATTTATCGCAATTGCGGTGATCATTACTCGCATTTTTTTATCACCAAAAACTCGGCCATTGATGCTGCAGTATGAGGGAGTTGTGGCTCCTTTCTTTGGCTTGCCAGCGGTATTGTTTTCCTTACTCAGTGCCTTGATGGGCACCTCGATTTGGGAAAACTACAACGTCGCATCACAAGCCATCAAGGCTGAAAGTCAGGGACTCATTCAGATCATTAGCCTTGCCAGTACGCTTCCGGAGCTAAAAGATAACAATCTAGCCAATGCCACTCGAATGTACGCAAAATCTATTATTGAAGAAGAGTGGCAAACACTAACGTCAGACAGAAAAGACGCCTCAAAAACGGTAGAAAAATTTATTGTTATGCGTTCTGATTTATTCAAGGCTGCTAATCAGTTGAACAATAATGCGGAATCGAAGGTGCTAATGAATGCCTTTCAGACCGTAAATAACGCTCGCAGTATCCGTTTGGCTTATACATCGTTTGATATTCACCCATTACGGTTAAGCGGGATTTTATTCCTCGCTGTCATTCTTCTACTCACAGTTGCATTTATTCACGTAGCAAAACCAAAGTCTTTAGTCGTGGCGATGTTCATTGCAACCGCCACAGTTCTTACTCCAATTAGCCTGATTACTTTAACATTCAGTAGCCCATATATTGGGGTGATTTCAATATCCAATAAAGCCTATCTTCTGATTCAATAGTTTTTGGACCCCTAGCTTTCAATGACTAAGTTGATTTTGGAAATCATTGCCAGACGAACGGTAACCAGAGAGACGATTCACAGACCCAAACGAAAAGGGTTAGCCTCTTGTGAAAGCTAACCCTTTGATATATCTGGTCGGAACGGAAGGATTTGAACCTTCGACCCCTTGCACCCCATGCAAGTGCGCTACCAGGCTGCGCTACGCCCCGAAAGAACGTAAGTATAGCAGAGCTAACGCCCTATCTCAGGCTAAGCTGACCAGTCTGCGTTGCGGAGCTAGCGGCTTGAGTGAGCAACTCTTGGATGCTGCGCAATTCGGTGCGCAAAGCATGCAGTTCGGCCGCCGTCAACCGCACAGCTGCGTCTGGATCTTGAGGAAGTTCGCGCCCCTCACTTAGGCGATTTCGCGCGCCACTGATCGTGAACCCTTGTTCATACAACAACTCGCGAATCTTGCGAATCAACAAGACTTCATGGTGTTGATAATAGCGGCGGTTACCACGACGTTTTACTGGCTTTAATTGAGTAAATTCTTGTTCCCAATAGCGCAGTACGTGAGGCTTGACACCGCAGAGGTCGCTGACTTCACCGATCGTGAAATAGCGTTTCGCGGGTATCGGCGGCAAAACGATGGGCGTATCTGAAAGGATCATTTGTCGGCGTAAAAACGTGATGGGCAAAAGAGTCTACATAATCTAACAACGAACCTGCCGACTCAAAGCACATAAATTGGATAAGGGCTCTAGTTGTGCAGCGCGAGCCTCCGCTTTGCACAAAGACAACTTAACGTTTTGTTTTATACATCAGATTGCGGCACTTCGGTGTGTTCGACTGCACCTTTTAATTTTTGGCTTGCATGAAACGTCACCACCCGACGCGCTGCAATAGGAATGGTTTCACCCGTTTTAGGGTTGCGCCCAGGGCGCGGTGGCTTGTTTCGTACTTGAAAATTTCCAAAGCCCGAGAGCTTGACCGGCTCACCCCGTGCCAACGCATCACGAATTTCTTCGAAAAATGTATCCACAATATCCTTGGCCTCGCGCTTATTCAACCCCACGCGGTCAAACAGCATCTCGGCTAACTCGGCCTTGGTTAGAGTGCGTGATTCTGCTAAAGAATGTTCATATGTCATTTTTTAATTTCCGACATTCTGGTTTAACGTGAACGGGCTTGATGGGCACTTTCAAGTGCAGCACGTATCTTGGTCATACACATATCGACTTGTGCCTCATCAAGCGTACTACCAGTGTCTTGCAACGAGACTCGAAATGCAAGACTCTTTTCATTAGAATCAACCTTTGCTGGGTCGCGCCACAAGTCAAACAAACCGACATGCTGCACCACAGCAAGCGCCGGATCCGCCCCGATCGTCTGATCAATGGTGTCGAGCAACGCTTGTACTGCTTTGTCAGCAGAGACCCAAATCGCCAAATCGCGCTGCACCATGGGTTGGCGCGACAACTCGTGCAAACTCGGCATTGGCAGAGCGGCTAAAGATTCAAGAGACACCTCAAACAGCACTGGTGCTGATGCAAGCTCTTGTTGCTGCACCCAGCGGGGGTGCAGTTCACCAAGCCAACCAATCGCAACTTGGCCAAGTTCGACACGGGCACTGCGCCCTGGATGCAGCAAGGCATGCTGAGCAGGCACAAACCGTAATTGCTGAGCGTGCGCGCTAAACAGCACTTCGAGGTCGCGCTTGACATCAAAAAAATCAACCGCTCGGCTCTTTTGACCCCATTGATCTTCAGTCACAGGGCCCCAGGCCGCTGCTGCTAAGTACTGTGGTTGATCTACGCCCGCTACAGTCAGCGCGCCATCTGCCATCGCGTTTGCACGTTTAAACACCCGCCCAAGCTCAAACACACGCACTCGCGATTGCTTGCGGTTCGCGTTGTAGCAAATGTTAGCCACCAGACCAGGCAACAGCGACGAACGCATAACAGCTAATTGGCTTGCAATCGGATTGAGCAACTGGATCGGGTCCGCGTGCCCAAGCATGTCGGTCTCCCAGGCTTGTTCAACAAACGAGAAATTAATGACCTCTTGGTAATCAAGTGCCGCAACCTCGTGCCGCACAGTATGCGCAGAGCGAGTCGTCTCGGGCGTCATGCTCATGCGAGCCGCTGCGATCGGTGGCACGGCTGGGATACTTTCAAAGCCAATGATTCGAGCGACCTCTTCGATCAAGTCTTCTTCGATCTGAATGTCAAAACGATACGAAGGTGGCGACACCACAAAATGGTCGCCCTGCACTGTAAATTCAAATCCCAAACGGGTAAACGTTTGCGACACATCGTCTTGTTTAACCTTCACGCCCAGCACACGATGGCAGCGCGATAGGCGCATGGTGACTGGTTCACGTTTTGGTAGCTTGATGTGCTGATCATCGATTGGGCCAGCCTGCCCTCCGCAGATATCTAAAATCAGCTGGGTAATCAGATCAAGATGTTCAGGGATATGTTCAAAATCAACGCCCCGCTCAAAACGATGGCTAGCCTCTGAATTGAGCTTTAACTTGCGCGCGCGGCCTGCGATCGACTCAGGCCACCAAAAAGCGGCCTCAACATAAATGTTGGTCGTATCAAGCGAGACTGCCGTTGAGGCACCGCCCATAATCCCGGCCAAACTCTCTGGTACGTCTGCACTAGTGATCACACCCATTGTGGGATCAAGAGTGATCATTTGATCATTTAACAAGGTTAAGGTTTCACCGGCACGCGCCCACCGCACTTCGATCGCGGGCTTGGGCATACGATCCAAGTCAAAAACATGGGTTGGCCGGCCCAGCAACAACATCACGTAATTAGAGATATCAACTAAGGCGGTGACAGAGCGCTGCCCTGCCCGTTTCAAACGTTCAACCATCCAGTCTGGCGTTTGAGCACGCGCGTTTACACCACGTACAACCCGACCGGCGAAACGCCCGCAAAGATCTGGCGCTTGCACCGTAACAGGAATCACCTCGGTGAGCGCAGGTTTGATTGCCGCGGTGTGAGGAAGGGTCAGTGCTGCACCGGTTAAGGCAGCCACTTCTCGGGCAACCCCTAAAATCGATAAACAATCTGCCCGATTCGGTGTGAGCTTAAGCGTGAACAACGTATCGTCAAGATCCAAAACTTCGCGCACACTCGCGCCAACCTTAGCGTCACCGGGCAACACCAACAAGCCCGCGTGCTCTTGAGACAAGCCCAGCTCTTTTGCTGAACACAACATCCCAAAAGACTCAACACCACGCATCTTGGCCACGCCAATTTTCATGTCGCCAGGCAGCACCGCACCCACAGTCGCCAAGGGCACCTTCAAGCCAGCGGCCGCATTCGGCGCGCCACACACGATCTGCAAAGCTTCAGCACCGCCGACGTCGACCATGCATACACGCAACTTGTCGGCATTAGGATGCGGCTCGGCACTTTGAATCAACGCCACCACCACACCCGAAAAGGCAGGTGCCACTAACGACGTCTCTTCGACTTCAAGACCCGCCATGGTTAACCGGTGCGACAACTCATCGGTGGTGAGCGGCGGATTCACTAGGCTGCGCAGCCAAGACTCTGAAAATTGCATAAGTAACCGTATCGGCCTAAAAGATTAATCGTTGAACTGGCGTAAAAAGCGCAGATCGCCTTCAAAGAACTGCCGCAAATCGTTCACGCCGTAACGCAACATCGTCAAGCGCTCAAGACCAGAGCCAAACGCAAACCCAATATAACGTTCGGGATCAAGCCCGAAGTTTCGAATCACGTCAGGATGGACTTGCCCGGAGCCCGAGATCTCAAGCCAGCGCCCTTTATTGGGGCCCGACGTAAACATCATATCGATCTCGGCAGAAGGCTCAGTGAACGGAAAAAACGACGGCCTGAAACGCAACTCAAGATTCTCTGTTTCAAAGAAACAGCGCAAAAAGTTTGTGTACACACCTTTTAAATCTGCGAACGAAATATTTTCGTCAATCCACAGGCCTTCAACCTGATGAAACATTGGTGAGTGAGTCGCATCGCTATCCACACGGTAGGTACGACCTGGCGCAATCACTTTAATGGGTGGCTTGTTCATGCGCGCATAGCGAACCTGCATTGGGCTAGTGTGCGTGCGCAGTAACAACGGTAAGCCGTTCGCATCGTTCATATCCACATAAAACGTATCTTGCATCGAACGAGCCGGATGGTTTTCGGGGTTGTTGAGCGCCGTGAAGTTTGTCCAGTCGTTTTCAATTTCGGGGCCATCGGCCACTTCAAAACCAATCGACCTAAAGATCGCTTCAACACGCTGCCAAGTTTTAATCACCGGATGAATACCACCCTTCCCACGGCCACGCCCAGGCAAAGTCACGTCAATAGTTTCTGCTGCCAACCGTTGATCGAGTTCAGCCTGAGCCAAGGCGGCGCGCCGTGCGTTAAGCAAGGCCTCAATTTGTTGTTTGATGATGTTGATACGCGCGCCTTCGGTGCGCTTGGCGTCTGGGTCAAGTTTGCCCAGGCCCTTCATCAACTCGGTCAGCGAACCTTGTTTACCTAAGAAACGCGCCTTCGCGTTTTCGAGCGAAGCCGCATCCGTCGCTTGCGCAAATTGCACACGGGCCTGTTCAATCAGGTCATCGCTCATATCAGTCATCCTTACAACCTTCGCGAAATCACATCTTTAAAATGCAAACGGAGCCCAATGGCCCCGTTCACAGATACAACTATCAGTGCTTACGCAGCCAACGCTGTTTTTGCCTGATTCAATACGGCAGCAAAACCAGCTTTGTCATGTACGGCCATGTCGGCCAGTACTTTGCGGTCAAGCTCGATTGAAGCTTTTTTCAGGCCAGCAATGAACACGCTGTAGGTCGTGCCGTGTTCACGCACTGCTGCGTTGATACGGGCGATCCAGAGCGCACGAAACGTACGCTTTTTGTTGCGACGATCGCGATAAGCGTACTGACCAGCACGCATAACTGCTTGCTTGGCAATACGAAACACATTACCGCGGCGACCCCGGTAACCTTTAGCTTTGGCGATAACTTTTTTGTGACGGGCTCTGGCCGTTACACCACGTTTGACGCGAGGCATGTTTTATCTCCGTTAAGCGAAAGGCATCATGGCTTTAACTGAAGCCACGTTGGATTTGTCGACCGCTGCCGACCCGCGCAACTGGCGCTTGGTCTTAGTGGTTTTTTTGGTCAGGATGTGGCGCTTAAACGCTTGACCCCGCTTGATCGATCCGCTGCCGCGAACCTGAAAGCGCTTTGCAGCACTTTTCTTGGTTTTCATCTTAGGCATTTGATTTCCTGTTACTTAAAATTGTGCTCTGTAGGTGCCTGGCATGTTGCTCGATTTGCCTGTTGATGCGCCAATCGACCGCCAGTCTTGTTAACCCAAGATCCACTTATCACTTCGTTTTCGCTGCAGGTTTTGCAGGAAAGCCTTTGATTATATGACAAATTCTGACAATTTGCACGGTTAGGTCAAAAACCCAACCTAGCGTAGCCCAGCCGAAAACACCGGTCGATATTGAAAAGCCTCGGCAAGATGGGGGACATCGATCTGAGGCGCACCTGACAGGTCGGCACAAGTGCGTGCGACGCGCCGCACCCGCTGTATCGAACGGGCTGATAAGTGCTGCATTTTAATGGTGCTAGCCAAGAGTTTGGCCGCCGCCGCGGTCATCACGCAGCAACTTTCGAGGTTTTTATCAGATAAACGTGCATTGACAGTACTTTGCCGTTGCAACTGTGGCTTCCTAACCGCCTCAACCCGTTGACGCACAGTCTCAGACGACTCGCCCGGCGCCAACTCAAGCCAATGCGCATCGCTAACAGTTAGAGTCACAAACAGATCTATTCGGTCGATCACGGGGCCTGACAGGCGCTGCTGATACGCCAAAATCTGCTCTACCCTGCACTTGCAGCGCCCTTGTGTATGACCATACCAGCCGCAGGGGCATGGGTTCATTGCCGCAAGCAACTGAAAGTCGGCCGGAAAATCGACTTTGAGCTTAGCCCGAGCAATCGTCACTGACAGACTTTCTAGTGGTTCACGCAAGCCTTCACGCACGCGACGTTCAAATTCAGGAAACTCATCTAAAAACAACACGCCTCGGTGTGCCAGCGTCACCTCACCGGCGCGTGGTGTTGAACCTCCGCCAAGCATCGCCGCCATCGAGGCCGAATGGTGGGGTGCACGAAACGGTCGCTGCCCCCACACATGCTCGCGAATTCCTGCAAAGGCAGCGACAGACGCCACCTCTAAAGATTCAGCAGGTGTGAGTGCTGGCAAAATTCCAACTAAGCGCTTTGCCAACATGGTTTTGCCAACTCCGGGGGTACCCGAAAATAGCAGGCTATGCCCGCCTGCGGCAGCGACTTCAAGCGCCCGGCGGGCCATCAACTGCCCCCGCACGTCTGATAAGCACGGCATCGCCTGTGATGAACTTGGCAACAAGCTTGGCGTTAAAAACTCAAGAAATTTGCGCCCCGTCAGATGCTCAACCACCTCAGCGAGACTGTGCGCACCAAGGACTTGCAAGCCTGGCACACGCGCCGCCTGCTGCGCATTCACGTAGGGCAACAACAAGCTCGCTTGCGCTTGACTGCGCGCAACCGCCAGAGCAATTGCAATCGCACCATTGATGGGTGCAAGCATTCCGGTTAACGAGAGCTCGCCGGCCACAACCAACGACGATAGCACAGCCACGCAGGGATTGTTGCTTGCACGTCGAGTCAACTCGGGCAGTTCGATTTGCCCCGACACCAGCAACACCCCCAACGCGATTGGCAGATCAAAGCGCCCTGACTCTTTAGGCAAATCAGCGGGTGATAAATTGACCGTCAGTCGCCCGGCCGGAAACTCATAACCGCTACTCAACAGTGCGGCCCTCACGCGCTCGCGACTTTCGCGCACCTCAGCATCGGCCAACCCGACCATCGTGAAGCTGGGTAAACCACTACTCAGATGTGTTTCAACGCGAACAGGTGGGGCGTCCATTCCAAACAATGAACGGCTCATGATGACAGCTAAGGCCATAGATCTCTCAGCAAAAGCCGAAAGTATGGCCTGATAAAAAGCCGTTGCCTACCGGTGGATTATTTTATCTAGCGCGTGTTGAACAATCCAAGCAAAGCCGAATTGCTATCGAACCTTAAGGACGACCGCTTTCAAGCAAGGTCATGCGTTGTTCAAGTTGTTGCACTTGTTCTTCTAGCGCGGCTGCACGCTCTTGCACGCGCTTAAGCATATCGACCTGGATATCGAACTCTTCGCGCGTGATGAGATCCATCTTGTTAAACGCTTGCCCCATAAACGCTTTGACGTTGCGCTCGATATCCGCGGCGGGACTGCGCGCAATCAGGTCAGAGACATTTTTTTGAAACTCTTCAAACCAGGCATTTTTTGGAATCATGGTGTTCTCAGGAAAAACAATATCGAAACTGAATTTTACTACCGGCCGCAAAGCCAGTGAGTTCTTGCACAAGCGATACAGAGCGACCACATTGAACGATCTAACAGGCGATTTAACGTCGCCGTAACACGCTAGTGATACAACGTTGCTGGGTCGATCTCAATCGCGCGATTCAGCGAATTAGCAACCTTCAAACGCAAGGCGTTTGAATGGGCATGCCGAATCTCACGCTTCACATCAAGCAGCTGCTGCGCCTGCATCGAAAAATTGGTTAAGCCGAGCCCCAATAACAGGCGTGTTAAGTGAGAGTCACCGGCCATTTCGCCACAAACTGCCACAGGCTTACCGACACGTTCGCCAGCATTGATCGTATTGGCAATTAAGCGCAATACCGCAGGATGCAGCGGGTCGTACAAGGCTGCCACTTCATTGTCAGCGCGGTCAATCGCCAACGTGTATTGAATCAAATCGTTGGTACCAATCGACAGAAAATCAAGTGCCTCAGCAAACGGCTCGATGGCAATCGCAGTTGCAGGCACTTCAACCATTGCGCCCACTAAAATACCATGGTCGTAGGCTTGACCTCGTTCGTCAAGCTCACGCTTTGCAGCAGCAATCGCTGCTTTGGTCGCAAGCACCTCGTGCATATGTGCGACCATCGGAATCAAGATTCGCACAGTGCCATGCGCAGAGGCGCGCAATATCGCACGCAACTGTGTGGCAAATAGTTCAGGATGCGCCAGGCAATAGCGTATTGCACGCAAGCCCAAAGCCGGGTTGGTTGCCACGGTTGCTTCGCCATCCAGGGTCTTATCTGCACCAATGTCTAGCGTGCGAATCGTCACAGGGCGATGTTGCATGGTTGTCACCACGCTCAAGTACGCCTGATATTGTTCTTCTTCAGTTGGCAAATCATTGCGGCCAATAAATAAGAATTCACTGCGAAAAAGCCCAATCCCAGAGGCACCATTTGCTAACGCTAACTCGGCTTCGTCGGGCAATTCAATATTGGCTTCTAACGAAATCTGAATACCATCGAGAGTTTCAGCAGGAACATCTTTTAATAAGGACAGTTCAGCGCGTTCATCGATATAGAGTTGCTGCAGGCGTCGATACTGCTCAAGCGCCTGACGCGAAGGGTTCACCAGCACTGCGCCATTGGCACCGTCTACCACCACCCAATCACCGTCTGACACAAGAGCACGTATATGCCCTAAAGCCACTACGGCTGGCACCCCTAGGCTACGGGCGACAATCGCAGTGTGCGACGTTGCCCCTCCTAGGTCAGTCGCGAAGCCGGCAAAGCGCGCACCACGCAAGCGAATCATGTCGGCCGGTGAAATATCGTGCGCTACAACAATGAGGTGATCGTCTACATCAATATCGTGGTTGAGCTCGAGAGTCTGTTTTGAACCAGACAGCACCTGCAACACCCGCTCGATCACTTGCCGAACATCAGAGCCACGCTCACGCAGATACTCGTCTTCAATCGCCGCAAACTGCTCGCCTAAAATCTGCCCTTGGGTCGTTAACGCCCATTCAGCGTTGTAATGTTTGTCTTGAATTAAGGCGAGCGCTTGATCGGCCAGCAACGGATCGCTTAACAACATGCTGTGCACACTGAGCAACGCGGCTAACTCACGCGGTGCATCGTCGGGCAAGTTCGCAGCCATGTCGTTCATTTCTTGCTGCGTGGTATTTAAAGCGCTCGTTAAGCGATTTTTTTCAGAGGGGATCTGTGCGGTCGAAATTCGATAGTGCGACACCTCAAGCGCGGTGGCCCCTAACACCACTACGCGCCCAATTGCATAGCCGCGCGCGACGCCCTGCCCGTATAGGCATAGCATTGGGCTGCCCAGTTGAGCAGCTGGTGTTGAGCTATTGACCTTCACCGAATTTGTCATCAAAGAGTGCCTGCAGCGCAGTCAAGGCCTGCTCGGCGTCGCCGCCCGAAGCCTCAAGCTTGACTGTGCTACCAATACCGGCTGCCAACATCATCACGCCCATGATGCTTTTTGCGTTGACGCGCTGTGCCCCTTTGGAAATAAAAATCTCGCCGCTAAACTGACCCGCGAGTTGAGTGAGTTTGGCTGCTGCACGCGCATGCAGACCAAGCTTGTTGGATACGACGATCTCTAACTGAGGCATAAGACACTTTGCTTAAATAAAACTGTTTAGCTTGATGCTTTAGTCTACACGCAACAGCGCATGTGTGGCACCCGCAAGTGCACTTGTTGCCACATCTTCAAGGCTACCTTGTCGATAATTAATGGCGCGTAGCAACATCGAGGCGTTCACGCCACCCAACACACAGCACGGCACCCCCGCCGCTTGCACTAAGTGGCTGGCTTGCACTGCAATATTCGATGGGGTAGCGCCCGGAAGATCTGTCAGCACCAAGACGCCCTCACCCTGATCAGCCGCAATCAGTTGTTGGGCGAGATTAGGCGCGCAGTCTGAGGCGCACTCGTTGGGCAAAATGTCCGCAACCTCGACCTCGGGCTCATGACCCAAAACATGTCTCGCACAAGCCACGAGAGCCGAGGCTAAGGGGACGTGGGCGACAACCACAATAGCAATCATCTGAAATACCTAACTCGTAGTACGTACAACGCTAAACCACGACTGAAATTTTAGAAGGTGGCGGCAAGGCCACTGCGCGCTCTAGTGCAAGCACAAAAAACTCAGCAACGTTAAAGCCGGTTTGCTCGGTGATTTCGACGAAGCAGGTTGGACTGGTGACGTTGATTTCAGTGACATACTCACCAATGACATCTAACCCCACCAAGAGCAAACCTCGGGTCACCAACTGAGGCGCGATTTCGCGCGCGATTTCCCAATCGCGTTCAGTCAGGGGTTGTGCCACCCCACGCCCACCGGCAGCTAAGTTGCCGCGCGTTTCACCTGCAAGTGGTATGCGAGCCAAACAAAACGGCACAGGTTCGCCACCAATCAGCAAAATACGCTTATCTCCCTGTTTGATCTCAGGGATATAGCGTTGCGCCATGATCGTCCGCGTGCCATCATGAGTCAACGCCTCAAGAATGGCATTCAAGTTGGTTTCGTGAGGCGCTAAACGAAACACCCCTGTCCCACCCATGCCATCCAGGGGTTTGACAATCACGTCGTGATGTTCGATGTGAAACGCTTTTAAACGATTCATGTCGCGCGTCACTAAAGTTGGCGTCGTGAATTTTGCAAACTCAGTGATCGCAAGCTTTTCAGGATGATTGCGTATCGCAGCACCGCTGTTAAAGACCCGAGCGCCCTGCGCCTCTGCATACTCAAGCATATGCGTGGCGTAGACATACTCCATGTCAAAGGGCGGATCTTTGCGCATCAGCACGGCCGAAAATTCTTGCAGCGCGACATCCTTTGCAATTGACTCTTCGTGCCACCAAGCATGGCCATGCAAGTCTGCGTTGGGTACAAGACTAATCGGCGTGGCATGCGCAAACACTTGCCCAGCTTGAATAAACAAGCCCCCCTGCAAGACGAAACTTAAGCGATGACCGCGAGCGACAAGCGCTCGCATCATGGCCACTGAGCTGTCTTTGTAGGCTTTTAGTGCTGGCAGTGGATCAATGACAAACAGTACATGCATCATCAAGCTGCTTCTGCTTTACCCGCAGGGGTTTTCTTGCGGGGCGACAACACCATCACCATCTGACGGCCTTCAAGCTTAGGCATCGCTTCAACTGAAGCCATGTCAGTCAGATCGTCGCGCACGCGTTCAAGGACTCGCATACCAAGTTCTTGGTGAGCCATTTCACGGCCACGAAAACGCAACGTCACTTTGGCCTTATCGCCTTCTTCGAGAAAGCGCTTAAGGTTACGCAGTTTGACCTGATAGTCACCTTCGTCGGTGGCGGGCCTAAACTTAACCTCTTTGACTTGAATAATTTTTTGCTTAGCGCGGGCTTCGGCCAAACGTTTTTGTTCTTGGTATTTGAACTTGCCGTAATCCATTAACCGGCAAACTGGCGGTTCAGCATTTGGGGCGATTTCAACTAAATCTACGCCTGCTTCTTCAGCCATACGAACAGCTTCTAGTGTATTAACAATACCTAACTGCTCGCCTTCGATTCCTAGTAAACGCACGTCGGGAACGCGGATGTCACCGTTAATGCGATGGGGTTTTTCTGTTGCGATGTTGACGACTCCTGAGGGTTAGGCAGCCTGCGGTGCAGGCAAACCAGAATTGCGGCGTAAGGCCACATCTTCGTTCAGCAAAGAGGTGAACTGCTCAAAGGGCATGACACCCAGATCCAGACCACCCCGACTACGCACAGCCACAGCCCCTGCCTGACGCTCTTTTTCACCAACCACCAGGATATAGGGGACTTTCTGCATACTATGTTCACGAATTTTATAGGTGATCTTCTCACCTCGGCAATCAGATTCTACTCTAAAGCCTTGTTTTTTCAGGCTTTGTGTGATTTCTGTTGCATATTCAGCAGTGGATTCAGAAATACAGCAAACAACCGCTTGCACCGGCGCTAGCCAAGCCGGCAAAGCGCCCGCATGATTTTCGATCAACATGCCGATAAAGCGCTCAAGCGAGCCCAAAATAGCACGATGCAGCATGACCGGCGCAACCCGTTGATCTTGAGCGTCAACAAACTCAGCGCCCAGACGTTGAGGCATCGAAAAATCAACCTGAATCGTGCCGCACTGCCAGTGGCGACCAATCGCATCTTTTAAGGTATATTCAACTTTGGGGCCATAAAACGCACCTTCGCCAGGCGACACTTCAAAATCACAACCCGTGCGCCGCAAGCTTTCCATTAAGGCGTTTTCGGCTTTATCCCAAACTTCGTCGCTGCCAATGCGTTTTTCGGGGCGCGTAGCCACTTTGTACAAAATCTCGGTAAAACCAAAATCTGCGTACACCTTTTGCAAGAGCGCTGTGTAATTTGCGCACTCGTCTTGCATTTGCGCCTCGGTACAAAAGATATGACCGTCGTCTTGCGTAAAGCCACGCACACGCATCATGCCGTGCAACGAGCCCGAGGGTTCATTACGGTGGCACTGGCCAAACTCGCCGTAGCGCAGGGGCAAATCACGATACGAATGCAGGCTTGAATTAAAAATTTGCACGTGCCCGGGGCAATTCATGGGTTTCAACCCGTAGGTACGATTTTCTGATTCAGTCGTGAACATGTTTTCACGATAGTTATCCCAGTGCCCGGTTTTTTTCCAGAGCGAAAGATCAAGGATCTGCGGAGCTTTGACCTCTTGGTAGCCGTTATCGCGATACACGTTACGCATGTATTGCTCAACTTGCTGCCAGATTGCCCAACCCTTCGGGTGCCAAAAAATCAGGCCTGGGCCTTCTTCTTGAAAATGAAACAGATCAAGTTCGCGACCAATTTTGCGATGATCGCGACGCTCGGCCTCTTCGAGCATGTGCAAGTGAGCGTCTTGGTCGTCTTTATTAGCCCAAGCCGTGCCGTAAATACGCTGAAGCATTTCGTTGTTGCTATCGCCGCGCCAGTAGGCGCCAGCCAACTTCATCAGCTTAAAAACTTTAAGTTTGCCGGTATTGGGCACGTGCGGGCCGCGACAGAGGTCGATAAAGTCGCCCTCGCGGTAGAGGCTAATCGTCTCGTTGCCTGGGATCGCGCCGATGATTTCGGCCTTGTAATGCTCACCAATGCCCTTAAAGTAAGCAACCGCATCATCACGCTTCCACTCTTCGCGCGTCAAGGGCTCGTCTTTTTTAACCAGCTCAGCCATTTTCTTTTCAATGGCTGCAAGATCTTCAAGGGTAAAGGGCCGCTTGTATGAAAAGTCGTAGAAAAACCCGTTTTCAATCACCGGGCCAATCGTGACCTGAGCATCAGGAAACAAGGCTTTGACCGCATAGGCTAACAAATGTGCCGTCGAGTGGCGAATCAGCTCAAGACCCTCGGGATCTTTACCGGTAATTAAGGCGAGTTGCGAATCTTCTTCGATGAGATGGCTAGTATCCACCAGCTGGGATTGCTCACCCCGCGTGACACGCCCGCCCAAGGCAGCGCGAGCAAGCCCCGCGCCAATCGATTGCGCCACATCGGCCACTGTAACTGGACCCGGAAATTGGCGTTGAGAGCCGTCTGGCAATGTAATTGCGATCATGATGAGGTGTCGTTCACTCGAGCAGAACTGACATGTTTGAGAGCGGGATGCTTGAACAAGTGGTTTTTGCCAACGTTTAGGCGAGCAAGCCTGCCGCGCAGTCCCTATCAAATCACATGCAAAATCTAGTTAAAAACAACTAAGATTTTAGCATTACAAGTGCTTACGGCTCGTTCAGCGATGCCTTGGCAGCTTCTTGGGGGGTTAACCCCTCGTAAAACTGGTCTGTAAACCACTCGGCCTGCTCTTCGATGTAGCCCTGCGCTTCGCGCAAAGTCGCGCCCGCTGCGACTAAAAATCCCTCTACCTCGGTACACCATTGAATCAAAGCCAATGTGTCTGGATCAATCTCTTCTTTTTTTGCCATGAGCGCAACTTCCTTATTTGTTAATAGGCAATAGATCGTCACTTACCGAGAACACTCAATTTTCTGGGCGTAAAAAAAGCCCCAAATGCGAGGCGTGGGTACTGCTGCTTAACCGAATATTGCTCACCCGCCGTTGTAGGGTAAAGCTTGATAATTGGTAGGCGGTATTGGAATCGAACCAACGACCTCCACGATGTCAACGTGGCGCTCTAACCAGCTGAGCTAACCGCCTGTAAAGACCGCTATTGTATCGGTTTTAGATGCCTGCTGTCAAAGTCGTCGCTAGGCACTCGCTAGATGAATTGCTTGAACGAACTCGTCAATCTTTTGAGCGGACTTCACGCCGGGGCTCTCTTCGACACCGCTGCTGACATCAACGGCCCAAGGCCTCAAGCCTTGTACGGCGACAAGAGCGTTTTGAGCGTTCAAACCACCAGACAAAATCATGGGTCGTGCAGCGCCTTGGGCATTCGAGACCGCTGACAATAAGGCGTGATCAAAGCCTTGCCCACTGCCGCCAAAAGCCGGAGTGTAGCTATCAAACAACCAGCCAGCAGCCTGCGAAAACGCCTGACAGGTTTTTGCCACATTCGCTGCAGTGTCTAAGCCGGGTCCACCGACTCTGAAGGCCTTCAGGTAGGGCACGCCAAATAATGCACAAAAGCCGGGGTCTTCGTCGCCGTGAAACTGCAACAGGCTTGGGCGCAGGGTGTGAATGACGTCTTTAACCGCCTGCGGATCGGGATTCACAAACAGCGCGACGGTACTGATAAACGCCGGCAAGTCTGTACACAGCTCTGCAGCGTGCACTGCACTCACAAAGCGCTTGCTTGGCGGATAAAAAACAAAGCCCAAAGCGTCGGCGCCACTTTGGGCGCAGGCACGCACATCTTGAGCGCGCGTCAAGCCGCAGATTTTGATACGCGTGCGTGCAAAAGAGAGGTCTGTTGTCATCACAAAGAGATATCGAGAAAAAGCAGACTCTCATTCTAGACCGAGATTTTGGAAACCCAAACCTAAGGCATCGAGAACGCACTGGGCCTTATCTTAGAACGAGATTTTGTAGGCGGAAACCAAAGTGCCGAGAAGGCGCTGGCCCTCATCCTCGAACAATATGGTCGAGGCCGAAACCTAAGCCCTGCGGTTGGGCCAAGGTACCAGCTGGATATGACACCTCTGTCAGATATAAACCATTAGGAGAAAACGTTGGCGCACCTTTGGTTCGGTCTTTCAGTATTAACAAGTCAGCCATATATTGAACTGGCTCTCTACCCTGCCCAATTTGCACCAAGGCACCGATAATATTGCGCACCATATGATGCAGAAAAGCATTGCCGCGCAACGACACAAGAATGAGGCTCCCTTTTTGCACGACATTAAGCTCAGAAATCGTGCGCACGGGTGACTTAGCTTGACACTGCGATGAGCGAAAACTGCTGAAGTCGTGCTCACCCAACAAAGACTGCGCCGCTTGAGTCATTGACAACACATCAAGTGGTTGAAATACCCAACCCGCTCTGCCTGCCCAAAGGGGCTGACGCACACGGCTATTTAACAGCACATAGGTATAGGCCCGCGCAGTGGCTGAAAATCTTGCATGAAAAGTATCATTGACAGATTGCGCCCATTGCACTGAGATCGACTCAGGAAGGTGCGCATTCACCCCTCGCACCCAAGACTCTTCGGTGCGATGGATTTCACAATCAAAATGCACCACCTGACCTAGCGCATGGACTGCGGTATCAGTTCGCCCTGCGCAGGTGGTCTGCACAGGAACGGTGGCAAACGCCGCCAAGGCGCGCTCTAGCGCATCTTGGACAGTCTGCCCGTTTGGTTGCTTTTGCCAACCTTGCCACGGGCGCCCATCATACGAGATCCCAAGCGCTAAGCGTGGCATTGATACAGATAACAATTAACTAAGCTCAAGCCTTTGGGCTTGCGTTAGGCTGCGTAATAGACGGCTCTTTTTTATCAGTTACCTTTGTTTGATCAAGATTGAGATCAATCCCTTGGAGTTTTTGATCTAGTGCAGTTCGCATTAACGGATTGAGCGGTTCAGACACCTCGTCGCCCTCAACCTCGTCGACTTCACGTCGCGCTCCCGCCCGGCGCAACAGCCACGCCGCAAGTAAACCACCGATTGCCAAAGCGGCCGTCATCAGCCCAAGAGTGCTTGAGATAAAGCTTGACCAAAATTGGCTAAGGGCTCCGGTCACAGTCTTCACCGGCGGTGGGCTCGCAGACGTCGCGCCCGCTGCAGCCGTGCTTGCACTGGATGCATCCGCACTCCCAGTCGTACCTGCATTACCTGCTGTACCTGCATTACCTGCTGCACCTGCTGCACCTGCTGCACCTGCTGCACCTGTCGTACCTGCATTGCCTGCAGTACCTGTTGCGCCAGGTGCGCCGGTAGCGCCAGGGGTACCCACGGCTCTGGACGACCCGTTAGCGTTCGCCGAGTTAGAGGTGTTCCCATCTGGTGTTCGACTCAACGCGTCTTTCAGTTGTTTGACGTTTTCTTGCAAACTATCCACACGAGCTTGAATCTCAGCGATCTCTTTGGCTGCAGACACTCGAGCATCTTCGCGTTGCTCTGCCGTGCTCGAGGACGTCAACAACACGCGGTCAGTCGCCGTCGGAGTTGGTGCTGCGCTAGCAGTGGTCACCGAGCTCGTTTGCGCCCCACTGGGCGGCGGAACAACTGGCGGCGCGGCACGAGACATTGTGTTCCCGTCATTCGCAGTACCACCAAGTGCTTTAAACGCTCTCAAGTGCGCTTGATACATATCGCGTGCCAGTTTTGGATCGATGGCGCGAACAGTTTGCGCATCAGGCAATTTGAGCGTCACGCCCGCCTTGAGCATATTCATGTTCTTCGAGAAAAATGCTTGCGGATTGGCTTGATACAGCGCCCAAAGCATCTGATACAAATCTGCTCCGGCCACCGGATTCGCGAGCGCGATTCCAGAGAGCGTATCACCGGCTTTCACGAGCACTGTCCCAGCAGACGCGCCTTCGTTGGCACGCGTCAAGACAAGAAAGCTAGATTGAATTTGTGTCGAACCGCTAGAAGAAGACACTTCAAGCAATACATCAATGATCGGTTTGTCTGAGAGTTGATTTGAACGAAGCACCAACATGCGTGAATCTTTTACGAACCCCGCCTCGATTGATACCGTCATCGAGTCAAGACTCACTGGCGGAGTCAACCCGGATTTGGCCCAAGCCTCAGCCGCGGCCACCTTGACCCGCAAGGAAGAAACGTCAGCGGCAAGAACCTCGAGTAACGGAATCGACACCTTCAAAGGTGCACCAGGCATTGAATCCACCCCACCGTGCCCGGCTTTTAACGCAAAGGCTTGTGTACAAACGGCAAGTGTTAAGCCAAGCGTTGCACCAAACTGCAGCGACTTTCGGCAGACAACGTTCAGTTCATCGCGCATCACAACACTCCATTGACTTAAAGTTCGCCCAACGAAATACGCAACATTCTGCGCAAGGGTTCGGCCGCACCCCACAACAGTTGATCACCAACTGTAAAGGCACCCAGATACTCAGGGCCCATTGATAGCTTGCGCATACGTCCAACGGGAATATCAAGCGTACCCGTGACTGCAACGGGTGACAATCCTTCTAGCGTAGCGTCTTTAGTGTTCGCCACGACCTTAGCCCAAGCCGTACCGTTTTTGACAATATCAGTAATTTCGTCAATGGGCACATCTCGAGTGAGCTTAATCGTGAGCGCTTGGCTATGGCAGCGCATCGCGCCAATACGAACGCACAAACCATCAATCGGAATCGGGGTTGAGCCAAAACCTTCACCACGACCCAAAATCTTGTTGGTTTCAGCCTCGCCTTTCCATTCTTCGCGCGACATCCCGTTGCCCAAATCTTTATCAATCCAAGGGATCAGGTTACCTGCTAAAGGAATCCCAAAGTGCTCAGTCGGTAACTTGCCACTTTGCTGTAAAGCCAGCACGCTGCGGTCAATGTCAAGAATCGCTGAAGCGGGGTCATCGAGCTGGGCTTTGACCGACACATTAAGCAAACCAAACTGCGTGAGCAATTCACGCATGTGCTGCGCGCCCCCGCCAGAGGCAGCTTGGTAAGTCATGCTGGTCATCCACTGCACCAAACCTTGATTAAACAAACCGGCCAAGCCCATCAGCATGCAACTAACGGTGCAATTACCACCAATAAAATTTCGGACGCCACGCTTGAGCGCCGCGTCAATCACTGGGCGATTCACGGGATCGAGCACGATGATGGCGTCATCTTTCATGCGCAGCGTGCTTGCAGCATCAATCCAAGTACCCGTCCAACCCGCTGCGCGCAGTTTGGGATAGACCTCGCTGGTATAGTCGCCGCCCTGCGCGGTCAGGATAATTGGAAGTTTTTTTAAGGCGTCGATGTCGAAGGCATTTTGCAAGGCGGTGGCACCGGCCCACTCAGGCGCACGACCACCCGCATTGCTTGTTGAAAAAAAGACCGGGTCGATCAAGGCAAAATCACCCTCGTCGCGCATGCGTTGCATGAGCACAGAGCCCACCATCCCACGCCAACCCACTAACCCAACAGACTGTTTCATCGTTAAAAACCAAAAAATCATTTAAATACGTGCACTTAGAGTCTATGCACTTAGGGTCTATGTTAACACCAAGGTTATTACGCCACCTTAGACTCGCTTACGCCGCCTGCGAGTGGCTCTGGTCAAACATCCAGATGACTCGCCTGCCTAGCCCGCCCTGTCGAGCGAAGGCTAAAGTCACCCGATTAGCCTAAAGCCTTCAAAACAGCATCGCCCATCGCTACAGTGCCAACTTTAGTTGTGCCTGGCTCATAAATATCGGCGGTGCGTAACCCTTGCTGAAGCACACGACGAACAGCTTGCTCGATACGATCAGCCTGCGCGGCTTGATCAAGCGAGTAGCGCAACATCATCGCTGCAGACAAGATCGTAGCCAAAGGGTTTGCAACGCCTTTACCGGCAATGTCAGGGGCCGAGCCATGGCTCGGTTCATACAAGCCCTGACCCGAGGCGTTGAGCGAGGCGGAGGGCAGCATGCCGATTGAACCCGTCAGCATCGACGCCTCATCAGACAGAATGTCACCAAACAGATTGCCCGTCACAATCACGTCAAAGTCACGCGGCGCGCGCACCAACTGCATTGCAGCGTTGTCAACATACATGTGCGACAACGCAATATCCGGATACTCTTTGCCGATCTCGGTCACGATATCGCGCCAGAGTTGCGAGGTTTCAAGCACGTTGGCCTTGTCAACGCTGCACAAGCGACGTTGACGCTTCAGCGCTGCCTGAAAACCCAAATGTGCAATGCGGCGAATTTCAGGTTCGGCATAACGCATCGTGTCAAAGCCTTCACGCGCACCGGCAAATGGGCCGTCAGGGGCCACGCGCACGCCACGGGGTGAACCAAAATAAATATCGCCGGTCAGCTCACGCAAAATCAAAATATCTAGGCCAGAGACGATTTCGGGCTTTAAAGATGACGCGTTGGCTAACTCAGGATACAAAATCGCTGGGCGAAAGTTCGCGAACAAACCGAGCGCCTTACGCAGCCCCAAAATCGCCTGCTCGGGGCGATGCTCGCGAGGCAGTTTGTCGTATTTCCAGTCGCCCACAGCGCCAAACAACACCGCGTTTGATTCTTGTGCGAGTTTCAAGGTGGCGGGTGGCAACGGATGACCGTGTAGGTCGTAGGCGGTGCCGCCTACAGGGGCATGCGTGATTTCAAGGGGTAATTTCAACGCGCCCAAGACGCGAACCGCTTGTTCCATAATTTCGGAGCCAATCCCATCACCTGGCAAGACTGCAATTTTCTTTGTCATGTTGCTTTGATCCAAAAGTAATGGGCCGGTAAACCGGCCCAACGTCTAAATTAATTAACGTGCACCGATTGGTTGAACATCTAACCAAGGATGGCGGGCGAGCCGCTCGGCCTCAAAGGTTCGAATCTTATCGGCCTGACGCAGAGTCAAACCAATTTCATCTAAGCCATTGATCATGCAATATTTGCGATGCGCAGTGATATCAAAATCCATCGCACGACCGTCGGGTGCAATCACGACTTGTTTTTCAAGATCGATTGTTAGCTTGTAGCCCACAAAGCCACGCACCTCGTCAAACAGGCGCGAGATTTGCAACTCAGACAACACGATTGGCAAGAAGCCTGTCTTGTAGCTATTGTTAAAAAAGATGTCGGCAAATGATGGGGCAATCACTGCGCGAAAACCGTATTGCGCCAGCGCCCAGGGGGCATGCTCGCGGCTTGAACCGCAGCCAAAGTTTTTACGACCCAACAAAATTGAAGCACCCTGATAGCGTGAGTGGTTCAAAATAAATTCTGGGTTCAACGGGCGCTTGGAGTTGTCCATCCCAGGCTCACCATGATCCAGATAACGGATCTCGTCAAACAAGTTTGGGCCAAAGCCAGTGCGCTTGATTGACTTCAGAAACTGCTTTGGAATGATCAGATCTGTATCGACGTTTTCGCGATCGAGCGGAGCAACCAAACCTTGATGCGTGATGAATGAATCCATGATATTTACCGGAGGTTACGTACGTCAACAAAATGACCCGACACGGCGGCAGCTGCTGCCATGGCCGGACTCACGAGATGGGTGCGACCACCCTGCCCTTGGCGACCTTCAAAATTTCGGTTTGAAGTCGAGGCGCAACGCTCGCCGGGTTCAATGCGATCGGCATTCATGGCCAAGCACATTGAGCAGCCTGGCTCACGCCATTCAAAACCTGCCTCGATAAAAATCTTGTCTAAGCCTTCGCGCTCGGCTTGTGCTTTGACTAGGCCCGAGCCAGCCACCACAAGCGCCTGACGCACATTGCTGGCGACCTTACGACCGCGCGCAACGACTGCAGCCGCGCGCAAATCTTCAATACGCGAGTTGGTGCAAGATCCGATAAACACGCGATCGATCTTGATATCTTCAATCAGTGTGTTGGGCTTCAAACCCATGTAGACCAACGCACGCTCCATACCTTCGCGGCGCATGTCATCTTTTTCGCGATCAGGATCGGGCACACGCCCAGTGACGGGTAATACCATTTCTGGTGACGTGCCCCAAGTCACTTGAGGCACAATTTGGCGAGCATCTATCTCAACGACTCGATCAAAAAAGGCGCCTTCGTCGGTATGCAAGGTTTTCCAGTAGGCAACCGCAGCATCCCACAGCGCGCCGCTAGGCGAGAACGGACGACCCGCACAGTAATCAATCGTTTTTTGGTCAACTGCCACCATGCCCGAACGTGCACCGGCTTCAATCGCCATGTTGCACAAGGTCATGCGGCCTTCCATCGACAAGCCGCGAATCGTGCTGCCTGCAAATTCAATCGCGTGACCTGTGCCACCGGCGGTACCAATTTGACCAATCACATACAGGATCACGTCTTTTGCAGTACAGCCAATCGGCAAGGTACCCTCAACACGCACCAACATGTTTTTGTTTTTCTTGGCTTGCAGCGTTTGCGTAGCCATGACATGCTCGACTTCTGAGGTGCCGATACCAAAGGCCAAGGCACCAAACGCACCATGTGTACTGGTATGCGAGTCGCCGCACACCACAGTCATGCCGGGTAACGTTGCACCTTGCTCAGGGCCGATCACGTGAACAATACCTTGACGCAAATCGTTCATGCGAAATTCGATCACGTTATGTTTGGCGCAGTTGG
This sequence comes from Gammaproteobacteria bacterium, assembly GCA_030832095.1. Taxonomy (GTDB): domain Bacteria; phylum Pseudomonadota; class Gammaproteobacteria; order Burkholderiales; family Burkholderiaceae_B; genus Zwartia; species Zwartia planktonica. The sequence continues at coordinate 36,900 of JAURJT010000002.1, read as the reverse complement.
CGTCAAGCGTATCGACTTGTAATTTTGATATCGGGTCAGTGATCCCTTGCGCCCGATCACGCGCCACCGTGGGCACGTTGTGATCTGCCACCGCCAAATTAGCATTCAGACGCCAAAGCGGGCGACCGGCCAAGTCAAGGCCCTCAAAAGCCTGTGGGCTTGTGACCTCGTGCAACAAGTGACGGTCGATGTACAAAATTGCGGTGCCATCTGGTTCTTGGTGAACCACATGGGCGTCCCAAAGTTTGTCGTATAGAGTTTTTTTCATGACGTTGGATCTGCCAAACACACGTTGTAAAAGGGTAGCCCTTGATTATGCCATAGGGAACCTAAGCCATAGCTGTTAACTTAGCCCCGACCGGGCAACTAACAGACCCAGACCGAAGCCATTTTTAGTCTTACCCGCACTGCGCGCGATGGCGCAAAGCATGATCGATCAAAATCAAGGCTAGCAAGGCTTCGGCGATCGGTGTCGCCCGAATCCCCACGCACGGGTCGTGGCGACCTAGGGTTTGCACCATCACAGGGTTGCCGGCCCGGTCAATTGAGCGGCGCTCGGTCCGAATACTTGAGGTTGGCTTAATCGCCAGGCTCACCGTGATCGGCTGACCCGTCGAGATTCCACCCAACACACCGCCGGCGTTGTTCGTCAAAAAGCCCTCGGGCGTAATCTCGTCGCCGTGCTCAGAGCCGCGCTGCTCAACACTTTTGAAGCCAGCGCCAATCTCAACGCCTTTAACGGCATTTAAACCCATCATCGCGTAGGCAATGTCTGCGTCTAGCCGGTCATAGATGGGCTCGCCCCAACCAGCGGGCAAGCCTTCGGCCACGACTTCGATCCGAGCGCCCACAGAATCCCCATCGCGGCGTAACTGATCCATATAGGCCTCGAGTTCAGGCGTGCTGGTGTCATTGGCGGCATAAAACGGATTACTCGAAACGTAATCCCAACTGACAAAAGGCATCACTATCGGGCCTAACTGACTCATATACCCCCGCACCTTGATCCCAGCGTGCTCAGACAGCCATTTTTTTGCGATTGCTCCGGCAGCCACTGTGGGAGCCGTTAACCGGGCCGACGAACGGCCACCGCCACGCGGGTCGCGCGCGCCGTACTTATTGAAATAGGTGAAATCAGCATGCCCAGGCCTAAACGTATCGGCAATGGCGCTGTAGTCTTTACTACGTGCATCAACGTTACGAATCAACAACGCAATCGGTGTACCGGTGGTTTTGCCCTCATAGACCCCAGACAAAATCTCAACTTGGTCTGCCTCTTGGCGCTGCGTCACGTGGCGCGAGGTGCCGGGGCGACGACGATCAAGTTCAACTTGAATATCTTGTTCGCAAAGCGCCAGGCCAGGAGGGCACCCATCGACCACACAGCCGATTGCGGGGCCATGTGACTCACCAAAATTAGTCACACAAAATAGCGTACCGAGCGTATTACCAGACATAGGCGACAAGTACCGAAAAAATGAACAGAGTCAGGTCACGTTTGCCCTTTAAAAGATGGCATAGCAACCTTCAAAAGCACATTATTGCATCACTCAGCGCAATTGACCTCTAAAGGCGATGTCTCTTCGAGAAGCGCAGCGGCTTGGACCCCTTTGCCCACGTCACTGCCTCTTGAAAAGCAACTCACCTCTAAATGCAGATTGTCTGAGGTAGGCGCAACGGCTATAGCCACTTGCACACGTCCGCGCCTCAAGAAGAGCAACTGACCTCTAAATGTGGTGCCCCAGCTGGTGGCGCAGCAGCATATGCTTCTTGGCCCGCCCGAGCGTGAAACGGGTCGCTCAAAAGCTGCATTTGGCGCTGCACTTCGCTAAAGTCGCCCTTCTCGGCTGCTTCAATCGCCTGCTGTGCAATGTGATTACGTAGCACATACAGTGGGTTCACCGCCAGCATGCCAGCAACACGCTCTTGCCAATGTTGGGTGGGGTCCGAGCCCAGTCGAGCGCTGTAGCGGCTAAGCCAAGCTTGCGCGCCCGCGCGATCCACAAACAAATCCACAAAAGGCAGCAGGTTGGCGTTCACCGTGCCGCCCAAATCGTGCTCAATTTGCTCTTGCGACGCTTGCGTCAGCCCTGGCGCGTAAGCCAGCTGCCTGAAGGTCAGCGTAAAGTCAGCATGGCTAGCTTGCATCAGACTCCAAAGGTCATCGATCAACGTTTCATCACCCGATTGCCAGGCGCTTAAACCTAACTTCTGACTCATTCGAGTTTGCATCGCGCCTAGAAAACAAGCCTCATATTCATCAAGCGCCGCCTTCAGAGGCTCGGTCTCGGGCACGATTTCGTGCAGGCTATTCGCGAGTTGATAGAGATTCCAGTGCGCCACCGCGGGTTGAGCATGCCAGGCGTAGCGACCGCCGCTGTCGGTGTGATTACAAATATGCTTGGCATCAAAGCCATCCATAAAACCATACGGGCCGTAGTCAAGGGTGAGCCCCAAAATCGACATGTTGTCTGTGTTCATCACGCCATGACAAAAGCCCACAACCTGCCAACTTGCCATGAGGGTTGCGGTGCGCCGCACGACTGCACGCAGCAATTGCACGTAAGGCTCGTAGTCTTTGGCCGTGGTGGTATCACCTGTGGTGCTCATCTCACCTACAGTACTGGTATCACCTACAGTGCTCGTATCACCTAGAATTCTGGTATGCCCCGCAGTACTAGAGTGACTCGCCTCGCGGCACTCAGGGTAAAACCGGTCGATCACGTAATCGGCCAGGGTGCGCAGCAAGTCGGGTCGCCTGCGCGCAGCCCAGTGCTCAAACGAACCAAACCGGATAAAGCTTGGTGCCACTCGCGCCACGACCGCCGCCGTTTCAAGGGTTTCGCGTCTGACAGGATTACGTGCAGACACAAGCGATAGCGCCTGCGTGGTCGGGATGCCAAGCCCACGCATCGCGTGGCTCGCTAAATACTCTCGCACCGAAGAACGCAAGACCGCCCGCCCATCGCCCATACGTGAGTAGGGTGTCATGCCGGCGCCCTTCAGTTGCACTTCAAAACTGCCATCTGGCCCTTGGATCTCACCCAACAAGTGGGCACGCCCGTCGCCTAACTGACCGGCCCATACCCCAAACTGGTGTCCGCTATACACAGCCGCCATGGTGTCGCCACCCGGCATTGGCGTGGTGCCGCCGACCACATCAAGAAACTCTTGCGTAGCAAGCGCTTGAGGGGGCAACCCCAACAATGCAGCAACCTCACCGTTGGCATGCACCAAGCGAGGCGCCGTGAGCGGTGTCGTAGGCAAGCGTGTATAAAAATCTGAGGGTAAGCTTGCAAACGTGTTTGCTTTAACGAGGGGTTCAAAACAAGAAGATGAAGTCATGAGAGGGATATTGTTTGAGCTGCGATTAGCACTATTTTGGCTTGTTACATCGGCTGAACTTGCATTGACCCCATATACGAAGGGTCAATCACTAGTTGAGGTTTTCAGTCTTTTGATTTAACTTTTCTGCCTGTTGATTTAGCTTTTCAGTCTGTTGGTTTAACTTTTCAGTCTGTTGATTTAACTTTTCTGCCTTTTGCAAAGCTTTGGCCACGCGTTTCGCTGGTCGAACATAAAAGATCGAACTAAAAAAGAATATGGTCGCCAAGACGATTTCGATCCAGGCCAACATAATTGAGGGGCCAGGCGGATCAGACATTACCCGCACCACGCCCTCCATCAGGTACAGCAACACCAACATAGACGCCCACTGGATCGTATACAGGCTGCCGCGCAAGACCCCACGCATCGCAAAGGCCAGTGGAAGCGCTTTTAAAAACAATAAGGTGCCACCTGGTTTGAGGGGCGCCAGCCAGATCTCCCAGAGCAAACATAGAAAAAAGAGCCCGAATAAGCTCAACGTCGCGCTACGCTGCAGCGCAACATTTAAGGTAACTGGTGACTGCGATGAATGGTTAATCTCGGACATCTTGTGTGCTGCGTTCAGGTGAGGCAAAGAATTTAGTACTGAAACGCCCGACAGGGGGTGACGCTGCTATTATCGCCTGCAGACGGAGAATTCGCATGCAAGCCCATGCAAAACAACATTTTGCACATAAAGACGTGACGCCATATTTTGGTGCTGCGACTCAAATCCTTAGACTGGCTCTGCAACGCGCCACGCAGGCCAAGGCCGTACAACTCGCTGCGAGCCTGACCTTTACAACTGTGCTCTCGATCGTGCCGCTCTTAGCCGTGGTGCTTTCGCTCTTCACTGCGTTTCCGCTATTTACTGAGTTCAGTGTCTCGCTTCAAGCCTTTATGACCAACAGTCTGATGCCGCCCACGTTGTCAGACACGATCATGACTTACCTCAATGAGTTTGCAGCGAAAGCCTCGCGCTTGACGGCGATTGGCGGTGGGTTCTTAGTGCTAACCGTTGTGTTTTTGATTATGTCTGTTGAATCGGCACTCAACACCATTTGGCAAGTCGAGCGGCAGCGTCGCGTCACGCACCGCGCACTGGTCTATTGGGCGGTCATCACTCTTGGTCCTGTATTAACGGGCGCCAGCCTTTACGCAACTGCTGTTTTGACCCGTGAATCTCAAGGCTTGCTCGCAAACGCTCCAATTTTTCTGGCAATCGCGCTGAAGCTATTGCCCTTGCTTTTGGGTGCACTCGCCTTTGCCGCCTTGTTTATTGTGGTGCCAAATACCCGTGTCAATCGGGGCGATGCGTTGGTGGGCGGCGTGATCTCAGCGCTCATTCTAGAGACCATGAAGGTCGGTTTTGCCTACTACGTTTCAAGCTTCTCGACCTACACCATGATTTATGGAGCCTTTGCCGCGTTACCTGTTTTTTTGATCTGGGTCTATCTGTGCTGGCTTGGCATCTTGATTGGTGCCTTAGTCGCTGCCAATCTGCCGTTATTGCGACTCGGGCGACTCGATCCTAAAGTCAGGCCAGGTGCAGCCTTGATGGACGCGCTATCCGTGCTGAAAGTCCTCAGTGAAGCCCGCGGCAACATACCACCAGGATGCAGTAACACCGAACTCATCAAGCGTTTGCGCCTTCCGCTCAATGTTCTTGAAGAACGCCTACAGTGCTTAACTGCAATGGGTTTAGTTGCCATCGCACCTGGCGCAAAAAATGAACGCTTGTTGCTGGCGTGCGACCCCGAACGCACAACACTTGGTCCCTTAGTCGATCAGCTTGCACTAGATCGCTCTTCAATCAAGCTCTCCGAGCAGCCCTTTCTCGCCCGGGCGCTTAGCCAACTCATCACGCAGCAAGTTGACCCCACTCTTGCTGAGGTTTTAGAGCACCATGACAGCTCCGTGACTCACCCACTACAATCCAGAATAGTGAGCAGCGACGCAGGAGACAAACATGCTTAAAGTTAGCGAAGTTCTAAAGGTAAAAGGCAACACCCTTTTCACCGCCACGCCCGAAACCTTAGTCACTCAGGCCCTTAAAACAATGAGTGCGCATGATATTGGCTCGTTGGTGATCATGCAGAGTGGTCAGCTCGTTGGCATGCTCACGTTTCGTGAAATCATTCGTTATTTAAGCGAGCATCACGCAAAGATTGGCGATGTGGTCATCGGTGCGATCATGGAGCAAAACCCAGTCAGCGTGAGCCCAGACACCTTGGCCACAGAGGTACAGCGGCTGATGCTCGAGCATCACTCGCGCTACGTGCCTGTCATGGATGGTGAAATGTTGTTGGGTGTCATCTCATTTTATGACATGGCTCAAGCCATTGCGGCGGCACAAAAGTTCGAAAACTCGATGCTCAAGGCCTACATTCGCGACTGGCCCGCTGATAAAGAGCCTGCTAAAAACAGCTAGAAAGGCGTCAGTCTGTAGCCTCTCATATGACGAGTTTGTACGCAGCCTCACCTGCGTGTTTCTGGGCTCTCGCTTTAAACTCAACGCGTTCAAACACGATACATGCCCCAGCGATGCTCCTGAACGTGAGCAAACATCAGAGCCACCTTTGCGTGACAAACGTTTTTTTGTGGCTTAAAGACGAGCCGCCACGCCTCCAACCTGCTGCCACGCTAAGCGAATCAATTCTGGGTCATCCTGCCTCAATAGCTTCGAATCTGACAACATCCGTCGCCAGAGACGCGAATTTGAGCGGCCATTAAATAAACCTAGTAGCGGCCGCACGACAATGCGCAAGGGCACCTTAGCTAAGATTTGTTGTCCTGCATAATCCACTAACGCCTCGATGACTTCTGCTTCAGTCTTGACCGCTAACTGCGGCCACCAAGCCTGTGACAGCCGCGCCAACACCGAGGGATCGTGCCACGGCGAGCGCCCCAACATCACACCATCAAATCGTGGCAATACGGCTTCACAATCAGCTAAGGTTGTGAGCCCGCCGTTTAACACCATCACCGCATCCGGAAAATCCTGCTTCAGCCTTGCCGCCTCGTCGTATCTCAGAGGCGGAACCTCGCGGTTATCTTTCGGCGACAAGCCCTTGAGCACAGCGTTACGGGCATGAATAATAAAAACTCGGCACCCAGTATCGTAAATGGCACCCACAAAATCACGCACAAAGTCGTACGATTCATTTTTATCCAACCCCAGACGATGCTTAACCGTCACGGGCACACCGACCGCGTCTTGCATGGCTTTGATACAGTCAGCCACCAAGAAAGGTTCGGCCATCAAACACGCGCCAAACGCACCTTTCTGAACCCGTTCAGAGGGGCAACCACAATTCAAATTGATCTCGTCGTAGCCCCATTGTGCGCCAAGCTTTGCGCTGGCCACTAAGGCCTCTGGTTCGCTGCCACCAAGCTGCAAGGCAACGGGATGTTCTTGCTCATTGAAATCGAGATGTCGTTGCGCATCACCGTGCAACAACGCGCCCGTCGTAATCATCTCTGTGTACAACCGTGCCCGAGGCGCGAGCAAACGATGAAAAAAACGACAATGACGATCTGTCACGTCGATCATGGGGGCGACGCACAAGCGCCAGTGGTCGCTGGCACTTGAAGTCGCAAGCGCCTGAGCTGCGGTCAAATTATGCATATCGAATGAAAAACACCTGTTTCACGACCTTGTGACAACGCTTCAAAGACGACTGAGGCAAGCTTCTAAAAGAACACTGTTCATTGGCAAAAGATACGACTAGGGTACGACTACCGACCCCTCCCGTGTCAATCGCAGCGACTCAGGGTTCTGATAGTTTTGACCAGAAAGCGGCGATTTTACGCTTACGATCGCCCAAGAGAGTCTTTTTACGCACTCTGCGACCCGACTGCTTGCCTCGATCTGAGAGGGTTTCTACACTTCTTGCTAAACTTCGAGCTCTGACTTTGCGCCTTGCCCTTTGCTGACGCAACTGAACTTGCAAGACCTAACCCTGTGTGATGCTTTATGGCTGTTTTTACGATTGTCGGTGACGCTGACGCGCGCGCGCTACTGAGGCAATATGCCTTAGGTGAGTTTGTCGCGCTGCGTGGGATTGCGGCCGGCATCGAAAACAGCAATTTTTTTCTCACGACGACACAAGGCGAGTACGTTTTAACCATCTTTGAAGTGCTCACAGCCGAGCAACTGCCCTTCTATATCGAACTGATGCATCATTTAGCGCAGCGTGGTGTGCCCGTGCCGCAACCACAAACTCGCCTAGACGGCGCACGACTGTCGACCTTGTTAAAAAAACCCGCAGCGATCGTCAATCGTCTGCCCGGTGGCCACGAGCCAGCACCCTCGCTTGCACATTGCGCGCTCGCTGGCCAAACACTGGCACAGGCCCACCTGGCCGCCAAAGACTTCAAGCTGCGCCAACCTAACCTGCGTGGCCTCGCTTGGTGGGAGCAAACCGCTCCAGTGGTCCTCCCTTACCTCACCCCTAGCCTTGCTGAATTGTTATCCAACACCTTGGCAGAGCAGCGTGCCATGGCGTTAACGCCAGATTACAAATCCTTGCCCTTTGGGCCCGCGCATTGCGATCTTTTCAGAGACAACGTTTTATTTGCAGGCACTCAAACCGAGCCTCAAATGGGCGGATTGATTGATTTTTATTTTGCTGGCTGTGACACATGGCTGTTTGACGTCGCCGTCTGCGTCAATGACTGGTGTATTGATTTGGCCACGGGCATCGTTAAACCCGCATACGCCACTGCATGGTTAAGTGCTTACGCCAGCCTGCGGCCCTTCACTGCGGCTGAGCGTCGCCTTTGGCCTGCGATATTACGTGCGGCAGCACTGCGTTTTTGGATATCACGCCTATACGATTTTTATTTGCCTCGCTCTGCTCAAACACTTAAACCGCACGACCCCACCCATTTTGAACGTGTCCTTCAACAAAGAACTGTCGGTCTGATCCCCGATTTACCAAAGGAAGACTGATGCAAGCTCTTGCTCTTAATGCCTTATCGGGCTGGCGCTGGGTCAGCGACGGCTGGACTTTATTTCGTACCCAGCCGCTTGCCTTTTTCTCTTGGGCAATGTTCATCAGTTTGCTGCTCATGGTTGCAAGCATCACACCACCGATCGGTCCAATACTGTTTGTCATCCTCATGCCAGCCGTCACCGTCGTGACCTTGTCCGCCGGACGTCACGCCGCCCAAGGGCACAAAATGTTACTCAATATGTGGCTTGAGCCGCTCAAACCAAGTGGCGTGTTCAAGCGACTCGTCGGGATGGGCGCCCTGTACTTAGTGATCTGCTTATTGTTGGGCCTGCTGGCGTTCGTCCCCTTTGCCGCTGAAGTCTCAGAGGCCCTTAAGGCTATGACCGACGCCAACAACCTAATGCCCTTGCTCGATGCCGTTCGCACGCCAATGATTATTTTTGCTGTGTTCTACATGCTAATGGCTGCCATTTTTTGGTACGCACCAGTGCTTGTGGCATGGCATCAGATCAGCATCTTTAGAGCTCTATTTTTTAGCGGCATCGCCTGTTGGCGTAACAAATGGGTCTTTTTGGTTTACGGGCTCTGCTGGCTAGCCGTATTTTTGGCAATCGATAGTGCCTTAACCATCTTAGTGTGGATAGGCCTTTCAAAAACGATTGCAGCCACTGTGCAAGTGCCGATCAATATTGTCGGCGGCGCCGTTTTGTACTGCAGCTTCTATCCCAGCTATGCGTCAGTGTTTATGACAACTGAGTCTGAGCAATCGCCCGCATAACAGCGAGAGATAGCGCTTCTGTTTGTTCATTTGCAAACGCGGCTGTTTCAACCACCGCTGTCGCCCGCCAGCACACCGCAACGCGATTGGGCTTTAGCCGCGCAATCGTCTTGACCACGACACCTTTTTTGTCGATAAAAAAGACACCAAGCGAAAATCGCATACCGACGGTATGTACGGCAAAGCACGGCTTGAGCAAAAGCGCCTGACCAGGCGCCATCGCACGTTTACCTAGCAGACCGAGCAGGCGTGTAAACATCGTGTCGGCTCGCACCAAAGTCAGCTCGCACTCGGGCGGCTGGGTCAGATCACGATTCAAGTCAAAGCATTTCATTCAGCCCTTGATCCTGTCATCATTCTTTTTGATCCAACTTTGGGTTCTCACAGATCGTCTCGTTACGGCTGCAGGCCAAAAAGTTGAACCACGACCGGAAACCCCAGCACTAAAAACGTACACGGAAAAATAAACAACGCTAACGGAAACAGCATTTTGACCGGTGCTTGTAACGCCAGTTTTTCAGCGTTCATCAAACGTTGTGCGCGCTGCTGAGTGCCATAGACTTCTACAATCTGCCCCATCCCCTGACCTAGCGCCTCGCCCTGAATCAACGCCGAGAGCAGTTGCCGCAAGGCGACTAACTCAATGCGCATGCTCATTTGCCTGAGCGCTTCGCTGCGCGCCATTCCAGTTCGAATATCACCTAAGGTCTGAAGCCATTCGGTCTTTAGCGCGCCATCGCTAAGATGATTGCAGCCCAACTGTAGCGAGGCCTGCAAGTTGTGCCCCGAGCCTAAGCCAAGCCCGACTATATCCAAAAAAAAGGGTAAGGCGCGTTCGATGGCGATCAGCCTCTGCCGATAACGTTGCTTTAGCCACATGATTGGCAACCACCAAAAGAATGCCGCCAAGCACGCACTCAACAATATATCGACCAAGAGTTCAGCGCGCATCGCTCGCTCCTGTATCGCACTCAACCCAACAGCGTACAAATAGATGACGAACCCGAGCAACGTTAGCAACACACGCGCTGCAAACATTTGGGCATAATCTAAGTCGGTTGACGCACTACGTAAAAGCAATTGAGTCAGCGTATGCCGTTGATTCCAGGTAATGAAAGGCAACAGCCAGCGCCCGAGCTGCGTCAACATTGGTCGAAGGATTCCAACTTTTAGCCACGCCTTGATGACCGCGTGAAAGCCAGCACGACGAATTTGACCAAGATTAGCCAACAAAGCCCGACCACCAACGAACAAGGCCGATGCAATGGCCAATGCGCCCGAGAGCAACGCGAGCCAAACCATCAAGCTAGACATGAATGGCCAGAATACGGCGCAAGAAGTAGACCCCAAGGCATTCAAGAGCGAATACTGTCGCCAGCACGGCCTGCCCCACCGAAGTACTGTGTAACAAATGCACCGACAATGGGTCAATTTGGCTTAACACTAGCAATAGCACAACTGGCAGTGCACCCATCACCCAGGCTTGCATCTTTCCTTGAGTCGTCATAACTTCGACTTTTCTTTCAAGATGCTGGCGTGCCCGCAGGTTGGTGCAGAGACGGTCAAGCAAATCCGCCAAAGAGGCGCCAGAGCGTGTGCCTACAATCAGCATGGTTGAGACTAGTTCAACACTTTCGGAAGGCATACGCTGGTAAAGATTATTCAGGGCCTGAGTCAATTCAACCCCCATTCTTTGCTCGCGCAAAACAAGCCCAAATTCTTGCGAGAGCGGAGGGCTTGCGTCTTGCACAATGTGCTTTAACGCTACCGACAAACCTGCCCCTGCGCGCAAAGCACCTGACAACGACGACAGAAGCTCTGGCAATTGCAGGTCAAAACGTCGCTGACGCTTGCGAACAGCACGACTCAGAACGATACGGGGCAATACAAAGCTCACACCACCCACACATACCGCAAACAAGACGCTTTGCGTCACCCACCACAACAGCAAACTGGCCCCCACCGCCACGCAGACAAGCGTAGGCCAAAGGTATGTCGTGTCGATAAAGACAAACAAATCAGACAGTTCTTCACGTGCGTGCTCAGTGATTTGCTTACGGTAGTGTTGCGATGCCCGAAAAAAAAGGCACTGCCCAAGCCATGCTGCCATTGCAATTGATAAGCACGCGCACACCAACGCCAACGTACTCATAGCTGTAAAAACCAATTCATCATCGCCGACTCAGTTTGCACTCGGGCGTCAGCGAAGACCGAGGGGCGCAAGCCTGCGCCGGTTAAACGTTGACGGCCGACATCAAACTTAACTAATTGTTGAGTTTGAATGGTGCCAGACTCTATCCCGGAGACTTCGGCGACCCCCGTAATGACCCTTCGGCCATTTGGCAATCTAGTCTGCTGCACAATCAACTTCAGTGCCGAACCGATTTGCTCGCGTATCGCCTGCAGTGGCAAACCCGCATTCCCACTTAGCACCATCGTCTCGAGTCGCGATAGAGCATCGCGCGGGCTATTCGCATGCAAAGTGGTGATTGAGCCATCATGCCCGGTATTCATGGCAGCCAACATATCAATCGCTTCTGCGCTGCGCACTTCACCAATCACAATACGGTCGGGGCGCATCCGTAAAGCATTTTTGACTAAGTCACGAATCGTGACTGCGCCCAGCCCTTCAGAATTTGCTTGCCTTGCTTCAAGCGTCACAACATGTGGATGAGCGATCAACAGTTCGGCACAATCTTCGATCGTCACAATGCGTTGTGCGGGATCAACAAACCCAGCTAACACATTGAGCAAGGTGGTTTTGCCTGAACCCGTGCCGCCTGATACGAGAATATTTAAGCGCCGCTCAACGCACAGGCGTAAAAACTCGGCGAGCGGCGCAGGCAAGGCTTGTAGGGCAACCAAATCTTGCATTTGCAGTCGCTTTTGCGGAAACTTTCTGATGGTAAAGCTCGCGCCTTTGACAGAGACAGGGGGCAACACTGCGTTTAGACGTGACCCGTTGGGCAACCGGGCGTCAACCATCGGCGAGGCTTCATCAATTCGGCGGCCCAGCGGGAAAACAATACGTTCAATCACACTTCGTACCGCTTGTTCACTACTAAATTGAAGCAGCTGTTTCGAGATTCGCCCACCTGCTTCAACGTAGATTTCGTCAAAACGATTGACCATGATTTCAGTGACTGACGTATCCTCAAGCAACTCTTCAATCACGCCTAGTCCAATTGCTTCATCGACAACGAGTTTGAGAATTTTGCTGCGCTGCACTTCACTGAGCGGCAACCGTCGTTTATCTAGCAACTCACCCACGCACGTCAACGCGTGCGCCTTCAATGCGCCTTCAGATAGTGCGCCAACGTCGTTACGCCGCAAATCAAACGCCTGAATTAAGCCTGCACGAAGCTCTTGGCGAAGTTCTTGCTGCGCCAGATCCACTGACTCTAAGGACAGCGATGCGTTCGGTTCAGGTAACTTGAACTCGTCAAGCAACCTTTGAGCGCCCAGCGGCACCTCTTTGGTGTCAGCCGTTGTCGTTCGGGCGGTTAAGGCAACGACACCTTTCTCAAACACAAAAGAACTCGGCTCAGCCGCCAACAAGTTCTGCTCTGACTGTAACTGCAGCTTGCCGACTGCAATCGATCTCGGCTCTGATGGCAACTGCGACCTGTCTAGGCCCACTGCTCTCGCTTCTGAATGCACCCGACGCTTGGGGTTGTCTATCGACCTTGGCTCTGATTGCAATTGAAGCCTGCCGAATTCTGCCGGGGTGCCCTCACTGCAAACGCTTTTGATCGCCGCCGCGTGCGCTGCCTGAGAAGCCAGTCGCAGCAAGCACGGACCCACCACAATTTCGTCAGACTTTTTAAGTGGTCCGTACCGGGTGATACGATTGCCGTTTACGCGCGTACCTAAAATTGAACCAAGATCATCGACGTGATAGCCATCTTCAGCGCGCGAGATCCGTAAATGTTGCCGCGCAACACGCCAGTGCGAGACTTGAATACCGCAATCTGGCGCGCGGCCCATCACCAAAGGGATCTCAAAACGCCCGTGCCTGCGTGTACCATCTTCAAAAAACAAATCAAGTTCAATCAATTCAAATCCTTTACTAACAGTGCAACAAAAATGACTAGTGATGAGCGAAGACGGGCGTGTCTTCCCACTGAGATAACGAATTGGACAGGTGTTGAACCTTGTCCGAGTCTGGCTCCCATTGGCCTAAGGCCTCAAACGCTTGACGTGGCGCAGTCAACTCGAGCGGTTCAAAGTTGTTGAGCGGTGTATTGAGTGTTGGGGCAGCCGGAAAAGACTCTTGCAAAACGCCCTGTGCGTTAGCCACCCGGGCTGCATGGCTTGGATCTCGAGGATCAACAATCATCGGCGTCACAAAAATTGCTAACTCGGTATGACGCTCTTGTTCACGCTTCACCCCAAACAAGCCGCCCAATATCGGAATCCCTGATAGGCCTGGCAATCCATCTTGATCTCGAGCACGCTCACGCGAAATAAAGCCACCCAATACCAGCGTCTGCCCTGAACGCACATTGAACTCTGTTGACGCTTTTCGAATTTTTAGTGCGGGCCCGCCCGGCACAGTAATCGTGGTGTCGACTGAGCTGACTTCAATTTCAATCCGCGACCGAATCGCGGCATTACGATCGGCATGTGGGGTAATGTTTAACGACACACCATATTTCTTAAAGGTCGTGGTGGATTTTCCGTCTTTATCGACCGAGGCATAGGGCACTTCGCCGCCGGCTAAAAAGCTAGCAGTCGAGCCGCTCCGTGCAAGCAATTGAGGTTGTGCCAGCACGACGGCTTCGCCAGACTTTGACAAGGCGGCCAGCCGGGCAGATAACAAAGCATTAAGCCCTAAATAGCCAGCAGCTTGCGGTAACGGAAATGGTACTGCCATTCCCGCCTCACCCGGGCGCTGCATCAGCGCGGTTGAACCACTCTCCCACGCCAAGCCTGTTTGAACGCCGCCCTGCGAAGTTGGATCCCAACGTACCCCCAACTCGTGCATGCGTGAACTTGGCAACTCTAGCACTTGCACATCTAACAAAATCATTTTGTCCCAGCCAAGCTGACTGGTAAAGTCAATGACCTCGGGATAACGCTTGGCGAGCGTTGCGATACGCAACTGATCGGCATCGTTCAAGTCTTCACCTTCAATGACCAATTTATCGCCAGCAATTCTGCTGTGTGCTTGCGGGATATTTTTCAGTAAGCGCGAGATCTCTTCTTGGATCCTGCTCAACCCTTCGGGCGCAACAAAAATACGATAGGTGTGCCGTTTTTTATGAGACACCCAAATATCAACCGTCGTAGAACCACGCGTTTTGCCAAATATCAACACCTCACGAGGGTTCACGGTTGTCACCTGGACGATTTGACTGTTACCAACGGCAATGCGCGTGACCCCTTTGAGCTTAAGAACCGTGGAGGCTCCAGTTTCAAGGTCTACGCGAATGGGCTTCTCAGCGCCAAAGGTCGCGTCACACCAGACGATTGTTAACGCGGTCATCCCTACAAGCACGAACCTAGTTGTTCGCAAAAAAACGTTGCAGCCGCTCATGGTGTCCCTTTGGGCGGTGCCGTGTCAGCCAAGTCTGACCAATCCGCCGAATTGACTAAGAGTGAGTCTTTCGCCAAACGATCACCATAGATGATTTCAACTGACGCTTGCGGCTGAGCGGATTCAAGCCCTAATAATTCAGGCAATTGAGCAGCAGTCATTTGATGACCCCGCATTAGAGGGTCTGCCGCTTCATGACTCAGCACAGCCGTAATCGTGCCGCCTTGGCGCGCAGCTACAAGTTTTTTTGCCTCAGTCTGCGAAGCCGCTAACGTCACGGTTGAATACCGCAACTCGGTTGCTGCGTTGTGCTCACCTGTCATCTTCGTCTGCTGACCCGTCGCCAGCACTTCAACCCCATGTAACAACGAGGCGGTCGTGCGCTGCCCTTTGTAGTCAAACGACACAAATAAATCGACACGGTCGCCGGGTTGCAACAAGCCCGACATTGAGCTCATCAGGTCAACCGGAATCGTGACCGCGCGTTTGTCGGGACTCAGCCTGGACGCTAGCGCCGGTTGAGCAGGCTCGATGAGATGCACGTGCATAAGCAACTGCCCTGCCTTTAAGTCGCTATTGAGTTGCTTGCCTTGTACAAGCTGTACTTCGCTCAGTGCGATTGCATCGGTACCGATCCACTTTGCCGGAAACTCGTCTTTTGCAAAGTCTTTTAAGGTCACTCGTGTCCCTCGTGGCAAATCTCGAGCCGCAACAATCCGAACCACCTTCTCAATACGAGTCTGCTCTTGAAACTCGATTTCTTTCGCTGAAAGATGTTGTTCAATTGCCCAGGCAGACAAGCACCCAAGACCAACTGAAACAGCAATCAACAATCCATTTCGCTTTGCAGAGGTGATATTCATGGGGCCTCTCGCGAGGTTTCGTAAACTAAAACCGTGGTGTGACCTCTATCAGTCACAACCTGAAACGACAAGCGCCTTGCGTCGCGAAAGAATGTCAGCTCGTCAGGCAAACGCACCCATCCGTTGCGTTGGCCGTAGGCTTTGAGGTGATCGGCGAGTTGCGAAGACGTTGTTGCAAGCGTAAAACTTGACAGTGCAATAGCTTGAGCGCCCGAGTTGTCAGTCAAACGAAACAGTTGTTGGGCTTGCTTTGGGAGCCAATCAATTGCCGCAAACTGCACCGGCAAGGTCTTGTGCACCACGCCCTGAGGTCGGCCGAGCGTAAGCCCTGACAATAAACCTTCGGTCGTTTGTGTTTGAGTTGCCCAAAGAAACAAGGCGTACGAGGCCTTGGTGTCAATCCAATGCGCTTGTGCCACGCCTTGTTCGGACCACACAGGTGTCAGCCCAGGCAAAAACATCGCCAGTTGCTCGAGCGTGGCCTCAAGTGTTGCAGAGCTACTTAAATGTTCAAGCTCAATACTTACCCCTTGCCATTCACTGTTATCAATAATGACCGAGCGAGTCACCGCTTGGGGTAGCGCAAGAGATTTTAATGAAACATTTGCTTGAACGGGTGAAAGGCTAGCGGATAACAAGCTGACAACACTGACTAGACCCAAGATACGCAAAGCAAAGCGTGGTAGTCGTCCCAAGCCGAAAAAAATCGTGTGATGATTCATTTCAATGCACTGCCAAGAGTTGTAAAGACAGCATGCGTGCGCGGTAGCGTCAACGGTTGCCCCGAAGACTTAGACTCAAAACCCTCGTTAGCCCACGGCACTAACCAGGACGTGGTCAGCGAGGCTCGACCCCAAGCCTGATCAATGCTCTGTAAGGTTGCGACACTGTGATTGACTAGCTCACTTGAACGCGAAAAGCTTTTTTGCCAAAGCGCATCCGAACCGGCTATTTTCGCTTGTGCTGCCAGGGTTGAGTCTGCCTGACCGTAACCAGACAACAAAAAACTGTGGCGCGTGAGCCCCACTTTCGCGGTCAGACCAAGTGCTGGCAACTTGCTTCGTAGCGAAGGGGCAGACTGAGCGCTTGCCCGCAACAGCGTTGCTGAATCAAAGCCGAGTTGATTTTCAAGCTCGAGCTGCGTCGCACTATAAGCTGAATCACCCAAGCGCACGGTGGCGTAGCGGTATTGCAACGGCTCGTCATTTGAGTGAGGCTTTGCGAGCGTCTCAAGACTGACTGTTGATGATGCACTCGACGAATCCAGAGCATCGGGTATCCGGTTAGGTACAAACGATAAGAAATGACTTTCACCAATCAAGTGAAGTGTGTGCGAACGGAGCTGACCGATGTGATGTATTCCCAACACCAGCAAAAACCCAAAGACAATTATCAGCAACGCCTCAACGGTCGCCTGACCCTGAGCCTGAGACTGCGTCAATCGTGCACTCATTTTGGCGTACCTCGCTGTTTTGTCTCAGCGATGTCAATCAAGCGTGCGCGCCAGAACGGTTGAAAAAGGTTGGGTGCGATGATTACATTGCCGCTCGCACGCGGGGGGGCAAAGTAAGTCTGAGCAGCAGCCTCTGCGCGCAGCCCGTGTGCGCGCTCAGACGAGCTCAGGGTGAACCGGCCACCGAAGCGCTGCTCTTCGGTCGCATCACCCACATGAATCAAGGGGCTTTGTTGTGTGACTGCGATTGCCAGTCTGATCGACTCTTTATGCTTTGAGGTCAGTGCAGTAAAGCTAGGCATACCTTGGGTCGACCAGCGAATTTCGCTCGCATAGGCCAATCGGCGAGCCAGGTGATTATCACCCCCTGAAAAAATATTCCAGCCGCCATTGGGCTGTTGACTGACCCAACGCCAAAACGATTCTTTGGCAAAGTTTTGCGGCTCAGTGTGAGTCGCGCGTTGCCCGTCTGGTTGGGCACGAGAGCTTGGCGCACTGTTGACCAGAGCCCAACCCATTGGGTATTCACGCTGATAGCAACCGATCACTCGGTTGTAACGCAAGGCATGAAACGATTGATGGTCTTGTACCGACCAGGTACCGTTTGCCTCAAGCCGTGTCGAGCCTTTGCGTCGTAGCTCATGGCGTTTGTGCGGGCACCGAAGATTCACTGCCCAAACATTGCGGGTTGTGTGATGACGATCGTTTAAAAAGCCATATTGTTTTGACACACGCTTTAAAAGTGCCTGCCAGTTGGGCTGTGCGCTTGAAAAACGCGAGATAAAGCCCGGCAAATCATCAACCGTGATACCTGCTTTGAGCCCGAGTTCAGCCAGCGTTTTGCCGACCATACTCGAACCACTGGCCCCAACGTTTTGCACCAACACCTCATTGAGCACTTGTTGTCTTTGGTTGCTGAGACGTTTCAATTGCTCGCCTCGAACCCGCTCAATTACTCGATGAATCACATCATCATGAAGACGAAAGGCTTCAGACAGCTGCGCCAAGGCCACTTGATCGCCCAGGCCTCCTGCCTTCGCTGCAAGATATGCCGCTGCATATTGCGGGCCAAATAGCATTCCGATCAGGCTTGCTGGGGGGTTAAAACGACTGGCTTGACGCGCAAGGGTTGCTCGATAGCGTTGAGCCGAGGCCATCGTAATTAAATGCGCCATGGCAATTTGCTGGGCGAGCTGAGCGCGGTTTAAGTACGCATGAAGATTCAAAGCGCGTGCCTGCGCAACAGCAGCCGAGTAAACCGCAGCGTCTGTCGCCCGTAAGAGCGAGGCTTTGTTGTGTACCAACCGACCTAAGTTCAGGGACAGCACCCAAGCGATCAGTACTATGGCGCACACTATTAATCCCAAAGGCAGAACCTGACCAGCTTGGCTAAGCGCTTGCAGCGGCATCACTTGTTGACGTTGCACCGTTGCAGACGTACTCAGCAAACTAAGGAGCCACCTGCTCATCGAGCCGAGCCCTCTGCATGACCAGTGAAATCCTTTAAAGACTTTGCAGCGGCTTGGGTGGCTGCCGATTCTGCGGCAGACTGTGCCGCGCGCGACTGCTGAGTGCCATCCTCACCAGCGAGCTCTTTTGCGACCGCCGCAGTTTGGGCCCGCAGCACTTGCCCAAGATATTGATACACCGCAATTGCAGCGACCGCGACTAAGGCGACGATAATGATGTATTCGGTCATGCCTTGACCGGCCTGCCGCCACAGGCTTTGGCCGAAGCGACGCGGCGCCGTGTCGCGCATGGATTTGCGCGCTAGGACACGGTTAGAAAGCGGTGCTAGGCCGCGCGTGGATTGCTGTGCAAGGCCTTGCAAAGATAACTTGACTGATTGGTTTGAAGACTGAACAGACACACTGCACCTCTTGTTGATTTAAACAAGAACGCAGTGTGCACTGCTCTTAAACAGGCATCAATTCGTAGCAATCGCGATGGCTAAATGCAGCCGGTTTCGCTATTGTGTTCTACCAGCCGTAAAAGCGGCTCCAGGTTTGAACGGTGCCTTGGGCGTCAAGCGCTTGATACTCAGGAAACTGTGCACCCGTGGCGCAAGCGTGATTCGGCAAAATCCTAAATTGCGTACCAATCGGAAAGCGCTTGGCGATCTCTAAATCGGGCTGTCCAGCACGCGAAACAATTCCGTGCTCTTGATTAGCACCGCTAATGGTGTAACCCTCAAGCACCTTCCCATCAAGTTCGCAGACTTGTCCATAACCAAAATCAGTCGTTTGCTTTTGTGTGCCACGGTCGCGACTCATAGCCATCCAACCCGCGTCAACAATGGCCCAACCTTTTTCTTCTTGATGACCAATCACACTGGTTAACACGCTGAGTGCAATTTCGTTTTTTGTACACACGCCGATGTTATGCATCACTAAATCGAAAAAGACATACACGCCCGCCCGCACCTCGGTCACACCTTCAAGGTTTTTTGCTGACAAGGCCGTGGGGGTTGATCCGATACTCACAATCGGGCAAGCAAACCCAGCTTGGCGCAATCGTTCAGCTGCGCGCACGCAGCCCGCGCGCTCTTGTTCTGCCATGGCAATCAGTGCCTCGGGCGTATTTAAGTCGTAACTTGAGCCCGCGTGCGTCATCACTCCAACAATCTCGCAGGCTGGTGACTCAAGGGCCTGCGCCACCGCTAATAGTGCTGCTGACTCGGGCTTGATCCCCGAACGATGATCATCGGTATCGATTTCGATCAGTACCTTGAAATTGAGCCCCTGCGCTTTGGCAAAGGCTGCCATTGCCTGTGCTGATTGCACGCTATCGGTCAACACTTTAAGATCACAGCCCTTGCCTATCAGAGCCGCTGCCGCTGCGAGTTTACTAGGCGCCAAGCCCACCGCATACAAAATATCCCGAATCCCAGCGGCAAAAAACTGTTCAGCTTCTTTAATTGTCGATACCGTGATACCTTGCGCACCGGCTTGAATTTGCGCCTCAGTGGCCTGCACACATTTTGACGTCTTCACGTGGGGCCTGAAGGTCGCACCCAAACTCGCGACTTGTGCTTGCATTCGCTCAATGTTGTGCTGCATGCGAGGTAGATCGATAAGGGCGACGGGGGTGATGAGGTCAGTCAGTTTCATGAGTGATCAGTGAGTAAAAGTGGCATCTGTGGAGGGTAGATTATGCGACTACGGTCTGCGAGCGTGGGTCGTAATCACTTCGAGCGCCTTGCGCCCGGTGCTGTTGATGACCTGGGTGCTTACCACTACGGTCATGCGCCCACGGTGCACAATTGTTGACGTCGCTGAAATCGTTTCGCCTTCGCCGGGGCTGATATAGGTTGCCGTCACACCCGACAGCATCCAGTCAACGCCCAAGGCCGCAGAGGCAGTTTCCATGCCCAACGCCAACACAATCCCACCCTGCACGTGCTTGACGCGATTGGCGATATGCGCACCGTTTTCGATGACGACGTGCGCACCAGTCTCTTGTACAACCGGATACAGTCCCAAGAAATGCGTGACAAAGTTTCCGCCGTCTTGCTTGGTTTTTTCGATGGCTTGTTCAACCCGCGTTAACACCCAGGCCTCGTCTTCGCTCAGCGTTGACAAATCTAAGGATGGGTTCTGGGGTGGCTTGGTTTCAACCCAAGGAATCGGATCCAAAACTTTGCCCCCGGGTACAGGCAAGATCATAAAAGCGCCATGCCCAATACACACCAACTCGCCACCGGCGGTAATACGCGCTTGACTTAAGCCTTGCTGTGCGCTCGCGCCTTGAATAAAGCCCTGCGATTTGCTCGAGGCCGTTGCACGCCCTAATCTGGGCGCACCGGTAAGCTGCAAACTGATCGACACCGTCGCCAAGCGGGTTGTTTTTTCTAAGCCAAAACGAATGCCAGTGGCTAACCCCATATCGGCCAGCATGGCAAAGGCGGTCATGCTAAGTTGGCCATCTTGATCGGCGCACTGTACGGCAGGGTCCATATGCACGATCGAATGCTGGTTATCGACGTCGTCAAACAGCAGGTTAAAGAAGTTGCCACAGAAGTGATAACCGGGCGTGCGGTTCAGCGCCACGGCTATACGGGCGCGTTCAAGAATGGGATGGGTGTTTGACACTTGCTGCATATCGCTAATCCAAGGGTAGTCGTGATAAAACGCCAAAGGCCAAGCGCGATCGATATCCTAAGCGATGGCGCACCTAAGCCACGCATCATACTTGATGAAATATTCCATATTATGGAATATATTGAACTAAAGCGCACACCATGAACTAAAGCAAAAGTGCTTACACTTGACCCGTTACCACTAAAACAAATGCGCATCGGCCACTGAGCAGGCGCAGCACCGGAGACCAAGATGAACCAACGCCAGACCAATGTATTTAAAAGATTTGCCGCTGTCGCGGGCTTAGCACTGGGTTTGACGCTCACGGCGACACAGGCCGTTGCCACGTTTCCGGACAAGCCCATTCAGTTTATTTCGCCTTTTGCTGCGGGTGGTGCCAACGACTATCTGACGCGCCTGATGGCGCAACACATGGCCACTGAACTGAAAGGTACGATCGTTGCCGAAAACAAAACCGGCGCAAACGGTATTGTCGGCGCCACTTTTGTTGCAAAATCTGCACCCGATGGCTATACCGTCTTGACTGGCAATAGCGCCACGCACGGTACAAATCCAACCCTTTACCCTAAGTTGCCCTACGACGCGGTGAAAGACTTTGCGCCAATTAGTATGGTTGGCTTCGTCCCCCTGACGCTATCCGTCGATACGCGTCTCGGCATTAATAACATTGCCGAGTTAATTGCCTACGGCAAAAAAAATCCGGGTAAGTTGGCATTTTCGAGTAGCGGTGTAGGCTCGACCGGTCACTTAGCAGGCGAGGCTTTTAAGGCGGCGTCGGGGATTGATATGGTGCATGCGCCCTACAAAGGCGACGCGCCAGCCATCGGCGATGTTGCCGCTGGGCAGATTGCACTTTCATTTGTGGGTGTCGCTTCAGCCTCGGCACTATATCAATCAGGCAAAATCAAAGTGCTTGCAGTGGCTAGTGCAAAACGCTCAACAACAATGCCTGATGTGCCAACCTTTGCAGAGGCCGGTTTTAAAGATATTGAAATTTCTCAGTGGTTTGCCTTGTTTGCGCGTGCAGGTACACCAAAAGAGACCATTGATCTGATGAACGCAGCAGCCAAAAACGTGTTGGCGCGCCCCGAGATTCAGAAGGGGATCATCACTCAAGGTGCCGAGTACCAATATTCAACACCTGAACAACTTGCTGCCTTCACACAAAGCGAAATCAAACGTTTCGGCGAAATCATTCGCCGCTTGAATATCAAGGTCGATTAAGCCAACCATGAATCTAGATCTAGCAGGACAAGTCGTTTGCGTCACCGGCGGCAGTGAAGGCATTGGCCTGGCCACCGCTCAAGCGTTTGCCAACGAAGGCGCGCACGTAGTAATTTGCGGGCGCCGTCAAAGCAAACTCGATGAGGCGGTTGCCTCAAATGCGTCAACTCACGGCGGAACAATTGAAGCCGTGCAAGCAGATATGACCAAGCTTGCGGATATCGACAAACTGATTGCATACCTTCAGTCGCGCTTTGGTCGACTTGATATCTTGGTGAACAACGCCGGCACTGGCATCTATAAACCCTTCGCCACTGTCACTGACGACGAACTGCAAGATGGCATGGCGATCAACTTTTTTGCACAGTTTCGGGTGTCGCAACGAGCCTTGCCTTTGCTCAAACAATCAAGCTTTCCGTCCATTATCAACATCTCTGGGCGCACCGCCACTCGGGGTAATTTTCCGCCTGGCTCAAGCTGTACAGGCCCGGCAAAGGCCGCAGAAGTGCGTTTTTCTGTCGATTTAGCAACAGAATTAGCAGAATTTGGCATCAGAGTGAACTGCGTGATCCCAGGTGTGGTCAAATCCGAAGAACGCTTTCGTCTATGGGAAAGTCAAGCCTCTGGTGGGCAATGGCAAGCGGATTCTGCTATTGCCAACCGCGACAAGCTTGAAACTGTCTCGGTGCCGAAAGGGCAAACGTGGGGAGTGCCTTCTGACATCGCCAACGTGGTCGTGTTTTTAGCCTCGCCCCGAGCGTCGTATGTGAACGGGGCGGCCTTGATGGTAGACGGCGGACCTCACACAAAGTCGTACATATCGCAGTTATATGTTGCACAGTGACAAAGTCATAGCTGTAAAAGTGATACGTTCCACATTGAAAAAAGTCATAGCTGTCGAAGTGGTATGTTTACAGTGACAAAGTCATAGCTGTCGAAGTCACAACGTTAGATCATTAAAAATAATCAAAGAGTTTCAAATGAAAAAAATTATCTCTGCTCTGACCGTTTTGGCCGGCTCGCTAGCCGTTCTACCTGCTCAGGCGGCTGAGGGCGTTCGTACCATCCCACAGGTGACCAACGAATGGCGAGGCGCGGTTACACCTTACATCTGGGTCACTAACGTGGGGGGCAGCGTGGCCTACGGTGAAAGAAAACTTGCCTCGGTCGACTACCATGCAAGAGATGTCATCTCGAATCTGAATTTTGCGGCAATGCTGACCCTCGAAGCGCATCACGGTCGTTTAGGCGTGATGGCGGATATGGTTTACTCAAAAGTTAGCGGCCAAAAGTCTGAGGTATTGGGCAAACCTGCGCTGAGTTCGAACACCTTCGCCGAGCAAGGCATCTATACGTTCGCGGCAACTTACACCATCCACAACACGAAAGACACCTACCTCGACGGCTTGGCTGGTGTGCGTGTCATGAACCTTGTGACCAGAACCGATCTGAAGGCCTATGACAGCGTCTATGGTTCTAGTAACTCAATCGCCACAACCAGTACGACGCCAATCGCTGGTTTAAAAGGCCGTGTACGTTTGGGCGAGTCAGATTACTTCATTCCGTTTTATAGCGACGTCGGTGGTCTTGGGCAAAATACAGAAGTCACCACTCAACAAATGGTTGGCATAGGCCATGCTTATGAATGGGGTGCCGCTACCATCGGAATGAAATACCTCTACAACAGGCAAAAGTCTGGTGGCATCACAACAACTCAAACCCTCTTTGGCGTAGTCGCAGGCTTGTCAATCAGGTTCTAAGCATTTAGCACTTCAAGTGCCAGCTCAAAGGTCACAAGCACGGGGTTTTGGCCTCGTGCGAGCCGGCCTTCAGACACCCCTCCTTTGTAATCCACCATCGACACGTCAAGCTGCGCTTGCGTTTGACCTGCTGCGTTCGTGAATACGTCACCGTTGCGTATCAGCAGTTCGGTCACGAACGGCTCGACCACGCGCCCGTCGTCAAACACTGCACCCACCGTGCTACCTACGCCGCCTTGAATCTTGGCGTGGGTGATGCCGCGCTCGCGGCAAAAGGTTTCTAGAGCCGTGCAAATGTCAATATTGGGTGCAACGCGCAGTGCGTAACCTTTGCTGCGTGGTGTTTGCGTTGCCCGCGCCCTACTTTTTAGCGGCACAAACAAAGTGAAATTGGTTTCGCCATCGGGGCAAACCGTGAACGTCGCACCGCGCACTGCCACGCCTTGAGCTTGAATCGGGTGATTCACTTGAATATCATCAGGCAACAAATGACCACAGTGCCTGCGTCCACTCGCCTCGATCCAGATTGCATGGCTGTGCAGCCAAGGCTTACCGTCGCGTTGACCAAACGTCACCGAAGCTGTTTCAAGACGCACCGCACCCTCAACTGGGTAGGTATCGCTGAAATACACCGCATGGGCTGACGTTTTTGCTAAGGCCGGCATCACATACGAAAACGGCTCGAAGCCCCCGCCTTGCATACGAAACGTTGCGCATTGCGCCCCAATGCCTTGCATAGACTGCGCCACCGCTTGCATTAAGCTCATGTGCCCGGGTAGTTCAAGCTCGAAAGGCTCAAGCTCAACTTGCTGCGCCGCAACGCGTTGTAGGCTTGGCTGGCCTGGATGTTGAATACTTCGCATTGAACTCGCCTTATGATTTTATGCAGCGATAAAGGGTTTGATCATAGGGGATTCTCGCGTAAATTCCAACTCGCCATCAGCGTGGTAAGGTAGTGCCTGATCTCGGCCTGTCTGATCGTTACACATGAAAAGCTTTGCCCCCTCTGCAATGATGTTAAGCGTCGCCGTTGTTTCGGCACTCGTGCTTAATGCAGTCCCTATTTTGGCACCGATGGCTGCCGAAACGATGGCGGTATCTCCTGAGTGGATCGGCTATTTCATCTCGATTGTGTACGTAGCAGGGATGATCGCAGCGTTAGTGTCGGGCAACTTTATTGTCAGGTACGGCGCAATTCGCATCAGCCAGCTTGGGTTGGCGTTATGTTCGTTAGGTTTGGCGTTGGTGGCGTGTGGCAACCTTGCACTGGTAGTCGTGGGCGCCATCATTATGGGAATCGGCTACGGGCCGATTTCGCCAGCAAGCTCGCATGTCTTGGCGCGCACCACCTCGCCGGGGCGACGCAGTCTGACCTTTTCGATTCGACAAACCGGCAACCCCTTAGCGGGCTTTATCGCGGGCTTAGCGATCCCAGTGCTGGTGCTTCTCACCGGTTGGCAAATCACTTTATTTTTAGTCTCTGGCTTGTTGCTGGTTTTTGTTTGGATCGCCGAACCCTTTCGTCAAGAACTGGATAGCGACCGCATCCCCTCAAGCCCCTTCTCGTTGTCACAAGTGACGCAACCTATCAAGCTGGTGTTCTTAAATCGCGATCTGCGCGAGCTTGCCATCGTGTCATTCGTGTTTTGCGGCTTGCAGATGATTTTGACTAGCTATCTGGTCACCTATCTCACCCTCGAAATTAATATCTCGTTTGTAGCCGCCGGTTTTGCTTTGGCCATGACTCAACTCGCAAGCGTATTCGCACGCGTGTTCTGGGGCTGGGTCGCAGACCGCTTTTTATCGCCTCGCGTGGTGATGGTCATACTGGGCGTGATCATGGCTGTCTCGTCAGTGATCACCGGCACCCTGTCACCGTCTTGGTCTTTCGGCATGATTCTTGTGTTGATGATCATCTTTGGAGCCTCTGCGATTGGCTGGAACGGCGTCTACATGGCAGAGGTGGCCCGGGTATCGCCACCAGGCATGATCGCCTCAACCACTGGGGCGTCACTGTTTTTTACCTACCTCGGCGGTATTGTTTGCCCGTCAGGCTTCGCCTTTGTGATCATGGCCACCGAAAGCTATCAGTATGGCTTCATTATTTTTGGTCTGTTGGCGCTGGTGGTCAGCTTGAACCTCCTTTTTAGTAAAAAGCAGCGTTAAAGACTACCTTGCGCAAAATCAAAGCAAGATTCGCTGAAATTGCGATAATAGCGGTTGGTTTCATCGATTTAGCGACTAGGACATCCCCTCATGGATTTTTCACTGACCCCGGCGCAGCTTGACCTGCAGCAGCGCACGCGCAGTTTTATTGCCGACAAAATCATTCCGTTTGAAAATGACCCACGCGCTACCGCGCATGGCCCAACGCCAGAGTTGCGCGCTGAGCTTGTGGCGCTTGCCCGTGCGGCGGGTCTGTTAACCCCACACGCCTCGGTTGAGCTGGGTGGTTTGGGTTTAAGTCACGTCGACAAAGCCATCGTGTTTGAAGAGGCCGGCTATTCGACGCTTGGCCCCACGGCCATGAACATCCACGCGCCCGACGAAGGCAATATCCATTTGATGGAAATTGTTGCGACCGAAGCACAAAAAGAGCGTTGGTTGCGCCCACAGGTTCAAGGTTTGACGCGTTCGTGCTTTGCCATGACCGAGCCCGCACCTGGTGCAGGCGCTGACCCTGGCATGATGATGACCACCGCCGTTAAAGACGGTGACGATTATGTGATCAATGGCGACAAGTGGTTTATCACCGGTGCCGAGGGTGCGACCTATTGCATCATCATGGCCAAAATGGAAGACGGCTCGGCCACGATGTTTTTAAGTGACATGAGCCGCGAAGGGATTTCAATCACTCGCCAAATGGACGCGATGGACAGCTGCTTTGCCGGCGGCCACTGTGTCATGAAGTTTGAAAACGTTCGTGTACCCGCCACTGATGTCTTGGGCGAGATTGGGCGCGGTTTTAAATACGCGCAAATCCGTTTAGCCCCCGCTCGCTTAACGCACTGCATGCGCTGGCTGGGCCAGGCGCGTCGTGCGCACGATATTGCCACGCAATACGCACGCACCCGCGAAGCCTTTGGCCGTATCTTAGGCAAACACGAAGGCGTCGGTTTTATGTTGGCCGATAACGATATGGATTTGCAAACAGCACGCTTGCACATTGCACATACCGCGTGGTTGTTAGATCAAGGTCATAACGGTAACTTTGAATCGAGCCGCGCCAAGGTGACTTGCTCAGAGGCTGAGTGGCGTGTGATTGATCGTTGCGTTCAGATCTTAGGTGGCCAAGGCGTCACAGGCGAAACCATTGTGATGCGCATCTTTATGGATATGCGTGGCTTTAGAATTTATGACGGCCCAAGCGAAGTGCATCGCTGGAGCATGGCACGCAAGATTATCGACGGCTTGGGGAAAACAGCGTGAGTCAAGTGTTAGACATGTTTAGTTTGAAAGGCCGCGTGGCACTGGTGACGGGTGCCTCAAGTGGCATTGGTCATCATCTTGCGCACACCATGGCAAAAGCCGGTGCGCATGTGATCGTGGCGGCACGTCGTGCCGATAAGCTTGCAACGCTTGTTGCAGAGCTTCAGGCTGCTGGTGCAAAGGCCGATGCCGTGTCGTTAGATGTCACCAGTCAAGCCCGCGTCAAGGCCTGCTTTGATCAAATCGAAGCGGTTGCAGGCGTGGCAGACATCATCATCAGCAATGCCGGCACCACCGTTGCCAAGCCCGCGCTTGAGCAAACCGAAGAAGATTGGGATAGCGTGTTAGATACCAATCTAAAAGGTTGCTGGATGGTTGACACAGAAGCCGCACGACGTTTAGTCAAGCTCAAAAAGCCAGGCAGCATTGTTAATATCTCGTCGATTTTGGGCGCGCGTGTTGCAGGTGCTGTGGTGGGGTACTCGGCTTCTAAAGCAGGTGTCATCCAATTTACAAAATCACTTGCGCTTGAATTTGCGCGGTACGGCATTCGTGTCAATGCCTTGCTACCGGGCTATGTGATTACTGATTTGAATCGTGAGTTTTTACTCAGTGAACAAGGGCAAAAACTGATGGCCCGCGTACCCTCGCGCCGATTTTCTGAGTTGTCGGATATGGATGGCCCGGTGTTGTTGCTGGCCTCTGACGCTGGGCGTGCCATGACGGGTACGTCGGTGACGGTTGACTGGGGCCACTCAGTGAGTTCGTTATGAGTGGGGCTGGTTCATCAAACAAGAACAGTGCGGGCGCTTTAGACGCTAAGTCTAATGTCGCTGCGGCTGCACCCTTTGATTCAGCAGTGCTAGCTGACTGGATGCACGGCCAGGGCTTTCTAGAGCGCCCTGCTCTCACCGTTAAACCCTTAACCGGCGGTCAGTCAAATCCAACGTTTTTACTAACCAGTGGTGCGCAACAATTTGTGTTGCGCAAAAAACCGCCAGGCGTGTTGATGCCCTCAGCCCACGCGGTCGATCGCGAATATCGTGTGATGCAAGCCTTGCAAGGCAGCGACGTGCCGGTGCCAAAGCTTTACGCCTACAGCGAAGATTTAAACATTGTTGGCACGCCTTTTTATTTGATGGAATTTTTAAACGGCCGCGTGATTGTCGATCAGTCACTACCAGGCTTTACGCCTACTGAGCGTGGCGCCATTTACACCGACATGAATCGTGTGATGGCAGCCCTGCATAAAGTCGATGTCAACGCAGTCGGTCTTGAAACCTTTGGCCGCGCCGGTAATTATTTTGGCCGCCAAATCGCCCGCTGGAGCCGTCAATATCAAGAGTCGCGCAGCGAAGACATCAGCGCCCTTGAATCGTTAATCGAGTGGTTGCCCGCCAATATCCCTGAAGGCGACCAAACCACAATTGTGCATGGCGACTATCGTTTAGATAATTTAGTACTGCACCCAACCGAACCACGCGCGATTGGTTTACTTGACTGGGAGCTTGCCACCTTAGGCCACCCCATGGCTGATTTTGCTTATCACTGCATGAGCTGGCATATCCCCGCCTCGTTGTGGCGCGGCATTGGCGGTTTAGACTTGAAAGCCTTAGGCATCCCCAGCGAAGCCGACTACATCAAACAATATGGTGCCGCCACCGGGTTTGAAGGTATTGAGCACTGGGATTTTTACATCGCGTATAACCTCTTCAGAATCGCTGCGATTTTGCAGGGGATTGCGCGTAGAGCGCAAGACGGTACTGCCGCGGCTGCCGATGCGATTGAGACCGGTAGTAAAGCGAAGCCGCTAGCGGAGATTGGCTGGAAGTATGCGCAGCGGTATGAGGCTAGTCTTAAGCGGTGATGGCGTATTAAGGAATAAATGTAAAAACAGCACTTAGTGTTTAGTCAGCTCTCAAGGTTTAGTCAGCACTAAATATGTAACAAGTGTTCAATGTGTAATAAGTATTCAATGTGTAATAGATAGCAAGTGTGTACAAATACCAGTACACATACACGAAACGATTTAGGAAACCACTATGACGCATCACCCTTCAATCTCTGAGTCTGGTTTGGGCAATTGGCACGATGCACCGGCGGTGATTGGTGCGTCAGTTGATGCAATCGATACCCCTGCTCTGTTGATCGAACTTGATGCGTTTGAGCGTAACCTTGCTGAAGTGCACGCTGTCATTCAAACCGCCGGCATTGCGGTGCGCTCGCATGCCAAGGCGCACAAGTGCCCTGATATCGCGTTGCGCCAGATTCATGCTGGGGCAGTTGGCATTTGCGTGCAAAAGGCAAGCGAAGCTGAAGCCTTTATCGAAGTGGGCGTCAAAAATATTCTGATCACGAACCAAGTGGTCGGTGTGCGTAAGGTTGAGCGCGTGGCCCGCCTAGCCGCCCATGCTCACATGGGTTTATGTGTGGATAACATCGTGCAAGTGCATCAGATTGGCGCTGCAGCCAGACGCCATCGCGTTGCCATTGATGTCTATATTGAACAAGACGTAGGCGGCGCGCGCTGCGGTGTCACAACCAACGCTGCGGCGATTGAACTGGCCGAAGTGATTGCCACCTATTCACCCTCGTTAGTGTTTGCTGGCCTACAAGCCTACTACGGCCCCGCACAACACATGCGCAAACCCGAAGAACGCCTGCAAGCCATTCGGTCAGCCTGCGATAAAGTTAAAGACATGGTCAGCGCACTTAACGCCGCAGGCTATGAAGTCAATGCCATCACAGGTGGCGGCACCGGCACCTATCCCCTTGAAGCCGAGTCGGGTCTGTACACCGAAGTGCAACCCGGCTCGTACGTGTTGATGGATAACGATTATCACAAGAACTCGCCGGACGAAGAGGCCCCCGAGTTACTGCCTGTCTTACATGCACTGTGCACAGTGATCAGCGTCAGCCCCACCCACGCGGTGCTTGATGGCGGCTTGAAATGTTTTGCAATGGATTCAGGTTTGCCACGCATGACCTTGCCCGGCTGGTCAGTCAAAGGCATCTCAGACGAACACACCACCATCACCTCAACACCCGGCACCCCACCCCTTAAAGTTGGCGACAAAGTCAGATTGATTCCTGGGCATTGCGACCCAACTGTGAACTTACATGATTGGCTGGTTGCTGTGCGTAATGGCAAGGTCGAAGAGTTATGGCCGGTGTCTGCGCGTGGGGCGGTATTTTGACGAAGAATTTGGTAAGTTAGCTGGGCGAGCGCCAGCATTGCGGATCAAATTGCTGATAATGCTCTTAGCGCCTCAACAAAACTTCTAGCTTGAGCTACAGCCCACTGCGCTTGTTCCGTCTCAACCGGATCGCCCTTGTAATCAGCAATCAAGCGAAGATCTTCTACTTTATTGAACGACTTACCTAACTCAAGACTGACCTTGCCAGATTTGACTAGTCGAAGGCTAAACGTTGAAATCAATCCACTGTGCGTCTTGATTGCTAAAACGCCGTCATCACCATCCGCAACAAGCAGCGCCGCCCGTGCTGCATCAAACATTGCGTAGTACGCACGATTGCACGCACCGTCAAAGTCACCTGATTGGAATAGCAGTTGGGCTGAGTTTAACGCCGTGGCAGCTTTGTTAAAAAGCTCATTAGCGGTCAAGTTGGATCCCGTCTTTTTTGATATTGTGAATCAAACGCGGATTTGAATAAAATTCGGGATGGTCCCACTCTTCCTGCCAAATCGGCAAAGGCTGAATTCGAATACCAGTATCCAACAACACCTCGTAAGCCAAATCATCCATGGCAAACTTTGTTTCAATAAATTTACCAACTACACCACGTAGGACTATCGCAATATCGGCATCACTCTCATCGGTATGGGTGTTTCGTGCCCGACTACCAAATAAAAACGCTCGACTAACTTCAAAATGCAGACCAAGCTTGTCCCAAAACGCGTTGGCGGCGCCTCTAGTTATTGGATCGATGCTTACAACAGGCATGAATGACTCTACAGTTGAGAAAATTAACTAGTTTTGTTACCCAAAAGACAAGATATCACTGAAACATTTTAAGGCCTCAAGGTCTGGTTGCCAACCGATTTCTTTTGCCTCGAAATTTATTAATGGTGTGCCTCTTTAAATCCAAACATTAAAGTCAATTTTCGATCGGCGTCAACAGATGACACTTTAGAAACTGGGGATGATACAAAGACAGAAGCGATTTTGCGGGCAACTCTTTCTTTGACTCCACCCTGCCATGGCGCTATCACTTCGGTCGAGATCAGTGGTGACTGGCTCAACGGAAATCATTACACCCTCACACGAAAATCAAGAGCGAAAGTCTCAAACAGCCTCCGTCTACTTAAACAAGAAGAGATTGGTGTCTTAGACGGCAGAATCGGTGAAATTGACGACGACAAATTGAGCTTTATTTTGCGCGACTTGGACAATACGACTGGCGAACGCCGCGGTAGCTTCCCTGAAGAACTGCTTGACGACATGCGTTCGCACTATTTCGAAGAAAACCGCATTCGTATCTCGGTTGTGACACGCGCTGGCAAACTAAGAGTTACAGCCGTTGTAAAGTGCCCCGATGAGTACGCAACCAGTTCGAGCAGTTAGCGTCGCAATGACGCTTTATTTTTCAGTAACATAAGGAGGTCAACATGCGAGCAACATACTACGATGGGGACGATATCCTTGTTGTCCGCCTGTCTGATAAGCCAATCCATCGCGAAGTTTCACAAGGCTGGTGCACTCACATTAGTTATGCGGCAGATGGCACAGCGGTCAAGGTTGTTCTGCTAGATGGGAAGGTTACCGGTGCTTATCCTGTGGCGATCGAACGCGCCAAGGCTGTTTAGCCTGTGCTCATATCGGTAAAGCGGCTTCGATCACCGACTGCCTGCACTTTTCAGGCAAGGCTCTTGGCGTTAAGACATCAACCGAAACACCAAGCAGTTGTTTCAGCTTGAAACGGATCGCCCCGATGTCGAACAACGTCATTTCTAGCATAGGGTCAATTAAAATATCTAAATCACTGGTTTCAGTGTCAGTGCCAGCAGCCACAGAGCCAAACACCCGTGCGTTGCTGGCATGATGCGCAGAGACGATCGCGCGGATTTGCTTTCGATGGGCTGCAAGGGCTTCTGAGGGTTTCATTTCATCTTCATCATTCAACCGCGATCACATGAACTCTGCGCTCTCGGTCGGCAGCAAACGATAAAACAGCCAAGATATCGGTCAATTCAAGCTCTGGAAAATCTTCAAGAATCTCTTGCGAGCTAACGCCCTCAGCAAGTAATGCGAGTACGTCATAGACCGTAATGCGAAGCCCTCGTATGCAAAGCTTTCCGCCTCGTTTGCCTGCTTGTAACGTAATTATGTTCACCGAGATTTCGCTTTACATGCGGTGGATCAAACCATCACCTGCGCCAACTCTTTATCTATCCGCTTAAAGCGACTCACCCAGGTTTGGGTAGGTGACTTTGGGGCGCCTAAAGACAGCGCCTCTTTTTCAAACTTTGAGGCAGCAGCGCGTGCCTGATCCAAGCACTCGCTTGCCAATTGCTGGCTCAGCCCTAACGAGTCTGCAAAGGTAAACAAATCGTCTCTAGATATGTTGGTGCCTTTACCGTTGAGCGTCATGGTGTGCTCTTGTGTGTACCCGAGGCCTACCGAGGGGCACAAGTCAAAGGCCGGTGACAGGTGCCAAGTGCCCGCACTATTCATGCAAAAAGCAAAGTTCTTGGTGTGATCATCGCGCATAGACATGGCCACGTTGAAACACACCTGCCGATAGAGCACTTCTAATTCAGCTTCACCGGCCAATTGTTTAACCAACTGAGCAAACGCGGTGTAATCCATATTAGCGTTGCGAAAATCCAAGCCTAGCATCGCTGCGACACTTTGCGTGTGCAGCCTTGCGCCATCTGGCCCGCGGTCAAAGCGGTGCACAGCTAAAGCCGCCCCGCTCGCGTGTAGCAGTAACTCGCCTCGTGCAGCGTTCACCCCGTGCTCAGCAGCAAGTTTTAAACACGCCGCTTCAAAATAGGGTTCGAATTCGTCACCCTTTGCTGGGGCGAATTTTAGTAGACATGCCTCAAACCCCTCGGAGGTATTAGCGGCATCGCTAAGAATCACGCGCTGTCGCTCTGGGCTGATTGCTGCCCAAAATTTAGGGCGTGCACCCAACGCCGAGCCGCCGGCTCTAATGACTGATCGGGGTATCTCTGCAAAGGCCTCGACTTGCGCGTTTGCGGCATGCATTGCCACGACAGAAATATCCATCAAGTCTTGGGCAGAGCCACCGTCAATGATCGGCGTGTAAGTTAGCGCCCCGACGCCCCGAGAGCCCACCCACGCCAACCTATGTAACGGGCTCACCTCACCGAGCGCATAGCCCGCACTTGCCAACCCCTTATTCATGAGCCTAAGTCCAAAACCATCCGGAATTGAATCAGAAAACAAACCGTGAAGCCCATCAAAAGGGGTCCACTCAGCAAAGTGCACACCGAGCGCAAGCGGTAACTTAAAAGGCGAGACATTTAGCCCCGATGAGATAGCTTGCTTGCTCCATTCAAAGGCTGCGCGTCGCTCGCTGACAACCCACATACATTCACCAAGAATGTGTGGTGGCGTCAGACCACCAAAATCTAAGGCTATCTGAATGCGTTGTTTAGTGAAATCTAGTTGAGGTTTTTTCATCGCGCGACCCTGACACGCGTCTGCTCAGAACGCGCCGACTCGATGCGCGACAACTCATCCAAGGATTTGGGCTTAGGCAAACAGCTTGACCAGATGTCTTTATCGAGGTTCAGGGCTTTAGCAACGCGTAAAAAAGTCATGAATTCGACTTTGCCGCCACCTTCAAGATTTTTGATTGCCTGCAGGCTTGCCCCGCTAGACGCGGCCAAGTCTTCTTGACGCAACCCGCGGGCAGCACGCGCGAGACGCATGTTTTTGCCAATATCTGCAGCGATTTCGCCTAAGCTCAGAAGTTCGAATATCATATTGTAGATTTTGTAAGATCTATTAGTTAGTTTAATTATTATAATAGATCTTAAAAGATATACAAAGATGATACTGAAGGTCAAATTCTTCTTTAACCATGCTCACGCATAGAGCGAGCCAACCGTACTCGATTAAAGAAATATCTTTAATCTGAATAAAAATTATCGTTTTCTAACAAAAACATCAATTTATTAACGAAATTTTGCATTTATGATCGTTTTTATACTTAAAGCTTGCATGAATAATGAAAATTTACTTGGTACGACCTGGTTAGCGGCTCTTTGGTTTCGAACTAGTGACCTCTTTGCCGACGATCAGCCGGCTGGGCAGCCGGCGTACGACTCAAATTTCAGAAGTCTAAACGGCAAATACTGACAGAACCAGGATCGTTTCCTTGTGCTGTTGGGGCTGTCATTGCCGCGGGCAGCCCTTTTATCGCAAGCTCGCCACCCAAGGCATCAATCACACGCAGCACTTGTTTAGTAAAATTTTGGCAAACAACCGATTTAATTTACCGTACGGGAATTATCCGCTAACCGCGCACTCTACTCAAAGAGTGCGCGGCAAGCTCACACCCCTTACCGATAAACCAAATCCCTCAAGCCCAGTGACAGCACGGGCACGTAGGTGATCACCATCAAGCAACACAGCACCACGGCCACTAACGGCCATAGTCGGCTGATGACTTGATCGAGTGATAGTTTGGCCACCGTACACGCGGCAAACAGGTTCACGCCAAAAGGTGGGGTGATCATGCCTAACGCCAAGTTCACCACCATCACCAAACCAAAGTGCACGGGGTCGATACCGAAGTGCATCGCAACGGGTGCCAAGATCGGAGCCAGAACGATAATCGCGGCACCGGTCTCGATAAACATCCCGATGATAAACAGCGCTGCATTGACACCCAGTAAGAACATCGCAGGTGATTGCAAGACGGCTTCAAGCCAGCGACCGATGGCATCGGGCACGCCTGCACGTGTTAGTAAGAAGGCGAATAAGCCAGCGTTCGCGATAATGAACATAATCACTGCGCTGGATACAACCGACTTTTTAAGGATGGGCATGATATCGCGAAATTTGATTTCGCCATACATCACCATACCCACGAGCAAGGCGTAGAACACGGCAACCGCAGACGCTTCTGTTGGCGTAAACACGCCCCCGTAGATGCCACCTAAAATAATGACTGGCATCAACAGCGCCCAAGCCGCCTCGATGGTGGCACGTCCGAAAGTCAAACGGCCCACACCGTCGTTTTTGCCCCAACCTTTAAAGCGGCAGTAAATATGCACAAACAGCATCAAAGAGACGCCGATAAAAATGCCAGGGCCAAAACCAGCGATAAACAACTCGCCAATTGATACTTCAGCAGCGACACCGTACAAAATCATTGGGATCGAAGGCGGGATAATCACCCCAAGCTCTGCACTGGTTGCCTGCAGCGCTGCGGCGTAATTAGGCGGGTAGCCATGTTTAACCAGTGCAGGGATCAAGATGGCGCCAATTGCAAAGGTCGTTGCCACGCTTGAGCCTGACACGGCCGCAAAAATCATGCAGGTCAGCACGCAAGTCATGGGCAAGCCACCTTGCACACCACCCACAATACTCTTGGCAAACTCAACTAGGCGACGAGAGATGCCACCCGTCTCCATTAAGTTGCCAGCCAGAATAAAAAACGGAATCGCCGCCAACGGAAATTTGTTCAACGAGTTGAACATCTCTTTGACTGCGACGAGCATATTGACGTTGCCAATTTGTATCCCCAGAATCGCGGCCAAGCCAATTGAGACGGCCACAGAGACTGTGAGTAGAAAACACAGCAACATCGTAATTAGCATGGTCAAGCTCATTGCGCATTCTCCAATTCATTACGTTGTGGGTCAAAGAAGTTTGCAAGGATCGCCGGTACACAGAACAGCCCTCCGACCGGCAAAGCTACATACGCCCAAAACATCGAAATGGATTCAAGACCAATGACGGTCTGCACTCGCCCACGATTAGAGTAATCCCATCCCCACCAAATAATGACGGCGACAAGAGTTAACGCAGCCACGCTCGTCACAAAATCAAAAAACCGCTTGCCACGCGCGCCCACCATTCGATACAGCACGTCAACGCTTACCATTGCCCCCACCCTAAACGCATAAGGGATACCCATAAACACCATCCACACCAAACTAAAGCGAATCAACACTTCAGTCCATTCAGCGGGGATTTCTAATATGAACCGCATCACGACTTGAAACACACCCAGAGTTGCCGCAATAGCCATCATCAGGCAGGCAATAAACAACGAGAACCGAGTCGTGACGCTTTCAACAGCAAGCAGAATATTTTTCATCTTGTTCTTCTAAAAAAAACAAGCGCGCCACTGGTGTGCCGCGCTTGAATTTATTTTTAATCAGCTACGAGTTTGCTGCAATTACTTGTAATTACGAATCGCATCGATT